>JAQTYQ010000028.1:39205-40867 GCA_028688225.1 Opitutaceae bacterium | reverse complement strand
GTACAACAAGCCCGTCATCATCGACGGCTCGTACTGGTACATGATCAAACACATTCCGCCGCACAAGGAATCGCCGGCGCGCCAGCAGCTCGCCCGCACGATCACCGGCTACACCAAGACGCTGGCGGAAGTCCTGCGGGCATACCCCACCCTGGCCTTTTCCCTGGCCCATGCCGGCACGGCGTCCCAGATGTCGGATTACGACGAGATTTACCGGCTGATGGCTGAACATCCCAACGTCTATTGTGACACGGCCGCGGTCACGGGTTACGTGGGAGAATATAACGGCTACAATGCGACCTGGATGGAGGATCTCGTCCGGGCCATCGGCGCGGGTAAGGTGATGTACGGTACCGACTGGCCTTATTGGGCCGTCGGCGTGGACAGCTTTCTGAAGGATACACGGCGATGGACGATCATCGCCGACGAGTGCCCCAATCTCACCGAGGCGGAAAAACGGGTGATCCTGGCCGAGAACGCCGAGCGGTTCGTCAAGAACCTGCTGCCCGTCCCCGCGGTGAATCTGTCCCCGTATGCCGAACGCGCGCGGGCGCTCCATCGCGACAACGTCGTCATCGTGACGCATGACCACAATCCGATCGACACCGATGCGCCCAGGATGCTGGCCGGGGGCGTGACCGGAAAATGCTTCCAGATCGGTGTGGATGTGGAGATTGGCGCTGATTGCATCGCCACCGGGGCGAAGCGGGCGGGCTGGGCGGAAAAGACCATGCAGGCGCTGGACGAGGCCGAGCGCACCATCAAAGCCGACCCGAAACGCCTGCTCCTGGCCACGACCGCCGAGGATTTTCTCCGCGCGAAGCGCGAGGGCAAAATTGCCATTTTACTCGGGGTCGAGGGCGCCAAACTGCTGGAGGGAAAACTGGAATGGCTGGACAAGTTCCATGCGCGCGGACTCCGGGAACTGCAACTGACCTGGGCGGTGCCGAATCAAGTGGTTGAACGTTCGGGGAAGACGGGCGACGGGCTGACGGACTTCGGGAAAGCGGTGATCCGCCGGTGCAATGAGCTGGGCATCATCGTTTGCCTGACCCACATGCCCTTCCAAGCTTTCCATGAAGCCATCGCATTGGCCACCAAGCCGCCAATCCTCTCGCACGATGCCTTCGCCTTGGGGAAGCTGAGTGGCGTGGGGGCGGCAGAACTCAAGGCCCTGGCGTCACGGCGCGGTTTGATCGGCATTCACTTCTATTCGACCTACCTCGGCCCGGCCCCCTGTCCGGAGCGCGTGGTCGACCAGATCGACCGCATCGCCGCCGTGGCTGGAATCGACACGGTCGCCTTGGGCTGCGATTTCTTCCCGACCAGCGGTCCCTGGGCGGAGCTGCAGCACGCGCAGGGCGCGCAGGACCAGGATATCGTCTGGGCCGTCCGGGGCATCAGCCAGATCAGCCAGGTGACGGAGGCGCTGCTCGCCCGCCGCTACTCCGAGCCGGACATCATCAGGATTCTCAGCGGCAACTACCTTCGGGTCTGCCAGGAAGTATTCGGCAAATAATCGAGCGGGCCGTAAACTGGATCTGAAGCGAAGGAGTTTTTGCCAGCCATGCCTGCAGGCGTGGCTGGCAATTTGGGGAGCCACGCTTGCCGAAAGCAAAAGCACCCCGATCGGCCTTCCCGTAACGATCGGAACTGGGATTA
>JAQTYQ010000028.1:0-39195 GCA_028688225.1 Opitutaceae bacterium | reverse complement strand
TTTGGCTCGACCGTGATCGGACCAAACGCGGGGATCGCCATGTCCACGCTGTCCGTGATATTAACGTACGGATTCAGCCCCGGGGCATAGTAGAGCTTTACCGGACTGGTGATGGCTTTGAAGTACCACACAATCACGGCGGTAGGATCACTGGGATCGAATTCGACCTTGTAGATCATCGGCCCGTCTTTTTTCGGATCGTCGGACCTGAGCTCGAAACCAGCCGGCCGGCCCTTGGCCTGGAGCCAGCCGGTGACCCCCGAAAAACTCACGCGCATGCGGTTGTGCAGAACGTCGGCCGCCGGCAGAATCTCGCAGGACTTGAAGTCGATCGGCGTCCCATGCCCCTTGACGTCGTAGACGTGGGTGAGCGCCACTTCCGCCAGTCGCTTGCCGAGTCGCTCCTGGCCCGAAGCCCCGATGTGGATGAAGTCATCGAGTGGCAGATCGATCGCCGGCACCACCCACAGGTTTTTTCGCATCGATACAATGCTGCGCTGCTTTTCCCGGATCGCCTCCCAGCCCGCGGCCGAGTCCTGGTTCTCCACACAGAACCGGCTGAGCTGAATATAGATGAAGGGCAGATCCGGGATGCCGGTGTCGCGGCGAATGCTGTCCACCAGATTCAGGAATGCCGTCTGAAATCCGTCGATCGTGGCCTGGCTGCCGGTCTCACCCTCTCCCTGGTACCAGAGCACGCCCTTGACCCTGCCTCCCACCATCTTGATCCGCTCGATCATGTTGCCGTAAAGCGAGCGAGCGCCCTGGTCCCGATTGGCCGGATTCCAGTCCTCCATCGTCGTCGCACCCAAGGCGCACGGCAGCAGCCCGACGTCATGACCGGTGGCAGCCACAATGCTCTCCGCAAACGACCAATCAGGCCCGACCGTATTGGCAGGCTTCTTCTTCTCCCCTTCTGACATATTCTTCCACGCCTCCTCCGTGAGATCGGGGTTCTTGGCCATGATCAGGTTTTTAAAGACGGGAGCAGCGGCCGTATAGACCCGGTGCGTTGGCGCCGTCGCCGGCATCCATTCATTATTCAAGCCGAACATCATGATCTTCGGGTTGGCAGGGTACACCCGGGTCAGCAGGCCATAACCCTGCATGTTGGACTGTCCGGCCAGCACCCAGATGTCCGCCTCCGCTCCTCCCGGATACGGATGTGTCGCCGTGGTTTCGGCGGAAACGGCTGTTACAGGAGCAAGCAAAACCGCTCCGGTCATCAATGAGAGCATGATTATGTTCATGGCTGCTACTTCTGGGAGTGCACTTCGGCGGGCGGATTGGCAAGCGCTGACGCAGGCTGCAGCGTCACGCGGATCACTTCGCCAAAATCCACCCGCTCCTGCGCTGTCACCCTGAAAGTGACCACCACCGGCAGTTCCACCCGCGGCGCGAGTTCAAACTCCGGCACACAGGCGTCGTGGAGGAATGCCGTGTCTGATTCGATCCGGCCAAGGATTCGCTTTCTGCCCAGGCGCGCTGAAAGACAGACGGTTCCTGCGTCCGCGCTCGAGCGGGCAAGCCACCGCGCTTCCGCCGTGTTGCCGACCGAGGCCTCGGCCACCACCGGCCGGTCCGGTTCCACCTCCACCACGTCTCCGTCCCGGACGTTCCGGCCGTTGATCCGCAGGAAGTTGAACTCGGCATTGAGGTATTTGGGCGGGTTGCTGCCGTTGCACGGCACATCCCCGACCGCGACCAGGGGAGTGTTGGCCGAGTCCGTCCCGGTGCCCTCGGTCCGGATGCCGGGAGCTTTGCCATTGGCGAAATCCTCCGCGTATTGCCCGCTGTAAACGCCATAGATCCCCGCATAACCGGTGACATGGCGGTCCCGGTCGATGACAAGACAGCCGCTGGTCTGGAGAGGGGCCAGCGGCTCGTAGAACCACTGTGCCGCTTTCGCGATCTCCTCGGCCGCGGGACGCAGCGACAAATCGGGATAAACGATCCCGAAATCGCTTTTCTCATCGACCCGGTAGCCCGCCGGCCACCACCAGCCCGCACAACCGTTCGCGCGCGCCTCGTGCACCATCCAGATCAGATTGCGGAAGTATTCGCCCTGCGTCTGCAAAGCCTGGGGGTCGGCTTCCAACCGATAGGCCGCTGGCTCGACCTGCCAGGCAACCGGCCGTCCGTATTCGGCCCAGTAAACCGGTTTTCCCCCGCTCACCAGGCGCGCGTACGCCGTCGTGAATGCACTCTTGAGGAACTCCGTCCGGCTCCGGGGGACCTCGTAGTTTTCCGGCGAAATGAAGTCGAGGTGCTTCGCCCCGCTGGCCAGATCGAAAGGCAGATGATCGGCAATCCACTCCGCGCCGGTGCCGCCGTAGCCGCTTCGGGCCCCCAACAGATGATGCCGGTCAACGGACCTGATCATGGCCCGGACCTCCCGATAGCTCCGGCTGATTTTGTCGTCCCAAAACCGGCGGTAGGCGGCCACATAAATTCGCCACGAGCCGTCTTTCATCAGCTGCTCGTCGCTCGCGCCGGTCAAGGTTCCGTTTTCCCTTGCCGGGATATAACCCCAGTCTTTCTCGGCGGCCGCGATGCTGCCGTACTGGTCGACCACCCACTTCTGCCATTCGCCGTCTGCCGGCGCCCGCGCCTTGCGCTGTCCGGCATTCACCTCCCAACCGAGGTCATAGGCGAAGATCGCCGGACTCTCCGGCAGATGCGCCGCCCGGATCAGCGATTGGGCGAGAGGGAAATCCTGCTGCAGCGGATGGACCCCCGGCAGAAAAATATGCGCCTTGAGCTTGTGCCGGTGCGCCCGCGCCAGCAGATCCATCACCGGCGCCGCCTGCCCGATGTGGTTGTATTGGATGCTGATCATGCTCAGGCCGAGCTTTTCGGCCAGCGCAAGGTCGGCTTCCACGCTCTCCGGATTGTACTGCTCCGGATTCCACTGCGCCTCCCAGTAGTCGGCCGGTTCGGCGCCGAGGATATACCTGGGCCAGTAGTTGATCCCGAGCGGATACCATTTTTTGCCGGCCAGATAGAAATCGCCCTCCCGCGCCGAAACCGTCTCGTCGTCCTTCAACTCACCATACTGGATGACTTGGAAGGGGTATGTGATCTCATCGACCTTCGCCTCGCCGCTCGCGAGGGTCGTGGTCACTCTGTACTCTCCGGCGGGCAGGGTTAGCGATTCGCCCGGCACAAACTCCGGAGGCGTTTGTGCAGCAGCGCCGGGAGGCAGCGCTTTCGTCGAGGAATGCACCACCCGCGCTCCGGCCGTGACCGTGAACCCGACGCTGAGATCAGCCGGCATCCTGGTCAAATTGACGACGTAGGCCCCCAGGGGCATGCGCTCGCCGGTCGCACCGGCGAAATGCTGCGTCCCGGCATTGGCCAGAAAGAGGCCGCGCTGGATGCGGCGCACCATCGAGACCAGGAGCGGGACGCTCCAGTCCGAGGTCCGCTCCATGTCCGCCTGCGACAGGCCGATGTAGCCCCAGACCGACCCCGCATAATCCGCGTCGCTGTTGAGAAACAGCTCCGCGGCGATGACTCGCTTCTCCCCCTCCGGGCCGAGTACATACCACAACGGGATCTGCCTCCATTTTCTCAAGGCGTCGCAGCCAAATCCCTGGGATCGGGGAATGGATCCCACGATCACGCCCGAGAATGGAAACGATTCTTCCGACCCGACGATCGCGAGGGCGGAGGCATGGGTGACATGCAGCTTGTAATGCGGGCTGATCGATTCGAGCACCGGCGCCACGGCCGAAGATTCTTCGGTTTCCATCCAGCGTCCCTCGCGCTGGATCATGAGCCTGCTGAAAGCGGGCCCGGATACGGCGATGAGATGATTGCCTCGCTTGAGAAATCTTTGCAGGTCCGGCACCGCCTCCGCCGGAAAATAGGGCGCGTTGGGGAGGAGGAGGATCGTTCCGGGGCCCGGCTCTGCCTCGAGCCGGCGAGGCAATCCTTCTGCACCGATTTCCTGCACGTCGATGCCGGCGGCCATCAGGGCCTGGGCGATCGGCCGGCACCACCCGCCCGATGACCCCGAAAGCCCATCGCGCAGCACCAGCACCTCCCCGGCTTGAAGCGGAAAGGCCCAAACCAGCAGTGCCATCAGCGACCCGAGGCGGAAGAATTGAGACTTTCCGCAAACCGCTGAAAACTGTAGGGGCGCAGGCTTGCTGCGCCCGATCTTTTCAAGGGCGCGACGATATCGCGTCCCTACCAGGGCCGAGAAAATCGTTGCGGCAGGAGACCTCAGGATAGCCGTTAGTTTCATGGTGTTCTCCATAGGTTTTTCAGCGCCAGCGCGGCCGGCTTGGGCTTGCCCTCGAAATCCACGAGCGAAGTGTTCGCCGTGCTGGGAAAGCAGTCGTGCCCCATCCACACGATGAATCCGCCGCATCGGGGGAAGCGACTCTTGCAGGATTGCAGCGCCGTCACCAAGGCCTCGGCCTGCCGATTCTGGCTCCAGCTCACATACTCCTCCAGGCTCTCCGGCTGACGGCCATGCTCCTTCAAAAACTGGTCACATTCGATCCACCAGGTGCTCGTCCGTCTCCACAGGGGATTGTCTGCGCTGATCGGCATGACCGGAAGATCGCCGGCGTATTTGCGGATCAGTTCCACCGAACTGGTTCCCGGTGCGCCGGTTTCGGAACGCAACATCGCATCGTCCAGGCGCCAGTACTCATTCCAGTCGCTGAGGTCGCCGTCGACTTTCCAGGGACCATGCACATGCCAGTGCCGCCCCTTGCCAAAGTTCTCGGGACTGGCACTGAATACCGGGCCGGACGGAGAGGTGAACAGGAACCTCCTGTCCGGGTCGCGCTTCTTGACGACCTGGGCCAGCCGCTTGATCAGCGGATGGGAGCCATCCACCGGGCGTTCCGCCCCATCAACGGGGCGTTGCAGCTCGTTGCCGCCGCACCAGATGATCAGCGCCGCATGGTGCTGCCGGCGCGCGATATAGGACTCCGCAATCTTCGCCAGGTCGTCGATCGATTTTTTGTCTTCGGGAGGATTATTTTCCAACCCCGACGAGGAAAGCGGAAATTCCTGCCAGACCATGAGCCCCATCTCATCGCAAAGGTCGTAAAAAGCCTCCCTTTCCAGAAAGGCGCCACCCCAGACGCGCAGCAAGTTCAGGCCCAGGTCACGATAAAGCCCAAGCCGCTTTTGGTAGTCCGCTTCCGTCACATCCGCAAAGTTCGGCAGGATCGGCGTCCAGTTGACTCCCTGGAGGAAGACGGGCTTGCCGTTCACGACGCATAGGTTCGGATAGGCCTCTTGTGGCGCGCCCTCGCACTGTCTCCATTCGATGTGTCGAAAGCCGATCCTCCGCAATGTTTTGTCCCTCACGGTGCCGTTCTCATCCACCAGCTCGCAGGTCAGGTGGTAGAGCGGCTGGCTGCCCATCAGGTTCGGCCACCATAGTTCCACCGGCAAATTGCTCCACGACAAACCGGAGACGTTGAAGCCGGATGCGGCAACCTCCTCGCGGCGGAGCGTCGCATCGCCTCTGACAAGTGAGAGCCGCACCCGGCCGCCCGTCGAGGCCGACACTTTGCCGGAGATCGCAAGCGAACCGGTGGACTTCTTCGGATCGGCATCGACGCGGCCCTGAAAGCTCTTAATCCCGTATCCATCGGTCTCTTCGAGGCGGAGGGAGTCCCATACCCCGGTCTGCACCAGCCGGACGACCCAGTCCCACGTGTAATTGAACCGGGGTTTCCAGTCGGTCATCCTTGAGGTATAACCGAACTGTCCGAGCCATCGCGGCGGCAGATCGAAAACTATCCGCAGGGTGTTGTCCCGTTCCGCCAGATATGGCGTGAGGTCGAAGACGTGCGGGACGTGCGCACCGCGGAATTCCCCTGCATCCCGGCCGTTGACGAAGATCCAGCCGCAGTAATCCAGTCCCTGGCAATTGAGGTGGAACGTGCGGCCCGGATGAATCCAACCGTCGGGGATGGAGGTTTCCAGAATCCAGTGACGGTTTTCCACCCACTCACACTGGCGGTAGTTGAGCCCGACGTTCCAATCCGGCAATATTCCCGCCTGGCGCAGAGCCTGTTGCACCGAACCCGGCACTGCGACCGGAATCGCCTGGATTTCCGCCTGCGGCGAAGCGCCGATCTCCCGGCTTTTCTCCAGCCGCCAGAGATGAGGGGTCCAGCCCGATAGCTGCCACTTAAGCCCGGACAGATCGTAGGATATGTTCATTTGGCAACGCTGCTCGACAGGCACTTTCGCCCTGCACCAAACTAGCTCAGCGATTTCCCCTCAAGGTTTATTCTTGATCCATGAAGATGAACGCAGTGCCGAACTTCGCGACGGCACTCGCAGCCTGGACGAACAATCGGAAGCCGGAGGACATGCAATTACCGCAAGACCCATCCGTGGTGGCAGGCCACCGGCCCCCGGCATGAACCCACGTATAATTCACCCGGCGACCGGTTGGTCACCTTCGACTTCCGCGGCAACCGGTGCGGTTTCATGCTCTGCTACGACGGGGCCTTCCCGGAGATGACCCGCGCTTATGCCAACCGCGGCTGCTCGGTCCTGTTCTGGCTGAACCAGCGGGAGAGCCGGGGGTACGCCGAAGTAAAGGACTTGGCCGCCCAGAATTCGATGATCATAGCCACCTCCTGCTGTTGCGGCGTGGATGAGCTGGGAAGAGTCTGCCCGGGCGGCAGCAACATCACCGATGCCACGGGAAAGCTTCTGGCCGAAATTTGGGATCGCGAGGGTACCATCACGGCCGACGTCTGTCCGGCCGAGGTGCCTGCCATTCGCGCATAAAACCCGTTGTACTGCGGTCTGCGGCCGGAGCTCTATACGGTGAGGGTTGGGCCGCTCGGAGAGCGTTAGCCCGGCACCAGAGCGCCCATGATGAGCGGCTGGCTTGCCAAGCCGTAGCCTTCGGGCTCCGAAGGCGAAGGTTGGCGCCCCCACGGGGAATCGAACCCCGGTTTGAAGATTGAGAATCTCCTGTCCTAACCTCTAGACGATGAGGGCGGCGAAACGTGCGAATTTTGAGTGGACGCGCGGAATCTCAAGGAAAAAACGCCGTCAGTCACCGCCTCTGTCGCCGGCCTTGGGGAGACCGGTCGTCCGGGGTCGGCCGTTCGACAGGCTCACGACAGGCGACCCGACTACAACCAATGCGACCCCAAATCGTCGCAACGATTCGAGCGAACAGGACGCCTTCCATGCGCGGGAGCAGAACGGGAACAAACCGATCTCCCCGTCAGCTCTTGACGTCGTATAACTCGCCGGGCCGGAAAAAGCGGGCCAACTCGATCGCAGCGTTCACCTCGCTATCGGAGGCATGCACCACGTTGACGGTCACATCGGTGCCAAAGTCGCCGCGGATGGTGCCTTTGGCGGCCTTGCGTGAATCCGTCGGCCCGAGCAGATCGCGGACCCGCTGTACCACCTGCTCGCCCCGCAGCGCCATGATCAGCACCGGCCGCGCGCCCATGAACGCCTCCAGGTGCGGATAAAAAGGCCGGTCCGCCACATGGGCATAATGTTCGCGCAGCAGCGCCGGCGTGAGCAGGGTCATCTTGCAGCCGATGATGGCGAAACCGGCTTGTTCGAAGCGGTCGATCACGTTGCCGACATGCCGCTGATCCATGCAGTCGGGTTTGAAAATGATGAGCGTTCTCTGCATCAAGGCGCCCACCATAGCAGCGGCCTCCGGCGGGGGAAGTCCAGAGTTGCCCGCCGAGCCCGCACCCGCCGCCGGGTTTACTTCGCCGGCGCGGCGTAGACCGTCTCGATGGCCGGGAGCTTCACGCTCGCGACCGCGACCGGGGCCCGCCCGGTGGAGTGGAACGTGGCGTAGACGACGCCCAGCAGATTACGGCTGTTGACCACCGTGCTGTCGGGTTGGTCGTTGTTGTAGCCCTTGACCTGCCAGCCGCCGTCGACGGGAGCGATCACCCGGTGCGCGATCTTCTCGCCGAAGCGATTCACATAAACCGCGATCATGCCGACGCGCAGGCGGGCGGCATCGATTTGCTTCACCACCACCACCGCATCATCGCTGAAATAGGGAAGCATCGATTGACCGGCGATCCGCACCACGCTCAGGTCGGCTCTTTGCGCCACCAGCGCCAGGGCGTCCGCAACGGCCGTATCGAATGTCGCGCCGGCCACATGCCGCTCCATCGCCCGGGCCGGCGTCACCGCCAGCAACGCGCAGAGCGCGGCACTCGCGATGAGGCTTTGGCGGACTGGAAGCTCGATGATCACGCCGCCAGCTTAGCCGCCGGAGCGCTTTCCTGGTATTCGGCCCCCACCTCAAAGCCCGGCCTGCGTTTCCTTAATCGTGATCGGTTCCTCTCCCAAGACTCCCCCGTTCCATTCCCATCGCACGCTCAGAAAACGCCCAGACTAACTTGGGCGGATTCCCTCACTTGATGGGAATCCATTCCCCCTGCATCAGGGCTCTTTCACCTGAATCCGCATCCATCCATGGAAGAATGGCTTGCGTATCAGTCTACAGCCAAAACCAGCGTAAGAGTCCGTAATGTCACCTTTCGCTCAGCCGGACTCCTGCTCCGTACACAAACCGGTTTAGGAAGTTGCAAGCAGAGCATGATCCCGACTCAAGACCGCATGCAGCGCAGCCCCGATCCCCGGTTGTTCGAAGTTGAATCCGGCTTCCAGCAGGCGTTGAGGTTGCACTCTCGTGCTGGCCAGAAACATCTCGTCAGCCATCTCCCGGAATATCGTCCGCAGTACGAATGCGGGAACCGGGGGAAATGTCCAGTGACGGCCCAAGGCGTGGGCGAATGCTTTGGCAAATTCGGCATTGCGGACGGCCCCCGGCGCGACCGCGTTGACCGGTCCGGCGAGCCGGTCGTCGCGCAATCCGTGTAGTACCGTCCGCACCAGATCATCAATCGTGATCCAGCTCATCCATTGCCGTCCGTCGCCGAGAATGCCTCCGCATCCGGCGCGAAACACCGGCCGCAACTTCGCCAGCGCGCCGCCGTTTCCCAGCACGAGTCCGATCCGCAGCCTGACGGTCCGGATGCCGGCCGTCTCGGCGACCCGCGCCTCCGCCTCCCAGGCGTGACAAACTCCCGCGAGGAACCCCTCGCCCGGCCCGCTCCCTTCGGTGAGCACTTCCTCGCCGCGGTTGCCATAGTAACCGACGGCCGAGGCGCTCACGAATACCCGCGGCTTGTGATTCATGTGCGCCATCACCGTCACCAGCGTGCGCGCGCTCTCAATGCGGCTGCGGAAAATCTCCTCGCGCCGCTCTTCCGTCCAGCGTCCGGCCGCGAGATTCGAGCCGGCGAAATTCACGACCGCCTCGATGCCCTCCAGCAGATCCCGCTGCTCCACCTCGCCGGCGGCAGGATGCCACTCGACTTCATCCGGTCCCTCGACCGGCCGCCGCACCAACCGCAGCACCCGATGCCCTTCCCCCTCTAGCCGCCGTACCAGCGCGCTGCCGATAAATCCAGAGGCACCAGCCACGACGAGCTTCATGCAGGCATCATGACCACGGCCCGGTCATTTTCCAAGCCGCGACGCCGGGGCCTGATCATGAATACGTTGCGATCGTTTGGGCTGGCGTTGGTTGTAGCCGGGGGGTCTTCTGCCGTAAGCCTGTCGAACGGCCTGCCGCGGATGACCGGTCTCGCCGAGGCCGGCGACAGAGGCGGCAATGCCTCCCCCTTGAGGCACGTCTCTCGCAGCATCGCAACGATTGAGACCGCCGTCGGGCTCAGATCGTGTCCTGATACAGCTGCTCGTAGGCGGCCGCCGCCTTCTGCCAGCCAAAGTCGCGGGCCATGCCGCGTTTGATCACTGCAACCATGCTTTCCTGCTGTCGATAAAGCTGGATCGCCCGGTGGAGCGCCCGGGTAAAATCGGCCTCCTGCGGCTGACAGACGATGCCGGTGCCGTCTTCCGGCCCCTCGTCGATGTCCGTGACCGTGTCCACGAATCCGCCGACCCGGGTCACGACCGGCACGGTGCCGTAGGCCTGGCTGTACATCTGGTTCAGGCCGCAGGGCTCGAAATGCGACGGCATGAGGAAGAAATCCGACCCCGCCTCGATCAGGTGGCTCATCTCCTCGTCGTAACGCGAACTGAGTGCGATCTTCTTCGGATAGGCCCGGGCCAGCTCCTGCAGGGCGGTTTCGAACTTTTTTTCACCCGTGCCGAGCACGATCAGGCGGCAGTCCTGCTGCACAAAAAAGTCCTTCGCCGCCAGGAGGAGATCGAGCCCCTTCTGTTGCGTCAGCCGGCACACCATGCCGAAGACAGGACCCCGGTAGCCTTCGTCCATGCCGTGGTTTTTGAGCAGGGCCGCCCGGCAGATGGACTTGCCCGTGAGGTCGTGCGCCGCGTACCGGGCCGGCAGCAACCGGTCCCGGGCGGGATTCCAGATCTTCGTGTCGATGCCGTTGAGCAATCCCGCCAGATCCTCGGCGCGGGTTCCCACCACGCCCTCGAGCCCGCATCCGAACTCGGGCGTCTGGATCTCCCGCGCGTATTGCGGGCTGACCGTCATCACGCGGTCGGAGAAAAGAATGCCGCCCTTCAGGAGGTTGATCTGGCCGTAGTACTCGAAACCATCGATGCCGAGGAGCTCGTCGGGCAGGTTGGTGAGCGCGAAGGAACGCATCGGGAAGAGGCCCTGAAACGCGATGTTGTGGATGGTGAACACCGTCTTCATCGCCAGGGCGACCCCGCTCCGGCGTTCCTCGTAGCGCACGAGGAGCGGCAGCAGCGCCGCCTGCCAGTCGTGTCCGTGCACGACATCGGCGCGGATTTCCGCCATGCGCATGACCTCGACCACGGCCTTGCAAAAAAACACGAACCGCGCGTCGTTGTCCTCGTAGTCGCGTTCGCCGTTGCCATAGGGCAGGCGCCGGTCGAAGAACTCCTCGCGACCGATGAAATAGACGGTGAGGCCCTTCCTGACCGGCAGCACGCGCACGTCGCCGGAGTAGATCCGGTCGCCCATCTCCACTCGCAGGCCCAGCCGCTGCTCGGCGCGGGCGACTTCCTTGTGCTCCAGGGCGGCGCGGTAGCCCGGGACGAAGACCGACACGTCGTGCCCCTTGTCGGCCAACGTGGCGGTCAGCGAACCGACGGCATCGGCCAGCCCGCCCGTCTTCACATACGGGTACAGTTCGCTGGCGGCATGAACAATCTTCATGTTGGAAATCTATCGATACCCCCGTGGCTAGCCAGCCGAAAGCAGCCGCCGACACCAGGTTTTGACCCCCACCATCATCCGCCCGATTAATCGTTTGCGGAGATGGTCTTTTGCGCTACGGTTGGCTTTCCAACCGTCAGCGCCAGGAATCCTGCAGGCGGGACGACACCGCAATCCAGCCCTTCGACAACTCAGGGCCCGGGACCCGCTTGCGGGGCGGGATCGCCACGACACGATGCGTGCTCCTTTCGAAAACAGGCGGTTTGAACCCATGTCCCCTCCTCCCATGAAGCTTCGCGAACGTCTGCTGGCCCTGCTCCAAGCGGCCAAGTATGCGCCGCTGACCGAACTCGAGATCGCCCAGGCGCTCCGACTCGCCCGCCGCGAGCGCGATTCGCTCGCCTTCGAGGTCCGCCGGCTGCTGGCCGCCGGCGAGATCGTGCGGATCAAGCAGGACCGGCTCTGCCTGCCGCGCGACGCCGATCTCGTCACCGGCCGCATCCAGTTCCGCCAGGGCGGCTCCGCCTACCTCATCCCCGAGGGCCGCTCCGCCGGGCCGGGAAAACCCGATATCCAGATCGCCGCCGAAGACACCGGTGTGGCCATGCACGGCGACCAAGTCGTCGTGCGGCTCGGCGACGAGCTTACCCGCCCGCGGGGCAACCGCCCCGGCGGCGAACCCACCGGCCGCGTTATCCGCATCCTCGAACGCGGGCACGAGACGCTCACCGGGAACCTGCAGCGGACGAAGCTCTTTTTCTACGTCGTCCCCGACGATCCGCGTTTCATCCACGACATTTACGTGTCCGACCCCGCCAAGTCCGGTGTGCGTCCGGTGCCGGCCGTCGGCGACAAGGTCGTGATCAAGCTCCACGAGTGGAAACAGCGTCACGTCAATCCCGAGGGCGAGATCACCGCCCGTCTCGGCCGCACGCATGAGCCCCGCGCCGAGCTGGCCGCCATCTATCTCAAGTACCGCCTCGTGCCCGAGTTTCCCGACGACGTGCAGCGCGAGGCCGCCGCCCTCCCTGCCCGTGTGAGCCCGCGGGAGCTGGCCGGGCGGCGCGACTTTCGCGACGTGCCGACGTTCACCATCGATCCCGACGACGCCAAGGATTTCGACGACGCCCTGTCCGTCGAGATCCTGCCCAACGGCGATCTGCGCGTCGGTGTCCACATTGCCGACGTCAGCAACTACGTGCGGCCCGGCACCGCCCTCGACCGCGAGGCGCAGCGGCGCGGCAACTCCACCTATCTCGTCGGCACGGTCGTGCCGATGCTGCCCGAAAAGCTTTCCAACGGTCTGTGCAGTCTGGTCGAGGCCGAGGACCGCCTGACGAAGGCCACGCTGCTCACCTTCCACAAGGGCCGGCTGCACGCGACCGAGTTCGCCAACACCGTCATCCGCAGCCGCAAGCGCCTGACCTACCATCAGGCCTATGCGCTGCTCAAGGAGGACAGTCTCGACAAGATCCGCCGTCTGCCGGCGCCGCCCGCCCACCAGACCGGCGCCACCGGCCGGGCGTTGTCCGCCCTCAGTCGCAACGAGCTGACCGACCTGCAGCGCTGGATCCGGCAGCTCTGGGATCTTGCCGCCCGCCTGCGCCGCGAACGCATGCGCGCCGGCAGCCTCGACCTCGACATGCCCGAGGTGAAGATCTTCGTCGACGAACAGGGCTACGCCGACCGCCTGGAGCGCATCGAGCAGGACGAGAGCCACCAGCTCATCGAGGAGTTCATGCTGGCCGCCAATGAGGCCGTCGCGCGCGTCACCCGGGAGCACCGCCTGCCCTCGCTCTACCGCGTCCACGACGATCCCGACGAGGAGAAACTGCAGGAATACCGCCAGCTGCTGGCCACCTTCGATGTCACCGTCGGCGATCTCACGCAACGCGGCGAGGTGATGCGGCTGCTCAACCTGCTCAAGTCCCATCCGCAGGGTTACACGCTGCGCACCCAGCTTTTGCGCAGCCTGAAGAAGGCTGTGTACCGGGCGACGCCCGACGGCCATTACGGGCTGGCAAAAAAGGATTACACCCACTTCACCTCGCCCATCCGCCGCTATGCCGACCTGGCCGTGCACCGCGTGTTCGACCACTACCTCGTCAAGCACCTCGGCCAGGCCGCGCCGCCCGGCTCCGCGTTCGGCCAGACGGTCGCGCGCATGGAAGGCCTGGCCGAGCATCTCAGCCTCACCGAGCAGAACAGCATGGAGGCCGAGCGCGAATCGCAGAAGGTCAAGCTGCTGGAGTTCTTCGCGCGCGAGGTGGCGAAGAAGAAAAGGACCGTGTTCGCCGCCGTCATCACCGACGTGCGCAACCACGGGCTCTTCGTCGAGCTGCCGGACGCCATGACCTTCGGCCTGGTGCACCTGTCGACCCTGCGCGACGACCTTTACCTGCTGAACAATGCCGGCACCGCCCTCATCGGCCGCCGCCACAAGCACCGCCTCGATCTCGGCCAGAAGGTCAGCGTCGTCACCGAGCGGGTCGACCGCTTCAAGCGCCAGATCGACTTCCGGTTGGCCGGATAAACCGCGCCACCGCTGAATCATCGACCGTACCATCACCTGACTTGGTTATCCTTGTTCACTGCTTGTCCGCTGGCCGCGCTCGGGAGTATGATTGGCCAATCCCGGTGCGGTCTGGCGAAAACAAAGGAACGGCCCGTGGTGATCCGTCATCGGACAGATCAGACGGGCGGCCCCGGCCGAAAAATATTGCCGAATTTGAAGAAAGCATGACCCCATGAAATTACACTGTTCCCATGTCTTGCTCATCACGCTCGCAGGAGTAAGTTCATTCTTCCCGACCGCCTCGGTGGCCGGCGAAGCCCCCTCCCCGTCCATTGCCACGATGCAAATCGTCCCGGGCCACCCGTGGCGGCCGCCCTTCGGATTGGATCGTGTGGGCCGACCGCCGGACGCGGTCGTGACGTTCGCCGGGAGTGAGAAGCCAGTAGGCGAGTTCGTGGTGCTCGGCTATCGCGATGGTAAAGAGGTTAGCCGGCAGGTCTTGAACCCCATCAGGACCAAGAAGGATCCATGGACGACTCAGGTTTGCCTGGATCCCTATGTGGCGAGGGTTTCCTTGGAAGATGGGCTGGAGGAGGCCGCGCTTTTTTTCAAATCCCCGCCGGCGGGTGAACCCATCGAGTTGGCTCGTCAGACGGTGATGCCGCCGTCGTTCGAAGCGGATGCGATCGCGCAACCAGAGTCGGTGATCAACCCCGTGGATCTGGGGACGATCCTGGTGCCGTACGATTGGCTGCTCCTGGCCGGAGGCCAGAAAGCGACGGTGGAGGTGGCGGCGCTCTATCGTGGCGCGGGTGTCCCCGGGGCGAGTGCCAGCGCCTGGTATGAATCGGCCCCAAGCGGAAAGACGACGATCCCGATGCCGTTGAAACCAGGCGAAAAGACGCAAGTGACGCTGGCGGTGGGTGCCGGCGCCCGCGCGGAGAAGCAAGACGTCCTGCATGTCATGATTGCGGATGCGGAAGGCAAGGCGCTGTGGCAGAAAATCATTCGCGTGATGCGCGTCCCCGATCCGCCAAAAAACCCGCTTTTCGGTGCGATCACGACCAAACTGCGCTACGACGGGTCGATTGTGTCCATTGTCAACGGGAAGGACGTCACGATCCCTTACGAAAAAGGTTGGGACCCGAAGCTTCAGGACGTGGTGGTCTTCTTTCCCCACGGCGCCCGCTGGGTCTTTTGGCGGGGAGCAAGCTATTGCCCGTTCTGGGCCAGCCGTTTCAACACCGGCCTGAGTTACCAGTGGGCCGAGCGGAGTCCGGCTTCGGATGGGATCGGTTGGTGCGAGCCACTCTTCGACCACGAACTGCGCTTCGGCCGCGTCGAGATCATCACCTCGACACCGTCCCGCGTCCATGTCCGCTGGACGTATCAGACCAGCGATTTCGCCTACCGCGGATCCGGCGATTCGATTGTCGAGGATTTCTGTTTCTATCCTGACGGATTCGGTACCCGCACCGTCACCATGACCACCCCCCCCGAATGGAAGTATCAATTGGAAGAATTGATCATCCTTTCCCCGCAAGCTTCGTATCCATTGGATATCCTGCCACCCAACCTGGTTGAAATCATTTCTCTGCAGGGTGAAAAGCAAGTCCTCACGTTTCCCACCAAACAGGGCAGACTCGGTAACGCGGAGAGCCCGGTGGAGACGCTGGAGCAATGGCCGCAAAATGGATCGGTTCCGGTGTTGTGCCGCCTTCGGATGAATCGACGCGAGTCGCTGGCGGCAGTCACCTTTCCTCTCACCAATCCGGGCAAGCCCGATCTTTTTGCACCTTTCTACGACACGGGAGCCATGGTGACCCCGTGCTACTGGGGACCCCACTGGCCCTTGAGCCGTGGCCTCGACACCGGATGGACCATCAGTGATCGGGTCTCGCAGGGTCCGGGCGCCAATTCGGTCATGTGCTGGCCCGGTTCGCTCGGTTGGCACGGACAACCAGCGCACAAACCTTTCCGGGAAACATCCGTCGTGACCAAAGATCCTGCCGGCAAACCCCGCACGATGAACATTGATACCTATGTGTGGTTGATCGGCATGAGCGACGCAAACGACGAGCAACTAAGGCAATGGGCGGCTGGTTTTGCGCAACCGCCGGTGCTGGAGGCGACGGGTGCGAAAGTGGAAGCCGATTGGTATGTCCCCGAGCGCCGGGCGCTGCGGCTGGTTGTGGAAAAACCCATTGTCACCATCGTGATCAAACCCGCAGGTCATTGCGTGAATCCGGTCTTCGAATTGAGTGCCGCGCCCAAGGCGCTCAAGTCCGTGCGTGTGGATGGGAAGCGGCTCGAGCCCGCGCGGTATGCCTGGGACGGCAAGACGCTCTGGCTGGACATGACGCTCAGCCAGCCGGCGACACTGCAGTTGAAATTCGTCGCGGCAGACCGCTGAGGCCAGGGTAGCCGCGACCGCACCGGCTGCGAAAACTGGTCATCGGATTGGCTATCGCTTCCGCTGCCTTCCTTGAGCGGAATAGAGGGCGCGGGCTCAAGATCGGTCGCCGAATTTGCTTTTCTCAAGCGTCGCTTCTTTCTTGGCTATCTTCAACCGGCGCCCCATGCTGCTCGTTTGACGGCACCCGAATACCCTGCTCTCGCCATGACCAAGAAAAGAATCCGACCGCCCCGCACCCAATATTTCTCAGGCGCGTTGCTGCTCCTGATGGAGAAAAACCATATCAATCAGGTCCAGCTCGCCGATGCGACCGACATCGCCGTCAGCCGGGTCAACAACTACCTGCACGGCAAATACCGCACGATCCGCCCCGATCATCTGGCGGCACTGGCCAGGACGGTCGCGCGCACGGAAGCCGAGCGCAGTGAATTGATCCGCGCCTACCTGCTCGACCTGCTGCCGGAGGTACTCCAGAGCGAGATCCGGGTCGAAAGCGTCCGTGATGGTGGCCGGGCACCGGCCCGGCCTGCCCGGGCGGAAAAGCCTCTCCTGCCGGCCGCCACGGCCGCCGCACTGGCCAGATTGCAGTTCCTGGGCGCGCGAAACGCCCAAGCGCGAACCCGTCTGGAGTGGTTCGCGGAAATCCTACACGAAGTCCACGGCGCCTGAGCTGCTGGCCAGCGGTCGATAATCCTCGGGCGCACGTGTCGCCCGCGCGAGCGAAGGGCTGGCGAATGACTCCCTCATCGACCGGGGAATCTTGCTGTTACTGTGCTCGTTCAGGCGCTGAGCCGGATTTTTAGTAAAAGCTTTCTGCAAAGGATGACCGTGCCATGCGAAGCTCGCTAGAGCGAGCATGGCGGGGCGGGCGGGGGTCGAACCCGCAACCCTCGGTTTCGAAGACCGATGCTCTATCCATTGAGCTACCGCCCCGGTGACGACTGTCAGCGCTTCAGGCGAACCGCAAAGGCGGGCGGCGGTCAAGGCCGGTCTGCGCCGCCAATCAGAGACCCGCCCTGCATTTATCGGAGTGGCCTTTGTCGCCGGCCCCGGTGAGGCCGGTCATCCGGGATCGGCCGTCTTCGCTTCGCGCTTCGCCGGACCAAGGCGACCCGGCTGCAACCAACGCCAGCCGGAGCCAGCTTCACGATTCAGGCGCTGCTAGCCTTCCTCGCCGCCACCGGCAAACGCCTCCGCACGCTGCCCATCACCAGGACCGATCTGCGCCCGGCATGAGCGCCCGTCGTCCAGTGATGGCCTCCTGCCGCGTCTGACTATGATGCCCAGGCCGCAGGAAGTTTGCACGGCCTGTCTTTGCCAGATTGATGATCCGATCGGATCATCAATCTGGCAGATACTCCCCATGCCACCCCACAGGGGCTCGTGCACTCAGCCCGCGATCCGGATGCCGGCGAGCTGCGCCACAAAGGCCGTCAGCCGGGCCTGGTCCTTCACTCCCGGCGAGGCCTCGACCCCGCTGTTCACATCGACCAGACGGGCGCCCGTCGCCTGCAATGCGACATCGATATTTTCCGGATTCAATCCGCCGGCGAGAATCCATGTTTTTTCCGGGTGGGCCTCGCGGTGACGGCGGAATTTCGTCCAATCCGCGGCTCGCCCCGTTCCACCGAACTTGTCCGCATGAAAGGCGTCGAACAGGAAGGTCTTCGCCAGCGGCAGCAGCTCCGGGGGCACATCGGCTCCGGGCGGGAGCCTGGGCGCCAGCCAGAGCCGGCCGGGTCCGGCTGCGCCGGCCCAGGCGGCCACGGTGGCCGGGAAAAGATCGTGCGGGAAATGCACCTGCAGGAAATCGAATCCCGCCGCCGCCATCTCCGCCAGCTCGGCGACGGAAGGCTCCACGACCACGGCCACCTTCTTGCGATCCGGCAGGCGCGGCAGCAGGGCGCGAAATCCTGCCAGGGTCACATGTCGCGGCGATGGCGCATGCAGCACGAAACCGAGGTAATCCGCCCCGCCGCGGTCGGCCATCTCCGCATCGACCAGCGACGTGAGCCCACAGACTTTCAGCCGGATGCCGTTGATCATGAAAACACGGATAACCGGGCTCGGCACCGCCGCAATCACGGATGTCAGAAGCCGGCCCAGGGCGATGCAGGCTCTTTTTGCCGCAAAAGGCACAGCGCGGCGGAGCCGCAATCAAATCCGGAGACGAGTCCCTTCACGCAAGTCCGCCAAGGACGGCACGCGAGCGATGGGTATCAAACGCTCCAATCCTGGCGGATTTGCGTCCGTTGCGCGGGGCCCAGGAATTCGGATCCGGATTTGTCGCCGCACGCGACGGGGTGTCGCGTCTCCATGAGACATTCCCGGCTATCCGCCGGCGAGTTTCTCGATTAGCACCGCGATGAACCTGTCCAGCGTCGCCGCCCCGGCCTCGAAGTCCACCGGCACTCCCGCCTTGCGCATGGCCTCGCTGGTGATGGGGCCGATGCTGCCGGCCAATGGCTTTATGGCCTCCGGGGCCAGTTGCAGCGCCGCGGCCTGCGCGGCGAACGACTGCACCGCCGAGGAACTGGCAAAGAGCAGCGCATCCGCGCCGTGCTGCCGGAATTCCTCCGCCGCAGGGTTTCCGGCGAGGTCGGCCCGCACGTTTTCGTAGACCTGGATGCGGTCGACGATGGCCCGCGCCGCCTCGAGCTTTTTCACCAGGGTGTCGCGGTTGAGGTTGCCGGTGACGACCAGCATCCGGCTGTGGTCGAGGCTGCCGGTGGCGATCAGGGCGTCGGCCAGCGCCTCGGCGGTGGCGGCCGGCGGGCAGACCTCGGCCTCCAGGTGCAGGGTGCGCACGGCCCGGGCCGTGGCTTCGCCGACGCACGCGATGCGCATCGCGCCGAGGGCGCGGAGATCCGGAAAAGCCTTGAAGAACAGGTCGAAAAAGTGCCGGACCCCGTTGGCGCTGGTGAACACCAGCCAGTCGTAGCTCCCCATCGCAGCCAAGACATCGACCGTCGTTTCGCGGTCCACGACCGGACGGATGTCGACGAGCGGCAGCTCCAGCACCTCGGCGCCGAGATCCTCGAGCTTGCGCCGCAATTCGCCGGCCTGATCCCGGGCCCGGGTGACGACGATCCGGCGGCCGAACAGCGGCAGTTGCTCGAACCAGTCGATCGCCTCGTGTCGGCGCACGACCTCGCCGACCAGAACGATGGCGGGCGCGCCAAGTTTCCGCGCCTCGACGAGCCCGGCAAGAGTGGCCGCGGTGCCGGTCACGCTGCGCTGGCGCCCGAGCGAAGCCCATTGCACGACGGCGGCGGGGGTGTCCGGCGCCAGCCCACCCGCCATAAGCTCGGCAAGGATCTGCCGCAGGTGGCCCATGCCCATATAGATGGCCAGCGTCGCACCGGTCAGGGCGCCGTACTGGCGCCAGTCGATCGCCAGGGTGTGCTTCTCCGGGTCCTCATGGCCGGTCAGAAAGATGAGGGAGGAACAGGTATTGCGGTGCGTCAGCGGAATCCCGGCATAGGCGCCCGCGGCCAGGGCGGCGGTGATGCCCGGCACCACCTCAAAAGGAATGCCGGCGGCGGCGAGGCGGCGTGCTTCCTCGCCGCCCCGGCCGAAGACAAACGGATCGCCGCCCTTGAGGCGCACCACGCGCCGGCCGGCCTTCGCCCGGGCCACCAGCAGCGCCTCGATCTCCTCCTGCGGCAGCGTATGCAGATGCGGCTGCTTGCCGGCGTAGATCTTTTCGCAGTCCGGCCGGCACCACGCCAGCATGTCGGCGTGGACGAGGTAGTCGTAGACGACCACATCGGCGGAGGCGATGAGCTCCTTCGCGCGGAGGGTCACGAGGCCGAGGTCGCCCGGCCCCGCACCGACAAGATAGACGGTACCCTTGGTCATTGAGGATGGATTGAGTGCGTGGAAACGCGAAACGGGGATTAAGTCAACCGGGCTGCCGGCATGCAAAGTTCTTTTGGCGCCACGCGCGAAGGCCGCCGGCAATCGCTCCGTCCCGGTGCGGTCAAGTCTGACTGGCCAAATCCGCAAAACTGCTCAACCTTTCGCCGCATGGATGTCCGCCCGCCGGGTCGTCATCGACGCCTTCGCCGCCATCGGGCCGGCGCCCGGCAGGACGATCGGTCAGACGGCGCAGGCTGAAAACCACCAATATGAGCACACCGGATACGAGCAGCTACAACGCCGTCCTGGTCGGCCGCGAGGAACTCAACCCGCAGCTGCAGATCATGCGCGTCCAGCCCGCCTCCCCCCTCTTCGAATTCAAGCCGGGACAGTTTGCCGTCCTGGGCCTGCTCGGGCGCGAGCCCCGGGTGCCGGAGGCGGATGACGAGGAGCCGCCGGCCGAGCCGGACAAGCTGATCCGCCGCGCCTACAGCATCGCCTCCTCCAGCGTCGAAAAACACTACGTTGAGTTCTACGTCACCCTGATCACGAGCGGCCAGCTCACCCCGCGTTTGTTCGCCCTGCCCTACGGCGGCCGGCTGTTTCTCGGACCCAAGGCCACGGGCCTGTTCACCCTCGATCGCGTCGCCCCGGGCAAGGCGGTGATCCTGATCGCCACCGGCACCGGCCTCGCGCCCTATATGTCGATGCTCCGCACCATGCTCGTGCACGACACCCGGCGGTCCTTCGTCGTCCTGCACGGCGCCCGGTACAGCTGGGATCTCGGCTACCGCGGCGAGCTGGAAAGCCTGGCCCGCATCCGGGACAACTTCACCTACATCCCCTCCATCACCCGCCCCGACGAGGATCCGCATTTCCGCGGCCACTCCGGCCGGATCCAGACCCTGCTCGAAAAGGGCATCATTGAAACGCTCAGCGGCGTGCCGCTCGACCCGGCGCAGGCCGACATTTTTCTCTGCGGCAATCCGGAGATGATCCGGATCGTGAAGGAGCTGCTGGCGCCCCGCGGTTTCAAGTCCGACCACGGCAGGGAGCCTGGCACCATTCACGTGGAAGAGTACTGGTAGCCCGTTCCCGCACCGCGCCGGCCGGATCACTTCCGGCCAAAGATGCAGGACGCGATAACGACGAGGATCAGAATCGCCGTCACGAGAATGGCCCCGTCGAAGAACCACGCCGGCACGAACCGGGTGGTCGGAGGCTCCGCCGGTTTCGGTGGCCGGGCGGCAGTCCAGGCCAGGACCACGAACAGTGCGGCAAACGCGGCAAACATCCAGCGGCCGGTGTCCGGCACGGACCAGGTGAGGAAAGTCATGCCCGCGGCGCTGAGGCCCGCCAGTCCGAAAATTCCTGCAAGAATCCATCTGCTTTTCATCGATCAGTTCGTCCCAAGGTTTTGCAGAAACCGCGCCACGGCAACTGTCGGCCGTGGCCGTTCATTGCCGGCTGCGCGGGCCGACTTTTCCATGGGAAAAGCCGGCCTCCCGGTGCGGATGGCGCCGAAACCCGGTGCCGGCGCCAGGTATGTTTCCTGGCGCCAACAGGGAAGGCGGGAGGATATTTTTCCTCGCATTTGAAACATCGGGAGCCAACCTCGTGGCGTATTTTTCCGGCTTGATCCGGCCCGTCGGATTCCAGCATCCACACCCTTTCCATTCCATTCAGATTTTCGTCAGCGTCAGCAGACATCCACCACCAATCAGCAACCAGAAAAAGGAGACGAGGACATGGCAATCATTGACTTCGGCGGTACGAAGGAAGAAGTCGTCACGCGGGAAGAATTCCCGATGGCGAAAGCGCGCAAGGTGCTCAAAAAGGAAGTCATCGCGGTCATTGGGTACGGAGTGCAGGGACCGGCCCAAGCGTTGAACATGAAAGACAATGGATTCGAGGTCCTCATCGGCCAATCCCGGAAGTTTGAAAAGGACTGGAACCGCGCCGTGGCAGATGGCTGGGTGCCGGGAAAAACATTGTTCGACATGGAGGAGGCCGCCCGCCGCGGCACGATCATCCAGATGCTTGTGTCCGACGCCGCCCAGCGCGCGATCTGGCCGCTGATCAAGAAGTGCCTCAAGCCCGGCAAGGCGCTCTATTTCTCGCACGGCTTCTCGATTGCCTACAAGAACCAGACCGGCGTCATTCCCCCGAAGAACGTCGATGTGATCATGGTCGCCCCGAAAGGCTCCGGCCTCAACGTCCGCCGCAACTTCCTCTCGGGCGCCGGCATCAACTCGAGCTTCGCCGTCGAGCAGGACTACACCGGCCGGGCACGAGAACGCTGTCTGGCGCTGGGCATCGCCATCGGTTCAGGGTATTTGTTCCCGACCACGTTCGAGCAGGAGGTCTTCAGCGACCTGACGGGCGAGCGCGGCGTGCTGATGGGTGCGTTGGCGGGCGTGATGGAGGCCCAATACGAGGTGCTGCGCAAACACGGCCACTCCCCCAGCGAAGCCTTCAACGAAACGGTAGAGGAACTCACCGAGAGCCTGATCCGGCTGGTGGGAGAAAACGGCATGGACTGGATGTATTCGAACTGCTCGGCCACCGCGCAGCGGGGTGCGCTGGACTGGAAGCCCAGATTCAAGAAGGCCGTGCTGCCGGTTTTCCGCGTCCTCTACCGGCGCGTGGCCACGGGCAAGGAAACCGCCCGCGTCCTCTCAGCCTGCGGAGCCGCCAACTATCAGGAGGAACTGGGCAAGGAACTGAAAGCCTTGGGCCATTCCGAGATGTGGCTCGCCGGCAAGGCGACCCGCGCGCTCCGTCCCTCGACCCCAGCCAGGGAAATCTCGGCCGCAACCAAAGGCGTGAAGGGCCGCGGCGAAAACTGAAAACGAATCCGGAATCCCATCACGGAGTTCACCGAGCCCAGCCGGAGAATACGGAAACCGATCCTTCGCCCGTGCCCGCACGTCATCACCTCTGGTGATCGCCCGGAGCAAGGGATAGGAGATGGCGACCAGCGCTCGGTGAGCGCCGACGTGCCTCACCTCCACCGCAACGTCCTAGCTTTATGCGTAGCGACCAAGTCAAACAAGGCATCGAGCGGATGCCGAACCGCGCCCTGTTGTATGCGACGGGCGTCACCCCCGCCCAGATGGGCAAGCCGTTCATCGGCGTATGCTCGAGCTTTACCGACCTCATCCCCGGACACATCGGCATGCGCGCCCTCGAGCGGAAGATCGAATGGGGCATCTGCGCCGGCGGCGGCGCGCCCTTCATCTTCGGCGTCCCCGGCATCTGCGACGGCATCGCCATGGGGCACTCGGGCATGCACTTCTCGCTCCCCTCGCGCGAGCTGATCGCCGACATCATCGAGTCGATCGTGCAGGCGCATCAGCTCGACGGACTCGTGCTGCTGACCAATTGCGACAAGATCACCCCGGGCATGATCATGGCCGCCTGCCGGCTTGACATCCCCGCGATCGTCGTCACCGCCGGCCCGATGCGTTCGGGCCATTACCAAGGACGCAAGCTCGCACTCGTGCGCAACACCTTCGAGGCGGTCGGCCTCTGCCAGGCCGGTCGCATGTCCGAGAGCGAGGCGGCGAATATGGAGATCGAAGCCTGCCCCTGCGAGGGTTCCTGCCAGGGCCTCTACACCGCCAACACCATGGCCTGCCTCACCGAGGCGATGGGCCTGAGCCTCACCGGCACCGCCACCGCCCTGGCCGGCTCATCGAAGAAGATGCGCCTCGCCCAGATGGCGGGCGAACGAATCGTCGGCCTGGTCCGCGAGGACGTCACCACGCGCGAGATCGTCACGCGGCGTTCGCTCGAGAACGCCATCCGGATGGACATGGCCCTCGGTGGCTCCACCAACACCACGCTGCACATCCCCGCCATCGCGCACGCCGCCGAGGTCGACATCACGATCGCCGACTTCGACCGCTTGAGCCGCGAAACGCCGCAGCTCACACACCTTGAACCCGCCAGCGAGACGGTAATGGAGGATCTGGAGTTCGCCGGCGGCATCCCAGCCGTGATGAAGAATCTGGGGCCATTGCTGCACAAGGACTGTGTCACCGTGTCCGGGCGGACGACCGCAGAGATCATCGCCACCACCCTGCCGGGTGACGAAAAGATCATTCGCCCGCTCGCCAACCCCTTTGCCAAGGAAGGCGGCATTGCGGTGCTGAAAGGCTCGCTGGCGCCCGATGGGGCCGTGGTCAAGCAGGGCGCGATTGCGCCCGGCATGTTCCAATTCACCGGCACGGCCCGGGTGTTCGAGAACGAAGACGCCGCGATGGCCTGCCTGCGCGCCGGCAAGATCGTGCCGAAGAACATCCTCCTCATCCGCAATGAAGGCCCGAAGGGCGGGCCCGGCATGCGCGAGTCGCTCGCTCTCACCGCCGCGGTGGCAGGTTGCGGGCTCGGCGACAAGATCGCGATTGTGACTGATGGCCGTTTCTCCGGCGGCACCCGCAATCTCAGTATCGGGCATGTTTCGCCGGAAGCGGCGGAGGGCGGCCCCATCGCCTTGGTCAAGGACGGCGACCTGATCAGAATCGATCTCCCGGCGAGAAAACTCGATCTGCTCGTGGACGCGGCGGAATTGCAGAAACGCCAGGCGGCCTGGATCAAGCCCGCACCGAAATTCACCCGTGGCTGGCTGGCTCGTTATGCCCGCCTCGTCACCAGCGCCGCCCGGGGCGCGATCCTGGAATAGAACCTCATCCCCTTCTCATTCCCCACCCGCCCGCCGATCCCGCGCCTGCTCTGCGGCACTATTGAGCGTTACCTCAAGAAGTGACGATTGGCTCAAAACAATCCGGCTCGACGGAAGAAGGCGGCAATGAGCTGGGGGCGGGGCCATAGCGCGGGTTCGCGTGGCGCCCCCGGGGCCTTCGGCAGAACCCAACTGCGACTCCTGGGATCAGCCAAGGATTACAATCCAAGCGCTCCTAGTATCCGGTCCACCGCCGCCGCTGGTTGGTCGAATTCCACCGGGGTCAGCGGCAGGCTGCGCGGACCGGTTTTCTCGTGGAAGAAATACAGCGTGTCGCCCGCCGCATGGGCGGCAAGGGCGAGCTGACAGCCGCCGCCGAGGCGGCCCTGCAGCACGCGTTCCAAGCCGAGTTGTCGCGCGGTGGCGGCATCCAACGCCGGGGCCAGCGCCGGCGCGTCCTCCCGCCGGCATTGCACGGCGATGGCGCCCTGCCCCACGGCCGGCACCATCTGCTTGAAATCCAGAAAATGAAATTCCACGCCGGGCCAGGATTCGAAGCCGAGCCGCTTGAGTCCCGCCGCGGCGAGCACGGTGGCGTCGGCCGCGCCCGCGGCGATCTTCTTCAGGCGCGTGTCCACGTTGCCGCGGATCTCGGTGAACGCCGCGCCCGGGTACAGCCGGGCGATCTGCAGCCGCCGCCGCGGGCTGCTCGTGGCGATGGTCAGCGGTGTCCGCACGCCGGCCCGCAACACCAGCACGTCGCGCGGGTCCTCGCGCGGCAGGTAGCCCGCCAGCACGAGGCCGGCGGTCAATTCGTTGGGCAGGTCCTTCGCGCTGTGCACGGCCGCTTGCGCTTGGCCGCTCAACAGCGCCTGCTCCAGCTCCGCGGTGAAGAGACCTTTGCCACCCTGCTTCTCCAGCGACCATTCGAGCTTGCGGTCGCCGGTGGTGACGACCTTGAGCAGTTCGCAGTCAACGCCGGGCCGGTGCGCCTGCAGCCGCGCCGCCACCAGCTTCGCTTGGGCGAGCGCCAGCGGGCTTTTGCGGGTGGCGAGGATGATTCGCTGCATGGTAGCGAGCTTCGAGTAGTGAGTAGGAGGAAGGTGATGCTCGCTGCTCTCTACCCGCTACTCGCTACTTCAAATTAGTACGCAGCCTGGACGCCCTTGATGTTCTTCTTCGTCATCCAGGGCATCATGGCACGGAGGCGCCGGCCGGTCTTCTCGATCGGGTGTTTTTCACCCGCGGCGAGCAGCCGCCGGTAGTTCTTGAGGCCGGATTTGTACTCCTTGACCCACTCCCGCGTGAACTGGCCGGACTGGATCTCCTTCAGGATCTTTTTCATCTCGGCCTTGGTCCGCCGGTTAATAATGCGCGGACCGCGGGTGATGTCGCCGTATTTGGCGGTCTCGGAAATAGAGAAGCGCATGCCGGCGATGCCGGATTGGTAGAGCAGATCGCAGATGAGCTTCAGCTCGTGAAGGCACTCAAAATAAGCCATCTCGGGCTGGTAGCCGGCCTCGACCAGCGTCTCGAAACCCGCCCGCACCAGCGCGCTGGCGCCGCCGCAAAGCACCACCTGCTCGCCGAAAAGGTCGGTCTCAGCCTCCTCCTTGAACGTGGTCTGGAGCACGCCGGTGCGGGTCGAGCCGATGCCCTTGGCCCAAGCCAGCGCAAGCTTCTTGGCCTGCTTTGACTTGTCCTGGAACACCGCGATCAAGGCGGGCATGCCTTTGCCCTCGACGTAAAGGCTGCGCACCATGTGGCCCGGCCCCTTCGGCGCGACCATGATGACGTCGATGTTCTTGGGCGGCTTGATCAGGCCGAAGTGGATGCTGAGGCCGTGGGAGAACAGCAGGCACTTGCCCGGCGCGAGGTTGGGCGCGATGTCCTGCTCGTAGACGCCGGCCTGCTTCATGTCGGGCAGGCCGACCATGATGACCTCGGCCCGGCGCACGGCCTCCCCGGTGTCGAAAACCTCGAAACCGTGTTGCCGCGCGACCGCGCGGGATTTCGAGCCGGGATAAAGGCCGATGATGACGTAGCAGCCGCTATCCTTCAGGTTCAGGGCATGGGCATGGCCCTGCGATCCGTAGCCGAGCACGGCCACGACTTTATTGGCGAGGATGCCGAGATCGACATCCTGGTCGGTGTAGACTTTGGCAGGCATGATGGAGGTATGAGTGAGAGTGAAGGTGAGGGTGAAAGTGAGGATGAAGGCGGGGCGGCGCGCGTCAGGTAGTCAGGCGTTTGAGGGCAAGCTGGCCGGTGCGGGCCAGTTCGAGGATGCCGAACGGCTCGACGAGGCCGAGAAAGGCGCCCACCTTTCCCTCGTCGCCGGTGATCTCGATGATCACATCCTTGTGGCCGACGTTGACAATCTTGGCACGGAAGATGTCGCAGATCTGCATGATCTCGGGCCGCGTCCGGCCGTCCGCCTTGATCTTCACGAGGACGAGTTCGCGGCTGACCGCCTGGCCCTCCTTGAAGTCGGTGACGTCGACGACATTGATCAGTTTGCGGAGCTGCTTGATACAGAGATCGAGGGCGGAATCATCGCCCTTCAGAACGACCGTGATCCGCGACAGCGACGCATCGTGGGTCGGAGCGACGTTCAGGGTGTCGATGTTGAAGCCGCGGCCGGAGAACATGCCGGAGACGCGCGCCAGCACGCCGAACTTGTTTTCCACGAGAACCGAAATCGTGTGTCGGTGCATTGAGGGAGGGAGCTGAGTTTGAGGAAGGAAAGGGCGGCCGGCCAGCCGGAGCTCGCAGCAGGAGTGACGACCCTGCCCCGTTCCGCCAAGCCGGAACTTCGCAGGACAGCCTTCACTCTCCGCTGCGCTGCGAGCGAAGGCTGGTGGACGGCGAGGGACTCGAACCCCCGACCCCCTCGGTGTAAACGAGATGCTCTAACCACTGAGCTAGCCGTCCGGGCCGGGGATCGAGATAAGCAGGCGTGATACGGTGGAACAAGGATTTATTAGGATTCCGGCGGACGCCGGAATCCTTACACCCCGGCCAGCGCGGCCTTGGGCTTGAGCAGGCCCTCGCGGATCATCAGCTCGGCGATCTGGATGGAGTTGAGCGCGGCGCCCTTCCAGAGGTTGTCGCCGCTGACCCAGAACGCCAGGCCGTTGTCCAACGCGGTGTCGAGCCGCAGCCGGCCCACGCCGCACTTCACCTGCTCGCTGAAGGCCAGCGGCGTCGGGTAGACGCTTTGGGCGGGCTCGTCGAGCAGCTCGGCACCGGGGAACGCCGCGATGGCCGCGCGCGCCGCGGCGAGATCGACGGGCCGCTCAAACTCGGCATTGACCGCCACCGAGTGGGCGCGCACCACCGGCACGCGCACGCAGGTCGTCGAGACCCGGAGGCCGGGCAGCTCGAGGATTTTGCGGCTCTCGGCCGCCATCTTGTTCTCCTCGCCGGTGTAACCGTTGGCGCCGAACGTGTCGACCTGCGGGATGACGTTGAACGCGATCTGATAGGGATAGACCTTGCGCACCAGCGGTTCGCCCTTCGCCCAGGCCCGCGACTGCGCATCGAGCTCGCGCACCGCCTCGGCGCCCGTGCCCGACACGGACTGGTAGGTGGCGGCCACGTACCGCTTGAGGCCAAACGCGCGATGCAGCGGATACAGGCCCATCAACGTCACCGCTGTCGAGCAGTTGGGGCTGGCGATGATGCCCTGGTGGCGCCGCAGCGCGTGCGGATTGATCTCCGGCACGACCAGCGGCACGCCGGGGTCCATGCGGAACGCCGAGCTCTTGTCGAGCACGAGGCAGCCGGCCTTCACCGCCGCGGGCGCCAGCGCACGGGTCACCGGGCCGCCGGCGCTGAAGAACGCCACGTCGAGATCCGCAAAGATCCCCGGCTTGGCCTCCGCCACCGTGAATTTCCGGCCGGCACGCTCCATGACCTTGCCCGCCGACCGTGCCGAGGCGAACAGCCTCAGCTCGGCCATGGGGAACTGGCGCTCCAGCAGCAGTCGAAACAGCTCTTGACCGACTGCGCCGGTGGCGCCGACGATGCCGACACGGTAGGGATGGGTGATCACGGTGAATTCTCCAGTCAAACAGGTCATGCAAAAGTGCGCGGCGCTCGGAATCAAGCCCGCAAACCAGCTGCTGGCGGTGCGCCTCGGCATCCAGACAATGCAATTTTACCGCGGCGGCAAACTGGTCCGCGCCTTTGCCGTGTCCTCCTCGCGCCATCCGCCGTCCAATGTGAAAGACTCTCTGGGCACGCCACTTGGGCTGCATGTCATCGCCGAAAAACTCGGCCACGGGCAGCCTCCCGGCATGGTTTTCAAGGCTCGCGTGCCGACCGGCCGGCATTTCCGCGAATTCAGCGAGGAGGAAAACCACGCCAACCTCATCACCACCCGCATCCTGTGGCTGCGGGGTCTGGAGCCCGGCGTGAACCAGGGCGGCACGGTCGACACCCACGACCGCTACATCTACATCCATGGCACCAACCACGAGGAGCGCATCGGCACGCCGCAAAGCGCGGGGTGCATCCTCCTGCGCAACCTCGACCTCGTGGAGCTGTTCGAGGAGGTGCGCGGCGGGGACATGGTCTGGATCGCGGAATGAGGCCGGGCCGGTTCAATTGGTGGGAGCGAGCCGGATTCTCCATGGGGACGCGACGCCCTCGTCGCGTATCGCTTGCAGGTCCGCGACGGGGCGTCGCGGCTCCAAATCCCCGCGGGTGTGAAGGGTTGTTGGGGCTGCGAAATCTCCGGGAAGGTGGAGCCCATCGTTCGCGGCAGGCTTAACCCTCAGGGCTCGGTCGCTCTACCGGTTTTTCCCGAATAGCAGGCGCAGGCTGTTCAGGCATACCACCACGGTGCTGCCCTCATGGGCGAAGACGCCGACCGTCAGCGGCACGACGCCCGCCCCCGCCGCCAGCACCATGACGACGACCACGCCGAGCGAGACCGCAAGGTTCTGCCGGATGATGCTGCGCGCCCGGCGGCTGAGCCGCTCGGCCGCGAGAAAGTTGTCGATGCGGTCGTTCATCAGGATGACCTCGCTTTGCTCGAGCGCGGCATCGCTGCCCCGGGCCCCCATCGCGACCGACACGTGGGCCGCGGCCAGACTCGGTGCGTCGTTCACCCCGTCGCCGACCATGGCGACCTTGTAACCCTGCTCGCGGAACGCCTGGATGGCGGCGACCTTGCCCTCGGGCGTGAGGCCCGCCTTCACCTCGTCGAGCCCGAGCTCGCGCGCCACCGCCTCGGCGGCGTGGCGGCGGTCGCCGGTGAGCATGACGGTCCGGATACCGCCGGCGCGCAGCCGGGCCAGCACCTCGCGCGACTGGGTGCGGATCTCGTCGCGCAGCAGCACCCGGCCGATCAGCCCCCGGGCCAGGACCCAGACCTCGGTCAGTTCGGCGGGCGCGGGTGGAAGTTTCTTCGCCCACCCGGCCAGCGGCCCCTCTTCAAGCAGCTCCCGGCGGCCGAGCAGCACCGTGGCGCCGTCGTGCCGGCCGCGCAGCCCCTGGCCGGTGAGCGATTCGAATTCCTCGACCGGCCGTCCGCGCACGCCGTGCTTCCGGCCGTGGTGGGTGATGGCGCGGGCGATGGGATGCTGGGAATTCATCTCGAGCGCGCAAGCCAGCTCGATGACCTCCTCTTCGTGGCCCGGCGGAAAACTCTCATAGCCGGTAACCGCCAGCTCGCCCGTCGTCAGCGTGCCGGTCTTGTCGAGGGCCACCAGGTCGACCTCGGCCAGCTTTTCGATGGCCGCACCGCCGCGAAACAGGATGCCGTTGCGGGCGCCCCAGGCGATGGCGGCGAGGATCGCCGACGGAATCGACAGCACCAGCGCACAGGGACTGGCCACGACCAGCAGGGTCATGGCACGGTAGAAAGCCGAGGTGTGCTCGGCCGAGTTCTCGAAGGGCGGCAGATGGAAGCCGAGCCACCACACGAAAAACATTCCCGCCGTCAGCCCCAGCACGAGGAACGTGTAACCGGCGCCGAACCGGTCGGTGAACCGCTCGCTCGGCGCCCGGAGCTTCTGCGCCGTCTGGATGAGCCGGATGATCTTTTGCAGCGTGCTCTCGGACGGCCGGCGCCGCACGACGACCTCCACCGCTCCCCACAGGTTGAGCGTGCCGCTGAACACCGGCTCGCCCGGGATTTTCGGCACCGGCTGCGCCTCGCCGGTGAGCGTCGACTCGTCGCTCGCGGTCTTGCCCTTGGCCACATCGCCGTCCGCCGGGAACAGTTCGCCCGGTTTCACGAACACCCGGTCGCCGGGGCCGATCTGCTCGATGGGCACGGTCTGCTGGCTGCCGTCGGGCCGCACGACCGTCGCCTGCTTGGGCGAGGCCTTGAGCAGCGCGCTCACTTCGCGGTGCGTGCGGTAGAGTGCGAACTCCTCCATCGCGCCCGCCGCCGAGAAGAGGAAGAGCAGCAGCGTGGCCTCGCCCCAGGCTCCGATGGCCATCGCGCCCGCCGCCACCGCCAGCATCAGGAAATGAATGTCGAGCTTGGTGCGACGCACGCCCTCCCACGTGTCCTTGGCGGCGTCCCAGCCGCCGGCGATGATCGCCACGAGGTAGAGCGCCCGCGGGAGCCACGCGGCCTCGCCCCAGTACCGGCTGCCGATGAACGCCGTCAGTCCGGCCACGCCGCACGTCGCCGCCAGCGCGGCGAGTTCCTTCCATTCCGGGGCGGCGGGCGCGGCCCGTTCCATCTCGGGCCAGGCGTATTCGCGCCACAACCAGAGCGTCTCGGCCGTGGTGCAGGTCTGCCGGGAAATCTCCGTGGCCGCGCCGACCTGACGCAGCAGGTAGCCCGGCGGCACGGCCGCGCCACCCCCCGTTCCACCCGCCGTCAGCCGCGCCTCGATGGCGGCGATCGCCCCGGCCACCTGCGCCTCCACCAGGGAGGGATCGATGCCGCCAATGGTGGCCACCGCCAGTTTCCTGCCCGCCGGATCCACGCGCACGGCGCGGACATCCGGCTGCGTCTGCAGGAAGTTCACCAGATCATCAACCCAGGCCGCGGATGCGGACGGCTTCGTCATGACGGCGGCTAGATTTTGCCCTCATCGGCAAAGCGCAAATCCAATTGCAAGCGAGGCGCCACCTTGACCCGAGCAGACGCTTCAAGATGATCCGTGGAATTTTACGCTGCCGGAGGCCGGGAATCCGCGCCTCGCTTTTTGTTCGCGGCGCGAACTGGCGGGCAGAAGATGGGCAACCGTGCAAAGGAGCGTCAGGCTGAGGCCGGCGCCACGGTTTGGGTTGCGGGCCTTCCCGCGGCACGAATAGATTCTGTTTCCTGACGCGTTTTTTTCGATGCAACCTCACGTAACCAAACCCAGTTTTCCCGTGTTTGCGCAGCGGGCGCTGAGCGAGGCATCGGCAACGATTCCTGCCAGCGTCTCCACCTCTTCCCTTGCAAGGGCCGCTGCCGGCTCTGAGGTGGCGCCTCGCTTCCCATGATCGGACTTCACGATGATGCCGGGGCCGCGCCGCCGGTCAGCCACGCCCCCGCGCTGGCGGCCAAGACCTTCGCCGTGCAGGGCTGGCTGCAGGCTGGGCTTGGCCTCGAGCACCGGCCGCAGCAGGAGCAGATGGCGCGGGCCGTGGCCGCCGCCATGGAGGGCGACGAGGTGCTGCTGTTCGAGGCCGGCACCGGCGTGGGCAAGAGCCTCGCCTATCTCGTGCCCGGCATCATCCAGGCGCTGGATCAGTCGCGGCAGATGATCGTCTCCACGCATACGATCTCGCTGCAGGAGCAGATCGAAACCCAGGACTTGCCGCTCTGCCGGCGTCTGTTCGAGTCAGTCGGGGCGCTCAAGCCCTACGCGAAATTCAAGTCGGCCGTGCTGGTCGGCAAGGCCAACTATCTCTGCACCACGCGCCTCGCACACGCCCTGCAGGGGCGGCAGGAGCTTTTCCCCACGGCGGAGCAGGCGGAACTCCAGCGTCTCGCCGCCTGGGCGAAGACGTCGCGCGAGGGCCTGCGCCACGAGCTTAATCCGGCGCCGGCGCCCGAGGTCTGGGAGGTCGTCAACGCCGACTCGTCCGCCTGCAGCCATAAAAATTGCGCCGGCGGCGGTTGTTTCTACCAGCGGGCCCGCGCCCGGCTGCGGCAGGCGCAGGTCATCATCGTCAACCACAGCCTGCTCTTCACGCATCTCAACGCGGGCGGTGCCAGCGAGAAGGGCGGCACGCGCGGCGTCTTGTTTCCCGACGACTTCGTGGTGCTCGACGAGGCGCAGACCGTGCCGGAGGTCGCGACGGAGCATTTCGGCTTGCGGCTGAGCAGCTACGGCACCGACCGCCTGCTGAAATACCTCTGGCATCCCCAGAAGAAGCGCGGCCTGCTCCACCGGCTGGGCGGCGCGCGGGAGAAACAGCTCGTGGAGGAGGCGCTCGAGGCGGCGGAGCAGTTCTTCGGATTCCTGCGCGACAGCCTGCTTGCCAGGCAACCCGTCGTCCGTCTGCGCGAGGAGGGTTTCGCCGAGCCGTGGCTCGACGCCCCGCTGCTGGCGCTGGGCAAGGCCGTGGGTGCGCTGGCCGACCGCCTCGACGACGGCCGCGACCGCGACGAGTTGCTCGAACAGCGCGGACGGCTGACCACCTACCGCACCGGCATCCGGCAGTTTCTCGGCCTGAACGCGGAGGATCACGTGCACTGGCTTGAGCGCTCCGGCCGCAAGGGTCAGATCGTCACGCTGCGGACCGCGCCGGTCGACGTCGCACCGTACCTGCGCGAGCACCTGCTGCGGCGGAAGACGGCGGTGGTTTTCACCAGCGCCACGCTGGCCATGGGCGGCCAGATTGAGCCCTACCAGCAGCGCGTCGGCGCGGAGGAGGCCCGCGCCGTCGTGGTCGCCTCGCCCTTCGACTACGAGCGCAACCTGCGCGTCTACGTGGCGGCCGACATGCCGCTCCCCTCGCCGGCGGACGCGCGCCTCGCCGTCGATGCGCTGATCGACTACCTCGAGTTCTGCACGCTGCAGGTGGCGGGCGGATCGCTCGTGCTCTTCACCAGCTACCACGATCTGCGCCGGTGCGCGGATGCCCTCGAACCCGTCTACGCGCGGCACCGGCGGCCCTTCTTCATGCAGGGGGCGGAGGCTTCGCGCACCGAACTGGCCCGGCGCATGCGTTCGGCCGGCAACGCGATCCTCTTCGGCACCGACAGCTTCTGGACGGGCGTCGACGTGCCGGGCGACGCGCTGTCGCAGGTCGTGATCACGCGCCTGCCGTTCGACGTGCCCACGCATCCCGTCGCGGAGGCCCGGGCCGAGTGGATCCGCGAGCGCGGCGGCAACCCCTTCAACGAACTCACCCTGCCCGAGGCGCTGGTGAAGTTCCGCCAGGGCATCGGCCGCCTCATCCGCACGCAGACCGACCGCGGTCTCGTCACCATCCTCGACGCGCGCGTGCTCGCCAAGGCCTACGGGCGCCTGTTTCTCGAATGCCTGCCGAAGCGCGAGTATCAGCGCCTGACCAGGGAAAATCGCGCCGCGCGATTTAAGCCTTTCGTTTGCAGCGACCCCCGCTAGCGTGTCCGCTTCATCCATGCGCATCCGCACCGCCGCGCTCACCGACATCGGGAAGGTTCGCGAAGAGAACGAGGACCGCTTCCTCTGCGATGAGAAACTGCACTTATATGCCGTGGCGGATGGCATTGGCGGGCTCGCCGGCGGCGCCCAGGCGGCCGAAGAGGCCGTCACCCAGCTGACGGCCCTGACGCACCGGCTGTCCGCCGCCGCAGACTGGGATTTCCAGTCGCTCTTCCTGACCATCAACCAGCGCGTGGCCAGTCTGGGGCAGATCATCGACGACACTTTCGGGATCGGGACCACGCTCACCGTGGCGCGGCTGCACGGCGACCGGCTGCAACTGGCGCATGTGGGCGACTCCAGCTGCTACCTGTTGCGCGACGAGAGGCTCGAGAAACTGACCCTCGATCACACGGTGGAAAACGAGCTCAAGGCAAAGCACGGGCATGGCGCCGCCCTCTTCCTCACTCCCCGCACCCGCAATGCGCTGACCCGCTGCATCGGCCAGCCCAAGGCGCCGCTGGCCGACCAGTCGGACCGGCCGCTGCGGACCGGAGACCGGCTCCTGCTGTGCAGCGACGGGATCACCCGGTTCATCGAGGATCGCGAGCTCGCCCACCTGCTGGTCACGGCGGCGGAGCCGGCGGCCGGCCTCAAGAAAATCATCGACCTGGCCAGTCACCGCGGCGGGCATGACAACGCCACCGGCGTGCTGATCTTCGTGGATGCGGTCTGAATCCCGGCAATGGACGCGCCCGCGGCCGCGCCTGCGACCCCGGAACCAAACTGGACAGCGCAGGGGAGATCCTGGTTCGGCTGCATGAATCCGGCTTGGCGCCTTCCCCGGGCTGGACGGCGCCGGATTCACAACCGTTCCGGATAGATCCCCTGGTCAATCAGCCGCCGGATGGCGGCCCGCACCGCCGGGACATCCTCGCGGTAGGTCACGCCGAACCACGCATCATCGCTCCGGAGCAGACATACATCGGCGGCGCCCGCCTGCAGCAACTCGCCGACCGCCGCGGGCAGGTAGAACTCCGCCGTCTGGCTGCGTCCGTGCTCGCCGAGAAAATCTCCGAAGCATCCGCGCACCTGGCCAAAGAATGCCGGCGTGAAACCGAAGCAGGTCATCGACACGATCTCGTCCCCGTCCAATTGGTGCCATCCGCCCTGCGCCAGCGGATGCCGCGCCCGGCCGTCCGCGGTCGGCTCGATCTTCAACACCTCTTCGATCCCCGTCACCCGGCCGGCGGCGTCGACGGCGCACAGGCCGCGGTTGACGGCTCCATGCTCAGACAGCGTCTGCCGGAGCGGGTAGCCCACCAGCGCGTATTCCGGCCGGCCGCCGGCGGCCGCCGACAAGGACCGGCCGCGGAAATGCTCCGCCAGCACCCGGTAGGCCGAGGCACCGTAGAAATCGTCGGCATTGATGACGGCGAACGGCCCGCGCACCGCCGGCTCCGCCGCCAGCACGGCCTGCCCGGTGCCCCAGGGCTTGTCGCGGCCCGGCGGCTTCGCGTAGGGTGGCGGCAGGTCGCCCAGCTCCTGAAACACGTAGCTCACGTCCAGGCGCGCCTCCACCCGGCGGCCGACCGCCGCGCGGAAATCCCTCTCGATGTCGCGCCGGATCACGAATACCACGCGGCCGAATCCGGCGCGGTCAGCGTCGTGCGCCGAGTATTCGATGATGAGTTCACCGCCGGGGCCGACGGGCTCAACCTGCTTCAAGCCGCCAAAACGGCTGCCCAGGCCCGCCGCGAGGACAACAAGATCGTAGGTCACGGCCGGCAGAATCCAAAATTCATCCGATGGGCGCCAGTCGATTCTGCGGCCGTGCAGGCTTCCGCCGTCCTTCCGGTGCAGGCGGCCGCGGACTTATCAAGTCGAGAATCCCCCCTTCATTCATCGCCCCGGAGCGAATCCAGGATTGCCAAAATCGACCGGGAGGAGCCTCGGTAGATCGGCCCGGTACCATCGGTTCCTGTCCCCGGACGGCATCTTGGAAAACTTGCTCCGGTTGCTGCCGCCGACATCCGGCGGCACCCCGCCTCTTGAATTTCCCCCCCTGTTGTGACGACACCCCATCCTTCGCCTTTCCACCGCCGGATGACTTTTCACCGTCGCGATTGCCTTGCCCTGGCCGATGCCGCCGCCGCCAAACCGGCCCCGGTGAACGCCTGCCGGATTCAACTTTCAACCCCGCCCGACCATGATGCTCTCGCCTGAATCTTTCGCCCAAGCCCGCAAGTTTGTTCTGCATGAAGCCCGGCCCCTGGAGCGCGCTCTCTTCCGCCTTCACTTCGAAGGCGCCACGACCGCCGAAGCCCGCCTTGCCCTCACCGCCTATCAAAATGCCGACGGCGGGTTCGGGCGCGCGCTCGAGCCCGACCTGCGCCTCCCCGGATCATCCGCGCTGGCCACATCCGTGGCTTTTCAACATCTGCGCGATCTCGGTTTGAACGCCCGCGATCCCATGGTCCGCGCCGCTGTCCGCTGGAGCCAGGCGGCGTTCGAGCCTACGCTCGGCCGCTGGCCCGCCGTGCCCGCCGACGCCAACGACTGGCCGCATGCCCCGTGGTGGACCTGGACGTCGCCGGACGTGCCTGGCTTTGTCGCCAATCCTTGCGTGGAGCTGGTCGCGCATCTCTGGCACTATCGCGAGGCGGCCGACGCCGGTTTTCTGTCCGAGGTCACCGCCAGCACCGAGGGCCTCGTCAATGCCCTGCCGGAAAAACCGGCGATGCACGACCTGCTCTGCCTCCTCTGCCTGGCCCAAACGCCGGCCGTGCCCGCAGTCCTGCGCAACCAGGCGGCGCTGCACGCGCGCCGGGCCGGGCCGGCTATCGTGGCGCGCGAGCGGAAGGCTTGGACCGGTTATGCCGTCAAACCGCTGCTGCTGGCGCCGCGATCCGACTCACTGCTGACTCCCCTGCTCGGCGACGTCCTGGGCGCCAACCTCGATTTTGAAATCGGCCGGCAGGGCGCCGACGGATCCTGGGCGCCCAACTGGGATTGGAGCGGGAATTTCCCGGGACACTGGGTGCAGGCGGAACTCGAATGGAAAGGTGTGGTCACTTTGCAAACTCTCCTCACGCTGCGTTCGTACGGCCGGATTGCGGCCACCGAACATGAAGCCGTTGGTCAAACTTATTCACTGGCACACGGTTGAAGCGAAGGCGCACGCGAGAAGGCTCCGGGCGGCCGGGCATGCCGTCGACGCCAGCCTGCCGCCGGGACCCGCGCTCTTTCGGGAGCTGCGGCGGCATCCGCCCGCGGTCATCGTCGTCTCCCTCGACCGCCTGCCATCGCAAGGACGGGATGTAGCGCTGGGGCTTCTCGGGCAGAAGGCAACCCGCACCGTGCCCATCGTATTTGCCGGCGGCGCGCCGGACAAAGTTGCCGGCGTGCGCTCGAAGCTGCCCGGCGCAGCGTACGCCAGTTGGGAAAAGCTCGGCTCCGTCCTCACCCACACGCTGGGGGATTCGCGGAGGGCGTCGCCCGTTGCACCCGACACGTCCGTCGGTGTCATGGCCGGTTATGCCGGCACGCCTCTGCCGAAGAAACTCGGTATCAAACCCGGTCTGCGCGTGGCCCTGCTCGGTGCGCCGAAAGACTTTGCCCGGAAACTCGGCCCGTTGCCGGCAGGGGCGCATCTCACGGACCGGGTGGATACGGGCACCGGGCTCGCGCTGTGGTTTGTGCGCACGCATCGGGAGTTCGATCGCGGTTTCGCCCGGACGGTCCGGCTGGGCGCGCGGATGCCGGTGTGGGTCGTCTCGCCGAAACGCAGCGGCCCGCTGGCCTCCGACCTGTCGCAAAACTACATCCGGGCCGAGTGCCTCGCGGCCGGACTCGTCGATTACAAGGTTTGCGCCCTCGACTCCGCGTGGAGCGGCCTGCTCTTCCGCCACCGGCAATTGGGTTGAACCGCTGACCGGCACCATCGTTGCAGGTCCGCACCCGGCAACATGTCAACGATTGGTTGACAAGGTTCCCCGCCGCGCGGGCCGGCCAAACTCTGAACCCGATCTACAGCCACCAAAGAACTCAAGGCGCACATGGCCGATCCATTCCGATTTTTTTCCTTTGCGATCCATGTGTTCTTTCGTGGCGACACTTCAGTTTAAAACGCTCTAGATCCGGAAAGGGTGGCTTGCCGAGTCGAAGCTCCTCACGGGAGGAGTAGGCTTGCATCGCCACCAATGCGAGATTCCCGCCGAGGCGCTTGGTCGTATGCGTGTGTCCACGCCGGTGTTGATCAAGCCTTCGTTCTAAATCACCCGTACATCCGATATCATGGCGGCCACTCGCTCCTTGGAGAATGTAGACGTAGACCATGCCGGGCGAAAACTTGTCCGTGCCATCCGTCTTGTCAGCCATAGCCTTGGCGGCGGCTGAAGCTCGCTGGAGCAAATGTCCTCCTTCGCGAAGGCTTCGGAAGACAATTTTCGCCGACGGCGAAAACTGGTGCCAGGGGCGGGAGTCGAACCCGCGACCAAAGGCTTATGAGTCCTCTGCTCTACCACTGAGCTACCCTGGCAGCAATGAAGACGGGAATAAGCCATCGGCCCTCTGAAAACTCCAGTCCAAAGTTACGCGCAGACATGGTGCCCGCCGGATCATCCAATTGCCTGCTGCCTCCCGACTTGGGGATCGCAGGGTACGATCCACGACGCCAAGAAGGGCCTGGCGACTGCCGGCCGGCGCCTAGGATTCCTGATCTTATAACATCAATATCCGCAGCCTGACCCTTTTATCACGTCCTTGTATTGAATCCGGAGTCGACATTCCAACCGTCAGCCGATGGCTCGGGCACAAAGACGGTGGCGCCTTAGCAATGCGAGTTTACGGCCACCTTCGCCAAGAGCACAGCTTCGCCGGGTAGTGTCCGTCAAGTTTCGCACATTTTGACCTGAGCAGGTCGGAGGAAGGAATATACGGGTTGAGGGTTGGCTAACGCTTGCGGGTTTGGGAGAAGATCCCAAAAGGATCGGGGTGAATGGGGGTGTGGGGGAAAGC
>JAQTYQ010000027.1 GCA_028688225.1 Opitutaceae bacterium | reverse complement strand
CCGCTCACGAATATCGCCGGCCTCTGGCTGCTGGAACAGATCCTCGAGGAATTTGGCGTCCAGCCGGCAGGCGACCGGGCCTGGACGGCTCTGATCAAGGGGGCGGAAAGGGCGCCTCGCTCCGCCGTGTTGCTCGACGTGGAGGATCCGGCCTTCGTCAATCCCCGTTCGATGCGCGCCGCGATCGACGCCTGCCTGCGCCGGCATCACGGCCGGCCGCCGGCCGGGCTCGGCGGTTATCTGCGCCTCATTTGCGACTCCCTTGGCCAGGGTCATGCCGTCGCCCTGCGCCGTTTCGAGCGTCTCTCGGGCCGCGTTTTCAAACGCATCCTCCTCACCGGAGGCGGGGCGAAAAACCGCTTGCTATGCCAGGCCACCGCGGACGCGGCCGGCCGGCCGGTGTTCGCTTGCGGCCAGGAAGGCGCGGCGACGGGCAATCTCGCCTCCCAGCTGATCGCCTTGGGCGAGGTGAAAGACCTCTCCGCCTTCCGGGAACTGCTGGCGCGCTTGCAGCCACCCATCGCCTACCATCCACGTCCGTCCACAGTCTCCGCATAATGTCCACGCTCCGCGTCCAGTTTCCCGTTCTTGGTCTGGCAGGAATCCTGTTGTCGAATGTAGCAGCCGACGTCAGCCGTTTCGACAGGCTCAAGGCCCCGAGCCTGCCGAGGGGGAGGCTGGCCCGCGCCGCAACAGCGGGGCTGGTGGGAGGCGAGCCGCCGCCGGCCCTCAGCCTCGCTATCTCGGCTGCTACGCGGTCTGACGGGTTTCGGCTGCAGAGATACGACCTGGGCGATGCCTGCTTCGACGCTGTCGCGGCGGTTCCGGTGCCGGCGTGCAGAGCCCTTTGCCTTTTCCTGTCCTAGCAACCTCAACCAACCTCCCGCCTCATGTCTCCGCCCCAAAGCTTGTTCAAAACCCCCGATGGCCGCAGCCACCTGGTCCCCTTTGTGCTGGTGAGCTCGCTTTTTCTGTTGTGGGGGTTCTGCAACGGAATGATCGACGTGATGGACAAGCACTTTCAGGACTACCTGCACCTGACCAAGGCGCAGTCGGCCTGGGTGCAGTTCGCCCACTACCTGGGCTACTTCCTCATGGCGTTGCCGGCGGGCTTGCTGGCCCGCCGGGTCGGCTACAAGGGCGGCATCGTTACGGGCCTGCTGATCGTGGCGGTGGGCGGATTCTGGTTCATTCCGGCGACGCACATCGCGTCGTTCTGGGCCTTTTTGCTGGGTGTCTGTGTGATCGCGATGGGGCTGACGATTCTCGAAACCGTCGCCAACCCCTATACCACCGTCCTCGGTCCGAAGGACTATGCGGCGGCGCGCATCAATCTCGCGCAATCGTGCAACGGCGTCGGCTGGATTTTCGGGCCGATTGTGGGTGGCGCGTTCTTTTACTCCGCCGGCGGCGCCGAGGTCGCGCAGGGGCAGCTGTACATTCCCTACGCGGCGGTGGCGGTGATTGTCCTGGTGATGGCGGCGGTCTTCTTTTTCGCCCATCTCCCCGATCTGAACACGGAGGACGCCTATCACATCAACGAGCCGGCCGCCCCCGGCGCCCGGCGCTCCATCTGGTCGCATCCGCACTTCGTCGGCGCGGTTGCGGCGCAATTTCTCTACGTGGCGGCGCAGGCGGGCATCTTCAGCTTCTTCATCAACTACATGGTGGCGGAAGTCCCCGCGATCTCGCCGGGATTGACGAACAGCTGGTTCCTCAAGGGCGGCGCCGCGCTGCGCGAAGGGGCGTATTACGTGAACGAACAGGGCGCCAGCCGGCTGCTCGGCGTCCTGGGATTCGCGCTGTTCCTGGCCGGCCGGTTCACCGGCGCCGGCATCCTCCGGAAGGCGTCGGCGCACCGGGTGCTCGGCACCTACGCCGTCGTGAGTGTGCTGCTGTGCCTCATCGTCGTCCTCCGGCTCGGCTGGGTCTCGGTCGCGGCGGTCTTCCTGAGTTTCTTCTTCATGTCGATCATGTTTCCGACGATTTTCGCCCTCGGCATTCACGGATTGGGCGTGCAGGCGAAAAAGGCGTCCGCCTTCATCGTCATGGCGATCATGGGCGGGGCGATCATGCCGAAGCTCATGGGCCATCTGGGCGACGTCTACAACATGTCTGTCAGCTTCCTCATGCCGCTCGTCTGCTTTGCCGGCATCGCCGTTTACGCCTTTTTATGGACCCGCTGCAGCAAGGCGGAAGGCCTGCGCAGCGTTGCGACGTTCAAAGGACACTGACCAGGTTGCAGGCGGCGACTTGTGCGTCGCCTGGAATGCCTGCCGGTCCCGGTCAGCTATCTTTCGAGAGTTCTTCCGAGCGCGCCTTGGCGGCAAGGACGGTTTCCTTGAGGATGTCGCGGAAGCCGCGCGCGGTCATGCGCTGCAGGCCGGCATAGGTGGTGCCGTTGGGAGAGGTGACCTGGTCGCGCAGCGCCTCGGGCTCGGTCCTGGTCTCGGCCAGCAGGCGCGCGGCGCCGAGCACGGTCTCCTGGGCCAGTTTGGCCGCGATGGCGCGCGGCAGCCCGGCGGCCACGCCGCCCTCGCGCAGGGCCGCGACAAATTCGAAGAGAAACGCCGGCCCGCTGCCGCTGAGGGCGGTGACGGCGTCCAAGGACGGCTCTTCCAGCGCGATGACCTGTCCCAGCGCGCCCAGCACCGTGTCGACCAGGCGGCGGTCGGCGGCGCTCATGGGGTTGCGGGCGCACCAGCCGGTGATGCCCGCGCCGATCTGGCCGGGCGTGTTGGGCATGGCGCGCACGAGGTTGCGTGTCCGGGGAAAAGTCTGCGCGAGGCGGGCGAGGCGCTTGCCGGCGAGAATCGAGATGACGAGGCGGCCGGCCGTGAATTCGGCCAGGCGCGGATCCAGGCCGGCGAGTTGCTGCGGCTTGCAGGCCAGCACCACGGTGTCGGCCGTGGCCAGCAGCGCGGCCAGATCGGTGGCGGCGGCGATGCCCGTGCGCCGGGCCAGCGCTTGGGCGGTGTCATCCGCGCCGCCGATGCAGGCGATTTCGGCGGGTGCGGCGGTCTTGGCGGCGAGCAGGCCGCCAACCATGGCCGAGGCCATGCGGCCGGATCCGATAAAGGCGAATCTGGTCATGGCGGACGGCTTCAATCCGGCTGCTCGTTCGTCAGTTGCTTCTGTTTGCGGGCGAGCGGATGCATGAGGACCGCCACCGTGCCTCCCCCGGGACGATCCTCCATCGTGACCTCCCCGCCCATGTTGCGCAGGGCATGCCGGGCGACGGTGAGACCCATGCCCACGCCGACCGTGTGCTTGGCGCTGATGAAGGGTTCGAACATATGATCGCGGATATCGGGGGCGATGCCGCGACCCTGGTCCTCCACCTGGATGCGCACGAACTTGCCGTCCGCCGGCTGGTCGATCAGCTCCGTCACGACCAGGATGGGCCGGCGTTCCGGCGGGGTGTCCTCGCCGTAGGCCTCCCAGGCGTTGATGAGAATCTTCGACAGCACTTCCTCGAAGACCTCGACGTGCGTTTCGATGGCCAGGCCGGCGAGGGGGTTTTGCAGGGTGACGGGCTGGGAAATCTTGTATTCCGTCCGATAACGCTGCAGGCCGCCCTCGATGAGCTGCTGGAGGCCGGCCTTGGTGACGGGCAGCCGCGTTTTCACCACCAGCGAGCTGAGCTGCCGGATGATCGACACGATGCGCTGCACGGCTTCCTCGACGTGCTGGACGTTTTTCTTCACGAGCTCGGGCTTGTCATGGTAGGCCTTGATGAGGTCGAGGTAGCCGATGACCACGCCGAGCAGATTGTTGAGATTGTGGGCGATGCCCTGGGTGACGGCACCGATGGTCGCCGCGCGGCGCGCCTCGGTGAGCCGACGCTGCAGGTCGATGATCTCGCGGTTGATCGCGGCGAAGCGGAGCTGGGTCTGGACGCGGGCCAGCGTCTCGTCGAGGTCGATGGGTTTCGTGATGTAGTCGACCGCGCCGACCCCCAGGCCCTCCAGCTTGCCCTCCTTCGAGGTGCGGGCGGTGACGAAGATGACCGGGATCGAGCGGGTTTCCTCGTCCGCCTGCAGCTGCTGACAGACCTCGATGCCGTCCATCTCCGGCATCATCACATCGAGCAGGATGAGGTCGGGTTTTTCCTGTTTGACCAGGTCGAGCGCCTCCTGCCCCGAATACGCGGCGGTCACCCGCATGCCTTCGCGCTCGAGCTTGCGCTTGAGGAGCTGGACGTTGATGGGCTGGTCGTCCACCACGAGGATATTGGGCACGGACATGCGGGAGATATTGAAGCGGGAGTTGGAAGCGATGGCAAGGTCGCCCTGCGCCGGTCAGGCGGGATGCTGCTGCCGGTAGGCCTTGAGGGTGTTCTGCATCAGGAGGGCGACGGTCATCGGCCCGACGCCGCCCGGCACGGGGGTGATCTTTCCGGCCCGCGGCGCCACCGAGGCGAAATGCACGTCGCCGACGAGGCGGTAGCCGGTTTTTCTCGCGGGATCGGGCACCCGGTTGACACCCACGTCGATCACGATCGCGCCGGGTTGCACCATGTCGGCGGTGACAAACTCCGGCCGGCCGATGGCCGCGATGAGCACGTCGGCCTGGCGGGCGAGGGCGGCCAGGCCGGCGGTCCGCGAATGGCAGACGGTCACGGTGGCGTTGGCCTCCGGTTTTTTCTGCATGGCCAGCAGCGCGAACGGCTTGCCGACGAGCAGGCTGCGCCCGATCACGACGACATGCTTGCCGGCCAGCCGGACGCCGCTGCGGGCCAGGAGTTCCATGATGCCGGCGGGCGTGCAGCACACGAAACCCGAGTCGTCGTCCTGCGCGATCTTGCCGAGATTCATGGTGCCGAGCCCGTCGACGTCCTTGGCGGGCGCAATATGCCGGAAAACCGCGAGTTCATCGATCGGTTCCGGCAGCGGGGATTGCACCAGGATGCCGTCGACCGCTGGGTCCGCATTGAGCCGGTCGATCAGGGCGAACAGCTCGGGTTGCGTGATCGCGGGCGGCGGCAGGATCACCCGGCTCTCGATGCCGATCTCGGCGGCCGTCTTTTCCTTCTTCTTCACGTAGGAGACCGAGGCCGGATCCTCTCCGACGCGCACGAGCGCGAGGCAGGGCTTGCGGCCCGGCAGGGCGGCCACGGCGCCCCTGAGTTCGGCGACGATATCCGCCGCGATCTTGTTGCCGTCGATCAGCTCCATGAGAAAAACAAAAGACCGGCCGCAGCAAAGTCGGCCGGCCGGAAAAGGTTTATTTGAGTTCCAGGGTTTCGACCTCGATCACGAGGTTTTTCCCGTCGGGGGTTTGCCTGAGCACGCCGGCGACGGTCACGGAACGGCCGACGTACGGCTCCATTTTATCGGTGGCGAGCAGCCTGGTGACATCGAGAAACGCAATGCGCCGGCCGTCCAGGTTGTTGAGCTGGTACGCGTAATCGCGGCGAGGCCCGATGAGCAGAATGCGCTTGGTTTCGGCAAACACGCCCTGAAACATCCGCGGCAGCGCGGCGGCGGGCCCGCTGCTGATGACCGGCGTGGACGGGCCGGCGGTCAATGCCGGCGGCGCGGCGGGGATTGATTGGATGGCGGCCGGCGGCGCTGACGGTGCGCCGCCGATCCGGATGTAGCCGGGAATGGTCTTGGCGAGCTTGATCTGGGTCCAGCCGCTGCGCAGGCCGGTGATCTCGACCTTGTCCCCCTCCTGCATGGTGGTCAGAACCGGGGCGTCGGCCTTGGGCTGAAGCCGGATCGCGGCGCCGGCATGGATGTCAAGGCTCTTGCTGAAGTCATTGTTGTTCACGTAGGCCTCATGCGGGCCGGGCAGCTCGATGGCCATCCAGCCTTCCGGGGCGGTGGCGTTGGCCGCCGCCGGTTCGGTGCCGGCCTTGAGATAACCGATGGCCGGCGAAGCGGCGTCGGGCTGGGCGTGGATCGCCGTGGTTTCCATGAGCGGTGCCGCGGACAGGGAGGCGGCCAGCCCCGCCGCGGCGGCGCGGGCCAGCAGCAGGACGGCGGTGGGAAAGTTGAGCGTTGTCTTCATAGGCGGGCGTGGTTTCAGCTGGCAGTGCGGCTTGTCGGGCAGCCACCGGAACTGTAATCGATCTCCTTGTTAGAAAGTTGTTTCACCTCGCGCAAAGGAATTTCTTGCAGCCGGTCGTCAGGATGACGGCCGGCCATGCATTGTTCCTGCCGGCGGACATGTTCACCGGGAACTGCACCGTAAGCGTTTTCCAGCCGCCTTACTAGCTGAATTCATGAGACTTCTGCCGGCCATGCCCGCTTCAGCCGGATCTATGCAGTCAAGACCCGCAAAATCGCGTCGCAGGTTATCGGACAGCGTCACGAGGACCCACTCCAACGACACTTTCTCCAGCCCGCGCAGCATGAACCGCCGGCACCCGATCGCGCAGATCGGGCGGCAGCAGCATTGGGGTCTCGCGGTCTACGATCATTCTGCTGGCCAGCAGAACGGGCGGGCATGCCTCTCTGACGCAAGACCGACCCCAAAGTTCAAAACTTCTCCCCCCCCCCCAATCGGAAGAAAACTCGCCGTGCTGCACCAAACGGCGTCCGCCGTCTGTCAGGAGCGGACGGGCGAAGCCCGACACGCTCCTCGGCAGGGAACCGGCTGCGGCAGCCAGGAATGAGGTTCCCGCGGAATTTCCCGCCAGGGGACGAAAAAATCGGCTCGCCCATTCCTTTTCAATTCATGCTACTTGCGGCCATGACCTTCAATAACCGCATCGCGCTTGTCACCGGGGCCGGCCGGGGCATCGGCAAGGCCATTGCCGAGGAGCTTTCGCAGCACGGCGTCACTGTCATTTGTGTCAGCAAGAACGCGGCGAGCTGCGGCGCGGTCGCCACCGCCCTGCAGGCCGCCGGCGGCAAGGCCCGGGCTTTGCCGGTGGACGTGGCTGACGGCGCCGCCGTGGCCAAGGCGTCGGCGGACCTGCTCGCCGAATTCGGCACGATCGATATCCTCGTCAACAATGCGGGCATCACGCGCGACGGACTGCTGTTCCGCATGTCGGAGGACGACTGGAACGCGGTGCTGACCACCAACCTCACCAGCTGCTATCATTGGACGAAACACCTCGGCCGGGCCATGACCCAGAAACGCTGGGGACGCATCGTCAACATCGCCTCCGTGGTGGGCCTCACGGGCAACGCCGGCCAGGCCAATTATTCCGCGGCCAAAGCCGGCCTGATCGGCTTCAGCAAGAGCATCGCCAAGGAATTCGCCCGCCGGAGCGTCACCTGCAATGTGGTTGCGCCTGGGTTCATTAAAACCGACATGACCGCCGGCCTGGGCGAGGAAGTGACGAAAGCCGCCCTGCAATTTATTCCGCTGCAGAGGTTCGGTGAACCGGCCGATGTGGCCCATGTGGCCGCCTTTTTGTGCTCCGAGGAGGCGGGATATGTCACCGGCCAAGTTTTTACCGTTGACGGCGGCATGGTGATGTGATGCCAAAGAGCAGCCCGAACCCTTGCCCTAATCCAATATGGCTGATCAGAAAACCATCGAACAACGCGTCAAAGAGATCATCGTTAACCAATTGAATGTTAACGAAGAGCAGATCACCCCGGAAGCGTCCTTCCTTGACGATCTGGGCGCCGATTCGCTCGACACTGTCGAGCTGATCATGGCTTTTGAGGAAGAGTTCAAGGATGAGATCAAGGGAGAAATCCCCGAATCCGACGCCGAAAAACTCCAGACGGTCGGCGACGTGATCGCGTACATCGAAGAAAAGTCCTCTTCGAAATAATTATCTCTTTCGCACCATCCTCGCGGCGTTCTACCGTGTTTCCCGGGGGAACTTTTCGGTAGGACGCCTTCTTGTATCCATGGATTCCGATCCCACTGTCCCGCGGATTGTTGTCACCGGCCTGGGTGTGATCGCTTCACTCGGCTTTGAGGTGGATGCCTTCTGGGCCAACATCCTCGCCGGCAAGAATGGCATTGCCCGCGTGACCCAGTTCGACCCGGCCGACTATACCTGCCAGATCGGCGCGGAGGCGCTCGGCTTCGATCCGACCACGCACATGGATCCGAAGGAGATCCGCCGCAACGACCGCTACACGCATTTCGGCTTTGTCGCGGCCAAGAAGGCGGTGGCCGATGCCGGCCTCAAGCCTTCCGCGGAGAACGGCGACCGCATGGGCGTCATCATCGGCTCGGGGATCGGCGGCATGCACACCTATGAGCACCAGCTCAAGGTACTGTGGGAGCGCGGTCCGCGCAAAGTGTCGCCCTTCACGATTCCCTCGCTCATCGGCAACATGTGCAGCGGCCTTGTGGCGATCGAGTTCGGCGCGCGCGGCCCCAATTTCGCCGTGGTCAGCGCCTGCGCCACGTCCGCCCATGCCATCGGCGAAGCCTTCCATGCCATGCGCCGGGGCGAAGCCGACATCATGATCGCAGGCGGCAGCGAGGCGGCCATCACCCCGTTTTCCTATGCGTCCTTCTGTTCGATGAAGGCGATGAGTTCGCGCAACGACGAACCGCACAAGGCCTGTCGTCCCTTCGACAAGCAGCGCGACGGCTTCATCATGGGCGAAGGCGCGGGCATCCTTGTGCTGGAGACCCTCGAGCACGCGCGGGCCCGGGGCGCCCGCATCTACTGCGAACTCGTCGGCTACGCCGCCACCTGCGATGCCTTTCATATCACGCAACCCGATCCCGAGGGCCGCGGCCTTTCGCTGTCCATGACCCGCGCGCTGGCCGTGGCGCGGCTGCGTCCGGACGAGATCGACTATCTCAACGCCCACGGCACCTCCACGCCCTACAACGACAAGTTCGAGACCCTGGCCATCAAGCAGGTTTTTGGCGACCACGCCCGCAAGCTCATGGTCAGCTCCACCAAGTCGATGACCGGTCACCTGCTGGGCGCGGCCGGCGGCCTCGAGTCGGTGATCTGCGCCAAGACCATCCAGACCGGCGAGGTGCCGCCGACGATCAACTACGAGGAACCCGATCCCGACTGCGATCTCGACTACGTGCCCAACGTCAAGCGGACCGTGCCGGTGCGGGCCGTGCTGAGCAACAACCTCGGCTTCGGCGGCCAGAACGCCTCGCTGGTTTTCCGGCGGCTGGAATAAGCCGCCGCCTCGATCGTTGCCATGCTGCGTGCGGCATGCAGCGAGGGTGACACGCTGCCGCCCCCTGTCGCCGGCCTCGGTGAGGCCGGGATTATTCGACCCCCAGCCGCAAAACACGCGACCCGCCTTCGCCCTGTGGGCTACGGCGAGGCTGCGCTTGTTGGACGGGCCGCGCCGTGGGCTTGGCGGAGACTGGCGAAGGCGTCGCGTCTCCAAAGATGGAGCGGCGACGCCCCCGTCGCCGGTTGGGTCGGCGACCCGGATGCCCGGCCTCGCCGAGGCCGGCGACAATCAACGCAAACCCAGATCGCCGTGACGATTCGGACCGCCGTCAGCATTGCCTTGGCGGCGGCGCGATGTGGCGCGAGAATCCCCGTTGTGTGAAACGCGTCATCTGCGGACGGCCCGGCGGTCCATCCCTCCCGGTGCCGATACCGCCATTGTTTCCGGTGTTGACGGCGGTCCCGGGGTGGGGATCGTGGAGGTGTCAGTCCAGTAGCATGGGGGTGCCTGACGATTTGAAGAGCCCCTGGCCCGGTTTGATCATGAGGTGCTTCCCAGAGGTGGCTGTTGCTGCGAATTAAAGAGGCCAGCGTCATTTGTTTTCACAGCTCAAACGCTGCTTGTCCCTCCAACACCATAAACCTCTCCCACGGGAAATCCGGTTTCCTCTCAGTTTTCCATGAACACCCAGAAATTCGTTTCGCGCCGGGCGGCCCTCAAGGGCATCGGCGCGGTTGGAGTTGCCGTTGCCGCACTCGGTCAAAGCACGGGCGGCGCTGCCACCGCGGCGCCCGATCCGGGCCCGGCTCTTTCGGCATCTGGCGCGCGCAAGCTGATCTCAGAGCGTGTCCTCCAGACGCCGCTCATCGACACGCATGAGCACTTGCTCGAGGAGAAGGAGCGGCTGCAAGGAGCTTCGCCCCCCTGGGTGCCATGCGACGACTGGGCGCTGCTTTTCAGCCACTACCTGGACTCGGACTTTCTGACCGCGGGCATGCCCAGGGCCGACATGGACCGTTTTCTGTCCCCCAAGGTTGATCCGTTGGCGAAGTGGCAACTGATTGCGCCCTACTGGCCGGCGGTCAGGAACACCGGCTATGCCCAAGCGGTGCGAATTTCGATGCGGGAACTTTACGCCGTGGAAGACCTGACGGAGCAGAGCGTCGCTGCCGTCCAGAGCGGCTATGAGCAGACGCGGCGCCCCGGTTTCTACCAACAAATCCTGCAGGATCGCGCCAAAATCGAGTCCTGCCAGATCAACCGGGTGATGGGCGAGCCGTTCAAGCAGTCAGACATGCCGGCGCTCCTGATGTACGACCTCGGCATCGTCGGAATGTTCGCCGGGCCGGACTTCAACCAGTACGCCCCACCCACGGGCATCGAGGTGAAGGCGTTGGCGGACTGGCACCGCGTGATCGACTGGTGGTTTGACCGCTACGCGAAGTACGCCGTGGCGGTGAAGTCGCAAAACGCCTACAGCCGCGACATCGATTACGCGCGCGTGCCGGCCGAGGAAGCCGAGCCTGTCTTCAGGAAGACGCTGCAAAAGGAGCCGGTCACCGACGCCGAGCGTAAGCGGCTGGAGGACCACCTGTTCTGGTATGCGGTGGACCGGGCGACCGCCCACAATCTTCCCGTGAAACTGCACACCGGCTACTACGCGGGCCAGAACTCCATGCCGCTGGCGCGGCTGCGGCTCAACGCGGATTCGGCGGCCGAGCTTTGCCGTTTGGCGCCCGACGCGCAGTTCGTTTTTATGCACATCTGCTATCCGTACTACGAGGAACTGCTCTCCGTGGCCAAGCACTGGACCAACGCGCACGTGGACATGTGCTGGTCGTGGATCATCAATCCCGTGGCGGCCAAGGATTATCTCAAAAAACACATCGTCACGGCGCCGGCCAACAAGCTGCTCCCGTTTGGCGGCGATTACCTCCACGTGGAACCGGTGCTGGGCCACGCCGCCCTGGCCCGCCGCGGCATCGCGCAGGCGCTGTCGGAACTGGTGGAGGAAGGCTGGCTCAAGCTCGCGGATGCCCTGGACCTGGTGGACCTCATCATGCACGACAACGCCCGCCGGATCTTTCGCCTCGCGCAGAAGACCGACGCGCTGCGTCAGGGATCGGGGAATGGGAATGGGGCTGAAGCAGGATGACTACCGGCACGGTCCCGGCAGTCTGAACAAGTTCGGCGCCACTTGCCTCGTGGGGGTTGCATGATCAACGCGGTTCCGACCTGGACTGTCGGCGCCACTTTGCGCGAGGCTCCCGGATGCGTGAAACGCACCGTCCTTGCGCTCCTCGTTCTGCTTGCCGCCGGTTGCACCGCCCGGCGCGAGCCGGTCGACCGCCGCGAGGTCTGGCGGGCGATCCAGCCGCCGGCGGCGCGCTACCGGTTGGATCCGGCCTTTATCTATGCCCTGGTCGCCGCTGAATCCAATTTCGACGCCCGGGCGCGCAACGGCGAGGCCCGGGGCCTGCTCCAGCTCAAGCCCGCTTCGTGGGCCACCGTCTCCAGCCGGCCCTATGAGCCCGCGGTGTGGGCCTGGCGCGCCAACCTCGAGACGGGCATCGATTATCTGGCTTGGTGCCGCCACGCCCTCCACGCGCGCGGCAAATTCTCCGAGCGCCTGCTGCTGGCCGCGTTTCACTACGGCTTCGATTACGTCGCGGCCTGCGATTTTGACGAGAGCCGGATCCCTCGTCCCGGGCATCCTCTTTACCGCGAACTCTGGCGCGGCAACCTGCATCCCGTGTCGCCGCCGGCGCGGTGAACCCTGAGCGGCCATTGTCCTTCCCGGGCTGTTGGCAACGTATTACGTTACCACCGAACATGGCGGCGGGGAGAAACCGCGTTTGCAGCGGTCGAGATTTGAGCCCACGCTGAGCGCCAATTCATGCCCCCGCCTCCGCCCAACATCCTGTGGATTGTCACCACCCAGTGGCGCGGACCGGCAACGGGTTATGCCGGCGATCCCAACGCCCGCACGCCTCACCTCGATGCGCTGGCGGCGGAGGCGGTCAACTATGTCCAGGCCGTGACCCCGCATCCCTTCGGACCGTTTGCCCGCGCGGCCCTGCTCACCGGAATGGCATCGCCCGAGAATGGCGTGCGCGACTATTACGATCCGCTTCCCCAGCAGGCCCGCACCGTCGCCCACCGGCTGCGCGAGCGGGGTTACGTCACGGCGTTCTTTGGCAAGTGGCATCTTTACCGGCGTGATCCCGGAGCCCCGCTTGTCGGCGAGGCGCATGCGCAGATCGTGGTGCCGCCGGCCCGGCGCGGCGGGTTCGAGTTCTGGGAGGGCTTCGAAAGCGGATTCCTGCTGAACGATCCGTGGCTGCACGGCTCGCGGCTCCCGGAACCGGTGCAATTTCCGGGCTATCAATCCGCGGTGGTGTGTGCGCGGGCGGGCGCGTGGATTTGGGAGACCGGAAACCGGAGACCGGAAACCGGAAAGAGGGAGGGTGGAGGCGCGGAAGGTCTCCCGTCTCCGGTCTCCCGCCTCCGGGCGGCTCGCCGGCCGTGGTTTTGCGTGGTGAGTCTGGAGCCCCCGCATCCGCCCTACGAGGCGCCGGCCGCGGACGTGGCACCCCGCGATCCCCGGGCGCTCCTGCTGCCGCCCAACGTGCCGCGCGGCGGGGAGGTGGAGGCGAGGGCCCGCCGCGAACTGGCCGGATATTATGCGCATCTCGAGGCGACGGATCAGGCGGTCGGCCGGTTGCTGGCGCAAACGCCCCGGAAAAACACGGTGGTGGTGTTCACCTCCGTTCATGGCGACATGCACGGGGCCCACGGTCTGTTCCGCAAAGGCTGGCCGCACGAGGAGAGCGTGCGCGTGCCCCTGCTGGTGCGCGGGGCACGGCCGGAGGGTTCCGGGCCGGGAAAAACCAGCAATGCGCTGGTCTCGCTGCTCGATTTGCCGCGTTGGGCCCTGGAATGGGCCGGTGCCGGCGAACCCAAAATCCAGAACCCAAAACGCGGAACCGAGATGCAGCGCATCTCCATGCCCGGCGTGGTGCGGCTGCCGCACCAGTGCGACCGTCCCTGGCGCGGCGTGCGCACGCGGTCGCACAAACTGATCCTCAACGAGGACGGCACGCCCTGGTTGTTTTTTGACCTGGCGCGCGATCCCGGCGAGGAACGCAACCTGGTGGACGATCCCGGCCGGACCCCGGAGAGGGCGGAGTTGCAGCGATGGCTTTGAATCGCCGGCCGACCCGGTGGTTCAGGTGGCGGGTGGGGAGGCGAAGAACGAGCGGATCGCCAGCAGCAGGGGCGAAATCTTGAGCGGCTTGAAAAGGTGGAGCGCCGGCGCGAGACCGGCGAGCACCACCGGAGGGAGCGAGTCGTCGGCGGGCAGCAGGAGCAGGACCGGCAGTTGCGGCTGCCGCCAGAGTTTCCGCAGGTCAAAGGCCAGCTGCCGGCCCTCGCCATCCGGCAGCAACTGATCCGTGATGAGCAAGGCCGGCGCCGGCATGCGCGCCGCCGCGGCGAGCGCCGCCTGCGCCGATTCCACCACCTGGCAGGCGAGTCCGGCTTCTTCGAGGATGAGCGAGAGAAAGCGGCGGTTGGCGGCGTGTCCGTCGACCGCCAGCACCCGGCTTCCCTTCAGCGTCGCGGGAATCATTTCGGACGGCGGCCGGCTGGAAGGGGAGATGGGCTGCACGGGAACCGTGCAGGTGAACACCGAGCCGTGGTCCGGCTCGCTCTCGACACTAATCGCACCACCCATGAGACTGCACAGCCGTTCACAGATGACGAGGCCGAGGCCGGTGCCACCGTATTTGCGCGTGGAGGAGGAGTCGACCTGCGAAAACGGCCGGAAAAGCAGGTTCTGTTTTTCGGAGGGGATGCCGATGCCGGTGTCCCGCACCGCGATCTCGAGGAGGCAGGGTTCGCTGGCGGCCAATCCGGCGCTCGATCCGCCGCGGGGCGCCGGTGCCTCCGCCCGCCGCGCCTCGACGGAGACGTGGCCGTGGGGGGTGAATTTGATGGCATTGTTGAGGAGGTTGACGATGACCTGCCGCAGGCGGGTGACATCGCCCACAATCCAGGCCGGCACGCCCGGGTCGATGAAGTAGGCGAGGGCGATGTGCTTCGCCGCCGCCTGCACGGCGAACCGGTTGAGCGCCTCCTCAAGGCAGGCGGCCAGCTCGAAAGGATGCTGCTCCAGCTCCATCTTTCCGGCCTCGATCTTCGAGAAGTCGAGAATGTCGTTGATGATGGATAGCAGCGCCTCGCCGCTGGCTTGGATGGTGTTCACGCAGTCGCGCTGTTCGCCGTTCAGCGGAGTTTCGAGGAGCAGGCCCGTCATGCCCAGCACGCCGTTCATCGGCGTGCGGATCTCGTGGCTCATCGAGGCGAGAAACTCCGACTTGGCCCGCGACATGGCGTCGGCCTCCTCCTTGGCGCGACGCAGGTGGTTTTCGGTCTCCACGCGCGCGGTGACGTCGGTGAGGATCGCGATGAAGTTCTCCATGGCGCCGGTGTCGCTGCGGACGGGTTGCAGGTCCAGGTGCAGGTGATAGCGCCGGCCGGCGCGGGCGTGACAGAGCAGGTCCGAATTGAACGGCGCGCCCTGCTGCAAGGCATCGCGCAGGCGGACGACCAGGGCGGAGTCGGTGTCAGGGCTGACCAGCAGTTGCGTGAGGTGGCGGCCGATCACCTCGGAGAGGCTGAAACCGAGCTGCCGGGCGAAGCTGTCGTTGATCCATTCAAGGCGGCCGGCGGGGCCGGTGATGGCCACGAGGTTGTCGGTGCTGCTGGCGACCAGCGAGAGTTTGCGCGCGGCGGCCTGGCTGGCGCGCAGCGCCAGTTCGGCGCGGCGGCGCTCCTCGTTCTCCGCCACCAGCCGCTTGTTGGCCTCCTTGGCGGCGCGGTGGCGCGCATGGGCCGTGCGCCCCAGATGGGCGACAATGCCCAGCAGCAGGCTCAGGCCGAGCCCGAGGCCGGTGACCAGCTCGGGGAACAGATGGCGGCTGCGCCGGAGCGCGGCTTCGGAGGGGGCGAGGCCGATGCGGATGCGTTGGTTGAAAAGATTGAAGGTCGATTCTTCGCGCAGGTTTTCCCGGACGGGATCGGGTGGCGATCGCTCGAACACCGGCCGGCCGTCAACCGCGATCGTCACCGCGTAGAAGGTGGAAAGATGCAGGCGTTTTTCGACGGCTTCAAGCAGGACGGGATAAGAGAATTCCCCCAGCAGCACCTCCGTCCTGACCCCGTCGGTCGCGGGCAGGGACGCACAGATCAGGAATCCCTGACCGCCCATCGGCAGCGGGATGAGAGGGGAGAACGCCAGCCGGCCGGCGCCGAGCACCTGCTCGATCAGGGCGCGATGCAACGGGTCCTGACCATGGTCGTATTCCAGGAAGTGCTCATTGCCTTGCTCCGGATAAATCCAGCGGGTGTGCCGGGTTTCGTCGACCCAGACGAGCGACCGCAGGGCGGGGAAATCCTGCTGGTAGGCTTCACCATCCTGGTCGCGCAGGGCAGGGGTGAGCCGGTCGGATTGCGTCCAGCGCGCCGCCATCCGCTGGAGTGCCTTGGCTTCATTATCCAGCTCGTAGTTGAGCACGGTGGCGGTGTTGTCGATGGTCAGCTGCGTGGTCGAGCGGACAAAACCCAGCTCCCGGTCGCGCAGGGCCGCCGTAAATAACAGGGTGAGCGTGATGCCCGTCGCGATTATGGGTACCGGCAGCCAGTTGGGTGGGCCGGAGGCCCGGGCTGGATCGTCGCGCCAGACCCGGCTCAGCAGCAAGTGTCCGAGCAGGACGAGGCACAGGGCGCTGAACGGAGAAGGGCGGAGGACCTGATTCCAGGCGGTGACTTCCGACAGTCCCAACAACCGTCCGAGCAGCGGCGCCAGCCCGATGGAGATGATCAGCGACGAGGTTAGGGCGATGCCCAGCGGCCGGTATCGCGTTCCCAACGGCACGTCGAGCCAGAGCAGGCACAGGCTGGAGCCGAGGAGGGAAAGCGCGGTCAGGCGGGACAGGCGGCCGGCGGCGGCCGGGTCAGCGAGAACGCGGGCCGGCAGAAGGAATTCGTCGATGTGCAGATTCCAGCCGGACGCATATTGCGCCAAGGTGAGCCCCCCGATGAGCGCCGGCAGCGCGGCCAGCCAGACGGCACGGTTGATCCGCCATTCCAGCACCAGCAGCACGATCCCGAGCACCACGAGGCTGAGCGCCAGATTGGGAGAGATCGGCATATAGCCCGGCTGGAACTGCATCAGCAGGTCGATCCGCTGCGCCCAGCCTGTCAGCACCAGCGCCCCGATCAGGACAAGCACCGCGGCGCCGAACATTGATGCACGGGTGAGCCTGTCGCCAGGGATGGGGATACGGCGGGCCATTGCCAAAGCAGGACCTAGCTAGGCGCGCTCGCATCCTGGCGCAACGTGTTTCTGGCCGTAGTCATGCACATAAATATATCCTGCGCGCTGCAGCCAGGACCGAATGGGTGGAGTGGATTATCCCTGCTTTATCGCGTCTCGCCCTGCGAATGCCGGTCAAAGAACCCCCGCTGCGCCTGCGCGACGGTGCGCTCAAGTATCCGCCACGCCGGTGCTGGAGCCGCAGGGAGGCGATCGGTCTCCGGGACTCACGGCTGGGGCTCCGGTGGGGAAGAGTTTTCCGGCGGCTCCTTTGCGGAGGGGCCGGGCGCCGGCGCTGCCGGCTGCGCTCCGCCGGGCGGCTTGGTCAGCGCGCGCAGGAGGTTCGTCGGTCCGAAGAGAAACGCCCAGGACGGTTTTTCGAGCGGCCCGGTGAGCTTGAGTTCGAGCACGCTGGACAGCGGCGTCAGCAGGACGCCCAACGCATCGGTGAGCACGAATCCGCTTTCCTGCAACGGAAAGACTTTGGCGTTGAAATCGAGCGTCCTGGCGTCGAGCAGATAGTCGCCCCGCGCGTCAATGGCCGCGGTCGGGCCGGTAAGCTTGACCTGGGGAAAGGCCAGTTTGTTGCCCTCGAGTTTGAAGTTGCCGCGGGCCGTATCGAGCCGCAGCGAGGTAAAATTGAGCAGGGTCTTGCTGAGCAGCTCGGACAGCAGTCCGAGCAGATGGATTTCGCCCAGGTCCCGGCTGGCGAGGGCGAAGTTGCCGTTCCCGTGGAAACTATACGGCTGCCCGTAGCGCCCCTCGGCCGTGAGCGCGGCATCGAGCCGGCCGCCGACGGCGTGGCCAAGGAAACGGCTCTGGGGGCGTTCGGCGGCCGGCGGCTTGCCGGCGGTACGGAACTCGTCGACCGCACCCACGATCCGCGCGAGATCCGCTCCGTTGAGCATCGCATCGAAAGCGAGGACGCGGGCCTCGGGGGGGCCGTCGAGCCGGGCCTGGCCGCTGGCGGTGCCGCCCGCGAAGCTCACCTGGACCTGGCGCAAGTCCAGGGAACCGTCGTCATAATCGGCAGTGAATTTCACGCCCTCCAGCGGCAGACCGTGGAAAACAGAACGGTCGTGGGATTCGAGCGTGGCGTTCACCCGCGCATGGGGTCCGCCGGGAGCCGCCGGACCTTTGAGGTGCCCGACCGCATGCACCGCCGGGGGCTTGTCAAACCGGTAGGGCGCTGCGAGCGCCGTGCCCGCCGGGCCATAGAGCCGGGCGCATTCGGCGGGATCCAGGCCGGAAACCACGTCGAAATCCAGCGTGCGATAGGTCGCATGCGGGCGGTCGACTTCCAGCGTGAAGGAGCCACGGGCGGAGTGTCCGGCCTGCTCGGCGGCGAACGCGAACACGTGATACTCATTGGCCTGGAAGAAAAGCGTCGTGCGCGCCCGGTCGAACGGCACGCCGCGAATGGCCGGGTGGGCGGCATCGACCTGGCAGAAGACCGTGGTGAGCGGTGGCGCGCCCCAGCGTCCGGTCACGTCGACATCGGCGGAGGGCGGGGCGGCGGTGAAATCGAAACGGCTCCAGAACCGCGGCCACCACGCCTTGAACCACCCGGCGATGTCGGGCGGACGCAGCCGGCCCTGCAGGAGGAAACGGTAGTTGCGCGTGGCGGTGTCCATCGTGTAGGAGCCGCGCGCCTCGTTGGCCCCCTGGAGCAGCAGCAGCTCTGTGACACGCAAATCGTGGCCGGCATACGTCACGTGCCCGCCGGCGGCGTCGAGCCGCACCTCGTGCGCCGTGACCTGGCGGACGGAGACATCGGCCTCGGCGCGGACGGGCTTCCAGCCCGGCGCCAGCTCGACTTTTGCGTGAACCGCCGCCGGCTCGCTCAATTCCACCCACCTGAGCGCCGCCAGGCCGGATCTGTCCCGGGCGAGATCGAGCAGAGCCGGGGTGAGCGAACCGGCCAGTTCGAGCGCCCCCTCGCCCGCCTGGACGTTCACCTCGCCGCGAGCCGTCACGGCGGAACCGCCGACCCGGGCGGACAGGTTCCCCTGCAGGCGCGGAAATCGCTCCAGCGTTGCCGCGAGGCAGAGGGCTTCGAAGGGGACGGCCGGCATTCTGCTGGACAGCAGCTCGCCCCGGGCCGCGGTCACGCGGGCGGTTTGCGGCGTGAAAACAAAATGATCCGGCGCCAGCATACCGGCCAGGTCGACGCGCAACCGGTCGGCCCGCGCCTGGTCGTTCCATTCCACCCGCTCCGCTTCGAATCGCGCCTGGACGGGGGCAGGAGTCCCGCCCAGCAGGGGAAAAACCGCATGGATGCGCCCGGCGGCCACCGTGCAGGGCGCCGCCGGATGGAAGGCGCGGGCGAAAAAATCGGCGCCCACCAGGGCGCCGCGGTCCTCCGACGGCGTAAGCACCAGCTGCAGGCGCGCATCCTCCAGGGCATCGAACCAGGGGCGCAACGCGGCGAGCTTGCGGCCGGTGGTGAGGTAACGCTGGAACAGCAGATCGAGCATCGGCAGCGAACCGGCGCGCGGAGGGACTGCCGCCGGCAGGTGAAACGTGCCCCGGCTGCTGACGGCGAGCCCGGCGACGCGGCCGGTGCACAGATCGATGCCGTAATCGGATCGCGCCGGATGGAACACGCCATCCAGATCGCTCACCACGGCCTCATCCGTACCCGAGGGCGACAGCATGGCCGGCAGATGCAGGTCGACGCCGGTGAGCCGGAGTTCATGCAGGCGGAACTCGCCGACGAGCAGGGCCCAGAAATCAAGGCGGGCGTAGGCGGCGCGGATGGTCACCAGCGGCGTCGGGAGATTGGAGGAGAAAAGCTGCACGTCCCCGATCACGACGCGGCCGGTGGGGTCGAACACCGCGCGGCCAAAGCGGGCCGTGACCTGCGAAGCCCCCAGCCGGTCCTCGAGGGCCCGCAGGGCAAAGGCGGGCAGGGCCAGCTCGCGGTGGGTGGCGATCCAGATCTGCACGGCCAGCAGGGCGGACAGGGCCAGCCAGACCGCCCAGCAGGCGGTGAGCAGAACGCACGAACCGCACCAGCGCAGCGCGAACACGGTGGGCCGCTTGAGATTCATGAGCCGGGGCCGCTGGGTGGGAAGCGCATCAGTCCGGTTCCGCGATGGAGGCGGGGCGCATGGGCTAGGAGCCGGCCGCCGTGGGCTGGGATTCCGCCGCCGGTGTTGCCGCCGGCGCCGATGCCGGCGGGCCGGGATCCTGGAGGCCGGACGTGAGGGTGAAAAGCGCGTCGATCAGTTTCTGGTCCGCCTCGAACACGGCATTGAATTCCTGGGAGCCGGCCAGCTGCGTGCCTCCGCCCGTGCGTTCGATGAAGAACAGGGTGCTGGTGGCCGTCTGGGCGCCGGCGCCGCCGACCAGTGCCAGCGTGGCCTCGAGCGAGTATTTCCAGGGCCGGAGCTCCCCGGCGACCTCGACCGACGGCGGGAAGGAATCGAGCACGAAGTTTTTCGCCCGCAGGCTGCGCAGTTGTTCCAGCAGCGCGAGCAGGGCGGCCCGCCTCGCCTCGGGCTCCGCGGCAAGCGCCTGGCTCCAGGTCTCCTCGTCCTTCAGCTGGCGGGAGAACAGTGCGGTCTTCGCCGCGATGTCGGTGAGGGTCAGGCCGATGACCCGCGCCCCGGCCGGCAACTCGCGCAGGAGCCGGTCGCGATAGTAATTCGCCGTGACCGGCGTCTCGCGCAGGATTTCCGGATCGACCAGATAGACGAACGGCTCGCTCGCGAGCTTGGCGTAGACGCGGTTTTCCCGTTCGCTGGCGACCCCGAGCAACAGGGTGACCGAGGAGGGCATCGCGGCGGTCGGAAAGCCGCCCGGCACAAACGTGCCCTTGACGGCGAAGTTCAGCGTGATCTCGCGCTCGGGGCGGTTGAAACCCCAGTTTTCGAGTTCGATGGCCTGCGGCGCATCCCGGAGGAATCGCTGCGCCTGCAGCAGATAGAGCTGCTGGATGATCCGCTGGACGAGCATGCGGTCGGCGGCAAGGATTTGGGGTGCCTGGTTGGTGGCGCGGACGACGATCTGCCAGGGATCGGTATCCAGCGGCTGCTGGCCGGTCTCCAACCGCTGCAGGGTCAGCTCGGGGCGGTTGGGGGCCGTGAGCGTGAGGGAGGTGAGGGCGCGCGGGTCAAAGCTGAGCAGATGCTTGTCGCGGAGTTGTTCCTGGGCGTTGCGCAGGATGGCGAAGAGACCGGCCGGGAACTCCACGGTGAAGATCGGCGCCCGGTCCTCCATCTTGGCATAGAAACTTGAAGCCGTCTCCGTCGCGGCCTCCCCGGCGCCGGCATTGGCCGGTTTGGCTTCCGTCCCCGTCGGAACGACGGGGCTGCCGAGCAGCAGCGTCTCCCGGCGGCCGTTGCCTTCGAGCGTGAGCCGGAAGGCGGGATTGGTGAGACCCGTCTGGTCAGGCGGGACCGCGGCCGGATCGATGAACGACCGGGTGTGCAGGGCATTGAGGCCGTTGATCGCCAGTTCGACTTCGGTCCGGTCCGCGCGGGTGAGGATGGGCGCTTCAAACGACCAGAGGGGACCGTCGCGACGGAGGCGGATGCGCAGGTTGGCGGGCGCGCCGGTCTGCAGGTTGAACGAGCGCACCTCGAAGAGGGGGATGTTGAAAATCGTGTCGGCCCGGAGCTGGTCGAGCGTGAGCGCCAGGCTGTCGATCAGGCCGCGGCCGACGACGTGGATGCGCTCGCCGTCGGGCGAAAGGACATACAGACGGTTGCCGACCTTGGTGGTGTCGCCGACCCGGAGGGCGACGGTCTTGAGGGGCGCGCCGTCCAGACCGGCGGTGAACGTCAGCGTGAGCCGGGGCTTATCCAGGCCGTAGTCAGCCAGCGTGAGTCCGCTTTTGGAGAGATCCTTGACCAGAAAGCTGGTCTCATGCTCAAGGAACATCAGTTCGTTGAGCATGCGGCTGACGGCATGCGGATTGGCGGGCCACTCGATCGGTTTGGTGAGCATCCAGCCGTCGGCGCGCTTGGCGATGTGGGCGGGCTCGGCCAGGCGGCCGCCGGCGATTTCGAGCGACTGGATCGTGGCGGCCTCGGGACCGAGCACGCGCCGCCGGCTCTCCTCCCACAGGGCGTCCGTTTGCCACTTGCGCACGAAGGTGAAGATAAAGAAGAACAGCGCGACATTGAGGAACAGCAGGACGAGCGTGACTTTGGTGCGCATGGCGGGAAGGGTTGAAAACCGGGGGCGGAAGGAATCAGGAACGGACCGGACGCTCGCGCGCCGATGGGAGGGCGGCGGAATGTTCCACGGGCGGCGTTCCGGTTGCTGACGGCGGCATGATGATCAACGGCGCCGCGTCCAGTAGACGATCAAGCCCAGGAGGGCGGCGGCACCCGGCAGGAGGAAGAGGAGACCCAGCCGGAGCTGGGCGAGTTCCTCCTGCGAGAGGGAGAGTTGGAAGCGCTCGATCGGACGCGGCGGGATATGAAGCTGCGTGTCGCGGTCCACCGCCCAGTTGACGGCGTTGATGCACAACCACTGGCAGCCCTGGTCGGCCAGCCGGCGGTTGGAGAAAATGTCGCCCAAGCCGATGACCACGAGGCGGCCCCCCGGCACGCTGAAGGGCAGGGTGCCGGCCGTGACCCGCTCGGAGGAGGCGATCACGCCCAGTGGACCGTGCAGGTCGGCGCCGGCCGTAAACTCGATCGCCGCTTGGGTCTTCAGGCGGTAGCCGAATTCGCCCCAGGACGTTGGCGAGGACGTGGCCAGCACGGTGACCTTGAGCGCCGTATCGAGCGGCCGGCTGGGGTCGGGCCGGATGGAGCGCGGCGGACTCATCCGCAGCGGCAGCTTATTTTCGATCAGGGCCTTGGTGATGGGATGCTGCCCGTCAAAGGCGCGGATGATGAGTTCGCTGTTGTCGGTGATGACCTCGGGATTGGTGTCGTAGATGACGTCATCGTCGACACGCACCCCCCAGTCGTAGAACAGGTTGTCGAGGCCGCACTCGCGCGCCGGATCGAGCGTGAGGATGATGCGGCCGGCATGCGCGGAAAGATACTGGCGCAGCAGCTCCTCCTCGAACGGCTGGAACCGTCCCTGGGGTGAACAAATGAAAATGAGATCGGCATCGTCGGGAATGCGCTTGGTCAGGGATAGGTCGAGGCCTTCCAGGTCGAAATTGCGCAGACTCAACTGGTCGCGCAGCCCGGAGAGGCCGCGGGCGGGGCTGACATCGTCGAGACCCATCTCGCCGTGCCCGGCGAGGAAATAGATCTTTTTCTTCACCGGGCTGGACACATCCAAAATGGCGGCCGTGACGGCCTGTTCGCCCTGAAAAGCCTCCCGGCGGCGGTTCTTGTGGAGATAGAGCTCGTTGAAATGCACGACCCGGCGGTTGTCGCCGCAGAGCAGCAGGATGACGTCGGGCTGCTCGATACCCAGCGCTTCGGCCTCGCGGCGTCGCTGGAAGACATCGAGGTATTCCACGCGGATGCGGCCGGTCTCGCTGGTCTGGGAGGCGTACAGGTACTCGCGCAGCAGGTTCTGCACGTCGCGGTAGGCCTGGGCGGCATCGGGATTCTCGGAGTCGGGCGTGAGGGTGACAACGATGCGGACGGGCCGCTTCAGCTCGTGCAGGTAGGAGACGGTCTCGGGCGAGAGCGAGTAGCGGCGGTGCTGGCTGAGGTCGTAGCGCCAGTGGTAGTGGATCGAGAGGTAGTTGAGCCCGCCGAAGAGCGTGAGAAAAAGCGCGGCCTGCAGCACCAGGTTAAGGGTCCGGAGCCAGCGGGCGGCGCGGTAACTCTCGATCGGCAGCATGGCGGGATCAGTGGTGGAGCAGCTTGGCCTCGACGCCCAGGATGGTGAGGATAAGCGTGAGCGTGGTGCCGGTGAGGTAGAAGAAGAGATGCCGGGTATCGATGATGCCGCGGCTGAAATCGTTGAGGTGCTGGAACACCTGCGCATAGTCGAGAGCCGCGTGCACCGTCCGGAACGCCTCGAGCCGCAGGAGCTGGACGTCGAGCGCGAGGCGCACGCCGAAGATCAGCGCGAACAGCAGGGCCAGGGCCAGGACCGCGGCCACGGCCTGGTTGCGGGCCAGGGCGCTCGCGAACACGCCGATCGCCACGTAGAAGAGGCCGGACACCGCGATATAGAGATAGCCGCCGACCAGCGTCCCGGGGTCGAGCAGGCGCGCATCGGTGGCGAAGCGGTGCAGGATGTAGAACAGGCCGCCGGTCGAGCCCCAGAAGAGCAGGTAGAGAAAATAGACGGCGCCGTATTTGCCCAGCACGACCTCGGTGGTCGAAACCGGCGTCGTGAGCAGGGTCTCCAGCGTCCCCAGGCGGCGCTCCTCGGACACGCTTTTCATCGTCATGAGCGGCACCATGATGAACACCGGCAGCCAGAACAGCCGGAAGAAATCGTAGGCGGGCGACGCCTCCTGCGCCTCCTGGCTGTAAACCTCGAGCAGGCCGGTGAAGATCAGGCCCATGATCGCCAGGAAGAGCACGGCCGCGATGTAGGTGCTGGGATTGACCAGCAGCATGCGGATTTCGTGGCCGAGGATGGTGAAGAAGTGGCGCATGGGATTTTCCGCGGACGGAGGGCGCAGGGCGAGGGGCGGGCGCGGGGAGGACGGTCAGCCGTTTTCCGGGGCCTGGCGGCCGGCCTTCCGCCTCGCGGGCGCATCGACGATATCCCAGCTCCGCTTGGTGGCGGCGAGGAAGACATCCTCGAGCGTGGGATGCGCACGGTTGATGGTCCGCACGCGGTAGGACCGGGCGATGAGGGTTTGCAGCAGGCGTTCGCCCAGTTCATCGTCGCAGGGGGTGGTGAGGGTCACCGCATGGAAGCCCGCGTCGTCCGGCCCGGTGGCGGCCTGCAGGGCCAGGGTCGCGTTCACCTCCGCGAGCACGGCGGGCAGCGCCGCCAGTTCCCCCGCGAGTTCGAGCTCGTAGTGGGTGCGGCCCAGCACCGCGCGCCGCAGCTCGGCCGGCGTGCCCTGCGCGACGAACCGGCCGCCGTTGATGATCAGCACCCGGTCGCAGGTGGCCTCGATTTCCGGCAGGATGTGGCTGGAGATGATGACGCTCATGCGGCCGCGCAGCCCGCCGATGAGATCCCGCACGATGAGAATCTGGTGCGGATCGAGGCCGATGGTCGGCTCGTCCATGATGATCACGTCCGGCTCGCCGAGAATGGACTCGGCGATGCCCACGCGCTGGCGCATGCCCTTGGACAGCTTGCCGATGATGCGGTGGCGGATGCGCTTGAGGTCGCAGAGTTCGAGCACCTCGTCGAGCCGGGGATGGAGCCGTTCGCGGGCAATCTCCTTCAGCCGGCCGCGGTAGTAGAGGTATTCGTTGACGCGCATGTCCTCGGGCAGCGGGTTGTTCTCGGGCATGTAGCCGATATGGCGCTTGGCCTCGTCCGCGCGCGAGGCCACCGGGATGCCGCAGATGCGCACGATCCCGGAAGTGGCGGGGAGGAAGCCGGTGAGGATGCGCATGGTGGTGCTCTTGCCCGCCCCGTTGGGGCCGAGCAGTCCCACGATCTCGCCGCGCCGCACGGTGAAGCTGACGTCGTTCACCGCCGCGACCCCGCCGTAGGTCTTCACCAGGTGTTCGACCTCGATGGTGAGGGCGGCGGAGGCTGGATCGGCGGCGGGCATGCGGAGGGGATGGGCGCGATGGACAGGGATTTCCCGTCGGAGTTACGCCGGCGGCGCGTTCAACCGCCAGGCCGCGGCGAGGCCGCGCAGGGTGAGGTCGGGCACGATGGTGAAGGGATGACGCAAGGTCTTCTGTAGTAACGCCGCCGTGCCGCCGGTGGCGAGCACCTTTGGCATCGGTTCGCCCCGCCGGGCCAGCTCGGCGAGCACGGCGTCGAGCAGTGCCTGGATCATGCCGCCAAAGCCGATCACGGTGCCGATCCGCATCGCCTCGACGGTGGACCGGCCGATGGCGCCCGTCACTTCGAGCGAATCGTCGAGCAGCGGGAGCAGGGCGGTCTGCTCGTGCAAGTAGCGGCGCATCACGTCGAGGCCGGGCGCGATGATCCCGCCCTCGTAGCCGCGCGAGCGGGTGACGATGTCGAAGGTGACGGCCGTGCCAAGGTCGATGACGACGGCGGGCGTGCCGCAGAATACCTGTGCGCCGGCGGCGTTGGCCAGGCGGTCCTGGCCGATCTCCTGCGGCTTGGGGTAGCCGAGGGGCACGCCCAGGCGCTTGTCCGGCGTGAGCTGCATGCGGGGGCGGGCGAACTTGTGCGACTCGAAGACGCGGCCAAGCAGCCGGTCGGCGGCGGGCACCACCGAGCAGAAGGCCGCGCCTTCCAGGGCCGGATGGTCGGCCACGATGCGCTCCAGCGCCGGGCCGAAACCCTCGGAGGGATGGTCGATCAGGCGCGTGGGCAGCTCGCGCCGGAACAGGGCCTGGCCGTTGGCCACGACGCCGTAGTGGGTGTGGGTGTTGCCGATGTCGATGCAGAGCAGCATGGGCGATGGCTGGTTGGGTTGAGCGTGCAGGTGCCGCGGGGGAGAGTAAAGCCTCGGGCGGCCCCGTCAGCTTTTTCCCAGCGTCACTTCGCCGGCGTGAAACCGCTGGGGCCGGCCGTGTTCTCCCCGGATGAGCAGGGAGCCTTCGTCGTCGACGCCGCCGGCGATGCCGGTGATGCGCCGGGCGCCCTGCAGGAGGGTCACCGGCCGGCCGCGCAGGATGTCGAAGCGGTTCCACAGGTCGGCGAACGTGCTCCGGTGTCCGTCCTCGACGAACCGTTCGTAGGCGGAGAGCACGCGGCCGATGATCGCGGCGGTGAGCCGGTTGAGGTCCTGCGGATGTCCGGTGCTGCCGGCCAGCGTGGTGGCATGCCGGTCGAGTTCCGGCGGCAGCGCGGCGGCCGGGCTGTTGACGTTGAGACCCAGGCCGAAAACGAGGTCGCGGATCTGGTCGGAGTCGATGCGCGCCTCCGTCAGCATGCCGCCGAACTTCCGGTTTTTGAAGTAGAGGTCGTTGGGCCACTTGATGCCGGGCTGGATCTGACAGAAGTTGGCCACGAGTTCACACAGGTTGACGCCCATCCAGAGGGTGAATGTCTGCATGCGGCCGGGCTCGAGCTGCGGCCGGAAGGCGAAGCTGGCGTAGAGGTTGCCATTGTCCTCGCTGTGCCAGACGCGGCCGAGGCGGCCGCGACCCAGGGTCTGCCGGCGGGCGAGCACGACAAAAGGCGCGGCCCGGCCGGCGGCGAGCTGGCGCTCGGCCTCGTCGTTGGTGCTGTCGACCTCGGGCAGGCAGAGGATGTCCAACTGCCGGGTGCGCAGCTTCAGGTGCGCCTGCACGAGCAGGGGATTGAGGCCGGCCGGCCGCCGGATGAGCCGGTAGCCGCGGCTGCGCACGGCCTCGAAGACGAAGCCCTGTGCGCGCAGCCGGCCCATGTGCATCCAGACGCCGACCCGGCTCATGCCGAGCTTGCCGGCCAGGAGATTCCCGGACACGAAGGCGGATTCGTGCGCGAGCAGTTCGCGGAGGATGACCAGTTCAGGCGCAATCATGGGCGAGGACAACCCGGGCCCGGCGGCGCCGGGGTGGAATGCACGGGCGGTGATTTTGCGACCGGGCGGCGGGATGGTTCCATCATGACCGCCAGTCCAGCGCGATGTCGACCCACGCGCTGTGGTGCACCAGCGCGCCGGTGGAGACGAAATCCAGGCCGAGGCCCGCCAGGCGCGGGAGGTTTTTCAGCGTGATGCCGCCGCTGGCCTCGGTGAACGCGCGGCCCTTGATCTGCGCGACGGCGCGGCGGAGCCGGGGCAGAGTAAAATTGTCGAGCAGGACGACGTCGGCGCCGGCGGCGAGCGCAGCAGGAATCTGGCCGGGAAGGTCCACCTCGATTTCGACCGGCAGGCCGGGGGCGGTGCGGCGCGCGGCGGCGACGGCCGCGGCGAGGGGGCTGGCGCCCGGATGGTGCGCTCTGGGCTCCGGGTTCCGGAGTTGCCCGGGCTTGGAATCCGGAGCCGGCGGCGCGCTGGCGCCGCCGCCCAGCAGTGCCAGATGATTGTCCTTCAGCATCACGCGGTCGAAAAGGCCGAGGCGGTGGTTCCAGCCGCCGCCGCAGGCGACGGCATATTTTTCCAGCATGCGGTAGCCGGGCGTGGTCTTGCGTGTGTCGAGCAGCCGCGTGCGGCCGGAACCGAGCGCCTCGACGTGGCGCCGGGTATGGGTGGCGACGCCGGAGAGCCGCTGGAGAAAGTTCAGGAAGGTCCGTTCGGCGGCCAGCAGGATGCGCGGATCCCCGTGCAGCGTGGCCAGCGTTCCGCCGGCGGGAACGGACGTGCCATCCCGGGCACCGAATTGCACCGTCACCCGTCCGCCAAAGGCGGACAGGACCAGGGGCACCAGGCGCAGCCCGCAGACGACCAGGGGCTCGCGTGCCACGAGCAGGGCGGCGCCCTGCCGGGGCGCCGCCGGCAGGCTGGCGGTCGAGAGGTCGCCGGTGTGGAGCGGCCGCCGGCTGAGCCCGAGTCCGGCCAGATCCTCGTCGCGCGCGATCTCCACCAGACGGCGCAGGTAGGCCTGGTCAAGGTCGTCCCATTGCAGGCGCTGAATGAGTTTTTCGGCGGAGGGAAGTCGCGGCGCGGACGGCATGGGGGAAGCGGCGGGATGCGTGACGTTGAAAACCAATACCAAGGGGCTACGGTTCGGCAAATGTCATTTGCTGAGTTCCGGTAGGTCGGTTACAGACCGCCGCGTTGGTTCGGCCAGGGCAATGGTTGTTTCTTCTTTGTTTTTGCGGCTTGGCGTGAGGTCTTCTGGTTTTACGCCAAACCGCCTGCCAAGTCGCCAAAATTGCCCGGCAGGCACTTCTGGCATGAAACTCAAGGAGAGATAGGGTAATTTTTATGTTTACAACTGTAAACGATTCTGCGTTTACAGTTGTAAATGAAAAAGGCGCCCCGTCTTTCCGAAGCTGAATGGCAGGTGATGAAAGTGATTTGGCGGCGAACCTCCTGCTCGGCACAGGAAGTGATTGAAGCGTTGGCATCCAATCGTGACTGGAGTCCAGCGACGGTCAAAACGCTGCTTAATCGTCTGCACCGTAAAGGGGCGCTGGATTTTGAGAAAACCGGCAAGGCCTACATTTATTCCCCGGCATTTGCGGAAGCAGAATTCACGACACAGGAGGCGGAATCATTTTTGCATCGGGTCTTTGATGGCGCGCTTTCGCCGATGATCACTCATTTCGTCCGGTCTCATCGCCTGAGCCGTCAGGAACTTGATGAACTGGAGCGGATCCTGCGCGAAGAAAGGAATGATAAATGAGCTTGCTGTTTGGATTGTCGGTGCGCGGCTCGCTCCTGCTGCTCATGATTATCGCGCTTGATTGGTTGTTGGTCCGCACGATGCGGGCCTGGGGGCGGCGCCTGTGGTGGGGGCTCATCCCGTTGGCGTTTTTGGTGCCGGTTCGATGTTCAATTATTCCACCGGTGGGGACACCTCCGTTTTTCCGGGAATGGACGGATATTTTTGCTCCTGCGGTGTCCGGCGGCGATGCCTCGATGGCTGCCACCGCCTCCGGATCACTTCCGTCTGGATTTTGGTTATGGCTTTGGAGTGTGGGCGTGGGAATCCATCTCTTACTGTTGGTTTGGAAAACGATCCGTGTTACCCGGCGCTGGTCGCGCGAGCGACTGTCGACCGATGCTGCGCTGCTCGGCTTGCTTGAAGATTGCAAACAGGAGGCTCGGGTGACGGCCCCGGTGGGCTTGGTGGTTTCACCGGCGGTGCCCACACCTGTGCTCCTCGGCTGGCTGCGGCCCCGGATTTTGTTGCCGTTCGATTTGGTCGCAACCCTGCCACGAGAGGCGCTGCGCTCGATTTTGCTCCACGAGCTTGCGCACTTCCGTTCGTGGGACGTGCCGCTGAACTGGCTGTATGCCCTGGCTCGCGCCGTCCACTGGTTTAATCCTCTGGCGTACCTCGCAGCCGGATTATGGGGGCGTTTCCAAGAGGAGGCCGCCGATGAATCGGCGATCCGGTGGCGGAAAGAGGCTTCGGGAAAAACCTATGGCGACGTTTTGCTGCAAACATTGAAGCAAACCAACGGCGGGTTGGCTCCTTTCGGCGCCCTCGCGATTGGAGAATCAATCACGCACCTCAAACGGAGAATAAAAATGATCAGACACTACCCGGATAGAAAATCACGCCCGTTCGTAGCGGGTATTATCACGCTGTTGTTACTGGCTTTGGCAACGCTGCAACCAGCTCGGGCTGGAGGTGATGACACCTCTGCTGGGACGAAGGTCGCGGTGGTGGCGATGGAAACCTGGCTGCAGGGCATCGATGCCGGCAATTATGTGCAAAGCTGGAGGGATGCATCTGTTCGCTTCCAGAAAGCCGTGAGCGAGGCACGGTGGCAGACTGCGGTTGGCCAGGCTCGTAAACCATACGGCAAGTTGCGCGAACGGAAGTTGCTTACAGCAGGGCGCCTTTCAGAGCTACCTGCATCTGCGGGTGAAACAATCAAAGGCGATTTCGTCTTCGCACAGTTCGAAGCATCCTTCGACAGCGGGATCGGCGCCATTGAAACGGTTACCTTTGAGAAGGAGGCCGACGGAAACTGGAAGGCCGCGGGTTATTTCATCAAACCGGGCGTGCGTTGATACGATCTCCGAGGCTACGGCTCTTCGCGCGTGAAGGTGTCATCGCGAACCTTCATCAGCTCCTTGGCGGCCGCGGGATCCGTCAGCATCGACTGGTCGATCTGGTCGTTGATCCATTTGAGATCCTGCAGGCGTTTGTCCTCCTCGTACATCATGCGGGCCCGCGCCTCCTTCGAAATGCCGACGATCGGCAGCGTGTAGTAGTTGAGCACGCGGTCGAAATCGGAGAGGTACTCCTTCACCAGCACGTCATCCCGCGCTTTGGGCGTCAGCCACTCCTTTTCGTCGACGCGCGGCAGCCGGTTGCTGTTGACGATGACCGGCGCCATTTTCACCACATCCGGATCGGCGGGCGGCGGGGACGGCGCTTTTTCGACGGATTCGGGTGGCGGCGCTTTCCAGGCGGGGACGGAGGAGGAAATCAGGCCGGTGATGGCCGGGGAAAGCCTGGGACGGGGCTTGGGTGCCGCCGATCGATCCGGGTTGGCAACGGCCGGCGCGGCGGTTTGGTCCGCTGAAATCGTGGCGGCCGGCGGTGCCGGTTCGTTGGCGGGCGCAATGGTGGCGCCGGGTGCCGGTGGCTCGCTGGCGGCATTTTTTCCCTTGGGCGCTGCGCCGACCAGGTTGGCCAGCGCCATCACCAGGACAAACCGGTGCACACGGGAGGGCCTGCAAAGTGTCATCAGGAAGTTAGACGGTAAAGTCCGGGGAAAGTTTCCTCCCGGCTGTCAACGGAATACGGCGATACGCGGCCGCCCAACCTGTCGCGGCGAGCTGGACAGGCGGCGGAGCAATCCATCCGGATTGCCAACGAATCTGGCTTGGACGCGATGAAAGGATCACGTCCATGCCTGCTCCCGCTCAACGGCTGCCTGCGGCCAGCTTGCGCGCGATCATCACCACCTGCGCCCTGAGCAAATCGGTGACCGCCTGTTTGTAGGCCGCCGGATCCACGCTCACCTCATAGCTGCCGGCGTCACGCGCATGCGTGCTGGTGCGCCGGAGATCCGCCACAAAGACCTGTTCAGATCCGATGGGGGTGGTCAGGGTGAGCGCGGCGCTCTGCCCGTCGGGCAGGAGAAACGCGGCTGTGCCGGCCGGGAGATAAATTTGCGGCCGCGCCCGCAGGCGGGGTGTGCCGATGGCTTTTGCCGGAGGCAGGAATTCGCGCCAGTCGTAGGTGGCGGCGCGATCGGCCGGATATTCGACGAATTCGACCAGGAATGAGATCAGGGGCAGGGCGGCGTTGAGTTCGCGCGTGAGGCGGGTGGTCAGCAGATAATCGTCCCCCATGAACGTTTCCAGCCAGGGCCGGTGATATCCCACCACGGTCACGGTCTTGCGTCCGCCCGAGATGTCGGCGATGACCCGGTAAGTCCTGGGCACGGACTGCTCCCGGCCGCTCCGCCGGGCCTGGTGGGCGAGTTCGCGGAAGGCCGGATGTACCCACAGCGGTTCGTAGGGCAGGATTTCGACGCCCTGGGCCGTGAGCTCGGCCGTGAAGGCGTCGTAGACAGCATCGGCGATCTCCTGGAAATCCGCGGCCTGCAGACCCGTGAGCCGCAGGCTCGCCGGCAGGGTCTGGTCAACCGTGTCGCGCTGGGCCGGGCGGAAACCGGACTCGGTGACGAAGGTGAGGTTGACGAGCGGCGTGGTCAGGCGGGGCAGCCCGCGCAGGCTGTCCCACGTGGTGGCGCCATAGAAGGCCGCCACGTCCGGCTTGGCGGAGAGCACGGTTACCTTGAGCTGGGCGCAGAGACTGGCCGGGCTCAGCAAGCAGACCAGACCGGCGAACAGACGGTGGGCAACATTGGGCATGGCCGAAACACGGGTATTTGAACAACCAAGGGATCAAGTTGCCAAGGGAATCCGCGCCATGGGGGTCTTCATCGGGCGGATGGCGGTCTTTGGGCGGTTCGGACAGAGACCTCTATTTCCGCACGATCGTCCGCTCCTCGTAGCGCAGGCTACCAGCCTGCAACCAAGGCAGCCAAGATGGCTGCGCTACTTCTCGAACCAGAGATGCGCCCGCCGGCGCATCCTGGTTGTGCGCTCGTGAATCACCCGCGCACCTGGCCGGAACCGGTGACGACGTATTTGTAGCTGCAGAGTTCGCGCAGGCCCATGGGGCCACGGGCGTGCAGCCGGTCGGTGCTGATGCCGATCTCGGCGCCGAGGCCGAATTCGAAGCCGTCGTTGAAGCGGGTGCTGGCATTCCACAGCACCACCGCGCTGTCCACGCCGGCGAGGAAGCGCCGCGCGGCGGCCGCATCGCGGGTGACGATGGCGTCGGTGTGCGCGGAACTGTCGCGATTGATCGTGGCGATGGCGTCGTCCAGCGACGGCGTGACGCGCACGCCCATGATCAGGTCGAGGAACTCGGTCGAGAAATCCGCCGGCTGCGCGGCCCGGCCAGCGAGCTGGTGCTTTTTGAGGATGGCGGCCGACGCCGGGTCGCAGCGCAGCTCGACTTTTTTGGCGAGCAGTGCGCGCGCCAGCCGCGGCAGGAGCGCATCCGCCGCGCCGGCATGCACCAGCAGCTGCTCGGCGGCATTGCAGACGCCGGGGCGCTGCACCTTGGCGTTGAGCACGATGCGTTCGGCCATGTCGGGGTCGGCGTCCCGGTCGACGTAGACGAAGCAGACGCCCTTGAAATGCTTGATGACGGGAATGGTGGAGTTCTCCGCTACGAAGCGGATCAGGCTTTCGCCGCCGCGCGGAATGATGCAGTGCACCAGCGTGTCGAGCTTGAGCAGCGTGGTGAGCGCGGCGCGATCCGTGGTCGGGATGAGCTGGACGGCATCGGCGGGCAGGCCGGCTTGGGCCAGCGCCTGTGCGATCAGCGCCGCCAGCGCGGTGTTGGTATGAAAGGATTCCTTCCCGCCCCGGAGGATGGCGGCGTTGCCGGACTTCAGGCAGAGTCCGGCACAATCGACGGTGACGTTGGGCCGCGCCTCGTAGATGATGCCGATGACGCCGATGGGCACGCGGATTTTTCGGATCTCAAGGCCGTTGGGACGCACCGTCCGCTCCAGTTCCTCGCCCACGGGATCGGGCAGCGCGGCGACCTGTCGCACCCCCTCCGCCATCTGGGCGATGCGCGGCGCGCTCAGCGTCAGGCGGTCGATCTGCGCGCCGGTCAACTGGTTCTCCCGCGCCGCCGCGAGGTCCTGCTGATTGGCCGTGAGCAGCGCGTCCGTCGAGGCCGGCAGCATTCTGCTGTCCAGCAGAACGGCCAGCCGGGCGAGCGCGGCGTTCTTGGCCGCGGTCGGTGCGGTAGCCAGCACCAGCGACGCCGCGCGGGCGCGCTGCGCAAGGTCGGTGACGAGTTTGGTCAGGTCGGCGGACATGAGCGGACAGGTTGAGCCACGAAACCTGGGAGGGCACGCAGAAATTTTCGACCACCCCGCGACTCCCCGTCCCGGAAGATCTCCCGATTTCATCGGAACGGCGACGCCATCGTCGCCGGTTGGACAGCGATCCCGACCGCATGCAGGCGAAACCAGCAAAACCGCGCGTAGCAGCCGACGTCAGCAGCTGAGCCAAAAGCTGGGGCGAAAAACCACGGACCTTCACTCATCCGCACTACGGGCTCAGGCAATTGCATCATGATCCTCCCCAACCACCCGTCAGACCAAAAGGTGGAGCCCGCCGTCCCTGGCAGGCTCAAGATTTACCCCTAAAAAACCTGCGGCTTGCCTCGCCGCAGTTCGGCGAAGGCGGGGACGGCAGAATCTCAATCAACTGCCTTTCATCTGCGGATTGGCGCAACTTACGCTTCCGCCAGCCTCCTCACGTCGACTGCTGCACAGGCGACTGTGTCGTTCCGTCTCATTTCCCGTTGACCGGACCGGCCGCTCTGGTGTCATGGCCGTATGGTGCCCAGCGTCCTCATCATCGACGACGAGAAGCACACCCGGGAGGGTCTGCAGCAGGCGCTGGAGGAGCATTACGACGTCTCCGTCGCCAGCAATGCCGACGAGGCCTTCAACCTCATGGAGGCACAGGAGCACGACGTGATCGTGACCGACCTGCGCATGCCGGGCAAATCCGGCCTCAAGGTCATCGACAAGGCCCTGGCGCTGCCGGGCCGGCCGGTGGTCATCATGATGACCGCCTACGGCAACATCGAGACGGCGGTCGAGGCCATGAAGCGCGGCGCGTTCGATTTCCTGACCAAACCCGTCAACCTCGAGAAGCTCGAGATCCTCATCCAGCGCGCGCTCAAAGGGAAGACCCTCGAAGTCGAGGTGCAGCAGCTGCACGAACGGCTGGACGAGAAGTTCAGCTTTGAGGGCTTCGTGGGCAACTCGCCCAAGCTTCGCGACGTGATCGAGCGGGTGAAGCTGGTGGCGCCGTCCAAGGCCACGATCCTCATCGAGGGCGAGACCGGCTCGGGCAAGGAGCTGGTGGCGCAGGCCATCCACCAGGCCAGTCCGCGGTCGCGGTCGCCGTTTGTCGCGGTGCACTGCGCGGCGCTGCCGCCGACGCTGCTGGAGAGCGAACTCTTCGGCCACGAGCGCGGCGCGTTCACCGGCGCGAACGAACGGCGCATCGGCCGCTTCGAGGCGGCCGACGGCGGCACGCTCTTCCTCGACGAAATCGGCGAGATTTCGCTGGCCACGCAGGTGAAGCTGCTGCGCTTTCTCGAGACCAAGGCCATCGAGCGCATCGGCAGCATGAAGCTTCTGCCGCTCGACGTGCGCCTGGTGGCGGCCACGAACCGGAATCTGGAGCAGATGGTGAAGGACGGCGCGTTCCGCGAGGACCTGTTTTTCCGGCTCAACGTCGTGCGCCTCGTGATGCCGCCCCTGCGCGAGCGGGCCGGGGATATTCCGCTGCTGCTCGACCATTATCTCAAGCTCCTGAGCGCGGAGAACAGCGTGCCGCCGCTCACCATCGAGCCGGGCGCCCTGCGCCACCTGCAGGCCTACGCCTGGCCGGGCAACATCCGCGAGCTGCGCAATTTCGTGGAGAACGCCGTGGTGCTGCGCCGCGGGGGCAAGCTCACCGAGTTCGATCTCGACCCCAAGTTTCGCGGCGAGGCGCTGCCCGCCGCCCCGGCTTCCCCGCCCCCGGCGGGCGCGACCGGCCCCATGGCCAACCCGCTCTCCGTCGAGGAGAACGAAAAGCGCCTGCTGCGCGAGGCGCTGCTCAAGGCGCGCGGCAACCGCACCAGGGCCGCGGAGTTCATGGGCATCAGCCGCCGCACCCTCCACCGCAAGCTGGCCCAGTGGCCGGAACTCGACGTGATCGACCGGTGAACCCCGCCCCGGCTGTTCGCAACGTGCGCCTCCGCGGCATGAGCGCCCGGCCCCGATCTTTGTCCCGATGAAGCGCCCCGCCACCCTGCAGGAATGGATTCACTGGCTCGAGGAAGGCGCGGGCGCGCGCTGGATCCGTCGCGGGGCGGTGCTGCTCGGCCTGCTGCTGCTTTCCCTGCGGGCCGTGTACACGCAATTTCACGGCCCGGCGCACGAGCTGACGCTGCTGCAGGCGGATGTGGGCCGGCAGCTCGCCGGCGGCCACGGCTTCACGACCCTCGTCAATTATCCGCAGACCGCCGCGCTCATGCAGGCGCGGCACCGGGTGGCGGTGGCCCATGCGGGGGTGTATCCCGAGCTGCACCAGGCGCCGCTTTACGCGGTCGTGATCGCGGCGGGATTGCGCATGCTGCCGGCGGCCTGGCGCGCAGCGCTCTTTGCGCCGCCGGCCGCACCGACCGACGGTTTCAAGGCGGATTACTACCTGCTCGGGCTCAATCTGGCGCTGCTCTGGATCGCGGCCGGACAGACCTTCCGACTGGGCCGGCGGCTGTTCGACGAACGGGTGGGGGGGGTGGGCATGCTGGCGCTAATGCTTTCCGTCGGCGGCTGGGAGGAAGTCGGGCTGGTGGACGGGCTGCCCCTGCTCATGGTGCTGGCGCTCGGCGCATTCCAATTGCTGGCGGCGGTGGAGGCGTCATCCAAGACGGACCGGGAGGCGGAACCGGGCCGGCTGGGCCGACGGCGCGCGGTGCGGTTGTTTGCCTTCGGCTGCGTCGGGGCGCTGCTTTTTCTCGCGGAATATTCGGCGGGACTGCTCCTGCCCGTCGGCGCCGCGTATGCCGGCTGGCGTTTCCGCGGCCGCAGCCGCTGGCTCGCCCTGGCGGTGGTGATCGCGGGATTCGCTTTGCCGGCCGCGCCGTGGATCGTGCGCAATCTCCGGCTCACCGGCAGCCCCGTCGGCCTGGCCTTGCAGAATGTCGCCCTCAAGGCGGGCGATCCCACCGCCGAGCCGGCCGTGCAGCGCACGCTGTTCACCACGGAGCCACCGGTCCTCGAACTCAACAAGCTCGGCAACAAGGGGCTCACCGGTCTGCAACGCAACGTGCAGGAGCGGATGTGGTCCGGCGGCGGCTATTTCCTCGCGGCGTTCTTCGTCGCGGGCTGGCTCTATCAGTTCCGTCGTCCGGCGGCCAATCGCGTGCGCTGGGTGTTCACGGCGGCGCTGCTGCTGCTCGCGGCGGGCCAGCCGTTCCTCAATTCCGGCGAGAGCCTGCGCCTGCCGGTCTGCTATCTGCTGCCGCTGGTCCTCATCTTCGGCGCGGGCTTTTTCTTCGTGCTGGTCGAGAGCAGCGCGGCGCTCGGCGCGAATGCGCGGCTGGCGGCGGCGGTGCTGCTGGCGCTGCAGGCGGCGCCGCTCGTGCACGACGTGCTGCAGCCGCGGCAGGGCCCCCCGTTCCACTATCCGCCGTACTATCCGGCCCTCTTCATGCGCATCCATGCGGAGATCGAGCGGCGCGGCGGCTTGCAGGGCATGAGCGTGATGGCCGACGTGCCGGCGGGCGTGGCCTGGTATGGGCGGCAGCGGGTCTGGGCGCAGCCGGATCGCATCAGGGATTTTTACGCCCTCATGATCGAGCAGCCGGTCGGCCTGCTCCTGCTGACGCCGGTCACGCTCGACCGGCCGTTCTTCGCGCAGCTGGCGGTGGGCGGTCTCACGCCCGAGGCGGGTTCGCAGAAATACCAGGGCTGGGGACCGGTCTATGTCGGTCTGGTGACCGGCCGCATGCCCCCCGAATTTCCGCTGCCCGGACGCCAGAAGCTCACGGAGAACCTCATGGTCCTGCTCAATCCCGCCATCCTGCCCCTGCGGTAAAAGGGATTGCCTCGCAGCAGGCTTTCACCCTAATGACCGGACGAGGAAGTACCCGCTCAAGGTCCCAAGCACTCAGGATGTTATGAAATTAATCGGCCTGTCAGCCTGTGGCGTCGTGTTACTGCCCGCGTTGGCGTGGGCGGTTTATGCCCCGATCCCGGAGCAGGAGCAGGGCAAGGCCTTCACCGTCACCGTCGCGGCGGGCGCTTACCACGACAGCAATATCTTCGGCTCCGCGGCCGGGACGATCGACAGCATGGTCTACTCGTTGTCGCCCAAGCTGGCGTTCAACGCCTCGGTGACGCAGCAGACCTTTGTCTCCGCCTCCTACGAGGCGACGCTGGATTACTTCGACAACCGGCCGACCAACAAATCGCTGGTCAGCCACGATGTCGCGCTGCGCCTGGCCCACGCCTTCACCGAAGTCTCCAACATCGATCTGAACGAGCAGTTCCAGGTGGAGAAGAACCCGCAGTCCCTGCTGGCCGGCGTGCCCCTCAACACCGACCAGTCGTACCTGCGCAACGAGTTCGACGGCCGCCTGACCACCGCGCTCGGACAGAAGACCGGCCTGGTGTTCAAATACCGCAACCTTTACTTCAACTACGACGACGTCGCGCTCGGCCAGAGCCTCGACCGTATGGAGCACCTCGCCGGCCTCGAGGTGAGCAACAAATTCCTGCCGGAAACCGCCGTGGTCGGGGAGTACCGTTACCAGGCCATCGCTTACGACCATGTGGGCGACCTGAAGGACAAGCGGTCGAATTTCCTGCTTGCGGGGATGGACTACTCGCCGGGCAAGCAACTCACCCTGACGGGCCGCGCCGGCTTGGAAGACCGCCGGCGCGACGGCGCGTCCGGCACCACCGCCCCCTATGCGGAGCTCACCTGCCGGTACAGCTATACTGAGAATTCCTTCGCCGCCGCCGGCTACACGTATTCCCTGGAGGAAACGGACAACCCGACGCTCTTCACCGACACGAGGATGAACCGGTTTTTCTTCAATGTGCAGCACGCGGTGACCGCGATGATCATCGCGTCCGGTTCCATCACTGTCGAACCTTCGACGCTGCTGGGCCGCACCGGCCAGACCGACGTCAAGGAGACGGCCACCCGGCTCGGGTCGGCGCTCACCTATGTGGCGCGCAAGAATTTCACCGTCAGCGCCACCTATGACTATGACTGGGTGCATTCCGACGCGGCCAACCGCCGGCAGGGCCGCACGCGCTTCGGCGTGAACGGGCGGCTGTACTTCTAGGGCGGGATCGCGGCTCCATCCGGCTCGCCCGCCGCGTCCGGTGAATTGACTTGCTGGCGCCCGTTCCCGCGCCTTCCACTTACCGCCCCGCATGGCCTCCCCTCCCGAAAGCAAGGACCGCGCATCCCTGGCCGATTTCCTCAACCTCCTGCGGCTGCGCCGGGCGCTGATTTTCCTCGTCATGGCGCTGGTGCTGCTGACGACGCTCGGCGTCACGGCCCTGCTCCCGCGCTGGTATCGGTCGACGACCAAGATCCGCGTCGAAAAGCCCGAGGGCGAGGTGAAGCTCTTCCAGGCCCAGAACAATCCTTATTACGATCCTTACTTCATCCAGGACCAGCTCGATACCATCCAGTCGGAGATCATTCTCAAACCGGTCATCCGGAACCTCGGCCTCAACGAGGTTTTCGGCCGCCAGCTCGGCAGCAACGAACCCCTTCCGACCAGCCTCACCCAGCGCTACCTGATCGACAAGATGCTGCGGGTGGAGTCGCGCCGCAGTTCGTCGATCATCGAGATCGACGTCTACGCCCGGGACGCCGCGCTGGCCGCCCGCATTGCCAACGAGATCGCCCGCGTCTACTCCGAAAACCGCATCAATTTTGCCACCGCCGGGCAGCGGGAGGGCGTGGAGGAGCTCAAGAGGCAGCTCACCGCGCAGGAGGAGGTCGTCTCGCGGCAGCGGGACCTCGTCGAGAAGCTGCGCAAGGACCTCAACATCTCCGGGGTCGACCTCAACGCCCGCTACTCCGACATGGAGATCGACCGCCTGCGGCAGATGCAGAACTCGCTCATCGCGCTGCGGGTCGACACGATCGGCCGCAAGACCCGCTGGGAGCGTTTCAAAAGCATCCCGTTCGAGCAGCGGCTCACCCTCGTCAACTCCGAGCTCATCCAGGACGTCAACATCCAGAATCTGTTGCAGGCCTACCTCGTCGCCGACCAGACCGTGGTCCGCCTCCGGGGCCGGCTGGGCGAGGCGCATCCGGATCTGGTGGCCGCCGTCGATAACCGCACCAAGATCCGGGAGCAGCTGGACGGTCTGCTGCAGGGGTACGCGCAGTCGCTGGAGATTTCGTACAAGGAGGCGGAGGCGCGCGTCGCCGAGCTGGAGAGCCAGCTCGCCAAGGCCAAGGTCGACCAGATCCTGTCGGCGCGGGAACGCATGCGGCCCTTCGAGGAGGCGGCCCAGAAGCTCGATGACGAATCGCGCCTCCAGACCACCCTCAAGCTCACCCTCCGCCAGCGCGAGATCGATTTCCAGGTGCCCAAGCGCACCATCGAGATTCTCAACCAGGCCGAGCCCGCCCGCCGGCCCAGCCGGCCCAGCTGGACCCTCAACATCTTTCTGGCGCTGGTCTTCGCCTCCGTGCTGGGCGTGGGCCTGGCCGTGCTCGTCGAATATTTCGACACGAGTTTCCGCAACGTGGCCGACGTCGAGGACCGCCTCCAGTTGCCCGTGTTGAGCGTGATCCCCGTCAGCCGCACCCCCGCGCGCCTGGACCCGGACAACCCGGCCGAGGCCGAGCCCTTCCGGGTGCTGCAGACCAACCTCAACCTCGCCCTCACCCCGGGCCAGGCCAGCAGCCTCGTCATGCTCTCCGCCGGTCCGGGCGAGGGCAAGTCCACCACGGTGCACCACCTCGTGCGCGCCATGGCCGCAGCCGGCGAACGGGTGCTGCTGGTCGACTCCGATGTGCGCCGGCCCACCCAGCACCACCTGCTGGGCCAGGCGCGCGAGCCCGGCTTCGTCGACGTGCTCCTCAACAAGGCCGCTCCCGACGCCGTCATCCGCCGGGACGTGGCGCCGGGCCTCGATTTCATCGCCAGCGGCGCCGCCGCGAACTTCGCCCTCAGCCTGCTCTATGCGAACAAGCTCCGCGAGTTCATCGCCCAGCTCAAGGGCCGTTACGACAAGATCGTCTTCGATTCCCCGCCCGTCATCGGCGTGAGCGACGCCTCGGTGCTGGCCAGCGTCGTCGACGGCGCGGTGCTGCTCATCCAGCACCGGCGCAACCCGCAGAGCATGGTCCTGCGCGCCCGGCAGATCATCGACGGACTCAAAACGCCGATCCTCGGCGTCGTGCTCAGCCAGGTGCCGCCCGGTGCGGGCGACGACTACGGCTACTACACCCAGAACTACGCTTATTACGGCGAGGGCGGGAAACGCCGGAAGCATTCCGGCTCCGAAGCCACTGGCAGTCGCCCCGCCGAGGCCGAGCGCATCGCCCTCGACGAGCGTGATTCGCGCGACCGCCGCAGTTGAGCCCCGGCCGCCCGCTGGCGATTTGAAGCCGACATATCCCTGCACGGACGGTCGTTCACGCCTCGCCACGATCGTGACCAGGATGGATCGGCGAAAGTGGTCAATGCACCGCCTGACTTGTTTTGATTCACTTTTTTCGCCGTGCTTTTACTGCCCGTCAGGAATCTGCTCCCGGGCTCTCACTGAACGAAATCCGTGAGGTAACCCGGGAGGATTTCGTCCGGCTCGAAGGAGTATTTGAGCGGGAGATAAAATGACCCTTCACCGCTGGTATAGCGCTCGATGCGAATCCAAAGCGGGCGGCGGGCAAAATAGATGGCCGCGTAGTAGCGTGTGACCCGTTTGGAGATCGTTTGAGTCGCGACGACCTCGGTATCGATGACGTTGCCAAGGTTCTTGGTCGCCGCGGAAACCTTGGCGTTCATTTCGGCGGCGAGCTTGGGGTAACCGGCATACCAGATCCCCAGGCATGCCTCCAGATTGTTGGTCACGCACGCCTGCAGGCCCTTTGTAAACACCGGGTCTACGGGCGGAGCCGCGAACAGCGGGGATGCCAGCGTTAAGAGCCTATCCGAATAACCCCGCTTGGCCGGCGACAATGGTGGCGCAGGCGAGATGAAGCATGGCTTCGTAGTTGACCGCTTTCTTCTCCCAGCGCACGAGCAGACGACGGAAACGGTTCAGC
>JAQTYQ010000064.1 GCA_028688225.1 Opitutaceae bacterium | reverse complement strand
GCTGAACCGTTTCCGTCGTCTGCTCGTGCGCTGGGAGAAGAAAGCGGTCAACTACGAAGCCATGCTTCATCTCGCCTGCGCCACCATTGTCGCCGGCCAAGCGGGGTTATTCGGATAGGCTCTTAACCGAAACGGCGGAGCCGTTTGGGAGTAATCATTCAGCCCACGATCCGGCAGGGCAGCAGCACGGCGTCCTGCATGCCATGGATGATCTTCTTGTCGGGCGGGCAGAAGGTGGCGAGCGCGCCGGCCAGCCGGGTTTTGCCGCCGACGACAAAGAAATACGGACACAGCCGCAGGCGGCCCGCCTCGGCCGCGGCCGTGACGGGCAGGCCCGCGCCCGGCGGATGCCGGTAGACCGGATGCTGCACCCGGCGCGGTTTCTGGTACTCCTGCAACACGTGCAGGTTGGTCGGGGCGAGCCGGAGCGCATGGTCGATGCCCGCCTGCCACTCCTCGCGCGAACAGTCGCTCCCGAGCACCACGCTGCGGGCGCCCCAGGCCGTTTCGTGGAAGCCGCTGATCTTGAGGATGAGGTCGCGCTCCTTCTGCGAGGCCGCCGCGAGCTGACTCCAGTCAGCCAGCGCCCGGCCGCCGACCCGCGGGCCGTCGAGCACCGCGCCGGGCGGCAGCGGCGCCGGATCCATCACCCAGGAGACCGGGATGAGCTGGCGCAGCAGCTTCAGGCTGCGCCCGCTGAGGTTCTCGGCCCAGAAATCCTGCAGCCGGTGATGATGAAAGAGCGCGAGCGCGAGCTTCTCCTCCTGAAAGTGGCGCATGGGCGGCGCGATGACCACCTCGCCGTTGCCCCAGGCCTCGAACAGGTACGGCGCGGTGCGGATGCCGCCCAGGTCGAACAGCTCGAAAAAGCGGTAGATGATGTCGATCTTCTCGGGCGTGCCTCCGGCGTCGAAAAAGAGCGCGCCGCCGAGCGGAAACACGTCGTCGGGGCGCAGGCAGAACACGCGCCGACCCCGCTTCTGCAACTCCCCGGCCAGCCATTGCATCTCCGGCCGGTAGGTGGAAGCCTCGTCGCTCACCAGCAGGGCGATGAGCGGGGTGGCCTTCTGGGGCATGAGCGCAACCAACGACTCGTAGAAACCTTCGATCATCCGGTCGCCGTGGCCCACGATGCCGGCGCCGTCCGCGCCTTCATAAAGCCGGTTGAGGAAGGCCGTGAGCCCGATGCCGCCCGGCACGGAGTCGAGTTCGGTGAGCGCAAACCCGTGCTCCGTCAGCAGCAGGTCGGGCCGCAACACGGTGGGGAAGACGCCGCGCTGGCGCCCCTCCCGCGCGTGCTGCACGAGGCCGGCCGGCTTGCCCCGGTCGAGGTATTCCGCGATCCAAGGCGCGACGAGCGGCTTGTTGCGCAGCAGATTCTTGTCCGCGGCCGACCGCAGGTAGAGCGTTTCGAGCGCCTGGTGGAACTCGAGGCACGCCGCGCCGATGTGATCGAGCTGGGCCGCCTGCTCGGGTGTCAGCGGCCACGCCTCGGGCGAAAGCTGCCAGGTTTTCGCCTCGAACAGCGGCTGGGCGGACAGCGCCGAGTTGATGGTGTCGTACGAGAGCATGCGGCTGAGGCCAGAAGCCAGAGGCCAGAAGCCAGAAAGTGCAAGCAGGTCGACGAGGTGGCCGACTTCTGGCCTCTGGGCTCTGACCCGCTGGTCTACTCGTCCATCTGGATGTCCTTGTTGCGGTGCCGCGGCTGGCCGGCGCGGAGCCAGGCGTAGACGAACCGGTCGAGGTCGCCGTCCAGCACGCCCTGCGTGTCGCTGGTGCTGAGGCCCGTGCGCAGGTCCTTCACCATCTGGTAGGGCTGCAGCACGTAGCTGCGGATCTGGCTGCCCCACCCGATCTCGCCCTTCTCGCCGTAAAACCGCTCCATCTCGCTGCGCTGCTCGTCGAGCCGCTTTTCGTAGAGGCGTGCCTTGAGGACGCTCAGGGCGCTGGCGCGGTTCTTGATCTGCGAGCGCTCGTTCTGGCAGACGACCACGATGCCGGTCGGCAGGTGGGTGATGCGCACCGCGGAGTCGGTCGTGTTGACGCCTTGGCCGCCCTTGCCGGAGGAGCGGTAGACGTCCACGCGGAGGTCGCCCTCGGGAATCTCGATGGCGATGTCCTCGTTGATCTCGGCGATGACGTCGACCGCGACGAACGACGTATGGCGGCGCTTGTTGGCGTCGAACGGGCTGATGCGCACGAGCCGGTGCACGCCGCGCTCGGCCTTGGCGTAGCCGTAGGCGTTCTCGCCCTTGAGCAGCATGACCGCCTTGGTGATGCCCGCCTGGTCGCCGGCCTGCACATCCTGCACCTCGACGGCAAAGCCGCGGCGCTCGGCCCAGCGGTTGTACATGCGGAAGAGCATGTCGGCCCAGTCGCACGACTCGGTGCCGCCCGCGCCCGCCTGGATGCTGAGGATGGCGTTGTTGCGGTCGAACTGGCCGCTGAGAAAGCTCTGCAGCTCGATCCGGTCGAGCTCGCCGACGAGGACGGCAACCGTCTGGTCGAGTTCGCGGCCGTAGCGCTCCTGCTCGGCGCCGGCGGCGGCCCCGACCAGCTCGACCATCACCCCGGCATCGGCGAGCCTTTTGTTGAATTCCAGCAGGCCGCCGATGGTGCGCTTGAGGCCGTTCAGCTTCGCAATGTGCTTCTGGGCGCGCTCGCGGTTGTCCCAGAACGCCGGGGCGCCCATCTGCGCCTCCATGGCCTCGATCTCGCGCTGTTTTTGCTCGACGTCAAAGAAACCTCCACAGGTGGCCGGCGCGTTTCTTGAGATCTTCGAGATGGGAAATGGTTTCGGGTGCGATCATGGTGAAGCGAAGATAATGGCGCCCGACCACGGGGGTGGCGCAAGGGGAAAATCCGGCTGCTCAAGCCGCCGCCGCGGCCTCCGCCCGGCGCTGCTTACGCTCCCAGAACCAGGCCAGCCAGATGCAGACCTCGTACAGCAGGCAGAGGGGGACGGCCATGGCCACCTGGGTGACGACCTCCGGCGTGGTCAGGATGGCCCCGAGGATGAACGCCAGCACGATGACGTGGCGCCGGAAATACACGAGCTGGCGGTGGTGCAGGATGCCGAGCTTAACGAGCGTGAGCACCACCAGCGGAAACTGGAAGCCCAGACCCATGCCGAGGAGGAACTTGCAGGTGAAGCTGATGTATTCGTCCGCCCGCCATTCGTAGGGATCGAAGCCGAGGAGGGTGGAATACTCGATCGACGCCCGCAGTGCGAGCGGCAGCAGGATGAAATACGTCAGCAGGACGCCCAGCAGAAACAGGAACACCCCCCAGCCCAGCCAGGTGAAGAGGAACCGGCGTTCGCGGACGCGCAGCGCCGGCAGGATGAACTGGCCGAGGAAATACAGCCAGAACGGCGCCGACACGACCAGGCTGCCGTAGAGCGCGAGGTGAAACGCCACCATGAAACCCTCCGCCGGGTTGAAGTTGCGCAATTTCACCCGGGTCGCACCCGGGCCGGCCTGGAGATCGGGTTTGAGCGTCAGCACCTGCTCCTCCCCGATTTTCGCCATGCCGACCTGGAACACCACGTGGGGCGCATCGCCCGCGGGCAGGCCGGCGAACTGGTCGCGGGAGACCTCGTAGGGGCCGAACTGCGTGGCGCCGACCTGGAAGGCCACCGTCGGCCGCGGCTGCTCCAGCAGATGCATCCGCCGGATGGGATACTTGAGGATGGCCGCAAGCTTGTCGTCCAGCAGCAGGCAGATCACGAGCGCGACAAAGATCACGGCGGCGCATTTGAGCAGAGCCCGGCGCAAATCCTCGAGGTGATCGAGAAAGGGCTTGCGCGGACCGCCCTCGTCGGGTTCCGACGGCTGGAGTTCCGGGGAGTCAGCCATGAGCGGGATGGATCAGTACGGCGATACAGGATTGGCGGGGTTTTGCAAACGCCGCCTGGCCCGGGAGCAGCCGGGAACCATGCGGCCGGATCTTCCCCGCGCGCCTCACGTCCGCAGCGTGCCCGCGGCTTTTTCGGCGAGAAAACTGGCGTAGGTCTTCTCGATCCCCTCGCGCAGGCCGGTCTGCGCCCGCCAGCCGAGGGCGGTGAGTTTCGAGACATCCAGCAGCTTGCGCGGCGTGCCGTCGGGCTTGGACGCGTCCCACTCGATGCGACCCTGGAAACCCACGACGGCGGCGACCAGCGCGGTCAGTTCCCGGATCGTCACATCCGTGCCGGTGCCGACGTTGATCCAGTCGGGGGGCTCGGCGAGCCGGAGGAGAAACACGCAGGCGTCGGCCAGGTCGTCGACATGCAGGAATTCGCGCTGCGGGCGGCCCGTCCCCCAGGCCTCCACGCGGTCCAGCGCGGCTTCCCGGGCTTCGTGAAAGCGGCGGATGAGCGCCGGCAGCACGTGGGAGTTCTGCGGATGATAATTGTCGCCCGGACCGTAGAGGTTGGTGGGCATCGCCGAGTGGAAAAGCACGCCGTACTGCCGGCGGTAATACTGGCAGAGCTTGAGGCCCGCGATCTTGGCCAGGGCGTAAGCCTCGTTGGTCGGCTCGAGCGCGCCGGTGAGCAGGCAGTCCTCGGACATCGGCTGCGGCGCGTGCTTGGGGTAGATGCACGAGCTGCCGAGAAAAAGCACCCGGGGCACGCCCTGCCGGTAGGCGGCGTGCAGGGTGTTGGTGGCGATGACCAGGTTGTCGTGCAGGAACTCCGCCGGGTAGGTGGCGTTGGCGTGGATGCCGCCGACCCGGGCCGCGGCGATGATGGCGGCCCCGGGTTTTTCCGCGGCGAAGAACGCCTCGACCGCCGCCGGCCGGGTCAGATCCAGCTCGCGGTGGGTGCGCAGAAGCAGGGACACGCCGGCTTCGCGCCGGAACCGCCGCACGAGCGCGGACCCGACCATGCCCTGGTGGCCTGCGATGTAGAGTTTCATGGAGCGTTGCGAGGAGTGAGCAGCGAGCGGCGGGGGGCGCAAGCGTTCCGGATGCCCGCGCTACTCGTTGCCCGCCGCCGCCTTCATGGCTGCGGCAGTTTCGCGATCTGGGCCTCGCGCTTCGCCAGCTCGAGATCGGCTTCGACCATGATTTTGACCAGTTCCTTGAAGCGCACCTTCGGCTCCCAGCCCAGCCGCCGCCTGGCCTTCGTGGAATCGCCGATGAGCAGCTCGACCTCGGCCGGGCGCTCATAGCGCGGATCATGCTGCAGGTATTTCCCGGTCTCCAAGCCGAGCAGGCCGAACGCCTCCTCGCAGAATTCGCGCACGCTGTGCGTCTCGCCGGTGGCCACGACATAATCGTCCGGCTGGTCCTGCTGGAGCATCAGCCACATCATCTCGACGTATTCCCGGGCGTAGCCCCAGTCCCGCCGGGCATCGAGATTGCCGAGGTAAAGGTGATCCTGCAGCCCGAGCTTGATGCGGGTGGCGGCCCGCGTGATCTTGCGGGTGACGAACGTCTCGCCCCGGCGCGGCGACTCGTGGTTGAACAGGATGCCGTTGCTCGCGTGCAGGCGGTAGCTTTCCCGGTAATTGACCGTGAGCCAGTGGGCGAAGACCTTGGCGCAGCCGTAGGGCGACCGCGGCCAGAACGGCGTGCGCTCGGTCTGCGGCGTCTCCTGCACCTGGCCGAACATCTCGGAGGACGACGCCTGGTAGAAACGCACTTTTTTCACGAGGCCCGCCTCCCGGATCGCCTCGAGGATGCGCAGCGTGCCGAGCCCGTCGACATTGCCGGTGTACTCGGGGATGTCGAACGAGACGCGGACGTGCGACTGCGCGCCGAGGTTGTAGATCTCGTCCGGCTTGAGCTCGTAGAGCAGCTTTACCATCTGCACCGGGTCGGCCAGGTCGCCGTAGTGCAGAAAGAGGTGCACACCGTTGACGTGCGGATCCCGGTAAAGGTGATCGATGCGGCTGGTATTGAAGGTGGAGGCGCGGCGGATGATGCCGTGAACCTCGTATCCCTTGGCCAGCAGGATTTCGGCCAGATAGGAGCCATCCTGCCCGGTGATGCCAGTGATGAGGGCGCGTTTCATGCAAGAAGAGGATGCACGCTAGGCCGGGCGGCGCGGCACTGGCAAGCATCGTGATGGACCGGCGGAATCATCGATAGACGCCCCGCGCTTGCCCACGCCGGCCGCGCCGCTACCTTCCCCCCATGCGCATCGTGCTCATCGCCGCCCAGTCGCTCGATGGCTTCATCACCAAGCATGCCCAACCCGGCACCGCCTTCACCTCACCGGAGGACAAGGCCTATTTCCGCGCGGCCCTGGCCACCTTCGACGTCTGCATTTTTGGCGCGGAAACCTATCGCGTGTCCCGCGACTTCATCCGGACCCAGCTGCCGGGCCGCCACGTCCGCCTGGTGATGACCCGCGACCCGGCACGCTATGCCGCCGAGGCCATCCCCGGCACGCTGGAGTTCACGGACGCCGCGCCGGCCGCGCTCGTGGACCAGCTGCGCGGCCACGGTTGTCAGCGCTGCGGACTGCTCGGCGGCTCGCACATCCACAGCCTGTTCCTTGAAGCCGGCCTGGCGGATGAAGTCTGGCTCACGATCGAACCGGTGCTGTTTGGCGGCGGCACGCCGCTGCTGGCGCGGCCGACCGACATCCGCCTCGAACTGCAGGCGTCCGAGCAGCTGGGTGCGCATACCCTGCTGCTGAAATACCGTGTGCTCCGATGAATCTCCGCGAGATCCACTGGCTGCCCTATTTTCTGTTCTGGGTGGCGCTGCTGGTGGCGGCGGGCGCCCTGCTCGGAGCCCTGCTGTTCCCGCTGGCCGGGCTGCTGTTCCGCACCGGCGACACGCCCTGGCAGCTCGTGCAAAACGGCGCCCGGATCGGCGGCTTTTATTTCCTGATCTGGGCGCCCGGCACGGCGGTGGTGCTGTGCGTCATGCGCTCCTACCGGCGGCGGCACCCGGAGGCGCGGCCGCCGGCGGATGGCCGGAATGTCCGCTGATTTTTTTTGCCGTCACCGCATTTCCCGGTTGAAAAACGGCGCGCGACCACATGCCATGATGTCAGCGCCGGGCGTTACCCCGCTCGAAACCCCCACCATCCCGGCCGACCGATCATGCAGCGTCCGACCGGCACTCCACCGAATCTGCTGATTCTTGGCGCCTCGGGCAATGTCGCCCGGGCCTTGCTGCGGCGGCTCGGCGGCCGGCGGAGCCAGTTCAACCGGCTCGTCCTGCTCGACAAGAACGACCGCGTGCGGGACGACCCGTTCCTGGAGCACCAGCGCCTGGCCTACCAATTCATCCGCCGCCGGCTCCACCTGCCGCGCGACCAGGCCCGCTACCGGCGGCTGCTCGACCGTCACGAGATCGACATCGTGCTCGACGTGACGGACGCCGACACCCTGCCCCTCCTGGCGGCCACCGATCTGGCGGGCGTGTCCTACGTCTGCACATCGCTCAACGACAATGAGCGCGGGGCGCAGACCCTGACGGCCGCCCTGCATCCCGGCCGGGAGAAGCCGCGGCGGGCGGCCCACATCCTCTGCAGCGGAATGAATCCCGGCGTGGTGAACATCTGGGTCTGGCACGGCGTCCGCCACTACGGGAAACCGCGCGAGATCGTGCACTTCGAATACGACACGTCGATGACCGCAGACGGCTGGCATCCGGTCGTCACCTGGTCGCGCAAGGAATTTCTCAGCGAAGTGGTGTGGGACCCAACGGGACTGGTGGTCGACGGCGAGCCCCGGGTCCTGCGCACCAACGCGCTGCAGAACCGATGGAGCCTGCGCTCGATCCTGCGGCCGGTGCTGCCGCTGCCCTCCTACCCGCGCGGATTCCTCGTGCTGCACGAGGAAAATCTGACCATCGGACGGAAGCTGGGGCTCTCGTCCCGCTTCATCTACGCGGTGCATCCGAAGACCATGGCTTATCTCGTGCGCCGGTGGCGGCAGCGGGGGCGGGTCCAGATCGGGGATCTGGAAATCGGCGACAACACGTCGCGGCCGCTCGACGGAGCGGACACAATCGGCGTGTACCTGGAGTATCCCCGGCAGCGGGTCTACTATCTGCACAGCCTGGCGAACAATGCGGTGCTCGGCACGAACGCCACCTGCACGCAGGTCGCAGTCGGCGTCTACGCCGCCCTGTTCACCCTCCTGCAGGAGCGGCTGGCGCCCCGCATCTATTTCGCCGGCGACCTCTACGAGACCATCTATCCGCAGGTCGTGTTCGACAACATGCGCGTGGAGCACTTCGTGTTCGGCCGGCGGAAGCGCTCGCTGAGCCTGCGCCAGCACGAGCCGGCGCTCCGCCCTCGTTTTTCGCGCCTGGAGGAGCAATTGGTCATCTAGAGCGGTTTAAGGAATGATGTAGCCGGGGTCGCGGACCACAGCCATCCCACAGACGGCTTAAAGTCGCCGCTTTTGCGTCAGGTCCCCTCGGAGTTGACGAAGATTCAGGCCGGGGTGGCCGCAGGATTTTTGGTGTGTGCCCCGTGTGCTATCCCATGAGTTACTGGGCAAATCCGGGCAGCCAGCTCTGAGCGTGGCCGTTGAGCCAGACGTAATGCCCCTGACCTGTCCCATAGCGGCGCAGCCATTGCGCGAGGTCCCGGCGCTGCCACAAAGTCGCCCGGAGCAAGGTGAACAAGCGCGAAAAACTGTGCGCCCATTGGCTGCACCACGCCTGGAAGCGCAGCAGCACGTAGACCAGCAGCGCGATCCAGATCTGCCATTTGACGGCGTTGGCGTTGTGGCCGAGGAAGTCGGCCAACTGCAGGGTTTGCTTCACCTGCTTGAAGAACGCTTCGATTTGCCAGCGACAGCGGTACAACTCAGCCACACTGCTCGCGCTCCAGGTCAAGTTGTTGGTCAGGAACTCCATGACGCGCTCCTCGCCGTCGATCAGCACCCGCGCCGTGACGCGCCGTAACGGCTTGGGGTAGTCGCCGGCGGCCTGGCGCCCGGTGGTCACGACCAACTCGTCGCTCAGCACCCGCATGTCGGGGCTCCGCGGCAAACGCTGCACCACTTTGAAGCCAACCGCGGGCAGTGGCCGCGTGACAAAGAAGACCCCGCGCTCCGTGAGTTCCCAGAAGTGCGCGAGGTCGTGATACCCCCGGTCGAACAGCACGATCTCCCCGCGGCGCAAGCCCGCGCACAGCGCCCGGACCCGCGACAGCTCCGACTCGTGGGCGGAGCCGACGACCACGAAGCCCGGCAACAAGCTGCGCAGCGAGAGGCGCAGATGGCACTTGGCCGCAGCCTTGCGGTGGTTGTGCTCCGCCCAGTCCAGGCAGGAAGCGACCAATTGGATGACCGTCGCGTCCACCACGTGAATGGTCCGGCGAAAGCGCCAGGCCAGG
>JAQTYQ010000026.1 GCA_028688225.1 Opitutaceae bacterium | reverse complement strand
GAGGCCGCGCGGCGGCTGGGCATCAAAAGCCCGTCCCGTTTGACCCGCGCCGAACACTCGAGCTACCCCAAGGGGATCACCCCCCAACTGCTGGCCGACGCGGCGCGGGTCTACGGTGTTTCAGCCGACTACCTTTTGGGCCGCGCTGACGACTGGGAGAGTCCCGCAGAACTCCCACTCCCTGCGGATATGATCCTTGGCGACCTGGCGGACCTCCAGCAGCGGCGTGAATCGCTCGTGTCGCGGATCGATGCGTGTCGCGACGGATCGGCCCCAGCATTGGCAACGTTTCAGGCGCTCGCCCGGGAGGCCGTAGCCTTTGCCGATGAACTGCTTGCCGTTGGTGGCCGCCAGGCGACCGCCCACGCACCAGGTAGCGCCTGAAATGGGACGGCCGAAGAAAGTCCCCAACTGCACGCCCAGCGGCGGAGCCTTGCGGGTCAGCAGGGTAATTCACATCGATCCAGTCATAGTGGACCGGGACACCACCTGCACAATCGTCGGCCTGTCCCCGTCCAACATCGCCGCGCAGGTGCTGAAAGGCACCTTCCCGGCGCCGCGGAAGACCTCGACCAACCGAATAGGCTGGCTGCTGACCGAGCTGCACGCCTGGGCGCAGGGTTTGCCCCTGTCGGACATCCTGCCACCGCCCAGCGGGCACGCACGGCCCCAGTAACGCGACTCACCACCAGCCCCGGCCACGCGCCGGGGTTTTCATTCATGGGGTGGTGTTTTGCCACCCCCCTGCAATGCCTTCTGGCAGGCAGCATTCACGGCTTCGACCATGCCACCAGTGCCCGCCCAGTCGATGGCGATTAGCTTGAGGTGGAAGACCTCGGTTTCGCCGGCGGCAGTGGTGGCACGCCATTGGCTGGTTTTGGACGGCTCGGAGATCGGGCCCATAGATTCATCAGGAAAGAACAGGAGCCGTAATCCTAGGGTACGTGGGGTTTACGGGCTATGAAGTAGTTCATTCGCATCGGGTGGCGTTTCTGCGAACGAGGCCCTACGTTCCAACCCGGAGAGGGACTGCACAGTACGCAGACCCTCGGCGGCCGTGGGTGTCGTTCCTGCGCCTTGCCTCAACGGACGACCTCCGCGCCGAGATAACCAGGGCGCACCACGAAACTATGGGAAATCCCACATTTACCTGCGTCATCGCCATAGCTGGCTGCAACGGCGGCACCTACGTCGCCAAGGAACTGGTCTGCGCCTACGCACTAGACCAGCTTTATCGCCGAGCCGCCAGGTAGTCGAGAAAGGCTGCGGAGCAGTGACCTACACCGACGAACCACGCCGGCAGTTGATCCCACCGGCCCAGCTTCACTACCCGTTCAAGTCTGAAATTTGATTACCTATGTCACAATGCCATATTCATGACTAGGGAAGAAGAACCGATGGAACTCGCACACCTACAAGAAGAAGAACTGCAAAGCATCAAGAAATCCTGGATTGAGGCAGCAGGAAAATCAACTCACGAAGCATTCTTGGCTGAATATCAACAGCTTTTTGACGTTATAGAAGGTGGGAACAGCATCGGCGAGCTTGATGAGCGCATGAACGTTTCCATTTTCTATGCTATCAAAGAGGGAGGGGAGTGTAAGGCACTTGTACAGATGGTCCAGTCACAACGTGGGTCAGACATATGGGTCAAGATGATGGACATCTACATGTGTCCAGATGTTGAACTGACCTCTGACACTGAGCAGATAACAATCGATCGACTGAAAATTTTTACCACATCACTCATCGGAGTGTTTTCGTTGACAAGATCCGTTGCTCGTGCGGATACTATCAAGGTTTACGGGCGAACAGAGGCCCTTGTTACGTTCCTGCGGGGGATGCATGACACGCTTAGCGTGCTGTCCTCCCTTGGCAACATGCCGGGAATTGAAGTATCTATTGAAGGCAGATGGCTGGTTTTTCGCACCAGTCGATAACCTGCACAATTACTGGAGAAAAAGTCATGATTATCAACTTTAAAGGCACAGCACCCATTGGGTCCGCATTTGCGGCCAACTCGGGGCTTATCATGTCATCCATTGAGCAGGCAGCTGCAGCCAGCGCCGCCAAGATGGGTGACGATGCCTCGAAGTTATTCTCCATCGAAACTTGGAATCTCACCAAACAGATGCAGAAGGCCGCCTGATCTAGACGCAGCCTCAAAAAAAGCCCGCCATGTGCGGGCATTTTTACGTCTGCATCATCGGTATATTTAGAGACCCCATGGGCAGCCAAAGAAACCCAGAATCCAGGGACACAAAAGGCATTGTCGACCCGCCCAAATCCGACAATTCATCACCTATGCCGGCTTCCATCTCGCCGAATCGCCCTACCCGCCACTCATGAAGCACAGGAGTGGCGGTTGCGAAAGCAGTCCAACCTGTGCCACCTGGCGCTATCCTCCGGGCGCTCGCCCCTGAAGCTCTGGAACGTCCCACCGGGCGAATCCGTCAGGGCCAAGGACCATTGGCACCTGCGTGCACTCCCACTCCTGCAGCACTGCAGCGCCCGGTGCTCTTCGTAGCCGCGAATCCGTATCACGCCAGCGAGAATTGACAGAACCTTTGCGTCGTAAAGCACCGCCGCTGGCACTCATGAAGCGCCGAAGCTCGAAACGCGCACCGGTCGCGCTGAATCCGCTTGAGGTTGGGTGCGTAGGAGGGGAGGCCGGTAACTCCGCCGGCTTCCAGCGCGGGGCCTTTTGTATGTGGTTGTGCGGACCGTGTAAGCGCGCGGGACATTTGGCACGGATTTGCGAGTGGTTTGGCGCTGTCGGCGCCGTTACTTGTGCCCCCAAACCAGGCCGGTCTGGTGTCGTGGTAACGCCTCAAACTTCGATATCCACTCCCGGCAGGTTCGGTGCTTCACCTTCTATGGCGGCGTCGCGGTGATAGACGGCCGTGCCAATGGGCGCGGTGCCGCGGACAGTGATGACAGCTCCGCCGGGCAGGGTGAGCTGGCTGGATGTGCCGTCTGTCCAGGTGACGGCGCCGGTGAGCAGCGGGGGGCCGGCAGTGAGTTCGCGGAGGGCCTTGAGTGGGTTAGTCACGGACTTCGATCTCCACGGTTTGCCACAGCTCGGGGTGTGACCACTCGCCCTGGAGCGAGCGGGTCATGCCGCGCCGGGTGACGCCCTCGGCGCTGTATTCGATCATGCGGCCGGGCAGGATGAGGCCCGTTTCCGGGAGCACTGGGAGGCGCAGGCTGATGCGGGATTGGGCGCCGCCATCGGCGAGTACCGTGCCGCCCCGGGCGCGCGTCATGATGGGGTCGGTGGCCAGGGCATCGACGACCTGGGGGGCGAGGCGGTCTGCTGCGGAGCCTGCACGCAGGACGCGGTCGCGGCGGCCGGCGGCGGACTGGCCGATCACGTACACCGCGTTGTATTCGGGTTGGTCGGCGGTGAGGGTGCGCTCGACTTCGACGATGTCTTCGGGCAGCACGATGTCGGGCGTGGCGCTGGGCCAGTGCCACGGCAGGGCCGGGTAATGCGGCAGGACGGCGATGCGCTGCGCGGCCGGGTCGGCCTGGAGGTAGCCGCCGCCGGCCTCGGCGAGCCGTGCGAGGGCTTCCATGTGGGTGCCGTAGTGGCTCCAGGCGCCGGCGGGGACGAGCCAATCGACGATCTGCCAGTCGAGTGCCCAGCCGATGGAAACGCCGTTGACCGTGAGGACGGCGTCGGCCAGCTGCTGGGCGTTGAGGGCGGTGAGGTTGCTGCGGGCTTCCTTCGGCGCGTACTGCTCGGACAGCCAGGCGGAACGGCTGCGGCCGGAGACGCGGAGCCAGTCGGCGCCGTGGCGCCGGTCCCGCTCCGAATTCTCGGCCAGCAGGCGCATTTCAAGGCCATTCACCACGGCGATCAGCTCGACGGGGTCCGGATTCCGGGCGACCAGCGCCCTGGCGCCGCCGGGGATCACTGCGGACCAGGTCCAGTGCGGGCCGTCCCGGCTGATGCCGACGGCCAGGCCGCGCGCAGGGATCTCGACCCCGCTGTCGGCGCGGGCGAGGGTAATGGTGTTGAACACGTAGTAAGCCTCCAGGACGGGGACAAGGATGGGGGCCGGCACAGGCAAGCCGTCACGTCCAAAGATGAGGTGCGTTGAGCGCGTGAGCAGCGTGTCGAACAGCAGGTCCACCGCGTTACCGGGCGGCGGGATGTAACGGCCCGGGGTGGGCGGCACGACGACGGCGGTGCGACCGGGCCGAGGGCCCCATGCGTCCTGCCAGCGCCCTGCCTGGCGCAGCAGGATCTGCTGTGCCGGGCCGGCGTGCTGGCGGATAGCCATGGCCTGTGCAACGGCCTCCTGGGCCGCCGTGGTGACGGCGCGCAGGTAGCGGATCGTGTCCTGCCAGCGTCCGCCCACATGAGCGGATGCGGTCTGAGCCTCCCCGAAGCGGCTGGCCAGCACCTGGTGGGATGAGGCGGCGTCCTGCCAGCTCGCTGCCGCATCCGCGAACATAGGGGCGGAGGCTTGAAACACGCCGGCCAGGCCGCAGGCTGCGGGGGCGGCATCCTGGAAGGCCGCGCCAGCGAACGCAGTGCGCAGGGCTGCGGATTGATACCTGGTGCGGGTGCTGTGGGTGGCCGAGACGGCCTTCTGGAAGCGGTCGGTTTGACTGGACAGGTAGGCCTGCGCGGCCTGGGCGCGATCACGCGCCACACCGACCAGCGGGTGCTCAACCTCGGACCGATACTCAGCCCGAATGGCGATCGCCGCACCCGGCGCAAGCACCGCAACAGCCGCGGCATACGCAGCGCCCACGCTCATCCGGACCACCGGCACCGGGGCAACCGCGACGACGACGATGTGCCCTACGAACTCATCGGGTGACGGGCCTCGACCGAAGACCAGGTGGGTACTGCGGTCGAGCGAGCGGTGGAGGCGCAGATCGACGCTCACGACGAGAGGACCACGCTATCGACGTAGATGCGGCCGCCGTGGTAGTAGGGGCCGGGTGTCAGCAGCAGCACGAGCACGCCCTCTCCGACCACGTCGGAGGCCGGGCCGTTGAGCACCCAGCGGCCGTCGCCGTTTTCGAGGCGGGCCCAAGTCGGCGTGCCGGTGGCCAGCACCAGCGACGGCAGCGGCGAGACGGTCAGCACGGCCTGGTTACCGGCCATGCTGCCGGAGACGATGGACGAGATGGCGATGAGGTTGCCGGTGGGCGCAGCCGCGCCCACCGCCTGCTCACCGTCGTACAGCAGGATCCGGGGCAGGCCGGTGCCGGTCATGATGTCGGCGAGCCTCCCCTCGAGGCCGGCCGCGTTGTTCTCGGGGGCGAACTCGATCACGGCATGGGCTCCGGCGTGATGTCGTCGGAGATCTCGGCGTTGTACTGACCTGTGTGGTCGTGGGCGACGACGAAGTAGCGGAGGGCGGCGTCGAGATTGCGAAACTCATACGCCCCAGTGACTGGGTCGGACCAGGCTTCGCGGATCAGCCGTCCGTCGCGGCGCGCGTAGAGCCGCACGCGGCGCCACACCGGGAAATCCGGCGTGCCCTTGGTCATCACGGTCCCCTGGACGAATCCGCCCCCTCCCGCCGCAATGTCACGTGTCGTCAGGATGCCGCGCCGCCGGCTGACCAGAGGGGACGTGACCGGGATTGCAAACGCCCTGATCGTGCGGTTGACGCCGGAATAGCCCATCACGCCTCCCACGGGCCGGTAATGTCGATCGCGAAGCGGCGGCTGGCGGCTACGGAATTCCCGCCGTAGTAACGGACCGCCATGATCGCGTGCCCGGGGAGTCCCAAGGCACTGGGGATCACGTCCTTCGAGTCGAAGCCGGAGCCCATGTTGTGGGGTAGTCCGTAAATGGCGGGCAGGACGGCCCGACGATTCCCAAGGGTTGAGCTGCCCTCGACGATGATCGACGGCGACAAGTCGATTGCGTTATTAATCGGATTAGGGCCGGGCGGGAGTGACGAATCACCCGACCAGGCCGCCGGCTGCCCGACTTTGGCTATAAGCCCCGCCAGTGATCCGCCGATACCGGTATACGGCCGGACGAGCCAGGACCCCATGTCCCACGCCCAATTCAGCAGCGCGTTATAGGTTCCGGGCGACGTGGCGCCGCTAGAGTCCGACGGATTTGCAACCAGGATGCAGGGCCAGGCATCGCCGACGCGCTCGGACAGATAGTCGCCCCAGACAATCGGCTCATAGTCGTTCGGATACGAACCGTGATACGCGATCATGACGACCGCGAATTTATCGGACGCCACGACGATCCATTTACGTGCCGCCGAGCTTGCGGCGTCCGACTTGGAAATGTAGGCACCGCCAGGCCGCTGTCCATTTGTCGGAGTGGGCCCAACCAGCGTGTCGATGTCGGACATCGACTCGACGAGCCGGATCCGGGCATAGCGGCCAATCGAATCGTCGATGCGAGCCAGGATCCCGGATGCTGCAGGGCTCGCCGACTTGAACGCGACAACGTTGCCGGACGAGAGTGCCTTGGTCCAGCCGGCCGGCGCCACCTTGAGTGTGATAGTGCCGGTGGCGGCGCCGTCGGGCAGGCTCGTTGCCCACGAGGCGCTGTTGGCGGTGGTGGCGGTGATGCGCTGTTCGCCGTTGAGCCCCGCGGGCGTTGCCCCGGCGACGAGGGCCACGATGCGTGGCTCGAATGCGTGGGTAGTGGGAAAAGTGGCCGTGGCCACGCCACCCGCGATCACGACGCTGGATGCCGTGATAAGCCCGAAACCGTTGCAGAGGCAGGCCTCGAGCACCGTCGCCAGTGACCCGGCCACGCCGTTGCAAACGGGGGCACCGGGCAGCTCGCTGTGAATGTATTTGACGCCTGTGTATGCCATGTCGGGTCCTTACGGGCGATCGACGCCGCCGCGGATGAGCAGCTCGAAGTCGTGGTCAATGAAGGCCGGCTCGGGGCCGGGCTGGGTGGTGCGGATCAGCACCACCTTGCGGGTAGGGCCGTCCGTGTTGAAGCGCAGCACGTTACCGGCCGACCAGCCGCTACCCCAGCCGACAGCAGGCAGGACAAAGTAGCTGCGGCCTGTTGCAGGGTTGAGCGGCGCGCAGTCGGTGGCGGTGTTGCCGGTGGCGATCACCCCCACGTGCTCGCCCATCACGTAGAACGCAGTGGTGTTGGTGAACACGACTGCCCAGCGCTCGGCCAAGGCGTCGGCGTTGAGCACCTGGATGGGCGCGATCGTGTCGTTGTAGGTGCCGGTCGCAGGTTGGCCGGTCACTCCATCCGACCACACCCCTGTCCAGGACACCTGGTCCCATACATCGGTTGCAGATGCGCGCAGGTCGCCCCACATGAGCGCGCTGGAGACGATGGCGCCGGCGGGATAGTCGTGGGTGATGGCGCGGGTGGCGCGGAGCTGGCCGTCGATCTGTACATCCGAGAGCACCACCAGGTCTTCGATGCGGTGGAAGATCGTTACGCCGCTACGCGCTTGGGCAAAAGTAACGGTGCCGGCGTCGAGGTTGGTCGTGTAGCCCGTGTCGATGGCGTTGCCGTCGGCATCCACCACACGGATGCGGGAGATTCGGGGACGGCCGCAGGATATCGTCTGGCCGACCGATACGTTGACGGGCCCGATGGCACCGGTGTGGCCGATCACGACGTAGCCGCCGGCGCGGTAGATGGGCACGCGGCCATCGGGTGGCAGGCGCACCGGGTCCATGCCCAGGATCTCGGCGTCCAGGGGCAGGTAGGCGTAGCCCACTACTGCGTAACGCAGGGTGGAGGGATCGACCGGCCAGGGGCGCCAGATCTTTCCGTCGGCCACGCGCACGTCGTCGGGGTTGTACCACCACTCCGCTTTTTGGGCCGGGGTGAGCGCGGAATCCAGCACGTAGTCGCCGAACTGGATTTCGACCAGGCCACTCTCGAAATCTGCCTGGCCGTGGGTGTGCGCACCGGTGATAGCGCCTGATAGATCGCTCGTGGCGATGAGTTGGGTGCCGCGCACATCTGTGACGCTGAAAATCAGGCTGCCGGGCTTGGCGGGAGACGTGGGCAGATTGAAGACGATGTGGGCCAAGGTGGGTTTAGTGCGGTAGGTCCACAGAGACTGAACAGCGATCGACCCGGGATTCGCCCCCACGACATAGTCGGTCATCCCACACAATCCGGATGCGTAGTCGATACTACCGCTGAGGATGCCGGGGCTGTCGCCGCTGCCGCCACGGTAGAGCTTTCCGTCCAGGTCTGTATAGGTTTGGCCCATCCACGCGAATTGCACCGACCCGGGGACGATCATGTCTTTCGTGCGTGGACATAGATCGAGCGTGACACCGGGCGGTGTGAACTCCTCTGTGTGGGCCACCGGCGTTGGGGTGCCGACAGCGTAGACCGCAGCAATGCCGGCAGAGCCAAACTCCTCTTTGAACGCTGCGCTGCCGTACTGGCCACCCTTCGCGCTACTCGACCCGCCACCCCCTGAGGTTGTGGTAGGGGCGCCAGCGCCACCGGCTGTCACAGTGGGCTCGCCGGTAACGTTCAGCGAGTCGAATACCGAGGCGTTTTCGTAGCTGCTTTCAAAGCTCGTCTCGCTATAGTCGGAGATGACTTTAAGAATCACGAATTTCGAGGCATAGCTGACGGAGCCGAATGTCCCGAACAGATTTCCGGCACCGTCGTCGGTGACAGCCCGAAATACTGCAGTACCACCGCTCGCTTTTTTACCCGTTACAGCCGAATGACTGGCCGAGCTGGAGGCGCTTTTTTCGTACGCTGCGTAGGTGTTGTAGTTGTATTCCTCCTGCCCATAAATGGGCACCTCCACTTTCACCGCTACGTCTTGAACCCAAGCTTGTCCAACACTCATTATTGATACCCCCTTACAAGTACTGAAACCCCGTGACGATCCGGCGCGTTGCGCTCTTGACGATCGTGTTTGCACCTTTTCCTTCTGTTTTCTCGGTCGTCGATCCGCTGCTCGAAGCGCCCGAGCTGACCGACTCGACGCGGGAGACCATCCATTGCAGCTCCAGCGTGCCGGGCGCTGGCTGATCAGCCAGCGTGAACGACACTTGGCCAGCGGGATCCGTGGAGAGGCCCGTTATCAGCTCCTCCCGAACGTCCGAAAACGTGTAATCGAGCTGGAAGCTGCCACCGGGGTCGAGCATGTGGGCGGGGCGAATACGCACGATGCCTTGCGTGTAGCTCACCTCGCCCGCCGCGTCGCCAGAAAACGTGCCGGCCGTATTGGCAGTAGCGGTACGCAACACCCCGGCGGAGAGCCATGTGACAGAGAGGGACCCCGGGGTGACGCCAGGATTCTCCAGCTCAAAAGCGTATTCCGGCGCACGGAAGTCGAGGGTGCCAGCGCGGCTGGTATAGCTCTCCCGCTGACCCCAATAAAACACGACAGCAGAACGATCATCCGGCAGCGCATCGAGCGTAATGGCGACTGCCCCGGTAATGTAGTTGATCGTGCCCGACCCGGAGCCGGCCAGGCGGCCGAATCCGTCATCCGCCAGGCTGTAGTTGCGCCCCAGGGCCCTGAACGAGATCTGGACGGTGCCTGGCGCCGGCAGCGGCCGCAGGATGGTCACGTACGAATAACCCCGGTTCTCCTGCCCGATGCGGATGCGCTGGGAGAACGGGCTGCCGGCCACCTCGACCTCGCGAGGTGAGGTGGTCAGCGTGAGGGCGGTGTCCGCCGCCGGGCGGCGATCGGTGATTGGGGTCTCGGTGCGGGAGTTGGGCACGAGCTGGGTGTAGACGGACGCGACCCGCAGGGACACGTCGCCGATGGCAACGGGCTCGGCCAGCGCCGCAGCCCCGAAGTACTGGGAGGCGTCGGCCACCACCGTGTCGCGCACGATCGTCGCGGTCGCTTCTCGGGTGTAGAGCCGGTTCGGCGCCGTGCCCGGAAAGTCGTGGGCCAGGGCATCGGAGAGATCTGCCGTGATCACCATACCCTGGTAGTCGACCACCCCACTGCCCGAACTGTAGGAGAAGGTCCGCAACTCCGATGAGACCCGCGTGATGCGCACGTACTGTTCGCGCTGGTCCGCCTGCCCGTAGTGCCACTGCAGCACCAGCGTGCGGCCGACCGGTGGCAGCTCGGCGCCCGGCCTGGCAATCAACTGCAGGGCACGCTGCCCCGCGATGTGAGACTCCAGCAGCATCGCCGGCCATTCGGACGCCGCATTCAGGTACGCCGACAGCTTGGGCACGATGTCGCCGCGCGTGTCGAAGATGCCCGCCTTGGCCAGGGTGACGCTGACCAGCGGATCCTGGGGCGGTTTAGACAGGATTGCGTGCGCGCCCAGGAACTCGTCGGTGTCCAGGCTCTGCACAGCGGCAAACACGCTCTTGACGTTGACTTTGCCACCCGCCCGCATCTGCTCGGACACGTCTCCGAAGATGGCGTTGGAGACTGCATCGCCGATGATGTTGGCCGACGGCGGGCCACCGCCGTCGGGCGTCTCGGTCATCTTCTTTGCTGCAACGAACTTGATATCGCCTTGCAAGATGGTCATGCAGTCCTCGTCATGAACTTGAGTGTCAGGTAGTGGGGCCAGTCGGCCGGTGGGTTGGCGCGGTCGAGCAGCGGGCGGGCCGTGAAGGCCGGGGCCTCGTGGTGGCGGAACAGCACTGGATAGGTGGTGCCGTAGAGGGTCAGGGTCATCTGCTGGCCGGGAATGTCGGCCCAGGCCTGCACGGCGTCGGCGACCTCGCGGGGCACCCAGGCGCGTTTTTCGTTGCCCTCGAGCGTGATCGGGCGGCCGGCGTTGAGGGCCGCGATCTGCACGATGGGTTTGCCTGTGAGGCCACGCGTCATCGTCTGCGCGACGGGGGACCAGGCGTTGCGGTCGGTCCAGTCGAGGGAGCCGGGCAGTTCGATGGTCGCGCTGCCATCGGTAAGGAGGATCAGGCTCATGGCAGAGACACCCCGGCTTCACGCAGGGCCTGAATCAGGTCGTCGGCTTGCGCCTGGTTGGCCACTTGCACGCGCGTCTCTTTGCCGCCCGCGCCCTTGAGGTTGATTGTCACGCTGCGGGGCGCACCCCAGAACGTGTCCCCGCCGGCGCCAGCCTTGCCCTCTTTGCGGTTGGCATCGGAGACGAGACGTTTGGCTTCCGCGACGGCTTGCTCGACAGCAATCTGTTGCTCCCCCATGTAATCGGATACACCGAATCCAAGGCCGAGCGTGCCGGCAGCTCGCCCCCTTGACCGAGTGTTTGCAGCAGCGATGTAGTAGTTATAAATTTCGCCGAATTTTTTTGCCTCGGCGTCGTTCAGACCTTTTTCTACGCCCAGCGAGTACGTATCAATAGCGGATGTCGTCACTGTGCGATTAACAAATCCGGGCTGAGCCTGGTCGTTCTTGTTGACGTAGTCCTCGATCTCGCGTGCCGAGTAGCCCATGCCGCGCATCTGCTCGGAAGTGACGCCGGCGCGGCGGAGGTCTTCGTAGCTGCCGTTGCCGGTGCTCTGGTTGCCGTGGCCATCACCGAGTGACGCCGATTTGAGGGCCTGTAGGCGGTCGGCGGCACGCTCGGCGTCGGAGCGCATCTTGCTGATCGCGTTGGATGCCACGGCCATTCCGGACGCAACGCCGGCCCCGGCGGATTTGCCCGCCTCGCCGATCTTGGTAACCGAGACGCTGGCCCCATCGGCCTGGATCGATAAGCCGCGCATGGCGGCTTCGGTCTTGAGTGACGCGGAGACGACACCGCCATTGGCTTCGATCGCCTTCTCGGCGTACGCCTGGAACGCCTTGGAAATGATGTCGGCTGTTGCGGTGCCGTCCGCCTTGATTGCCTCATAGTGGCGCTTGAACTCGTCAGCTTTGGCCTTCAGATCTGCCTGAGACTTGAGGCCCATGGCCTGGTAGGCGGCGGTGAGGGCGTCGGCTGCATCCTTGGCTGTCGCCTTGGTGCTCTGCAACGCCGTATTGATCTCCTTCAGCTTCTCAACAGCGCCCTGGGCATCACCCCCTGCTACGAGTTTGTCGTACTCGGCCCGCAGCTCTTTGACCGACGCCTTGGTGGAGTCGGCCGCTGCCTTCTGGGCTCCACCTGCGCTTGCCATGGCACTCCCCGCGGCTGCGGCTGCGGCTGACACCTCCTTCAGTGCGGCCTTGATCTCCAGCAGCTTGGCGGCGGCCCCCTGGGTGTCTCCACCCGCGACCAACTTGTCGTACTCGGCGCGAAGCTCTTTCACCTTCTCGGCCGCAGCTGTCGCGGCGGCCTTGTGCTGGGCTCCCGCCACAGACGCCTTATCGCCCGCCGCCTGCGAGGCATTGCCGAGGTGCATTATGTCGGCCGAGGCCTCGCGGGCTGTGGTGCCGGCTGCCTTGACCGACTCGGTTGCCGCGCCCGTTGGCGCGGTCAGTCCCGCCCAGCCCTTGCGGGCCAGCTCGGCTCCTTCAACGGTGGCGCTGAGTGCGAGCTCGGCCTGGCGGCCGTACTCTGCAGCCACCCCAACCATGCCGATAGCGGAGATGCGGATCTCTTCTGCCGCGGCTTTAAAACCTCCAGACACCCCGCCAAAGGTGATCTTCGATAACCCGGCTGCAATTAACGAAAAGTCCTTGAGCAGCGATGCGGCAATGATCGAGAACACTCCCCCCATCTTGTAAATGGAGGCCATCACGACGTTAACGCCGCCACTCATCACGCCGTAAACCGTGCGTACGACGTCACCGGCGTTACGGGCCTTCTCTGCGGCAGCATCGAAGAACACCCCGATCTTGGTGGCGTTGGCCTCAAGCTTGGCTGCAAGGGCCGTGGGATCCACCTCGGCGGCAAACTTCCTGGCCCACTCGATGGCTGCACCCAGCCCGCTGCGGATGGCTTCACCAAAGCGGGTGATGGTGCCGTTATCGATCGCGGCTTTGAACGCTGCGGTAAGGTCTTTGACGCCCTGGGTGACCACGGCCAGAGCGGGCTCGCCGAGCTTGATCTTGAGTGCGTCCCAGGCGGACGACAGCCCGCTGATGGCGCCGGGGAGGTTGTCGCCCATGGTCTGGGCGGTCTCGGCCGCGCTGCCTTTGGCGGCGGTGAGCTGCTTGGTCAAGTCATCCAGCGCACCGAGGCCCTGGTTGATAAGACCCCGCAGCGCCGGTCCGGCTTCCGTGCCGACGGCCAGGATGGCCTTCTCACCACCCTTACCGGATACGACGAGCTGGCGCAGCGCCTGGTCGAAGTTGCTCGTGGTGATGCCAGCAGCGGTCAGCTCTGTGCGGAACTTGCTGGCCGGATCCTGGAACTGGCTCAGGATGGCATTGAGAGCTGTACCGGCCCGGCTGGCGTCGATGCCGGCATCGGCAAACTTACCGATGTACCCGACAGTCTGCTCCAGGGACAGCCCCAGCGAACGCGCCGACGGGGCGGCGTAACTCAACGCCTCGGCCAGACCCTTCACCGAGGTGTTGGAGGCGTTGGCGCCCTTGGCGAGGACGTCGGCAATACGCCCAGCTTCCTCGACCGCCACACCCATGCCCGACACGGTGCGCGTTACATAGCTCGCAGACTCCGCGAGGGAGACATCCCCCGCTTCGGCCAGGGACAGCACCGCGGGCAGCGCCGCGATGGCTTTGTTCGCGGTGAGGCCGGACTTGGCGAGGTTCTCCAGGGCCTGGGCCGCCTCCACCGAGGTGAACTTGGTATTGGCGCCAGCCTCCTCCGCAGCCTTCTTGAGTGCGGCCATCTCCTGGGCGCTGGCGCCGGTGGCGGCCTTGACCCGGCTCAGCGCCGCTTCAAAGTCGCCCGCGTCCTTGATGACGCCGGCCAGGAAGTTGACCGAGAAGTAGGCGGCAATGGCCGAAGCCACCCCCGCCGCCTTGCTCTGTAGCGAGCCAAAGATGCTCGACGCCTCATCCTTGGCTGTGATGAGCAGCCGCAGCACCAGGTTCTTGTTGGCCATGGACTTGCCTGCTTACTTCACGGACCGCACGCGGAAGTACTTGCTCTCGTCTTCGGACATCACCAACTCGTCGCCCAGCACCTCGGCTTCGAGCTCGACATCGCCCAGCTCGGTGGTCACCAGGCCGAGGGATTTCATCGGGCTGAAGTTGAGGCGCATGGCTTCGACGGCATGCGGCTTGCCCGAGGCGGCTTCGTTGAGGCCGTCGAAGAACAGGTAGTACTCATCACCCGACACGGTGAGCGCTTCGACGGTGTCTTCCGCCAGCGGGGTGTAGTCCACCGTGATGTCATCGCCGGCGGTGACCCCGGCAGCGTCTGCCAGAATGAAGATGCCCACGCGCTTCGGCTCGTAGTTGCTGGCTTGGGCAATCGTGGTGGCCCCCTTCTTCACCACGATGGGCTGGGTAAGGTCTGGGAAGCGCTTGAAGACGATCAGGCTACCCTTGGCGACATCGGCATGCGCCTCGCCGGTGATAGGCGCTACCGAGTCTTGCTCGGTAACGATGCCACGCAAGCCCAGGGCGAGGATCATCGGGTCGTGGTTCTTGGTGGTGATGGCCGCGGTAACGCCCGAGATCCGGTAGATCGTCATCCGCTTGCCACCGCCGGCGGACTCGTAGTCCAGCTCGTCGATGCGCTCCTGCTCAACGTTGAAGACCAGCTTGGAGCAGTTGCCCATCGGCTCGAGCGGGGCGTTGGCTACGCCACGCTTGCGCCGGTAGATCGTGCCCTTGCCCATAAAACTGCGGCTGTAACTCATGACGACTCCCAAAAAAATGACCTGGCATCCGGATGGACGCGAGGCCATTTTTCCGCGCGCGCGCGGTGCTCGAGAGGGCGAAGGGCTTCGGCGGAGTCGCTACACCTCCACGTTGATGACGTGCTCGACCGTGAACACGATGGGCAGGAGCAGGCGTGACGGCGATGGCTCCGGACGTGGCCCGGGCGCGAGCTTGAACGCCTTGTAACTCTGCGCATCCGGCGTCCAGCCCATAAAGGCCCGCAGTACCGCCGCGACTTGCGGGCGCGCTTCCGCCCGGACCGGGTCGGCCCCCTGGGTGGGGCTGGCTGACTTGAGGCTGAGCACGATCATCCAGCTCTCTTCCACCCGGGCCACTGTGCCGTCGTCGCTGCTCTGCACCGGGCGATACCCGCCGTACACCACGTAGGCGCACGGGGAAGGCTTGCCGGCCTTGGCCACACCGGCGAACTCCTCTGCACCATAGGCACCCAGCAAGCCTGGCAGGCTGGCCAGGCGGGCGATGATCAGGGGTTCAAGTTCCATCAGCATCAGCGCAGCCCTCCGCCGAACACCTTGCGGCCGGCCTGCACCACCTGCGCCAGGCCCGACGGCGCCGGCACGCTGGGGGTATCACCGCCCACCTCGAGGCGCAGCTTGCCCAGGGAGATATCACGCAGAGTGGCAATGGCCTGGTCGCGCCGCTGCTGCACGATGGGCGGCACGGCCTCGATGTACAGCGCGTAACGCGCCAGGTCGCAGCACACGCCCACTAGCAGGCCGGGCACGACCGCAAGGGGCAGGCTGTAACGGGCGGACACGTAGCCGTCGATCAGGGCCGAGGCGTCGGTCAGCGCATCGGCAACCGCCTGGCCGTTGATGGCGCCGGTGCCGGTGAGGTCGGTCTGCTGGAGGAGCTCAGCCTCGCCGAAGCGTGCGGCGAGGTCGGATTGTGTCGCGTAGGGCATGGGATGCTCCGGTGGGGTAACCGGGGCATCGTGGGGCTCGCACTAAATCACAGGAAGGCCGAAGGGGTTCGGCTAAGTGCCGGGGTGGAGAGGCGATGCGCAGCGCGGGCAGATGGCGATGTATGTGCGGGAGGCGGAGAACATGGCAGCAGTCATCGGATGGACTGACTCCATGTTATGCCTATGGGCTAGGTGGGTCTGTTACCGCTTGCGTCGGCGCCGAAACGGTCAGTGAGGAGGGTGCGAGTGGTGTAGGGCATGACCCGATCTTCGCGCGGGCGCGAGATCGGGCTGGAGGGGATGGTGATCCCCGAGTGGGGATCTCCTGCAGAAAATCAGGGGGTAGAAACCCCTGCTAGATGGCGGCTGCGTCGATCAGCGTGATCGTGCTCCAGGTCAGCCCCGTATCCGGGTTCGCGAAGCTCTGGCTCACGTAGCTCAGCCCGGTGAGCGGATCGACGAAGCCCACTGCGCCGCCGGGGGTCGGGCTGTCACCCTGGAGCGACATGTCCGGTGCAACAAACGGGTCTTGCCAGGGGGCAGGCTCGACACCGCCGTTGAGGGCAGTTGCTTCAGCGAGATTGACCTCGGTGTAGATGTCGCTTTCCTGGTTCGTTTCGGTGTCGATGACACGCTGCACATTGCAATGCTGACCGAACCAGGGATTGAGCCAGTACCAGGGCTCGCCACGATTTTCGAATGCCATGATGTTTCCTTCGGGGTTAAAAGGCTTTGAGGAGGATGAAGTTGGAAGTCACCGCAGCGCCGGCACTCGACACAACGGCGCGCACCCATCGGCATGCAATGTCGTTCACTGTCACCTGCACCGCCGATGAGGCCACGGCCGCCACCGATCCGCTCGGGAGATCGTACCAATTCACTGCGTCGTCGGAGCCTTGGAGCTTCAGCGTCGGCGGGGTTGTGGCCGCGCCGATCACAACAACGAGCGACGCATTGGCGCAGTTCTCTGCGAACAAATTCACAGAGGTGGCAGACAGGGTGGCCAGGGCGATTGCCCGGTCGAAAACCTGATGAAACGGCTTCACGTTCTGGAACGGGAGGACAACGCGGTTGATTGCGCGCGTGAAACTGGGCGTCGTTCCGCTCAGCGTCTGAACCACACGGTAATGACGCCCGATGGCGAAAAGCACGGGGGTGTAATACGTTCCGGAGGTCGTGATTCGTGCGAATTCATACACCCGCACCCAGTTCGTGCCGCCATCGAACGACTCTTCAACAGCCACATCCATCGCTGGGGTGGTCCCGGACACTGAAGCCACAGCAAACACGAGCTGGTAAGCATTGCCCAAGACGTTTGCAACCGCGGCGCCAGTCGTTGTCACTGTGATGGCTGCGCTGACAACGTCCGCAACGGATGCGATGCCGGGGCGCAAGTACCAACCGCCGGTCCCATCTGTGCCGAGCGTCAAGGCTGTGCCCTGTGCGCCGTTCAGTGTCCCGCCTGCCGCGTAGATTGGCATGGCCAAATCCGCGCGGCCGGTCCCTTGACCGTCAACCGTGACCTGGACTTCATCCCACTTGCGAACAACAAGATCGTGCGCGCGCAGCGTGGTGCGAAGGATGAACGTTCCGCCTGCATTGACCGTGGCGATGTCCCCTGCAATGACTGGGCTGCGGCGCACACCTTGGACGTCGTAGACGGGGGCCAGCATAATGAAGGTAGTGGAGACAGAGAACACCTCCCACGGACCATCGATGCCCAAATCGTTGCCGTTGAGGGCCGCCCGGACACCATGCAAGTCGATGTAGTCCCCAATGTTGAGCCCGGTGATCGTGGCGTTGGCATTGATGGACAGCATGCCGGACGCCGCACTGTAGGTGACGTTATTGACCGCCATGCCAATGATGCCCGGCTGGTCCACGGCCCCGTTGCACAGGATCACCGATCCGCCATAGCCCACCGCGGTGCCGGTTGTGCCAACCAGGGTGAAGTGCGTGGCGTCCACCACGGTGATGCCCGTCGGGCTGGTGAAGCCTGCAAAGTTGGTCTGGTCCCGGTTCCCCTTGAGGGTGACATAGTTGCCAGTTTGGAACGGGTAGGCACCATCGTGGGTGACGGTCCAAGTTGTGGATCCAGCCTTGGAAACACTGATGATCTTAGCAACGGGGCGAGTGAGACCCGGCGCGCAGTAGAGACGGAGACGGGGGCGCAGCGTCTTGTTGTAGTTCGGCTTGACGGCCGTTCTGAGAACGCGATGGGTCCACACACCGCCCACCAGATCGATCGGCTTATCCGCAACAGATGCAACATCCGGGGTCAAATCGAGTCGGTATCGCGTGGTGGCAGTGATGTCGATGTTGCCCGTCGTCCCTGCGTTGTACACAGGGATGGTGCTCCCCATTGTGAGCCGGTGATCCGAAATCAAAGTCCCGGAAATCTTCACATCCCCACCGTTGAACAGCGAGGCAACGGCCGCGGAGGTGGTCGTTGTTCCGCTGAAGCGAATGGCCAAGCCGTCGGAGGCACCCGCCAGGTTGTTGTAGAAGTACAGCTTGACCGTGTCGGCCGGCGGGGAGGTGAGGGGGATGGCCAACGTTGGGATAACGGTGTCGTCCGCATAGCTCCCCGTGATGGTTTTCCGGTCGGCTGAGATGTACTTGATGGCGAGGTTCTGATAGTTCAGGCGAGTGTCCACCAGACCAACCACATGCACCCAATCCGACAGATACACACAGCGAGGGTCGCCGATGCCCGGGAGCGGTGCGTCAAGGGTGATCGTCACGATCGCCCCGGCCACTGCGTTATAAACAGCACCGAAGTCGGCAGTGCTCTGGTAAATACTGACGACATTGATGGGGTCGGGCACAGGGGCCGGGCCGGCGTCCGCGTTGGCAAACACCCCCATCGACGCGAACTGATGGCGAGCGCGGATCACAGACGCTTCGATCTCGACCGAGCACGGCTGCTTGACCGGAGCCTCGACGACAATGGTCGACTCCGTGTCTGCCACCAACGGCGACGAAGACAGCGCAGTGACGGCTTGACCGTTGCTGAACTGCTTCACCGTGACAAAATCCGACGCGCTCACCCCCGAAAAGTAGTTGTAGTTCGCCAGATAGCCGGCCACCGTGGTTGTGTCCGTAGTGGCCTGGAACACCTGCCCCACGGTGGAGATAGTGCTGCCGAACAGGTTGGGAAACTTGTTCGTCAGGGCCAGCATCTTTGCGGCGATGTCGTCCAGTACGGCCTTGTCTTCGGTGCTCAGGACCGTGGCAACAGAGGCGGCAGCGGCGGCCCGGCCCGCATTCAGGGCGCCGTCGACGCTCTGCATTGCGGTCAGCATCTGATTGAGGACGCTGAGGTCTTCAGTGCTCAGGGTCACTGACGCGCTGTTTGCGGACGTTTGACGAGCCTTGGCAAACTTGGCGTTCAGTGCCTCGACGGCAGATTTGACGGCAAGCTGTGTGACTTCAGTCGTGTCCGAGGTACCGCCACCATTACTGCCCGTCGCGCCGGAAACGATAAGCCGGCCCTGCGCGTCGCACTGCAGTTCGCGCCGGGTCGGCGGGGTAGTGCTCATGTCGAGGCCAATCAGCATGCTCACGGCGCGTCCTCCAGCGAGACCAAGATCGTGGTGACATTGAGCAGCGGCTCGGTGAGCAGCCGCTCGAGCTGTTCTTCGGAGAACTCGGAGACCGGCACTTCCGTCGTTACCGTGCCGCTCCAGTAACGCCCGGCGCGGCGCATGCCCTCGGGGCGGCAGGCGCGGATGGCCAGGATTCCGCTGGCCGGAATGCCGATCCCGCCCTCCACGGCGAAATCCAGCTCACCTCGAATGTCGGTGCCGGCAGGCGCCCCGGCCGACTCGGTATGGCCCCCCTCGGGGGGAGCATTCCCGGTCTCGGAGAGGGGCGGCGAGCCATCGCTGACAGGCGGATTGGCGGGGGCCGAAGCCCCCGCGTTCTCCGACACGTCCGCTCGGGCTGCCTGGTCGGCTGCGGAAGTATTGGTGCCGGGGCTACCGCCCCCGGCCGCGGTACCCCGGGGTGCCCGGGGAGCTTGGGAACGCGGCTTGCTCATGGCTTACTCCAGCCAGGGGCTGACGATGAGCTGGGTGGTGTTGCGCCGGATGTTGTCGGCGCCGGCGGCGTCGCGCTCCCGCTCGAGGAGCTCCCGCGCCAGCATCTCGTTGCTGGCGCCGCACACCAGATGGGTGGCACGCACGCCGAGGGGGCTGCCGTCCGGCCGGAACTGGCTGGCCAGCGCCAGGCGGGCGGCGTCGTAGTTGGCGGCGTTGAGGGTGGCCTTGGAGCCGAAGGCGAGCTGGTGGAAGCCAAAGCCGGCGTTGTAACGGGCATCGGCGCCAAAGACGTATTCGTTCAGGTCAAAGACGCGGGGGTCGCCCGGGTCGGTGCGGGAGACGAACTGGGGCTTCTTGCGGTCCTGGAAGATCAGGGGCTTCATAAAGTTGCGGCTGAGGTCGAGCAGGAACCAGGGGGCACTGGCGCCCGTCTGTACGTTGCTCCAGTCCTTCTCGGCTTTGTCGCGGCCAAAGGTGCGGTGGTCGGTGTCGAAAAAGTACTGGCCGTCGAAGCCGGTGAGGTTGAAGCCTTGGGGGAACAGCCCCCACACCAGATCGTCCGGATGGCGCCCCACGATCTCGCCCTGGATCTGGAAGAGGTTGGTGTAAATGCCGAGCTTGTCGTCGTCGATGGCCGTGCGCTTGACAGCGAGGGTGTGCTCCCAGTCCTTGTTCTTGAGCTGGGCGTTGGTGCTCTCCAGGTTGTTGTACTGGCGGGCGCCGATCCATTCGCGGACGCCAGGCATGTCCTTCATCCACCCGTAGTTCTCGGCGTCGGAGGTGCTGGGGATGGTCATGGCGATCTGCTGCCAGCTCGGGGTGACCGAGCCAAAGCCCATCATGAATGCGGCGTTGAAGCCCTGGGCCAGGCTGGCGAGGGTGGCGTTGGTGATGATCATGGAGTTCGCTCCTGGTTAAAGACCTGCGCCGACCTTGACCCACACACCGTCCGCATCGATGGCGATGATCTTGCCGGCAATGCTGCGGGTGGCGCCGCCCGAGGTTTTGGCGACGGTCTGGTCATCGACGATGTAGCAATCTGCCCCTACGTCCGCCTGGGTGACCAGGTCGGCGGCGGTGGAGTTGCCGAACTTGAAGGTGCCCACCTTGACAGGCACCTGAGCGGAGCCCGCGGCAACGGCGGTGGCGGAGGATTCGGCCCGGCCGGCGGCTACCAGGCCGGTGGCGGTACGGCCCGGGGCGGCATAGCCCGCATCGATCACGACCAGGCTGCCCTGGTGCACGGTGGTGTTGGTTTTGACGGGGAATGCGTTGATGGAGCCGACGCGTTCGAGGGTGTTACGGGGGGTAGTGAGTGCGGCCATGGTTTAACGCTCCAGCTTGCCGACGGCGAACTGCGCTGCGGTGAGGCCCAGGGCCTTGCACACGGCGAGATCCGCGTCGGATTGTTGAGGGTGGCCCGCAGCTGGGCCCTTGCCGCCGCTCTGCATGCCGCCAAGGGCCGCAATGGCGGGCATGGCCGCGACATAGGCCTTGAGGGCGGCTACGTCCTTCTTGCCAAGGTCGGTGGCCCACTGGCGCAGCGGTTCAACGAGCCGGCCTTCAGAGATGGCCTGCTCGACGATACGGCCAGTCTCGTCGTCGGCGTGGCTGGCAGAGAGCGCCGCGAGCTGCTGCTGCATCTCCTGCACGACACCCACCGGCACGTACTTGGCGGGGTCGGGAGCACTGGCCCCACCCGCCTTGAGGGCGGCGATTTCCACCGTGGCGGCGTCGGCTTTGGCCTTGAGCGCCGCGAGACCGGCAAGGGCATCCGCCTCGGCCGTGGTCTCGGGCAGCCCCAGGGCCTGGAGCAACTTCTTGAGTACTTCGTTCACAGGGATCTCCTGGTGGGGTTTGAACCGCGCAGAGAGCGCGGCGCGGATAGGCTCGTCGATACCCGGTTGATTGGTCAGGGCGACGTTGAGCAAATCGAGGGGTTCGCCCGTGGCCGGGTCGTACGGAAACACCGGCGAGAGGTAGCGGTATTCGTCGGCGGCGATCATGGCGCCGGCGCGGGCTGTCCATTTGACGGCGCCGTACAGGCCGGGCTCGGGGCCGTCGGGGATGTACACCAGCGAGCGCGGCGAGATCCAGCCGGAGGCCGGCGCCGGCTCGCCGTTGTCGGACGAGGACAGGAGCTGGTGCTCGTAGTCGATGGGGATGTCCGCCGAGCGGGTGGCGTTGGCGGCGATGATGCGCGCTGCGGCGCCGGGCGTCAGGTTCCAGGGGCCGGCGCCGGCCATGGCGCCCCGTGGGGCATCGAACCGGCCGGCCGGGATGAGCCGACACAGCGGCTCGCCGGGCCGGACCCGGAGGGTCAGCACGGCGACACCGACAGAGATGGGGGCTTTGGGGGAGGGCATGCGCCGATGGTCGCGCGCGCATGGCCCTGCTGCGAGAGTGAAGGGCTTCGGCGGTTCGGGGGCTTGGCTCCCCACAGACCCCGTTACTCCCCCGTTAATTTCAACGATCGGGGGTTGGCGGCTACGGTGGCCGCACCCCCACCCTCAAAATCGCGCTACGGGCCGATCCTGAAAACCGGGGTCAGACGCCGTCGATGGCCTGGTCGAGCAAGTCGTAGAGCACGTCCAGGATGGCTTGCTCGTCGGCGGGGGCCAGGGTGCCGGCCTCCGGGTCGGCGGTGAGAAGGCCACGCCGGGGCATGCGCGAGGTGCCGAACTCGTGATAGGTGGCGTAGGGCTGGCCGAAGCCGATGGCCACGCTCTCGGCGTCGGCCTGGTAGTTGAGGCTGGCCATCATGTCGCCGTAGCGATCCAGCAATTTGTGGTGAGCGTCCTTCGGATAGGACTCGGCCGTGCGCGGCGACCAGGCGGCCCACTGGGCGCCGGTGGGGTCGGTGCGGGTGTCGAAGCGGTTGCGCACCCGGTTCTCGAGCTCCATGCCGATGCCGGCCATGGCGGGGCGGAGGTTGCGCATGCGGGCCTGGAGGCGCTTGAGCACCGGGCCGATGTCATCCGAATCCAGGGTGATGGTAATCATGGGGCGATCCGCCTAGAATTGAACCGAGAGCGAGGCGTGGGAATCGGCATCCACGCTCATGCGATGTTCGCCTTGCGCGACGGGCGTGTATGGAGGGACAGCCGGCCTCCCGCTCTCACTCCTCACCAAGATCTCCCCTCATCATCGTCAAGTCCCCCGCTGCGATCCGTTCGCGCAGGTTCTTCAGCAACGGGCGGTATCCCGAGATCACAACGTTGGTCTTGTTCTTCGACGCAAACTCGAACTCCATTGCAAGCTGTCCGCGCCGCGCGGAGGCATCCGGCAGGATGTAGAGCAGCGTGCCGTTTTGATTGTCGTAGAGCACAGCGAGCGGTTCGGCGATCAGCTCGGGGAGGTTCTCCCACACCTGGTCGGGTAACGCATTGCCTTGTGCCTCATGCCGGCGCGCCTTGGGCCCGACAATGGGGCCGCTGGATACGCCTATCTCCGCATGGTTGGGCTGTGGCAGATCCTTATCCGCAAGCCAGCGCAAGTCTTCCGGGTGGATGGCGCCGATGATTGGCGTGCGCCCCTTGGCCTTGGGGTTGTCGGGCAGCTCTTTCAGCCAGGCGCGGTATTCCTCGGCCAGGGCCGGCGCCACGGCCGGGCCTACGCCCTGCCAGGCTTCGGCGCCCAGCGCTGCTGGAGCGGTGGCGATCTTGTTGGCGGCCAGGCGCGCCAGCTCGGCGCGGCGGGCGCCGGCCTGGCCAGGGTTGTAGGCCCAGCCAGGGTCGATGCCCACCGGCACATCGAGCACTTCGCCGGTGCGGCCGTTGGTCCATTCCCGCGTCTTGGTGGGCGGGCGTTCGGTGACGATAGCGCCGTCTGCCTTGAGGCGGTCGTACTCGCGTCGGGTCATGGACTGGACGCGGCAGCGATCGCGGAAGCCGTTCGGGGGCCAGTAGATGTTCCACCAGGGATCGTCGGCCGGGAGCGTCACATTGTGCAAGGGGCGGTGCGATGCCCGCACCCGCTCGTCGGCTTGGGTGATGTAGCGCACGTAGGGGTGCGTCAGCTTTGCGTCCTGGATGCGCTCCCACTGGCCCGCGCTGTAGGCGACCCGGGTGTTGGTGTCGAAGATGAGCTTGAGGCGCGCTTTGTCGAAAGTGGTGGTCACCGCCTCGCCGGTGCTGGGGTCGATCTGCGTGACCTCGCCCCACCAGCCTTCCTTGGCGAGCAGGCGCGCGGCGGACTTGTTCCAGTCGCGGCGTGTGAGGTCGCCTTCCACCGAGGCGGTGATGCCGTCTTGCAGCGACTTGAGGATGTCGGCCCGGGACAGGCGGGATATGGTGAACTTCTCGGCGTGCTCCTCCTGCCACATGTCCCGCCAGTCGTAGGTGGGTTCGACCTGGTCGCGGCCCTGCAGGTAACGCACTGCCTCCTCGGGGGTGAGCTTGTAGAGGCGGGCGAACTCCTGGGCCGGCGTGGGTGCCGGGCCGGAGCGGGCCAGGGCGGCGAGGCGATCAGTCATCACCCAGCCCGGCGCGGGCGCCCAGGCGGGCGGTGAAGGCCGCATGGGCCAGCGCGGCCGTCAGCTCTGTAACGTCCATCTGCGTGAGCAGCGCCGGCAGGCGCGCCAAGAACTGCTCGGCGGTTTCGCCCGCTTTGGCAGAGGCGTCCATGGCGACCTGGATGGGATCGACCAGGGGCTGCATCACGGGTTGCCAATCCTGCAGGGCGGCGTCCACCAGGGTGTCGACGCCGTCCGGTGTGGGCGGCCGGGTAGCTGCCAGGGCAGCCAGCGCCGCACGCAGGGTGGCGGGCGGAATGGGAGGCTGAACGGGGGGCGCCGCCGGCGGAACGGGCGGGCTGGGCTGGGGCCGGCCGAACACGGGCTCATCGCCCTGGGCTTCGGGGATGCGCAGCTTCTCATGCACCCAGGGCACGGGGATGCGCGCGCCGTTTTCGGCAAGCTTGGGCAGGGCTTCGGAATAGAGCTTGAGATCCTCCGCCTCGCTCAGGTCGAAGACTAGGCGGGGGCAGCGGCGCAGGCCGTCGATGCCTCCGCGGTTGAGCACGATCATGGGGTAGACCACGTCACGGGTGAGCGTGGCGGCGAGCTGCCGAGCGTCGCTGGCCTTGATGTCGTCGCGCACCTCGCCCTGCAGGGCGGCCACGCCGGAGCCCATCCCCGTGGCCTTGGCCTCGGCGGATAGCACCTGACCGAGAACAAGCTTCGAGTGGGCCCGATCGGCCCAGTCGACCATGGCCAGGTGGTGCGACCCGCCGGCGCCGCCGGTGATCGTCTGGATCTCGAGCTGCATGCCCTCCGGCATGATGGCCCGGGCGTCGTGGCCAAGCGCCGTGACGGCACGGAACAGGCTGGCCTTCTCTTCGTCAGATGCACCTGGTGGGAACTTGCCGACGATGATCGGGAGCCCGTACGTCTCCAAAAACTCCGCGAAGTCGCCCACAGAGTAGGCTTTGTAGAGGAAGGGCCACACGGCCGGCCGGAACAGGCCAGCCCGGGAGGCGTAGCCCGTTTTCACCTTGCGCGGGCTGTGGAAGATCCAGCCCATGGGGAGCAGCGCGGCGCCATCGGCGGAGCCGTCCTGCAGACGGATGTGCCGGCGGGTGCTGTCGAGCTGGAACCAGGTTTGCGGGCGGGGGTGGAAAGACGGGATCCATTCCTTGCCCCAGCGCTTCCACTCGATCTCGATCCCGGAGAAGCCGTGGCCGACGGCCTCTTGCATGGCGATGAGCACGTCCTCGAAGTCATCGACCACGTCGCGGAGGATCTCCTCGACCCAGGCCGCGCTGGCCTTCTCCATCGCGGAGGCATTGGCCGGTGGTTCGATGCTCCAGTCGAGCGTGGTGGGGGCCGCACAGCGCTTGTCCCATTCGCAGCGCAAATGGCTGTCCCGGTCGAGCATGTCGTCGAAGAGCTGGTGCTGCGCAACGATGTTGCCGGCGTCTGCGTCGCGCAGCATCCGCGCTGCCCGCGCGGGTGTAAGCCCGTCGAGCTGAGACTGGATGACCTGGTTCTGCAGCACCGCGACGCGTGCAGTTTGGGGCTCGGCGATGTCGGCGAGGCGGAAAGGGGTGCCGTGTTGATCGAGAAGGGCCATGTTCAGAACATCCTGCGGGATGATGCCCCGCTGTAGTCGTCGGAGGTGCCGCGGCCATGCCGCGAAACGGACTGGAAGCCTTCACCGTTAGCGAACATGCCGCGAGTAACGGCGATATGCCAAAGCAGGTGCAAACCGCACAGTCCATCGTAGTGGTGGCCAGGCTGCTTCTCCGGCCATGTGTCGAGCTCGGACAGCAGCAGGGTCAGGGAGGGGGCAAACAGGATTGATGGATCCAGCGCATCGGTAACGAACGGCTCCAGGGAGTCGATGCGGATCTCTTGCTCCACGGTAGCGGTCACGCCAATCAAGGGCAGCGCCACGCCCTTGGCAAGTGCATTCTTGACGAGACTCCCGCGCATAGACTCGTAGGCATTGTTGTTCTCGAACGCGATGCCTTGGCAGTGGAACTCCCGCTGGAAGCTGATCAGGTCGGCTTCCAGCTTGGACGGGACGCGGCGCTTGATCTCGGCATGGATCACATGGAGCTTCTGGCGCTGCCGGTCCCAGCCGCCCCCGATGATGGACGACGGGTCAGAGCTTTCACCCCGTCCCATGGAGGGGTCACACGCGCCGAAGAACACCCAGTGCGGGAGCCTGGAGACGAAGAAGCGGACGGGGGAGAACACCTTGTCTTCGTCGCTCCGCGGGTCGCCCTGCATTTCTGTGCCGAACGCCTTGGCATTCTTGGCACGCTGGCGCATAAGCCAGAAGAGTGAGCGCACGCCGGGCCAAGAGATCTCGGCGCCGGCATCCATTGCCGCCTTGTTCGCCAGGTAGAACTTGAAGGACGGCAGATCCTCGGTGCCCAGCACTTTGCCGTTGGCGCTGGCGTCTTCCTCTGCGGGCTTGTCGCCATTGAGCATGACGGCCTGGCATTGCTCCCACAGGTCCATGTTTGCCGGCAGCTTCACGATGGCGCGGAAGTGATGCACCAAGTGGCCGATGGCGCCCTTGGCACGGCTGATGGGGTCGTTCTTGTTGAGGACGGTGCCGACGCCCACAAATTTGGCGGTGCCATCCGGTGGGCCGAGGAAGTCGATGGCTTTTTCGAGCCATTCCCAGCGGTTCGTGCACTCGGTCGGACTCTTGGCTTCCTTGTCTGTGATGAGGTCATCGCCGAGGAGCAGCTTCGGCCGCGAGGCGCCGTGGAACGTACCCCGGATAGCCTGCTCGGCGCCGAAGGCTTCCATTTTCACGCCGGCCTGGGTGGTGAACTCGCCGATCTTCCAGTTCTTGGTGCCGCCGCAGGCTTCGGGAAAGTCCAGGTTCAGGGCAGCGTTGTAGAGCAGCTCGGCCTTCACGACTTCGAGCAGTTTTGTCGGCAGCTTTGTCTCAGCGCCGAGCATGGTGATGTAGTCGACGTAGTACGGGAGCTGCATCACCGCCGGCCAGCCGACTTCCTTGCGGATCTTCTCCTGCTGCAGCAGTGCCCGCACGGCGCACCACACTGGGCCGACCTTGGTGGTGAGCGAAGACTTCGCCTCGCCTCGAGGCGCAACCCACCATTCCTTAGCGCCACCCGGCTGGTCGAGGATCTGCGGGTAGCGGTTGAAGAAGTGGTGATGGAAGTCGCTTGCCGGCGGCCGGATGTGGTGTGGCATGTAGGTGTAGGCGAAGAACTCGAAGTCGCGCTCCACCAGGACACGCCGGCGCCGAGCGGCTCGTGCCTCGGGCGAGGGGTCGAGGCCGATCTGTCTGGCTTCGAGCTCGGCCCGGGCTGTCCGGCCAATTTCTGCGAGCTCGGCGAGGAAGTCCTTTTCGGAGACTTGACCTTGCTTGTTAGCCATACGCCCTCGCAATCTCTTCGCCGAAGGGCATGAGCACCTCCGCAAAGGCCCCGCCGTGCTGCGGGTAGTTGGCCTGGATGAAGTCGCGCATACGCTTCACAACGTCCATGGCAACGGCCAGCTTGTCCGTCTCGGGCATCAGCCGGCTGTTGGCCGACACCAGTTTGGTGAAGCTGTCGGCCAGACTGGCCAGCGCTTTGCCGCGCTCGAGCGGCGGGATCTGCGCATCATCCTGCAGCATCTGCATGGTGGCCTGGGCCTGCTGGGAGAACATGGCCATCGTCTGGCGGGCGATCGCTTCCATGCCGCCGCCCGCGATCATCTGGGCGGCGCGGGCCTTGTCCCAGTCGTCGCCGGCGTCACGCGCTTCGCGGATCCAGCGTCGGGCCGTGGCGACCGGCACACCATGCTTGACGGCGGCGATCTCCAGCCCGAGTTGGTCATAGACGAAGGACGAGCGCACGGCGCGCCGGGTGTCATCGGAGTGAGCCATGGCTACACGGCGAGTTCAATGCGGTCCATCACCACATCTCGCCCGGACTCGGTGAGGGTGCTCGCGTCTTCAACGCAGGTGATGTAACCCTGGTCGGCCATCGCCACCAGGTCGGCGCGGACTTTGCCGCTCGACACCACCTGGCCGTGCTGCTCTTCGAGTTGGCGCACCAGGCGGGGCACGCTGAGCGTGCGGCCGGGGGCGAAGAACAGCAGGGCGAGGGCGGCGCGGCGGCGGGTGGCCGTGGCGAGGCGTTCGGCGGCAGTGGTCATGACAGTCCCTTCTCGGCAATGCGGGCGAGGATCATCCGCAAGGTCTCGTTGACGTTGGAGAGCAGCCCTTCCATCTTGGAAACGCTGTTGGAGGTGGCGTTGACCTTGATGTACAGGTCGTCGAGGTCACCGTGGGTCAGCGCCTTTGCGCTGGAGCTGCGGAGCGCATCCAGCTCAAGATCAATCGCGCGCAGCTTGGCTGCCTGGTCAGACTCCATGCGATCGAGGCGGGCCTGGATGTCTGCCGCAACCTTCTGCTCGCTGGCCCGGTGCGCGGCCAGCTGATCGGCAAGCATCGACCCGTACTGCTGTAGGAAGGTGCGGCCGACAGCCCACAGGACGCCGGCAAAGGCCGACAGGACGGCACCGGCAATGACGACGGTGAGGTAGTTGATTTCGATGATCACTGCGGGGCCTCATTGAACTGAATCAGGGCATCGAGGCGCCGGGCGCACTCTGCGTATTGATGGATTGCGCTGCCGGCCCACTGGGCGACCTGGGTATCGGTGGCAGCTGTGCCGGCATCCGCTGCATCAGCGATGCCGGCGGCCGGGGGCAGATCGGTGCGGAGGCTGGCGGCACGGTCGAGCAGCCGGAGAGCACCGCCGCCAAGGCACTGGCGGCCAGTGGTAACGCGGGAGAGCGCGGCATGGAGTTGGTCCTGGAGTTGGTCTGCTTCGGCACGGGCGGCGAGCAGATCATTGGTGAGGGCGTCGCCGCGGGACTGGGCGCTTTTCAGACGCTCCAGCTGCACCGCTTGGTGGCGCGCGGCTTGCCGGGTGTGGTCGAGCTGGATCAATGCGATCTGCCCGTTTTTTACGAGCGTGGCGACACCTGCGCCGATGGCGATGCCGACAACCAGGGAAATACCCAGGGCCACGGGCAGTGCGCCCGACAGATTCAGAGGGCCCTTCACTTGAGCCCCCGCAGGCACATGGCGCGCTCAACGAGGCGCCGGTTGTAGAGGCCCTGCACAAAGCGCATCTCGTACTTGCCGTTGGGCAGCACGCTCCCCGTGCGCACATGGGACCACACCGGCGTCTTGCCATCCGGCGCATGAGCGATGGCGTCGCAGCCATCAGCCAGGCGCCCCGCGTTGATGAGCCCCACTGCACGGCTGGCGCAGGTGTTCGGCACGCCAACGTTGTGGGCGTGCGACGTGAGCGCGTCAAACACGGGCTGCGGCACGACAACTTCGAGGCAGTCGGCCAGGGCCAGCTGCTGGCGCCGGACTACCCGCCCGCCGACTTCCATGCACTTGGCCTCCGACCACACTTCACCCACAACAACGGGGTACGGGCTGACGTGCTTGGTGATGCCGAGGCATGCCGTAGGCAGCCCGGCCGCGAGCTTGTCTGCATACACAGGCCGACGCTTGCCGCCATCCTCGGCGGCGCTGAGGTGCTGCATCAGCGGCACGCTGGCGAGCGTGACACCACCCGTTGCGACGGCGATCGCCATGGCTGTCCGGGCTTTCATGCGGGCTCCTCAATCTCGCGAATCAACAGCACGTCGGCGCGCTCAACGGCAATCATCACGCGCTCGCCCGGCGGGACGCGGAGGCGCGTCAGTTCGGTGGCAGGTTCGCCCGGCCCGGCAAGGCAAATCTGAGTAAGCAGGAGTCCGCGCGTCATCGCCCGGTCGCCATGAGTGATATCGATCGGCAGGCGATCGCGGGTGCCGCGCCGTATGACCAGCGCCATCCGGCAGTGCAGGGTGATGCTGCTCTTACCGCCGACCCGCAGCGGCAGGGTGCGTAGTGGCGTAGCCACCATCTCGCCCGTCTCGTAGATGTGGTGGACGTCCATCTCGACGGCGGGCTCCTGGGCGATGCAGGGCGGGATTGAGAGCGTCACGGTGACGGCCATGGCGTTACTCCTGGGGCAGGTACATGGCGCCATAATCCCGCGCGCGCGAAGGGGCGGCGAGGCCGAAGGGCTTCTGCGACGGGCAAAAAAAAGCCCGCAGGGCGCGGGCTGTGGGGTGGGGCTTTTGTGGGTCGGACTTCAGTCCGACAACGCGGCGGCGTGCTGCTGGGCTTGGCTGAGGAGGATTTCGAGGCCGGTAATCAGGCAGCCCAGGCGGTTGATGGCGGGAGCCATTTCGGGGGCGTGGGCGTAGCTGGGCAGGGCATCCATGGCGCAGGAAGCCACGGCGCGGGCGGCGTCGAGGGCTGCGGCTAGGTCGTAGGTGGCGGCGCTCATGCTGCACCCCCAAACAGATCGCCGGTGGTGTCGGCCGGCAGTTCCGGCAGGGTGCCATCGGCGCGGGCCCTGAAGGCAATCTGGCGGATGTGGTTGAGGCTGCGGCCGGTGGCGCGGGCGATCTCGTCGCGCGGCCGGCCCTCGGCGAGCATGCGCAGCATGGTGGCCTTGGCGTCCATAGCGGCGTGGCGCTTGTTGAGGTTGAGCAGCGAGGTGACGGCCCGAATGTGGCCGCGCTGGGCGTTGTCGAGGCGGCCGAACAGGGACAGGATCACCTCGCCCTGGGCGGCCACAGTGTCGCGCAGCTTGCCGACTTCGGTGGCGAGCTGGAGCTGGGCCGCGCCTTCGCGGACATAGCCTCCCGTGTGCCGGATACTGGGCAACACCTCGGCGGTGATCCACTCCATGAAGGGCTCGGCTTCGGGCTTGTTGCTGCGAAGCACGCCCCGGTAAAGGCCCGCTTCGTCGACAACCAGCATTTCCTGCTCACCGGAGGGGGTAGGCACTTTCTGCCTACCCTTGTGGGAGTCGGGTACTTGGCGCAGAAAATCCTTCGCCGTTGCGTAGCCGAGCACATCGGCAACGTCCTTGGCCACGGCCACGAAGGACAGGCCATCGTCGGTAGCGAAGACGCGCAGGGAATGGGTGTGGAACTGGAAAACGGAAAGCGATTGAGCAGCCATGATGGCCTCCTAGCGGATCGTTGAATTTCCGCCCCTGTTGAGAGGGCGGCCGGGTGCTTCAACACTGCCGCTAGACAGCCCGCAGATTTCCCCGCCGGAGCGGGTGTTGTATGGCTGCGCGCCACCCGGCCATAGAAACCTATGGACGTAAAAAAACCACGACTTTCGGGCGCGGGTCAGGCCGCTAGCGGATGGTGTGTTGAGCACCGCTGCGGATTCTGCGCCCGATCTGGCGTGATCGTCAATCCGATACCGAGCTGACAATGCCATTGCTGAAATGAACGTACTGCGCGCGGATGTGTTGGTCATCCCGGTAGTAAATCCACTGCTCTGTAGTGCCGCTCGCGTACACCGACCTGTTGATCTTGCTCGGGGCACCCCACGAACCACGAACTTGAGCCGCCGTCATGCCTGTTGCAACCCTTCCCGTTGCAATCAACGTATTCGCGGTCGCTGCAGCTGGGTCGTACACTCCAGCACCGGCAGCAGGTCTGACTTCAATTTTCTTTGAGTCGGCGCCGCAAGGCGTAGCCGAAAACACCGTTGTGCTGCCTTCCTTGCACTTGTACACCTGCGCACCAGCAGGCAGGGAGACAGCCAAGACGAGAGTGGCAACAAGGGCTTTCATGGCTTTTTCCTTTTGTTGTGGATTACAGGATTCTATCCCGGCCGCCGGCGCTTCCTTGGCGTAGGGTCAACGGTAGGGCGTCGACCCAGTTACCTCAGTTTGATGATGATGGCGTTATTCTAAAACAGCCCGAGCTGGCGTGAGACCTCGCGTTCATCCTCCGAGATCGGCTTGACCGGGCGATTGACAATGGACTCGATCTGGCGATCGGACAGCCGAAAGGCCCGGCACAGCTGGCGCACTGCGCGCCGGGCGCTGACGCCCTCGGAGATCTGCGTCTCGTAGCGTGCGACGATCTGTCGGTTGCGTTCGTCGCGCACCGCATCGAAGCAGGCCGGAAAGTAGATCTCCTCGCCCGCCCAGGCACGCATCACCGCGTCCGCGGCACCTTCGCCCACCACGTCGGACCACTCGCGCCACCACTCGCAGTCACGTGATCGTCCGACGCGCTGGCGAAAGCCTAGCAGCCGCGCTTCGACGAGCGCCTGCACGGCTTCGATGCCGATGAGGGAGACGAGCTGCTCGATGATGGGGGGGAGCATGGTCAAACCCCATTCCTCTTGCAGTGCATTTCCAGCGCCTGGACGATCTTATGCAGCAGGTCCGGGTCGCAGAACTCAAAGGCGGTTTCACACTGGAGCATCTGCTTGGCGATACCCTCCATGTAGGCCTTTGTCGCCACGCGGCGCGGTGGCTTCATCAAGGGGCCGCAGCGCTCGGCCAGCCGGTAGATCTTGCGGGCGTGGGGCTGGCGGTCGGGCACCAGGCCGAAGACAAAGCGCCACTCGTCGGCACTGCCCTTCTTCGGTACCGCCGGGGCGGCCGGGTCGGTGAGCCTTTTCAGATGGACGATGACAGCGTCGAGCTGGGGCACGTTCATGTCGGCCGCGCTGGCCTTGCCGGGCACGATGTTGCCGAGCATGGCGCGGTACGTCGCATCGTCCAGGGCGAGGCCCTTGCGGCCCGTCATGGCCTTGATGGCCTTGATGCGGGCGCGGCGGGCGTCTTGGTTCCAGGCGGGGATAGCCATGGTGTCGGTCCTTTCTCGGCGTTAATCGACTTTACGGGCCGTCCCGTTGTAACGGGGCGGCCGAGAAAGGCGGCTCAGTGCGGGCCAGCCCGGTCGGTAGGTGGCAATCCCCGCTCGATACGCTCGCGCTGACGGTAAAGCTCTACGAGGAATGCACCGGCGGATCCGAAGCGCCGGCGGATGCGCTCAAGTGTCTCCAAAGCGCCAGCGCGACCTTTTCCTTCACAGACCATGGCCCCGCATACGGGATCGGACACAGACCACTGCGTCTCGCAGAAACCGCCCAAAACGATCTTCCGATGGATGACAAGTTCGTAAGGCGCGGGCTCGCACTGAGTCTCGATGCGCTCTCCGGCGCACAGAGCAAGAAAGCTGTTCATTTCAGTCCTTTCGGGTTAGGCGGAGGGATTGCTGGGTGATGGCCTTCGGCCGGGCCGGGCGGCGGGCTGGCTCGATCTCGGCGCCGGGCGGCATCGTGATCTGGTCGGGGCGCATCGATCTGTAGGTGACGCGGACTGGGCCGGTCGCGGTGACCGCGTCGCCGAAGCCGTAATCGGATTCGCAGGAAAGGGCCTGCTGCATCAGCTCGACCAGCTTCATGCCGGCGGGTGAGGGCAGCACGTAGGTCTGGAAGCCGATGGTCACGGCGCACATGGGCTGCTGTTTCGGTGTGGCCATCACGCATCCCCCAGTGAGAGAGGCGCATCGGACCCGCCGACGCCGCGGTTGATCTGGGCATTGCGGCCAGCGACACGCCCTGCGTGCAGGTCGTTGCACTCACGTTCACTCAAAGGACGATCTGGACGCCGGTCGGTCGGCTTGAGGTTCGTCAGCGCGGGGTAGTGCTTCTCGACGTATGCGGTAACGACAGCCTTCTCCTCCTCTGTGTGTACCCATGCCAACAGAGGCGCGGTAGCCGTCATCGCCCAGCCGGTAGAGAAGAGGTCGGCGCGGATCTTTTTGGTCGTTGCCTTGCGCACCCGCTTGAGCTGCGACTCGATGTACTCGGTACGGGCGCGCTTTGCCTGGCGCAGTAGCACTTTGCAGGCATAGCTGGCGATCTCCGGGTTGGCACCAATTCCGATAAACGACCAGCTCCCATACATGCCGCTGAGAAAGACCAGCTCGCACCCGAAGGCCGCGGCAATGCGGTTGGCCAGGTTGCACTCCCACTGGGCTGGGCGTGCCGCTGCACCAGCCTTGGTTTCGTGCTCGCTTGCCCCGGCTGCCAGCACGTCATCATGCGAGATGTCGTGAGCCTCCATCAGCTTCTGCGCCTGGCGCAGGGCTGCGGCGGCTTCGTGCTCGTTGGCCGAGGTGGCAAGCGCAAGGCACTTCTTGATCTTGTCGAGGATCTTGTTGTCGGCCATCACGCCACATCCGCTTCGATGGTGTAAAGGCGCGGATCAGCTCCATATCCATGGTCGATGCGGATGACTGCCAGTAGCCTGAGCGGCGGCGAGGCCTTGGCCAGCAAGGCGCCGAGGGCCTGGAGCTCTCCACTGGTGGCGGTAGCCTTGAGGCCCTTCAGGCCTGCTGCCAGAGCTTCGGCGCTGGCGACAGCCCGAGCGTGGTAGGTGTTGTCGGCGTAGCGGGCGGCAATCACCAGGCGGATAGGCACGGGGACGATGGCCTCTACCTTTTCTTGCACTGACGTTGCTGCGCCCGTGATGGCGTCAAACAGAGCCTGGGCAGCACTGCCCGTCGCCCGGATGGTCGTGCCGCGGCTAGTGCGCCGGATGTTGATGGTGCTGGTGCGGGAGGCCATCACGCCTCCCTCTTGGCCGTGGAGACGATGGCGCCGGAGCGCACATCGACGAGCCGGAAGCTCACGGGGGAGCGGGCGTGGCGGGCAATCACCTTGATGGCGTTGATCACGGCGGGGCTGCTGTCGGCATCGGTCAGGCAGAGCACCGACTGGCCGCCGCCAGCGAGCTGGATGCGCAGGGAATGAAGGCCGGGCATGTCAGGCCTCCACCAGTTCGGTCTCGAACGGCACCACGGCGAACTCTTCGCGCTGGGTGATGCTGATGCCTTCCACCTGGCGCACCGGGTGGGCGGTAGGCGTTTCGAGGATGGCTTCCTTGTTGACTTCCTCTTTGGCGCGGATGAACTCGCGCAGGCCCATGGTGTGCAGGCGGGTGAGCACCGCCTCCAGCCCACGCACGGTGACCGCCGGCGGCGTGGTGCGCCACTGGACTTCACCCGCCGGGAGCTGGGCGCTCTTGACCTTGCCGTCGCGGGTGAGCGCGGCTCGGTTGGCTTCGCACCACACCTGCACGCCGTCGATGCGGCTGGCGATGGCATCGCGCAGGGGCGTAGCGTTGGTTTCGTACTTTTCACGCACGGCCGAGATCTCGTCGTTCATGTTGGCTTCGATGCGTGCGAGCTCGCGGGAGTCGAGGCCGATCTGGCGGATAGCCGTGTTGGCTTCGTCGCGGGACTGGGGGACGGGGAAGGCGACGGCGGTGCGCTTGGATTTGTTCTTGGTGGCCATGTTGCGGTTACTCCTGGGTGGTGTGGGTAGAGAGGAAGGCGCGGCCGGCGTTGGTGATGCTGTAGATGCGGCGGCCGTGGGCTTTCGTGTCGACGATCTCGATGTGGCCCTTCGCCACGAGCTGGCGCAGCGTGGGGTTGATGCAGTCGACCGATGAGTCGAGGGCGTCGGCGAGATTGCCGGCGTCAGCCGTCACGGTTTGCGACAGGCTGGCGAGGATCTCGGGGGCCTTCTTTTTGCGACTGGTGCGCAGGGTCTGGGTGGCCGGGCGACCAGACAGGAATTCGTCGGCTGCGGCGAGGGTGGAAAAACGGTGGATCTGCCGTTCGGCGGTGCAGATCGTGACGGCGACGAGGGCGCTCATGCGGTGAGCTCCTCGGCGGAGGACGGTGCCTTCACTTGGGTGGGCCCGATGGGCATGTCGGCCCAGTGCGTAACGTTCTGACCCAAGGGCATGCCATCGGCTGCAAACCACTGGCCGGCGTTGCGGTAGCCCGGCCAAGGCTCGCCGAGTGGATCGCCTGCACTGAAGATCAGCACGGTGGTCTCGTCGTCGGGCTGGTGATCCTCAACACTGATCCACTGCACAAGCTCCGACCGAGTGATCGGATGCGGCGTGACCGGGACCAGGCCGGCCTGGTAGGTGTCGAGCAGGGCCGCGAGGTTGCGGAACTGCTCGATGTCCTTGCGCAGGGCCGGGCACAGACGCTCGTAGTCTTCCGCCTGCTTGTAGAGCCAATCCACGCCGGCCTTGGCGTCGTCGCAGGCGTTATCGAGAGCGGGGCGGCTCATACACTCACCACGTCTTTCTCGGCCGGTTCAGCGCCCGGCTCGTCGCAGTCGATGACGATGTTTTCCGGGGGCACCGCCTTGGCCGGCGGCACCAGCAAGGCGATGGCGACGGTGGCCATGACGCCGACGGCGAAGCCCGTCAGGACAGGCCACAGGCCCAGGCGGGCTTCCGGGCAGCGCACATGGCTGGCATCGGGCAGGCTGTAGAGCTTGTCGGTATCGACAGGGCACTCGCGGCTGGCCAGATAGACGATGCTGCGGGCGGCCTGCACCCGGGCGGTTGAATAGACGCGGTCCCACTGGGGCTCTTCGCCGGGGCCAGCGATGTACATCACAGCGTCGCCGATGCGATACCGGGCGTTGAAGACTTCCACACGCCGGGTGGCGAGGCGGGTTTGGAGTTCGTGCGATTGCAGGGACATGGTCAGGGCTCCTTCTTGGGCTCGGGTTTGTGCGGGCAGCTCTGGCAGCAGATCCACCAGGCGAGGCGGGCAGACCCGCCAAAGGGTTTGGGGCTCAAGGCTTTGCGCTCGCAGGCCGGCGGCTCAATCAGTTCGCCCGTATGCGTGCACAGACGCTTGTCGTAGGTTTTGACGATGGCGGCCTCGAGGGCGGCCAGGCCGGCGCGGTACTGGCCGCTGTTGTAGAGCGACACGGTGGTGCGGCTGTAGCCGATTTCATCGCTGATCTGCTGCAGCGACTTTCCCTCGGTGACTTGGGCCTGGAAGAGTTCGGCGGCGGTGCTCATGACATTTCTCCTTCGTTGCCGAGCGGAAAGGCTTCACCGGTATTGGGGTCGAACACCGTGCGCTGGTGCTGCCGCACAACCGGTGCTTGTCGTCCGTTATTGCGCACGAGCGTGTAACGCTTGTAGCCATTGCTGGTCGGTGCGGTGCCGGGCCGCCGGCTGAGCTCTTGCAGGAAGCCGGTGCGCACCAGCGCAGCCAGGTAGCGCGAGAGGTTTTTGGCGGCGTTCTTCTCGCTGCCATCGGCCAGCGTGGACAGCAGGTCGGGGATGCTCACCACCTGACGGGCACGAATCACCCACCAGGCCCGCTGGCGCAGCCCGCGCGTTTGCTGCCGGGGGCGTGCCTTGGTCTGCCCGCTGGCCACCGTGTGCCCGGCGTCGACAAAGGCGCGGCCAGCTTCGGTGGCTGCATACACCCCCACGGAGCGCGCCTCGGCCAGCCCACGGCGCTTGAGGCACTGCACCGCCATGACCACGTCTTCGCGGTTCTTGTTGATCGCCACGGCCAGGCTCGCCAACTGCTCGTTGCCCCCCACCAGCTCAAGCAACACGTGTTGCGCGGTACCCATTACTTGGCCCCCGTAGTGCCATGGCCACGCGTGGCCTCAGCGCGCTTCGGTGCCGCCTTCAGGGCCCGCTCCCAGTCCTGGCACAGCGGCAGGCCATGCACGTCGGCCAGGGCCAGGCTGGCCTTGCCCATCTTGGCGGCGATGCGCTCAAGGCTGGCCAGCGCGTCCGAAATTAGCCGGTAGCGGGCGCCGCTCTGCTTGTGCACCTCGGCCACCAGGGCCGCATCCAGCCCCACCTCGCACTGCTCCCGGGCGTACAGCGCCACGTCGTCCAGGCTCGGCGGCAGCAGCTCGCACACGCAGCCGATCCGCGTCTTGATGTGGTCGTACTTGTCGAGCAGATACGACTCGCTGGTGTGGCACACCAGCACCAGGATCGTCCCGGCCTTCTCGGCCACCCGGCGCAGGTATTCGATGCACTCGGCCTTGTTGTGGAAACCGTGCTGGCACTCGTCGAGGATGATCGGCCGCGCCGCGTTGCCCCCGTCGTTGCGGAAGAACTCCACCAGCGCCGCGAACTCGGCAAAACTGCCGCGCTCCTTGACGCCGCTCTCGGCCTTCAGCGCGTCCTTCAGGTAGCGCAGGCTCATGCCCGGCACACCCTCGATGAACACTGCATCGGAGGCGGCGCCCCAGTTATCCACCACGCGGGTTTTTCCCACCCCGGGCTTACCCTTCACGGGCAAGAGGCAGCGCTCCATGGCGCCCCGGTTTTCCAGCATCGATACCGAGGCCAGAAAGCGCCGGTGGTTCTCGGTTTTGACGAAGGTGTGTTTCATGTAAGCTCCTGTTTGCAAGTTCGTACTTCAGGTTTCACTGCTTCAAGTTGGCCGTCGGGTAGCTGCAACTACCCGGCGGCCGATTTCTTTCCAGAGCCCGGCGCGTCCGCGTCGTCCTCTGCGTCCTTCTTTAAGTCGTCGGCGGCCAGCCACATCACCATGTCCATGAAGTCCCGCGGCGCGGGCTTCGGGCTGTCGCTGGCCGGTGCCTCGTCGGCCATCTCCAGCAAGTCCGGCAGCGTTTCCGCCTGCGGCCGGCGTGCCTCCATCTCCGCCAGGTCGGCATCGCTGATCGTGTTGATGAGATCGATGGGGGAGGAGGGCACAGCCGGCACCAGGTCGATCACCTCGCCCAGCTCGGCCTGCGCCTCGGCGATGATCTTTTCGCCGCGGCGAACCTTGCCGGCGGCCCGCTCGGCCCGCAGTTGGTTTATCTGTGGCACTGGGAAAGCCGCCTCCCGATGGCTGTCCCAGCGCGCTTCGCCCAGGAAAACCCCTTCCATCGTCAGCAGCCACACGGTGTCTGCGTTGTGCAGGTCGTAGCGCACCCGCACCTTCGCCCCCTCGGGCAGCAGTTCCACCAGATCGGCCTTGCAGTAGGTGTTGCCGAAAAGCTGAACCCGACCCCGTTGCGGCACCCGCACCACCTCGGGCATCCACAGCGCATGCAGCTCCGCTTCGCTCGGGCCGAAGACAATCGAGTCACGGTCAAGCCGTGCCTGGTACTCGTCCTCTGGCGTGTTGCCGTCCAGCTCCCGGTGTTCGTGGTGCAGGTTGTAGTCATCCACCACCCGCGCCACGTCGTCGAGCAGTTGCCGAAAACTGGGAATGCGCACCCCGCCCTGATCCTTGCGGTTCAGCAGCTTCAGCATCTTGGTGGTGGCGTTTTCGTCGGCGCCGCGCCAGGTGCAGGTGGGGTACTCGCGGGCCAGGGCAATGAAGGTCACCTGCCACAGCCGCTCGATAATCCCGCGGGCCTGCGGGTTGCCCGGAATACCCGTCTCGTGGGCAATGCCCTGCCGGGCCAGCGTTCCCGACACTGGGCAGTCGATCACCTTTCCGGTCTGCCCGCTGCCGTTGTCGCTGTAATAGACCAGCGGCCGGGCACGGGTGACCGACTGGGCATGCCGGAAGGCATCCGACACGGCCACTGTCGATTCCGCCAGGGCCACGCTCCATCCGACGATCTTGCGGCTCACCCAGTCGATGATCACCGTCACCTCGGGGGTGAAAGGTTGGCCGTGGATTGGGTGCTGCACCTTGGCCTTGAAGCTGTGTCCGTCGCCCACCCAGATGTCGTTGCTGTGGAACATCGACACATCCCGGTCGATGTAGGGCTTCAGGTTTCGCCACTCGCTGCCCGTCACCCGGCCGCGGTACTTCACCGTCACCGGCAGGCTCTGCTCGATCCGGCACACCGTCGAATAGCTCGGTGCGGCCAGGCCGCGCTCGGCCAGCCACGGCAGCATCTTTTTGTAGGCCTCGGTCACCGGCGGGCGGGACGGCAGGCAGTAAAAGCGCAAGAAGGCCATCACATGCACCGGGTCGTGCCCCTCCGGCGCCCGCGAGCCCGGCACCAAGAACAAACCCACGTCGCCGGCCAGCCGGCCCTGTTCGTAAAAGCCCATCATCTTTTGCAGGCGCGAGAACTGCGCCTCCACCCCACCCAGCGGGCCGGCGGCTTTCCTCGGCTTCAGGTAAGTCGCCTGGGCGGCACTCAACAGTTCCGGCCGCACCTCGCCACCCACCAGCCGCTCAGCCAGTTCCCGGCAGGCCCGCTTCGCCGAGCAGTCCGCCGCCGCCATCGCCGCATCGAGCGCACGGCACAGAATCAGCGCCGCGCTCTGGTAAGCCCGCTTCTTGTCGTCCATCACCACCATGCTGGCCGCCTTCCTCACCTGGCCACGCACTGTCACCACGTTGCCGGGGGCGGCCACCGCCGGCGGACCGGCGTCAGGGGCTGCTGGCAGGGCAGGGGAAGCCTCCACCGCGTGGTTGATGACCAGGCCGAGGAGGTGCTTCTGCGTCGCTTCGGGGAGCGAGGCCAAGGCGTACTCGATGCCCTTTCCTCGCAGTTTTCTGCGACTCACCCACAAATTTTTTTTCGCGGCGCGCATCACTGCGGAGTCCGATTCTGGTACCCCCGGCAAACCCTCCAGCTCTTGGGCGCTGAACCACCCTTTTGTGGGATCGAGCATCTCGGCCAACTCCGGTTTCAAGCGGCCTGGACAGGCGTGGAAAACAGGGACGCCAGAATCCCGTCGACAAGGTTCTCGACCCGCTCGAGCACGTCATCCAGGGCCGCCTCGACGTAGCACTCCCGGTGGGACTGAATCAGTTGCGACACATTGCTGCGGGCCTCCCGGTCGGCGTCATCCTCACCCGCCACCAGCACCTCGTCGAGCAAGTCCTCCTCAAGAGTACACAAGGCCTTCCAGCCCTCATTCTGGCTGGCCAGCCAAATGCCGTACGAGTTCCAGTGCATGTACAAATCCCAGCAGTTTTCACCGATGGCGCAATCCAGGCCTGCGGTGGGCAGCGCATCAAACAGCATCTCGTAGGCCGGGTCGGAGCCAATCGCCGTGCACGTGGTGCCGTACTGGCTGCGAAAGCGAAACGCCGTACCGATGTAGGTCTCTGCCGGCGTGCCGTGCAGCAGGTAGTCCCGCAGGCTTGCCAGCAGGTCCTCACTGGGCTGGCGCGCCGGGTGGGTCGCCGGAAGATGAGGAAGGAACACATTGTTCGCGAGGGTCAGCAACACCACGCCGCCCGTTCGTACCGCATCCACACCTTCCAGGCTTTCCACCAAGTCCAGCAGGTGCCCCCCACTGACAAACGGACGCAACTCGGCATAGTCCACCGTTTCCGGCAGTAACGAGGGCAGCGTCTTCGGGTCGAGCGGGAGGGTGAGCAACTGCTGACCTGTAATTTGTGTCAGCGCCGCGAGGCAGGCGTAGCCCCAGCCATGCCGGCTGGACTTGTCGATCAGCGAGCGCACATTCACCTGCATTTCGTTCAGCGATTTCATGATTCTTTCTCCATTCCTACCAGTTTGTCATCGGCAATCACGCCGTCCTTGATACCCAACTTCACCGCAATTTGGTGCGACTGGCCACGCAGACATTTGCGCCCGCCAGCCAGCACTTCGTAGCAAAGCGCGACCGAAAACCCATTCTCCTGCGCCCACGCCTTCACGCTCTTGCCTGATCGGTGGAATGCCTCCCTCGCTTCCTTGAGCGAACGTACCTTTTTAGCCTTGGACAGACCCGCCGCCATCGCCTAACCTTCCGTTGAGTTTTGTTTTGATGAGTTGGATTCTCCGCAGTTAACTGCGTTACGTCAACAGTTTTCTGCGCGTCGGATTCGTTTTTTTCTGCAGAAGGCGAAAAAATGACTGAAACCCGCATAGACAAAGGCTTTGCGAGGAATCCGACCATGTCGGATTCGGAGAAAGAGGCGCGTCGGATTCAAGGAATGGAATCCGACGCCTTCGTAGCGCGGGTCAAGGAGATCATCGGGGATCGAAAACTGACTTGGTTCGCGTCTGAGTGCGGCGTCGGGGAAAGCACGCTTCGGAACATCCTGTCAGGCGCGTGGCCTCGCACGGATATCTTGTGCGCCATCGCGGACGCCGGCGGTGTATCCATTGACTGGCTTGCCACGGGGCGTCTGCCCAAGGTCCGCGAGCTGCGGCGGGCCATGCAAGCGCAAGCTCAGGCCCAGAGCCAGAACGGCGAGGGCCAACCCTTCGACGGACGCCGCGACATGCTAGAAGCTGTGCTGCGCGTGATGGAGCACCGCATCACAAACAGTCTGGTCGATCAAACCGTGATCGACGCCGGCCTCAAGGGCGCCCCCGCTTGGCTAGATGCCGCCCGCGACTACCCCGACCTGCAAGTGCGCCTGCGCAGCGCCATCGCCACCCTCGAGTTCATGAGTGCGGCCGGGCTGGACTAGCCACCAGCGCGTCGCAGCCCAAGCAAATACAAAACGGGCCGGGAGTCTCCCTCCGGCCCGTTAAATTCAGCCCCACCGTTCATTCACGCTCAAAGAAGTAACGGTGGCGCGCCAAATACGATGCAAATCTGACCAGATTTTGTGCAGGATTATCAAAATCCGTCGCAAATCCGGGCGCCCCGCAAATGCCCCTCAAACCCAGTCCCCGCGCGGCTCTTCCCGGATTATCCCAATACTTCCCGCCGTGCCAAATGATCAGCTCCCCCATAATACTTCCCGCCGTGCCAAATGATCAGCTCCCCCATAACCGCTCGAATCTGGCTACATGGTGGCTACACGAAGCCAAAAAGCAAAAGGCCAGCCCTCGTGAGGCTGGCCTAAGTGCTTGATACGTATGGTGGGCCGTGCTGGACTTGAACCAGCGACCAAGCGATTATGAGTCGCCTGCTCTAACCAACTGAGCTAACGGCCC
>JAQTYQ010000129.1 GCA_028688225.1 Opitutaceae bacterium | reverse complement strand
TCTGACGCATCCCCGGCGCCAAAGTTCAATCCTTCCCCGCTGCATCGGAAGAAAATCGCCGGGCGGCACCAAACGGCGTCCGCCGTTGGTTTAGGAGCCTGGAGGGCGAAGCCCGACAGGCTCCTAGCGGGACGTCGCTCCGCCCCGTAGTGGCCGGACATTACTTCGAACCCTTCACACCGCTGGCGAGGAGCGTCTCAAAGTACGGCTCCGCCGTTTCGCGCGACACGACCGTGACCTCAACCTGCTGGAAGCCGGCCTTTTTCAGGAAGCCGTGCAGCGCGCTCTCCGTGAAGCCGAGCCAGACGTCGGCGTAAAGCTCGCGCGCCTTCTCGAAGGCGTGTTCCTTGAGGTCGAGCACGACGAGCTGGCCGCCGGGACGCAGGATGCGGAAGGCCTCGATCACCGCGGCCTGCGGATGACTGGCGTGATGCAGTGCCTGGCTGAGGATGGCGAGATCGACCGACCGATCGGGCAGCGGCACGTTTTCGATGTCGCCGAGCTTGTAGGCGAGGTTGGCGAAGCCGTTCTTGCGGGCGAGCTCCGTGCCGACCTCGACCATGCGCGGCGAATTGTCGATGCACCATACGCGCTGGGCGCGGTGGGCGATCAGCTGTGAGATGAGGCCCTCGCCGGCGCCGAGATCGGCCACGACGATGGGCGGCACCAGCCGCAGGGCCAGATGTCCGATGGCCTCCCAGGAGCGGCCGGGGCAGTAGCCCTTGCCGAGCCGGCCGGCGATCAGGTTGAAATACTGCTCCGCCACACGGCGGCGCTTTTGCAGGGTGCGGTCGAGGTTTTCACGGTCGGCGGCGAACTCAGGTGAGTCGGCGACGGCGTCGCCGGCAGCCCGGAGCAGCGCCAGCTGCCGCGCCGGGAGGCCGCCGCGCAGCGAGTAAAACGCCTTCTTGCCCTCGCGCCGGTCGGCGACGAACCCGGCCTGCCGGAGCAGGGCCAGCTGCGAGGAGATGCGCGACTGCGCCATGCCGAGGACCTCCTGCAACTCGGCGACCGAGAGTTCCTCCTTCATGAGCAGCGCCAGCAGCCGCAGCCGCGTGGGATCGGACAGGAGCTTCAAGGTGTCGAGGGAGGAGTTCACGGCGCGGATCCGGGGAGGTTGTGGAAAAATCCGTCTTCAAGCCATGCCGGCGCGGGGCGGAGGCGTCAATTCCGGGCTCACGCGCCTCAGGCACCCAGTTCGGTGATCAGCAACCACAGCTGCCAGACGCCGAAGGCGGCGATGATGCCGCCGGCGATCCGGTTGATCCAGCGCAGCGTGCCGTCGTTGAGATGGCGGCCGAAGGTGCCGGCGAGCAGCGCCAGGAGCAGCCACCAGAGGGCCGAGCCGGTGAAGACGCCGCCGATGAGCTGCAGCGCGTCGATAGTGCGGCCGGTCCGCCAGCCCAGGCCGAGTCCCGCAAACACACCGGTGAAGGCGATGATGGTCATGGGATTGGCGAGCGTGAGCACATAGGTGGAGACGAAGGCATCGCGCAACCGCCCGACGTGCACCGGCGCCGCCGCTTCGCGCCGCGGCGCGTGCGCCCGCATGGTGAAGGTGCCAAGCACCAGCAGAAACAAGCCGCCGAACAGCTGCAGCCAGGCGCGATGCCCGATGAGGAAGTCGGTGACGGCGGTGAGCCCGACCGCGGCAATAATGCCATAGGTGGTGTCGGCGACGGCAGCACCCAGCCCGGACACGAAGCCCACCCGGCGGCCGTCGCTGAGGGAACGGCGCAGACAGAGCAGGTTGATCGGCCCGACCGGCGCGGCGATGGCAAAGCCGATGACGAGTCCTTTCAGCAGATGCTCCATGCGTGGCGCCTGGGGAAATGAGCCCTGACCGGTGACCGAGCCTTGGGCATGGACGATGGACGGCTCCCGCTTCCGCTCGACGCCGGTCCTTTTCAGCTGCCGGCGGCCGGCGTGTCGGCGTAGCGCTTGATGCCCGTCACAACATAGTCGTGCTCGCTGCCGCCGGACTTCACCTTCACGTGGTCGCCGGTTTTCTTCGAAAGCAACGCCAGGCCGAGCGGCGTCTTGTAGGAGATGATGTGCCTTTCGGGATCGCCGTCCCAGTATCCCAGCAGGGTGTACCGCACGGGCTGGCCGCTGGCCCCCTCCTGCAATTCGACGACGCTGCCCACACTGATCTGGTTGGTGCCGGCGTCCGTGAAATCGGTGATGCGCGCCCGGGCCAGGTCGCGCTCCAGCTGGGACTTTTGGGCCATGAGCAGCTGTTGGTCCTGCTTGGCCATCTTGTACTCGGCGTTTTCGCGCAGGTCGCCGTGCTCGCGCGCGGCGGCGATGGCGCGGGAGTTTTCCGGTATCCGCTTGGTGACGATGAGGTCGTATTCCTGGTGCTTGCGCTCGTAGCTTTCGCGCGAGACGTATAGCTGCTCGTCCTTGGTCTCGTTGTCGCCGGAGACCAGCGACTGGATGGAGGGAAAAGTCTTGATGAAGCGGGCGAGCAGCGATTTTTTCGTGAGCTCTTCGAAACCCTGG
>JAQTYQ010000128.1 GCA_028688225.1 Opitutaceae bacterium | reverse complement strand
TTTGGCGTAGTGGAGGTACCTGTAGTTTGCTCGCGTCGGCACACTCATTGGAATCTGGCTCCAACTCCGCCGGCAGAGCCAACGACGCTTACGCCTTCGCCTTCGCCTCTCCCTGCTTCTGAGCCGCCGGCGCCACCTGCACCTGAATCTGCTTCGGCTGAGCCTCCGGCTTCTTCGCAAACGAGATGCTCAGCACGCCATCCGCGCTGGTCGCATCCACCTTCTCCGTGTTCACCGTCGAAGGCAGCGTGAAGCTCCGCACAAAGCTACCAAAGCGCCGCTCAATGCGATGGAAGTTCTCCTCCTTCTCCTCGCTCTCGAACTTGCGTTCGCCTTTCACCGTCAACACGCGTCCTTCCACCCGAATGTCCAGGTCCTCACGACGGATCCCCGGAACCTCGAGCTTCAACACCAGCTTCTCAGCGTCCTCATACACATCCACCGCCGGCACAAAGTTCCCGGCAGCCAGCGCCTCAGACGCCTCATCCGGCCGTGCAAAGTCCTGAAAAATCGAGTTCAGCCGGTTCTGGAGCACGGCTACATCATTCAAACCACTGCGAAACGGAACAAACCGAGTCAACGTCATAACCCTATCTCCTTGATCCTATTTAGGTGAGGGCTCAGAGTTCTTCCGAACCCGATTATTTAGACGCAACCAGAGTCATAGGGTTGCATAAAAAGTGATAGAAAGTCACTCACTTTTTATCCGATAATCGTAGCTCTTCCATCCCCACCCCACCCCCGCATTGTCCCCGCCGCTTCCCCCCGCGTATAACCGATGCATCGCCTGCTCACCAACCCGCGGGCTCACGGAGCGATCCATGCCGAACGTCCCCCACCGCCGCCTCGCCATCCGCGCCACCGTCCTCATCCTGACGACCCTCATCCCCCTCGCCGCCCTCGCCCAGACCGCCGCTTTGAAGGGTACGGGCTTCAGCCCGTACGTTGAAGGTCAGTCCAAAAAAGAAGGGGCTTTAGCCCCGGAGGCACCCACCGCCGAAGCCTCCGACCAGCCCGTCACCGCCGCCCACGCCATGGTCGTCACCATCCACCACGACGCCACCGACGCCGGCCTCGAAGTCCTCCGCGAGGGCGGCAACGCCGTCGACGCGGCCGTAGCCGTCGGCTTCGCCCTCGCCGTCGTCTACCCCGCCGCCGGCAACATCGGCGGCGGTGGCTTCATGCTCATCCGGCCCGCATCGAACGCCCTCAACCACGCCCAGCCCACCTTCCTCGACTACCGCGAAAAGGCCCCCGCCGCCGCCACCGCCAACATGTATCTCGACGCCCACGGCAACGTCATCCCCCATCTCTCCACCGTCGGCCCCCACTCCTCCGGCGTCCCCGGCACCGTCGCCGGCCTCACCTTCGCCGAGTCCCACTTCGGCCGCCTCACCCTCGCCCAGGTCATGGCCCCGGCCATCCGTCTCGCCCGCGACGGCTTCATCCTCACCCCCGAAGAAGCCCGCATGCTCCACGCCCCCATCCTCACCCAGTTCCCCACCTCCCGCCTCATCTTCCAGCGCAACGGCAACTTCTACCAGCCCGGCGACCGCTTCCGCCAGCCCCAGCTCGCCGCCACCCTGACCCGCATCGCCGCCGATCCCGCCAGCTTCTACCGCGGCCGTCTCGCCGCCCAGATCGCCGCCTTCGAGTCCGCCAACCACGGCCTCATCACCGCCAAAGACCTCGCCGCCTACGAAGTCAAAGAGCGCACCCCGCTCCTCGGCCACTACCACGGTTACGACGTCCTCACCGCCCCGCCACCCAGCTCCGGCGGCATCGCCCTCATCGAAATCCTCAACATCCTCAGCGCCTACAACCTCCCCTCCCTCGGTCCCGACCGCTCCCCCGCCCAGGTCCACTACATCACCGAAGCCTTCCGTCGCGCCTACATGGACCACGCCGACTACCTCGGCGACCCCGACTTCAGCACCATCCCCCTCACCCCGATGGCCTCCCTCGCCTACGCCGCCGCCTGGCGCCAGTCCATCCAGCCCGTCGCGCCCAGTCCCTCAGCCACGCTCGTCCGTCCCGCCGGCTTCCTCCCCGCGCCACCGCGTCCAGACCCCCTCCCCCACGAATCCCCGCAAACCACCCACTTCTCCATCGTCGACGCCGACGGCAACGCGGTCTCCAGCACCTACACCCTCAACTTCGGCTTCGGCTCCGGCGTCACCGTCTCCCCGCTCGGCTTCCTGCTCAACGACGAGATGGACGACTTCGCCTCCAAACAGGGCGTCCCCAACGCCTTCGGCCTCATCCAGGGCCCGGCCAACGCCATCGCCCCCGGCCACCGCCCCCTCTCCTCCATGACCCCCACCATCGTCTCCGAACCCCCCACGCATCCGGACGGAAACCTCTCGCCGTCCGCGCAGAACCCCGGCAAACTCCGTCTGGTCCTCGGCTCCCCCGGCGGCTCCACCATCATCACCACGGTCGCCAACGACCTCATCAGCGTCCTCGACAACGGCCTCAACATCCAGGCGGCCGCCGACGCCTCCCGTTTCCACCACCAATA
>JAQTYQ010000127.1 GCA_028688225.1 Opitutaceae bacterium | reverse complement strand
TTGAGTTCTGCGCAGCGAAAGGTAAGGCCCCCAACAAGCCCTTCAAGGGCAGTCTCAATGTCCGCCTCCGCGAAGACCTCCACACCCGCGCAGCACTTTTCGCTGAAAAGACCGACCGCAAACTCAACACCGTCATCAACGATGCGCTCGATGAGTATCTAGCCAAATCGGCCTGACCTGTAACCCACCATGACCAAGACCATCCCCTGTCCCATCTGCAAGAAGCCGGTCGCCCTCGACAACCCCGAAGTCCCCTTCTGCTCCGCCCGCTGCCGCACCATCGACCTCGGCAAGTGGGCCTCCGGCGACTACAAAATCTCCTCCCCCATCCTCGATCCCGACCTCCTCGAAGACCTCGAGCACGCCGAGCAGCAATCCAACCCCACCAAAGAGTGGAAGAACTAGTGGCGCATCAGCCCCACGTCTCGCCCTCTGATCGCCAAGGCCCCAAGACCCTCTGGGCCTGGACCCTCGCGACCTTCTTCGGCGCAGGCTACGGCCGCCCCGGCCCCGGCACCTACGGTTCTGCCGCCGCAGTCCTGCTCTGGTACGCCGCCGCCAATCTCTTCGCCCCCGCCTCCACCACCCTCGCGATCGCCACCACCCTCGCCGCCCTCATCGTCACGGCGATCGGCATCCCCGCCTCCACCATCACGGCCCGCGAAGCCGCCCGTCACGACCCCGGCTTCATCGTCATCGACGAAGTCGCCGGCCAACTCTTCGCCCTCATCCTCATGCGTCCCACCTGGCAGCAGACCGCGCTCGCACTCCTCCTCTTCCGCCTCTTCGACATCACCAAGCCCTGGCCTATCCGCAAACTCGAAGCCCTCCCCGCCGGCACCGGCATCATGCTCGACGACGTCGCCGCCGGTCTCCTCGCCCTCATCCTCGGGACCCTCCTCACCCACTTCACCCACATCGTCTAGCCAACCCCCTGGAGAGGTACATGCACCACATCGCACAATGGTTTCCGCTTGGATGGAAGCACTTTTTATTTGGCGGCATTTCTATCGGACTCGGCGTCAGCCTGCTCTTCGCTCTCACCGGCCTGATCGGCGGCATCAGCACGGTCTACAGCGCGATCTGGTCCTTGCTGTCGCGCCATCCCTTCTTCCGCCACGAGAACCTCCTATCCAGGCGCGATTGGCTGATGATGTACGCCCTCGGCATGATCGCCGGCGCCGCCGTCTTCACCTTCACCCTCGGCCACGGCCACGGATTCATCACCCGCGTCCCACTCTGGCAGCTCTTCGCTGGCGGCATCATCGCCGGCTTCGGAGCTCGCATGGGCGGCGGCTGCACCTCCGGTCACGGCATCTGCGGCGTCGGCTCCGGCCAACTCCCCTCCATCCTCGCCGTCATCATCTTCCTCACCACCGCCATCCTCACCGCGCATCTCGTGCACGCCCTGGGAGGCTTCTAACATGGCCCACACCTCTTCTCGCACCGTCCTTCTCTCCGCCCTCCTTGCCGGCGGCCTCTTCGGCTTCGGTCTCGCCCTCTCCACCATGGTCAAGCCCGAGAGCATCATCGAATTCCTTCTGCTCAACAACATGGGACTGCTCCTGGTGCTCGGCGGCGCGGCAGGCGTCACCGCCATCTCCTACGCCCTACTGCCGCGCCTGATGAAGCGCCCCATCTTTGGTCCGGTCTTCCACACCCATCCCTCGCGTCTCAACGCGCCCACCCTCACCGGCGCAGCCATCTTCGGCATCGGTTGGGGACTCGCCGGGGTCTGCCCCGGTCCCGCCATCGCCGGCCTCGGCGTCGGCAATTGGCCACTACTCCTGAGCGTGCTGGGCATCCTCCTCGGAGCCGGGCTGCATGGCCGCTTCTTCGGCCACCACGATTAGCGCCGTCACAACCCGCGCAATCGCGCAACCGCCGCACCGCTCCGCGACCGCACATCGCACCGCATTTCCACCACCGCATCTTGCATCGCCCCACCTCCGCGCATACCCTAGCCAATACATGGCCCTGCTCCATCCAACCCGCCCCGACGCCCCGCATCTCGACCGTCTCTTCCCCCGCTCCGCGATCCCCGGCGGCAGCTTCGAAGTCCTCGGCGCGCATCTCCTCAGCACCGTCTCTCCGCAAGACGCAAACGGCCCGCAACTCCCCACGCCTTCTTCGGAGACACGCCCGCGCCTCTCGATCTCGCCCGCCCCACCCGCGCCCTCATCCGCGTTCCCTCCGGCGCCATCTCCTCCGAACTCTCCCTCCGCCGCGACGGCCTCGCCAGCAATCCCCTCCACGCCAACATCGGCGTCCCCATGGTCGAAGACCTCCACATCATCTCCAACCCCGCCGTCGACGCCGACGGCAACCTCTTCGCCATGGTCTCCGGCCCTCGCGGCGAGCAGGTCCCCGTCTCCATCTACCGCATCGCCCGCGACCTCCAGGTCACCCCCTTTGTCCGCGAGATGATGAACGTCTCCGCCCTCGCCTTCGGCCCCGACGGCAATCTCTACGCCAGCTCCCGCACCGAAGGCGCCATCTACCGCATCACCCCGCAGGGCGCCG
>JAQTYQ010000126.1 GCA_028688225.1 Opitutaceae bacterium | reverse complement strand
CCGGCCGCGCAAGCTCTGCGCCGAACGTCGAATACGGAGTTACGCCCGCCCTCCCAACACCAACGCCGCGCCGCGCTCCGCAATCATCAGCGTCGGCGAATTCGTATTGCCTGAGGTGATGTTCGGCATGATCGAGGCGTCGATCACACGCAGCCCTTCGATGCCGCGTACGCGCAATTGCGAATCGACCACGGCGCTCGGATCGTCGGCGCGTCCCATCTTGCAGGTGCCCACCGGATGGAAAATGGTGGTGCCGACATTGCCCGCCGCCGTTACCAATTCCGCGTCCGTCCGGAACGCCGGCCCCGGCAGGAACTCCTCGGGTGCGTATTTTTTCATTGCCTGGGTGCCGAGGACGACGCGGCGCGCGAGGCGCAGCGATTCGATGGCGATCGCCTGATCCTCGGGCGCGGACAGGTAGTTCAGCATGATCGCGGGCGCGGCGCGCGGATCGGCGGATTTGATGCGTATATAGCCGCGCGAAGCCGGGCGCAGATTGCACACGCTCGCGGTGAACGCCGGAAACGGATGCAGCGGGTCGCCGAATTTTTCCAGCGACAGCGGCTGCACGTGGAATTCCAGGTTGGGTGTGGCCTGGGAAGGGTCGCTTTTTACGAACGCGCCCAGTTGGGAGGGCGCCATGGTCAGGGGACCGGTGCGGTAGATAGCATATTCGAGCGCCATCTTCGCCTTGCCCCACCAGGAGTTGGCCATGGTATTGAGCGTCAGCACGTTCTTGACCTTGAACGCCGCGCGAAGCTGCAGGTGGTCCTGCAGGTTGTCGCCCACCGGCAGGTCGTGCGCCACCGCGATGCCATGACGCGCGAGCAGCGCGCCCGGCCCGATTCCAGAGAGCTGCAGGATCTGCGGGCTGCCTATCGAGCCGGCCGACAGGATGGTTTCGCGCCTTGCCGCCGCGTAGGTCTCCTCGTTGTCCTGGAAAAACTCCACGCCGAGTACCCGCCTGCCTTCGAGCCGCAGCCTTTTTACCTGCGCGCCGGTGATCACGGTGAGGTTGGGCCGGCCCAGCGCCGGGCGCAGGAACGCCTTGGCGCTGCTCACGCGCACCCCGCTTCTCTGGTTTACCTCGAATTTCGAGCTGCCCGCATTGTCGCCGCGATTGAAATCCTCCACCTTGGCGATGCCGGCCTCCGCCGCGGCTTCGCGAAAGGTATCCAGGATCTCCCAGGACAGGCGCTGGCGCTCGACGCGCCATTCGTGGCCCGCGCTGCCGGCCTTGCCGCCGTCAGGGTTCCCGGTCGCGCCGTGAAATTCGTCCGCTCCGCGCCAATGGTCCTCGGATTGCTTGAAAATCGGCAGCACGCTCTGCCAGGCCCAGCCGGGATCGCCGCATTGTTCCGCCCATGTGTCGTAGTCGCGCCCCTGGCCGCGCAGGTAGAGCATGGCGTTGATCGAGGAACTGCCTCCCAGCACCCGGCCCCGCGCGTAGAGGATGGAGCGGCCGTTGAGCCCCGGATCGGGCTCGGTCCTGTAGCACCAGTCGGTGCGGGGGTTGCCGATGCAGTAGAGGTAGCCGACCGGGATATGGATCCAGATCCAGTCATCCTTGCCGCCTGCCTCGAGCAGCAGCACCGCATTGTTCGGGTCGGCGGACAGGCGGTTGGCAAGCAGGCAGCCCGCGGTGCCGCCGCCGACGATGACATAGTCGAACGGACCTCTGGTTTTCATCGCGCCCCTCATGTCGATTTCCGGATCAGGCGCGAGGACCGGCCTATTCCGGCTGCTGAGTCCATCTGTAACGTGGCCGAAAGCGTAGTCCAATTCCGGGGTGCCGGCAAGCGCGCCGGGAACGCGCAATTATTCCGATTGACGGGCGGAGTACGGGGGTATAATCCGCCCGAAATCGGCCGGGGTGGTCACATCGCTGTGAAAATCGGATACGCATTCCAAATTGCCAGCCAGAAGAACAATGCTCCCTGCTCCGTGCGCGCCAGCGCGCCGGGAGACGGCCATTGAGTGCCCGTTTTCAATCGCCGGCCTGACCCCAAGACAAGCATGATGCCTGCAGCGCAGGCCCCACCTCATTCCGATTTTCGGAGAACTGCATGAAATTCCGCTTTCCCATCGTCATCATCGATGAAGATTTTCGCTCGGAGAACACCAGCGGGCTGGGTATCCGCGCGCTCGCCAAGGCGATGGAGGAAGAGGGCATGGAAGTCCTCGGGGTGACCAGCTACGGCGATCTGTCGCAGTTCGCGCAGCAGCAGAGCCGGGCTTCGGCCTTCATACTTTCAATCGACGACGAGGAGTTCACCCCGGGGCCGGAGCTCGATCCGGCGGTGCTGAACCTGCGCACCTTCATCGACGAGATCCGTTTTCGCAACGCCGACATCCCGATCTACCTCTACGGCGAGACCCGCACCTCGCGCCATGTGCCGAACGACATCCTGCGCGAGCTGCACGGCTTCATCCACATGTTCGAGGACACCCCGGAGTTCGTCGCGCGCCACATCATCCGCGAGGCGCGCGCCTATCTCGACGGTCTGTCGCCGCCGTTTTTCCGCGCGCTGGTGCACTATGCGCAGGACGGCTCGTATTACTGGCATT
>JAQTYQ010000125.1 GCA_028688225.1 Opitutaceae bacterium | reverse complement strand
CGCCGAAATCGATCCCCGCCCCCTCTTCGGGCGTGCGGAACAGCGGCCCGGGCAGGGGCAGCTTCACCACCTCGAAGTTCCGGCCGCGGGCATCGCGCGCCCTTTCCAGGCGCTCCAGTGCATCCTTGGAGATCGCATATTGCGGATCTTCGGTGTCGTCGGTCCAGGTCAGGGCGATCACACCGGGCTTCACGAAGCAGGCGAGATTGTCGATATGGCCGTCGGTCTCATCGAGATGGAGACCTGGGCCGAGCCAGACCACGGTCTCGACGTTCAGGTAATCTTTCAGGTGGCGCTCGATCTCGCCCCGCGACAGGCCGGGATTGCGGTTCGGATTGAGCAGGCATTCCTCGGTGGTCAGCACCGTGCCCTGGCCGTCGACATGGATCGAGCCGCCTTCCAGGATCAGGGGGGCGCGGTAGCGCGGCACGCGCTCGATCTCCAGGATCTTGGCGGCGACCAGCTCGTCCTGGTCGCAGGGGGCGTAGAGGCCGCCCCAGGCATTGAAACCCCAGTCGACCCCGCGGAGCCGGCCCGCGCCGTCGGTGACGAAACTGGGCCCGGTATCCCGGCACCAGGAATCGTCGGTCGTCACCTCGACCACGCGGATATGGGCGGGCAGGCGGCGGCGGGCGTTGACGAATTGCCGGGCGGAGACGAGCACGCTGACCGGCTCGCCCTCGGCGATCGCGGTGGCGACCGCGGCGAAGGCTTCCTGCGCCGGCTTGGCCCCGTTCCGCCAATTGTCGCAGCGTTCCGGCCAGATCATCCAGCAGCCCTGGTGCGGCTCGAATTCGCCGGGCATGCGGAAACCATCCGCGCGCGGGGTGGATTGCAATGTCGGCGCCATCGATACCTCCTCGGGGCGCCCATCCTGCCGCCAACCGCCCTTGGCGGGCAAGCCGCGTCGGCTACAATCGGGCCATGCGCGTGTTCGTCCTCTGCCTTCTGCTCGCTTCCCCGGCCCAGGCCGCGGCCGGCGGGCCCTATTGCGGCGAGAAGCGTTTCTGCCGCGAGATGAAGGACTGCGCCGAAGCCTATTTCTATTTCGAGCGCTGCCATCAGGCCGACTTGGACCGCGATGGTGACGGCGTGCCTTGCGACCAGCTCTGCGGCTTCAAAACGCAACATTGATGGGGCAGACTTCCCCCCGACCGAAGGGGAGAGCGTGATGCGGAACGTGACGGTGGCGGCGACCCAGATGGCCTGCGACTGGGACCGGGCGGGCAATATCGCCCGGGCCGAAGCCCTGGTACGCAAGGCGGCGGGCGAAGGCGCCCAGATCGTGCTGATCCAGGAACTCTTCGAGACGCCCTATTTCTGCCAGGACCAGATCCACGATTTCTTCGACTTGGCCGCACCCTTCGAAGACAATCCGCTGATCGGCCGTTTCGCCCGCCTCGCGGCCGAACTCGAAGTCGTGCTGCCGGTCTCCTATTTCGAGCGGGCGGGGCAGAGCTTCTTCAATTCGGTCGCCGTCGTCGACGCCGACGGCGCCGTGCTCGGCAATTACCGGAAGAGCCATATCCCGGACGGACCGGGCTATACCGAGAAATTCTATTTCTCCCCTGGCGACACCGGTTTCCAGGTCTGGGATACGCGCTATGCCCGGATCGGCGTCGGCATCTGCTGGGACCAGTGGTTCCCCGAGACGGCGCGGGCGATGGCGCTGATGGGGGCCGAGATCCTGTTCTATCCGACCGCCATCGGCTCCGAGCCGCATGACCCGACGCTCGATTCCGCGGCCCATTGGCAGCGCGTCATGCAGGGCCATGCCGGCGCCAACCTGATGCCCCTGGTCGCCTCGAACCGGATCGGCACCGAGGCGGGCAAGCGTGGCACCGCGATCACCTTCTACGGCTCGTCCTTCATCGCCGATCCGACCGGGGCCAAGGTGGCGGAGGCCGACCGGGCGAGCGAAACGGTATTGACCGCGACCTTCGACCTCGACCAGACGGCGCATCAGCGACGTTCCTGGGGCGTCTTCCGCGACCGCCGGCCGGAGCTCTACGACACGCTGCTGTCGCTCGACGGCGAGCATCCGCACGCCGCCGCCGGCTACTGAGGGTGGTGCATTCACCGATCCTTTACGAAACAGGCGACAGGATCGCGCGGATAACAGGAGGCGCAGCCCATGAGCGATCCGGTAAACGAAGAACTGACCCCCGTCGAGGAGTCGGCTTTCCCCTTTCTGCAGCAGGCAGTCGTGCTGGATCAGGCACGCGCGGCGATGGCCGCGGTGACCGAGGCGCTGGCGCGCAATGCCGAACTCTGGCTCGGCCTCGCCAATGAGGTGACGGTGCGCGGCACCCAACTGCCGCTCGAGACGGTCGATTTCGTCAACCGCACGACGACCTTCGCGGCCAAGGCAGCGAGTATGTTCCAGCGTAGCATCGAGGAGGACGTCCTCGACAAGCTGATCGCACTGAATCTCAACATGTCGGAAGCGATCCTGAGCAAGGACAAGGCCTGACTCGGTCCTCCCGGCCTCCGGGCCGGGCAGCGGGATGCCCTCCTCGACCTCAGGTCGAGGAGTAGGAAGTTCCCATGATGTCGAAAACGCTCTGGCTGGCC
>JAQTYQ010000124.1 GCA_028688225.1 Opitutaceae bacterium | reverse complement strand
GAACGGGCACCTGGGTTTGCTGGGCGGACGTCCCGAACCCGGATGCGATCCCCGCCAGGAGCGACTTCAGGATGAGCGAGTTCTGGTGCGACACGATGATGCCCTTGACGCCGACCAGGCCGTCGTTGCCAACAATGTATCCTTCAGCGGGGACGTTGATGACGCCGCCTGAAGGGGTGACGCACGACAGCAGATTCGTCCGGAGCATGGCTCGGGATGATGACTGGTCGCCGTACCCCGACGCCAGCATGTTGCAGTCGATCAGGTCCATTCGGTAGCGGTTGGGCAGCAGCGCATTCGTCCGCAGCCGAATATCGGTAACCTGATTCTTCGAGGCCGCGTCGATCGTCGAAACGTCAAGTCCGTTCAGCAACACGCCGGTCAAAATCGTGCCGGCCGGCAGGAAAACCCCTTTCGGCTTGGCTTTTGCCGTCTGGACAGTGCCCGTGGCTGTGTTGACCGTCATCACGTTCGGCGGGGGAGGAGGTGGAGCGACGACGCCAGGGCTAAGCCCCGATGCGGCCGACGGCGGCGATGGCATCGCCTCTCCGCCCCCGCGCCCGCCGGAAGACTGTCCACCGAAGACCCTGATCTTTGCCGCACCGCCGCCACTTGCCGATGGGCCGACCGAGACGGGAGCCAGAAACTTCTGGGCTTCCTGTGCTTTTTTAAGCCGGGCGATCTCCGCTTCCATCGCAGAGATCTTGTCCTGTTCGGCTCCTGTGATTCCGGTCGTCGTCGATTGGGTCCGCTGCGCCAGTGCGGCTGTCAGCGCCTTGATCCGGGCTTCCAGATTGTGGGCGTTGGCCGCATTCGCAGTCTGCTCGCTGGCGAGCGTTTGGGAGATCTGGTCCAGTTTCTGCTTCTGGGCGTAGATCTCGCGCCCTTGCTGCTTGAGCGACAGGGTCTGGCCGGGCTGGGGCAGCAATTGGGTGTCACTGGTCTTTTCAGCCTCGGCGAGCAGGTTCGCCTGCTTGTTCGCGTTGTTCGTGAAGAGACTTCTCGACAAGACAGCGACAACCACGGCCGCCGCGATGAATGCACCGAGCTTGTAGCGACGCTTCTGCTCGGGTCGGAGTGTTACCCATCGATCCTGGAGCTGCTTGATCGGATTGGCCATGGCGCCTCAGTGCCTCCAGACCGAACCGAAGCCGGTATGCAACCCATCCTGAAACGCGACGATCGCTACCGTGGAATCGCCCGGAATCAGCCGCACATTCGGATAGAAACTGACGGCCTCGACGCCCTTGTGCCAGAAGTCGTTCTCCACCAGGTTGACGAAATTCGTCGAGTTATTGACCACCATGAACTCGGCGATGCTTTGTCCGTTCCCGACCAGAATGCTTTGACCGGTGATCGTCAGCGGTCCCCGGTGGACAACGCCAATCGAGAGCGGGGCCTGGCGGAACCCTTCCGGCACATGTCCGAGCGCAGCAGCGCGCATCGCCTGGGTCAGATCCGAAACATAGGTGCTGGTGTTGGTCGGGTGGGGGGTCCTCGGCCGCGCCGGGGCCATCTCGCTCCGAATGCTGGACACCACCGCGGAGCCCCCGGAACTGTCGTCCGCCACGGGTTCGATCCGCTTCCGATAGCCGGGGATCGTCACGAAATACGTCTGGGCGGGTATCCGGCGCGGCACCAGGGTCAGCGAGATCGAGGGGTCGTTCCGGTTCCGGCCGGTAATGAAGATTCCGACCGGATGATTCTGCGTAATCGTATAGTAGATCTGATCCCCCCGAACGATCGGCTGAAAATCGTGGGTATTGGGCGTGATCACAACCGGATGGTTGAACGGCGTGACAAGCAAGTTGGTCGTCAGACCACTCGCGGGCACCACGTAGTTGACCCCCTTCGTCGCCAGAATGTTCTGCGGCCCGATCGTCCCCCCCGATCGACCGGTCGCCGTAGGCGTGACCTTCGGCCAGTGATGCAAGGCGACCTTGAGGGATCGGTTCATGCCGGCCGCCACCTCGTCCTGGACATTGTCCATGTTGGACGCGGAGCCGTAACCGGCCGGCGTTCCACCCGCCGTCGGCTCCGGATGTGCCGGGCGGACGGGCGGCAGAGAAAAATTCGTCCCGGCCGGAGGCGTAGGGGGCGCCGGTACGTTGCTGAATCCAGGTGGATTGACCTTGTCCGCTCCCGCCGCCCACACGCTCGCACCAGGTTGGGAGAAAGGCGCAGGCGTGGCACTTGCCAGCCACACCCGTGCGCCGATCAGGTGCGGTGGCCGCGAAGCCCCGCGCCGCGCCGCCGCTGCACCACGATCGGAGAAATTCTTTATCCTGATCGTGGCTTGTGCGGTCCTCGCCCGTGGGCTCGTGGCCGGTGCGCTCGTGTCCTCCGCGCTCTCGGCCTGGCCGATCGGCTGCCAGGCAGGTCTGGTCGAGACCAGACTTGCGAGGCGGGGCGCGACCATCGCGTCTGATCCAGGTGACCGAGGTCCCGTCACAGGCCATTCGCCCGACCCGGAACCGGATGCCACGAGTGTCACCGGTGTCGGACCGAGATAAGGACCGGCATCGGTCCCCGGCGTCAGCAGCGCGATCGCCCAGACACCTCCGCAGATCACGCTCAGCG
>JAQTYQ010000025.1 GCA_028688225.1 Opitutaceae bacterium | reverse complement strand
CTGCTCAGTCTATCTGATCTGCACCGCTCATGGACCAATCAGCCGCTTCGGAACCGCCGCGATACGTGAACCGTACGTCCGGTGGTGTGAGAGCCGGGGAGGGCAACCTCCCCCGGCTACTCGATTCCAATTCTTGATGCGTTGGGCTTCGTCGAGCACGACGACGTCGGGCTGGAGTCGCGCGTTGAGGTCGAGGGCGTCGGCGACGATCTGCTCGTAGTTGCAGAGGGTGAAGAAGGGCGCCCGCCTGGGGTCGTAGCACGCCAGCCGCTGGAGGCGGCCGCCGTACACGATCTGCAGAGAGAGCGCGGTGAACCGGTGGATCTGTTCTTCCCACTCAGTCTTGAGCGAGGCGGGGCTGACGACGAGCACGCGTTGCGCGCGCACGAGGCGGTGCAACAACGCGCAGGCGGCAATGGCCTGGATGGTCTTGCCGAGGCCCATCTCGTCGGCCAGCAGGGCGCGCTCGGTGAAGGCCAGGTGCAGCATGCCTTCGCGCTGGTAGGGAAAGAGCGGCACGAGCGTCTCATGCGCCGGCCATTCGCCGGACTGGACCTTCGCCTCGTAGTCGTGGCGCAGGGCGAGTCGCTCGCCGGTCCGGCGTCGCGCCTCCAGCCAGGGTTCGACCTCGAGGGCGAGGCGGACGCGGCTCAACGGCTGGCGCTGGAGGCGTTCGACGAATTCCTCCGGCGCTGCGCCGGTCAGGCGGCCGTCGCTGTCGAAAAGCGGCTGGAGGCCGAGCGGCAGGCGGTCGCGCGCGCCCTCGACGGCCAGTGTGGCGCCGTCGGCCGCCGGCACGAGGGGCACCCAGGGCGGGCCGTCGCGCCCGCTGCGTTTCCATGCCGTGCGGCGGACGCGTTGTGCGTGGGCGAGCACGGCTTCGACGTGTTTGCACGTGCCGAGGCCGTTGATGCGGAAATCCACACAGGTGCAGGCGGCCACGGGCGTCGCGCCAAGGGCGCGCAGCTCGACGGTGTAGGTGCGCCCGCTGCGGGAGCCGATTTCATAGCGGCCGAACGCGTGCGGACCGGGATCGAGCGGACGCACACGCGGCTGCTCTTCCTGGGCGCGCAAGCGGCGCCGCAGTCGCTCGTGCTCGTCGGTGGTGCGCCAGTCGTGAGCGGGCGGCAGGAAGTCGCGGTCGGGCGACGGTCTGGGTGCAGGGCGCGGAGGCGGCATGGCGGCGGGTTATTGCGTGAAGGTGGATGATTGTCGATAGCGCGGAAACGGAGTCACCCGAGGATCAATGATATGAACCTACAAAGGTGCGCGCCGCTCGGAAGAGCGTTTTCAGGAGCTTTTCGGTATTTTTCCTACCGAAGAATGCGCAGAGTTCGCCGAGCTGCGAGTCTGGTAGCTCCGATGGCGGCGTGAGGTCGCTGTGGCGTCAGCCAGCTTGATTTTGCCGGCGTCCATCATTTCGCGCATGATGCGGGAGACGATTTCCGTGCGTGGCGGACGTCAACCGGCACGCGTTTTCCCGAGTTCTTCCTCCAGCCAGTCGCCAGGAGTGCGAATCAGCATGCCGTAGACTTGGCCGCCGAGTTGGCTCTGGAAGTCCGTGCGATCAAGTGTCAGCAGCACGTCACATTTTTCCGCCAGCGCGGTGATAACTACCGGGCGATCTTTCGAAATAGGAAAGACGAGCGGATTCTCCGAGGCCACTCGATCCTTCACAAAGCGAATCGCCCCCTCGATTTCCGTGTCGAAAGCAGGCGTCGCCTGCGGCCCCACTTTGGGCAGGTTGCGGAGCGTTTCAGTGCGGCAATAGTGACAACTGAAGAGCGTCCACCGCCGGCGGGAAGCCAGGGCAATGACCGCGCGGCTTGCCCCGGTGGGCGACCCGGACGCGGCCAGAAGCACACTGCTATCGAGGAATACCCTCACCGCTTCAGGAGACCCTTGCGGCGGAGCGCTTCACCAGCCTTTTCGTCCTCCGCAATCCAGTCGCGGATCGTGGCCTCGGGAATGTCGCGGACGGGCACAGCCGCGGCCACTTCCAAGACAAGTTTGCCGTTCTTTTCTTCGGCGAGAACCAATGGATTCTCCATGCGGTCAAGGCCGAGCTTCCGGCGGTAGGCCGGCGGAAGCGTGATCGTGCCTCGTTTGGAAACAGGAAGGACTTGTGGCATGCGGGAATCATGCATTGCCGCATTGCAGCAGTCAAGCTTGAGGAACACGAACGGCGCTCGGAGGAGTTATTTCAAAAACTCTTCGGCAAAGCATCATGAAATCTGGCGCTGTCCGAATCAGGGTTCGTTCAGTTTGATCGCCAGGGCGTCGATGCCGCGGGGCAGCGCGTTGAGCGTTTCAATAGGGATACCCCTTGATGTTCGCCGCGCGTAGTTCGTCGGTATCGTTGTTGCCCAGGTTACGCGTGGTTGTCGTTTTGTCACCCACCCTACAGCGGCTCCGTCCCTTCGCCAAGTATCGTGAGATAGTCCTTGTAGGCGAACACCCGGTTGCGGGCGCCGCCGGTGATCTCGCGCAGCAGGCCGAGTTTCTCCAACTGCGCAAAAGCCGCGTTCACCGTCGGTTTCGACAATTTAAGGACGGCCCGCGCCCGGGCAGCCGACAGGGCCGGCTGTCGCTGCAGCAGATCATGCAGTTGCAGCGCCGAGCCGGCCGCCCGGCCAAGCCGGGCGATTTTCTCACGGTCCCGCCGAAAAAGTTGGAGCAGCCGGCCGGCCGTGTCGCCTGCTTGCCCGGCCGAAGCGGCAATTCCGTGAAGAAAGAAGGCCAGCCACTCCTCCCACACGCCGTCGGTTCGCACGCGTTGCAGGAGATCGTAGTACGCGGCGCGCTGCTGTTTCAGGTGGAGGCTGAGATAAAGCATGGGCGATGCAATCACGCCGTCTTGACAGAGCAGGAAGGTGATCAGCAGGCGGCCGACGCGACCGTTGCCGTCAAGAAAGGGATGAATGGTCTCAAATTGTGCGTGGGCCAGGCCGGCGCGCACGAGCGCGGGCACGCTGGTATCGTGCAGGAATTTTTCCAGCGCGCCCATGCAGTCGATGACGTGGTCAGGTGGCGGCGGCACGAACCGGGCATTGCCGGGGCGGGTGCCGCCAATCCAATTCTGGGAGGTGCGGAACTCACCCGGCTGTTTCCGGCTGCCTCGACCTTTGGCGAGGAGCACGCCGTGGATTTCCCGGATCAACCGCAGCGACAAAGGAAAATCTTCGCGCAGGCGTTTGAGGCCATGCTCCATGGCGGCCACGTAGTTGGATACCTCCATGACGTCGTCCAGCGGCACGCCCGGCGCCGCCTCATTCTCGAACAGAAGCAATTTATCGAGGCTCGATTGCGTGCCCTCGATTTGGGAGGAAAGCACCGCCTCCTTGCGGACGTATGCATAGAGAAAGAGGCATGGATCGGGAAGGAGGCTGGTCATCCCGGACAGACGTCCCAGCGCGAGGCCGGCCGCTTGGAGAGCGTTTTGCAGCCCTGTGTCCCAATGTAAGGCGGGGTCCGGTGGCAAGGGTTTGGGTACGAAGGCCATACAGCGCTCGCCAACCAGCGAGACGGGTACTTGGTAGCCGGTTAGACCGCGTTTCATGGTTAAGGATATGGTGCTAAGTTTAACCTAAGACAAGCCTTAGTTAAAAATAATGCTATATCTTTTACTATCCCCACAGTTGGTTAAGCCAACTTTACCAAAGGTCTACTTTTTCGCGGAAGAGTCGCTCAATGAAGCCGTCCGGGCGGTCATCCAGCCGTGATCATGGAGTCGAATCACGCAGGACCGCGCAGCACCCAAGGTTCGGCTCAGCCGCTGCTGACGTCGGCGGCTACGGTTGGCTGCATGGGCACCCGCTCAGTCCAGGCGCTCCTGCAGCATCTGGAATAGCTCCGCTTCCGTCATGCGCGTCTGCTTCATGCTGTCGCGCTCGCGGAGGGTGAAGGTGCCGTTGGCGAGCGTGTCGAAGTCGATCGTGACGCACCACGGCGTGCCGATCTCGTCCTGCCGGCGGTAGCGGCGGCCGATGGCGCCGGACTGGTCGTAGAACACGACGACCTTGCGCTGGAGCTTCGCGTGGAGCTGCTCGGCCACCGCCACGAGCTCGGGCTTGTTTTTCACCAGCGGCAGCACGGCGACCTTGACCGGTGCCAGGCGCGGGCTGAGCCGCAGCACGACGCGTTTCTCGAGCTTGCCCTTCTCATCCGGCGCCTCGTCCTCGGCGTAGCCGGCGCAGAGCGCGGCGAGAAGGATGCGGTCGACGCCGACCGAGGGCTCGACCACATGCGGCACGTACTTTTTCTTCGCCGCCTCGTCGAAATACTCCATCGACTTGCCGCTGAACTGCTGGTGCTGCGTGAGGTCGAAGTCGCCGCGCGCGGCGAAGCCCCACAGCTCCTGCACGCCGAAGGGGAACTTGAACATGATGTCCACCGTGCCCTTCGAATAGTGGGAGAGCTTCTCTTTCGGATGGGCATACTCGCTCAGCATCGCGCGCGGCACGCCAACGCTGTCGAGCCAGGTCAGGCCGGCGTCGATCCAGTCGCGGTGGCACTTCTGCCAGTCGGCGTCGGGCGCGATGAAGTACTCGATCTCCATCTGCTCGAACTCGCGCGAGCGGAAGGTGAAGTTGCGCGGGTTGATCTCGTTGCGGAACGCCTTGCCCACCTGGGCGATGCCGAAGGGCACCTTCACGCGGCCGGTGTCGAGGACGTTCTTGAAATTGATGAAGATGCCCTGCGCGGTCTCGGGGCGCAGGTAGGCGACGGCCGAGTCGTCGCGCAGCGCGCCGACATAGGTCTGGAACATCATGTTGAACGACCGGGGCGGCATCAACTGGTCGACCCGGTCGAGCCCGTTGATGCCGCCCAAGGCGGGTGAGGGAATCAACGGAATTTCCTCGGGTGTGGCCTGCGTGAAATCGCGGACTTGAAGCGGAAGCAGTTTTCCGCGAACAGCCCGCTTCCTTTTCAGGGTCTCGGCTTTTTCCTGCAGCTCTTCCGCGGTACGATCGTTTTCCAGTGCGGATACATATCCGGTAATTTGTTTTTCGCCGCGGCCGGGAACCGCCCCTTCGGGCTCGACGCAGACAGCGGCGAAAAACAGCTGGTCCGCGCGGTAGCGCTGCTTCGACACCTTGCAGTCGACGAGCGGGTCGGTGAAATTGTCGACGTGGCCGGACGCCTTCCACGTGGTGGGGTGGTGGATGATGGACGAGTCGAGGCCGACCATGTCGTCGCGGCGCTGCACGAAATCGCGCCACCATGCGGCCTTGATGTTGTTTTTCATCTCCACGCCGAGCGGTCCGTAGTCGAAGAAGCCGTTCAGGCCGCCGTAGATGTCGGAGGACGGGAAGATAAACCCGCGGCGCTTGCACAGCGACACGAGCGCATCCATGAGGTTGGCGGGGGCAGGCGGCGTGGACATAGGGGAGGAGAGATAGCGGGTCCGGCCGCCCCCGGTCAATTCCGCCGTTGCGGCTGGCTGGCTGCCTGAACCGCCACGGTTAGGAGGGCCGCCTCGCCGCATCTACTGGCGCTCCGGGCGATTGCGCCAAATCCGCGGTTGCATGCCTGGCCTACGGACTGGTAGGAGAAATTGCCTTTCTATGAAAACCTCGCTCGGGCTCTCCGGTGTGTCCTTTCTGGTGATGGTGGCGGTTTGCGCGCTCTGCCCGTGGCTGACCGCGCAAGACGTGACGGTGGGCGAGGCTTCCGTCCCGAGAGGGAAATAGGCGGGATGACACGGTTTCCTGTCCACATCGGACTTATGTTCTCCAAGCAGAGCTGCATTCGAATCGTCGTGTGCTTGTTGCTGATGGGCACGGCCGCTGCTGAAGAAGAAGTGAGCACGGTCGGCGACCTGTTCGGATCCCCGTTGTTCCTTTCATGGGTGCCGCCTGCATACCCGAAAGAGGCGCTCACCAAAAAGCTTCAAGGCCAAGTGCTGGTGCGCTTCATCGTTGATGAGACCGGTGCGGTGGCCAAAGCCCGCGCGGTCAGTTCCTCGAGCAAGATTTTCGAGGATGCGGCAGTGCAATCCGTTCTGCAATGGCGATTCAGTCCGGGGGTTGAATCTGGCCAGCCCGCGGCAGCGTGCATGGATGTGGTTGTCCCTTTCTGGCTGAGGCAGGCGAAGGCCAAAGAGGCTGCGACCGGGCTTCCGCAGCAGATTCGTCAGTCCTTGGGGCTTTCGCTGCTCACGCAGGCAGCCAAAGCATCGGGTAGCGATCCAGAGTATCCCGATTCGATGTTGCCACGACGCCTATCGGGGCAGGTCACGACGACGCTTTCGATCGACCGCGAAGGCCATGTCTCAACGGTGAAAGTCCTCGCAGCTACCCACTCCGACTTTGTCGGTCCTGCCCTTAAGGCGGTGGATGGATGGAAATTCCGACCGGCAGTGCGAGGCGACTTGGCGGTGCCGACCGCACTCGGTGCATCGCTGGAATTCACCTTTGAAGAGACAGGGCCCGTCCATTTGGATGCTCTTCAAGCCAACGGCATCGAGATTGCAAAAACGGAGGACGGGAAGGCGCTCGATCATCTGCCGGCGGTGCTGGTCATGGTCGAACCGGTGTATCCCTATGATCTGCTGTTGGCCGGCATCGAAGGAGAAGCGACGGCGGATCTTGATGTCGGAGCAGATGGCCGCGTACGCTCGGTGACGGTTCTCAAAGCCACGCGGCCGGAGTTCGGGCAGGCCTTGGCCGCCGCTCTCGCTTGTTGGGTATTCGAACCGGCGCTCAAAGGGGGTGCCAACGTGCCGGTGCTGCTGACCAAACAGCAGCGGTTCAGGCTGACAGGAACAGGTGCGATCGGGCAACCCTGTGCGAGACTCGTCGGGCGGTTGCGCGACAAGGACACCGCCGACATGCTGGCCAGGGGTCTCGACGCCCGGCTGACTCCGCGTTACCAGGTGCCGCCGGTCTATCCGGCGGAGCTGGCAGACCAGAAACCGCCGGGCCAGGCGGAGATCGCGTTCATCATCGATCGCGAAGGGCGCGGGCGGCTGGCGCGGGTCGTCTCGGCTTCGCGCGAAGAATTTGGCTGGGCGGCCGCCACGGCGGTCGAGCGATGGGTATTCAATCCGCCGAAGCGCGGCGGCCAGCCGGTGGACGTGCGGGTGAGCATCCCCTTCGAGTTCAAGCCGCCGGAGTGATGCGGGCGTTTTCAGGCTGCGGCCCGGCGGGCGGGACCCTTTCCAACCGGCGCTTGCGCAGAGCCAGGATCGAAGAACAGAGCGACATTGCTGCGGCGCGCCCGCTGCGGGCGGTTGACGCGGTCCGCCGGAGCGGGCACGCTGGCCGATTACCCGCTCCGCCATGAAATTCACTTTCACGCAGAAGGAATACCAGCGCCTGCTCGAACTCACGCATCTCGGCATGTGGGTGGTCACCGCCTACCAGGGCGAAGAAACCGCCGCCGCCAAGCGGTATTTTGATCTCGACCAGAAATTGCTGGGCCTGGCGGAGCCGCTCGGCCGCGCCGATCTGGTGGAGCAAAGACCCGACGGCACGCTGCAACCCTCGCCGAAGCTGGCGGATGACGAGCGGGTGCGCGAGATCCAGGGCGATTTCACCAACGACGCGTTCTGGCACGAGCTGGTCGCACGCCTCGCGGACCGCGATTACTCGGCCGAACAGGCCAAGCGCTCGCTGACCGAGACGCCGGGCGTGGAGCCGCCGCCCACGGCCGAGGAACGCATCAAGCAGCTGGAGGACGCCTACTGGCGCGAGTTCGAGAAGAACGATCTCGCGAACGTCATCGTCCTGCGCGGCGGCGGCAAAGGCTAGGCCAGCACCGCGCCAGGCAACACGCCGGCTGCCGCCAGACACGTTTGCAGTCTGGATACCAGGCGGACCTCCGACGCCGGGGTACGTTGGCCTCGAACGGTGCAACGGCCAGATGGGCAATTCCTGCGAGTTCCCATGGCAGGAATAGAGGATTCCTGGCGCTGTATTTTGACGCTGCGAAGAACGCTTATGACATTGAACTAATTGGGAATATCCCGGGCAGTGTTTTGTAATATATTTATTATCAATAATTAATAGTCATACAAAAACCTAACTAAAAACGAAAGAAAAACCTTGATTTAAATCATACCAATCTAATAAACATTAAATCAGTAGACTAATGAAGCTCTCAAAAAGAGGCGAATACGCACTCCGTGCCCTGATCGATCTGGGAATTGCCCAGGAGGTTGGCCGGCCGTTGCTCAGACTGCCCGAGATCGCGGCCAAGGAACAGCTGCCACAAAAATTCCTGGAGCAAATCGTCCAATTGCTCCGGGATGCGGGATTCGTGGTGAGCGAACGCGGGCGGTTCGGCGGCTACCGCCTGGCCAGACCGGCCGGCAAGATCTTCGTCGGGGAAGTGGTGCGCTTGGTCGACGGCCCGTTGGCTCCCATCGGCTGCGTCAGCCAGACCGCCTACGAGAAGTGCTCCTGCCCCGACGAGACCCACTGCGGTCTGCGCATGCTCATGCTCGATGTGCGCAATGCCATCGCAAGCATCCTCGACCGCTACACGCTCGCCGACGTGGTGGAGGTGACGCTGCGCAAGATGCGCCGCAATGGCGTACCGCTTCCATTCGCCACACCTCCGCATCATCTCCGCCTCAACGGCTCACACGTCGGGAACAATGGTGCGACACTTCACCGGCTGCAGCCCACGGAAGGTCTGATCAACAATCTACTTGGAGACTACGCCATATGAGCGCGACCCCAGCATCACTGCCTGCGGCCAGCCCGGATTGGGTGACCCTGGTCCGCGAGAAAGTCGAAAGCCTGCGCTTTGGCATCGTCCAGATCGTGGTGCATGACCGCAAGGTCATCCAGATTGAGCGCACCGAAAAAACCCGACTCGATCCGTCCGGTACCGAGCCGCCGGCCCGCCGCGAGCGTCTGTAAACCCTTTCCGCCCACCGGCGCATGTCGGAGGCACCAAAACCCAGGCAACGTCAACCGGCAGACCAACCAGACCACTGGAGGCTCCCATGAAAATCCAACGACCAATCCCGCATGAGAACCTTCCCTACGGCAATTCGCGCCGCCTTTGCCAGTGCCGTGCTCGTCACCGGCTTTCTCCCGGCGATGCGCGCCCAAAGTCACGACGACGATATTCAGGCCCTGCGCGAGCAGATCCGCCAGCTCGACCAAAAGCTCCGTGTGCTCGAGCGCAAGCAGGAGATCAAGGACGAGGATGCCGCTGCCGCGGCCAAGGCCACGCCCAAGATCACCATCAACGACAAGGGTTTCACGCTGGCGTCTGCCGACGGGGCCAATGCCATCAAGCTGCGCGGTCTCGTCCAGCTCGACTCGCGGCTCTTCTTCAATGACGGCGGCCTCGTGAACAACGCCTTCGTGATACGCCGTGCGCGCATCATCACCGAAGGCACGTTCGCGAAGAATTTTTCATTCCAGCTCGTGCCGGAATTCGGCGGCAGTAGCGTCAGCTTGGTCGATGCCAATCTCGGCGTTGCCCTCAACCAGGCGCTGCAATTCAAGTTCGGTCGTTTCAAGTCCCCCGTCGGACTGGAGCTGCTCCAATCCGACTCGTGGACGTTTTTCAACGAGCGGTCCATTGTGACCAATCTCGTGCCGAACCGTGATCTTGGCATCCAGGCCTCGGGCGAGGTGTGGGGCGGCGTGGTGAACTATGCCGTCGGTATTTTCGGCGGCGTCGCCGATGGTGCCAACACGACCAACGCCGACTTCGACAACGAGAAGGATGTCGTGGCCCGCGTGTTCGCCTCGCCGTTCAAGAACGATGCCGGCTCACCGCTGCAAAGGTTCGCCGTCGGCATTTCCGGCAGCCTCGGCCGGGAAAAAACCGCGTCGGGCCGCACCGCGGGTTACAAAACCGACGGCCAGCAGACATTCTTCACTTATGCCGCCACGACCATCGCCGACGGCCAGAGCTGGCGTGTCTCGCCCCAGGCCGACTACCGCTACGGTTCTCTCGGCGTCCTCGGCGAATATGTCCTCTCCACGGTCAATGTCCGCCCGAGCGCGACGGGGGCCAAGGCCGAGCTGCAGAACCGGGCCTGGCAGCTCGCCGTCGGTTACGTGCTCACCGGCGAAGACTCCTCCTACGCCGGCGTCGTGCCGAAAACGACTTTCGATTTTGCCAACGGCACTTGGGGCGCCTTCGAGATCGTCGGACGGTACTCCAACCTGCGGATCGATGACGCGGCATTTCCGCTTTACGCCTCGGTCTCTGCCAACGCCGATGAAGCCGCCGCCTTCGGCCTCGGCCTGAACTGGTATCTCAGCAAGGCCGTGCGTTTTACCTTCGACTACTACCAGACCAGGTTCGGCTTCGCTCCGGGCGCGCCGGCCGTCTCCACCGCGCCGGTCCTGCGACAGGATGAGAAGGCGTTCATCACCCGCTTCCAGGTGGCGTTCTGAAAACATTCCAACCGCTTCAGATCATGAAAACCAAAACACTGTTTCTCGCCGCACTGGCGCTCGCCGCTGGCAGCGCGGCTTCCGCCAAATCCATCGAGTTGCTCAACGTCTCCTACGATCCGACGCGCGAGCTCTATCAGGACTACAACGCTGCCTTCGCCCGCTACTGGAAGGGCAAGACCGGCGACGATGTCCTCATCAAGCAGTCGCACGGCGGCTCGGGCAAGCAGGCCCGTTCCGTCATCGACGGCCTGCAGGCCGACGTGGTCACGCTGGCGCTGGCCGGCGACGTCGATGCGCTGGCCGGGATCGCGAAATTGATTCCGGCCGACTGGCAAAAACGCCTGCCCAACAACAGCGCCCCCTACACCAGCACGATCGTATTCCTGGTGCGCAAGGGCAACCCCAAGGGCATCAAGGACTGGGATGACCTCGTGAAACCAGGCGTCTCGGTCATCACGCCGAATCCGAAAACCTCCGGCGGCGCCCGCTGGAATTATCTCGCGGCGTGGGGTTACGCCCTGAGGAAGTTCAACGGCGACGAGGCGCAGGTGAAGCAATTCATCGGCGCGCTCTACCAAAACGTCCCCGTGCTCGACTCGGGCGCGCGGGGCTCCACGACCACATTCGTCCAGCGCGGCATCGGCGATGTATTCATCTCGTGGGAAAACGAGGCGTTCCTGGCCCTCAAGGAGTTTGGCAAGGGCAGTTTTGAGATCGTCGTGCCCTCCCTGAGCATCCTGGCCGAACCGACGGTCGCCTGGGTGGACAAAGTCGTGAAGAAAAAAGGCACCGAGACCGTGGCCCGGGCTTATCTGGAATATCTTTATTCCGACGAGGGGCAGGAGATTGCGGGCAGAAACTATTACCGCCCGCGCTCGCCCCAGGTGGCGGCCAAATACGCCGCGCAATTCTCCACGGTGAATCTCATCACCATCGACGAAGTCTTTGGCGGCTGGGCCAAGGCGCAGAAGGTCCATTTCGCCGATGGCGGCGTCTTCGACCAACTCTATCTCAAGCACTGATCCAGCCCGAATACCGGCCGGGCGGCGCGCCGTTCCCTCCCTGCGTCAGCCGGCCGGGTTTCAATCTCCCATCCCATGTCTGCCTTATCCACTCGCGCGGCGGCCGTCCGCGACCTCCTGCCGCCGATGATTCTCCGGTCCGGCGACGCCGAACAGGAGCTGACGCGGCTCCTCCATGCGTTTCACGAACTGGCGCAATATGCGGACAACCTTTTCGCATCGCCCACCGACGCGTTCACCGTCGGCGACCGGATCTATCATCTGCCGCGCTTCGTGCTTTTTGGTCCCAACCAGGGCAGCGGCCCGATCCGGCTGGCCTTGTATGCCGGCTGGAGCGGCACCGACACACAGGGCCCGCTCGCCCTCTTCAGTCTGATCGAGCGGCTGGTTCTGCATCCCGCGGCGGCGTCCGGCTACCAGCTGGTCTTCTATCCGCTCGTCAATCCGACCGGCTTGCAGGATCAGACGGCGGCAACTCGCGGCGGCGTCCGGCTGGAAGACGAAAACAGGGCCACATCGGAGGCTCCTGAGATCAGCGTGCTGGCCAAAGAATTCCGGCTGCATCAATTTCATGGCTGGATCAGCCTGCATGCCGCCTCGGCGCCCGATCGCATCCAGGCCCGTATCCGCGGTCTGCCGGTGAGTGCCGACTTTTTCCCGATCGAGCGGGGCCGGTTCCGCATCGACTGGCAGGCGGACGCCGCGACCACCAACGAGGGGCCGGCCGCGCTCAACGGTGATCTTCCTTTCGGCTCCTTCCAGTTGCGGCTCGACGTGCCGGACGTTTGGCCGGACGGGCTCTACACCCAGGCGGTGGTGCAGACCGTGCGCGCATTCCTCGATCGCTACCGCCGGGCGGCCGCCTACGGCATCAACCTCTAGGGGCCCGATGAGCTATTCCACGCGCAGGCTTTTCATCCGCGGCGGTCTGATGGTCTGGCTCGCGACCTTTGACCGCCTTTGCGCCGGTTTCCGGCCGGCGGGCCTCCATGAAGGCCGGGTCTCCTTCGGAACCGATTGGAAGCAACACCCGCAGCCACGGTCATGGTCATGCTCAACCCGATGACCCAGGTCTATCCGCACAAGCTCCGGCATCTGTACGCCCCGTTTTTGGGGCTGGCGGAGCATTGCCCTGATGTCATCGGCACCGTGGTGGATTCGTTCCAGGTGGCGGAGCAGCGGTATACCGTGCCGCGTTTCTCCTTTCTTGGCCCCGCGGGCAATGTGCCGCAGCGGAGAATCGGACTGTTTGCCCTGGTCCACGGCGACGAGCCCGCGGGCGCCTACGCATTGCTGCAGCTGTTGCAGACGCTCGTCAACCAGCCGGCCCTGGCCCGGGGTTACGATCTGGTGCTCTATCCGGTCTGCAATCCCACCGGCTACGAGGATGGCACGCGGCATAATCGCGCCGGGTTCGACTTGAACCGCGAGTTCTGGCGCGGCTCCGCCCAGCCGGAGGTGCACATTCTGGAGGGGGAGCTCACCGCGCAAAACTTCGACGGCATCATCGCGCTGCATGCCGATGACACCAGCGACGGCCTTTACGGCTACGCCCATGGCTGGGTCATCAATGAGAACCTGCTCGTGCCGGCGCTCCTGGCCTCGGAGAAAGTGCTGCCCCGCAACCGCGGGCCGGTCATCGATGGATTTGCCGCGCGTGACGGCATCATCTGCGACTGTTTCACCGGGGTGCTGACGCCGCCGCCCGCGCAGAAGCCGCGGCCGTTCGAGATCATCTTTGAGACACCGGCGCGCGCCCTGCTGGAACAGCAGATCGAGGCCGCGGCCGCCGCGCTTGAAACCATCCTCGCCGCCTATCGCGGCTTCATCGCCTACGCGGCCAACCTCTGATGTCCGCCACCTCCACCCAACGCTCCGTCCTGCCCGGTTTCGGGCTCTCGCTGGGCTTCACGCTGTTTTATCTGGGGCTCATCGTGCTGGTGCCGCTCAGCGCCGCGTTTCTCAAGACTGCCGGCATGAGCTGGCCGGCGTTCGTCGAGGCCGTGGCGTCCCCGCGGGTGCTTGCCTCCTACCGCGTCAGCTTTGGCGCCTCCTTCCTCGCCGCCCTCGTCAACGTCTTCTTCGGCCTGGTTGTCGCCTGGGTGTTGGTGCGTTACCCGTTTCCAGGCCGACGCGTGGTGGATGCGCTGGTGGACCTGCCGTTCGCGCTGCCGACGGCGGTGGCGGGCATCGCGCTCACCGCCATCTACGCAAAGAACGGCTGGATCGGCCGGTTCCTTGAGCCGCACGGCATCCGGGTCGCGTTTACCGAACTGGGCATCTTCATCGCGCTCACCTTCATCGGCCTGCCCTTTGTGGTGCGCACGCTCCAGCCGGTGCTGGAGGAACTGGAACCCGAGATCGAGGAGGCGTCCGCCAGCCTCGGCGCCGGCCGCGGACAGACCTTCGCGCGCGTCCTCCTGCCCGAACTTCTGCCGGCCCTGCTGACGGGCTTCGCCCTGGCCTTTGCCCGCGCCCTCGGCGAATACGGCTCGGTGGTCTTCATCTCCGGCAACATGCCGATGCGCACCGAGATCACGCCGCTGCTCATCATCACCAAGCTAGAGCAGTACGACTACCGCGGGGCCACCGCCATCGCGGTGGTGATGCTGGTCGTTTCCTTCCTGCTCCTGCTCCTGATCAACCTGCTCCAGAAATGGAGCCGCCGTTTCCAACAGGCCTGACCCGGACCATGGCTGCCGCGATCACCACTCCTCTCGCCGTCACCCACCGCGCCGCCGCCCTCCCGCGGGCGACGCACGATGCCGCGTGGGTGCGATGGCTGCTGACGGGTATCGCGCTGCTTTTCGTGGGTTTCTTCCTCGCGCTGCCGCTGGCCGCCGTGTTCACCGAGGCGCTGCGGCGCGGGCTGGGGGCCTATCTGGCCTCGTTCCGGGATCCCGATGCGCTGGCGGCCATCCGGCTCACCCTCCTGGCCGCCGCGTTCGCCGTGCCGTGCAACCTCGTCTTCGGCGTGGCCGCGGCGTGGGCCATCGCCAAGTTTAACTTCCGCGGCAAGAGCGTGCTGACCACGCTCATTGATCTGCCGTTTGCCGTCTCGCCGGTGATCTCGGGACTGGTCTACGTCCTTATCTTCGGGCTGCAGGGCTGGCTCGGACCGTGGCTGCAGGATCACGACCTCAAGGTCATCTTCGCCGTGCCTGGCATCGTCCTGGCGACGATTTTCGTCACGTTTCCCTTCGTCGCCCGCGAACTCATTCCGCTCATGCAGGCGCAGGGCAACGACGAGGAATATGCCGCCATCACCCTCGGCGCCGGCGGCTGGCAGACGTTCTGGCATGTCACGCTGCCCAATATCAAGTGGGGTCTCTTCTACGGGGTGATCCTCTGCAACGCCCGCGCCATGGGCGAATTCGGCGCGGTGTCCGTGGTTTCGGGCCACATTCGCGGCGAGACCAACACCATGCCGCTGCACATCGAGATCCTCTACAACGAGTACAACTTTGTCGCGGCCTTCGCCGTGGCGTCGCTGCTGGCACTACTCGCCATCGTGACGCTCGTGCTGAAGACCTTCATCGAATGGAAGCACGCCGCGGCGCGGGGCGACGTGTCCTGACTCTTGCCATGAGCATCGAGGCCCACCACATCCGCAAGACCTTCGGCCGGTTCACCGCGCTGGACGGCGTCGATCTGCAGGTGCCGCGCGGCAAGCTCGTGGCGCTGCTCGGTCCCTCCGGCTCGGGCAAGACCACGCTCCTGCGCATCATTGCGGGCCTCGAGCGCGCCGATCCGGGCGGCCGGATCCTGTTTCACGGCGAGGAGGTCACGCAGATGCCCGCGGGCCGGCGCCGGGTCGGCTTCGTGTTCCAGCACTACGCCCTGTTCCGGCACCTGACGGTGTTTGAAAACATCGCCTTTGGCCTGCGGGTGAAACGCCGGCGCGAGCGGCCGGGCGAAAGCGAGATCGCCGGGCGCGTGCGCGGCCTGCTTGAGCTCGTGCAGCTGGAAGGCCTCGACCGCCGCTATCCGAACCAGCTCTCCGGCGGCCAGCGGCAGCGGGTCGCGCTCGCCCGGGCGCTCGCGGTCGACCCCAAGGTATTGTTGCTCGACGAGCCGTTCGGGGCGCTGGACGCCAAGGTGCGCAAGGAGCTGCGCCGCTGGCTGCGCCGGTTCCACGACGAGATCCACCTGACCACGGTTTTTGTCACCCACGACCAGGAGGAGGCGCTGGAGATCGCCGACGAGGTTGTGATCATGAACCAGGCGTGCGTCGAGCAGGTGGGCACGCCGCAGGAGGTCTACGACCGCCCGGCCTCGCCCTTCGTCTATCAATTCCTCGGCAACGTGAACGTGCTGGCGGGACCGGCGCTGGGCGACCTGCCCGGGCAGCATGCCGCCGCCGCACGGGCGGCGAACGGTCACATTTATGTGCGTCCGCATGACATCGAGGTCGCGCGGTACGAGGCCGGCGCGCCGGGGATTCTGGCGGTGATCCGGCATCTGCACGCGGCCGGCCCGCTGGTACGGCTGGGTCTGGAGCAGGTTCAGTCACGGGAGGGCGTCGAAGTGGAAACCTCCCGGGCCGTGGCGGAGGACCTGCATTTGCAAGCCAACGACCTTGTGCTGCTGCGCGTGCGCCAGAGTCGCTCGTTCGCGGAGGACTACCACATTTGATTTCATTCCCAACCCGGAGAACAAAACCATGGCTCGTATCTACGACGACATCACCCAGACTATCGGCAATACGCCGCTCGTGCGCCTGCATCGCACCGCGGCCGCGCATGGCGCCCTCGCGGACGTCCTGCTGAAATTGGAGTTCTTCAATCCGCTCTCGAGCGTGAAGGACCGCATCGGCTTCGCGATGATCGACGACGCGCAGAAGACGGGCAAAATCAAGCAAGACACGGTACTGATCGAGCCGACCAGCGGCAACACCGGCATCGCGCTGGCGTTCGTCGCGGCCGCCAAGGGCCTGAAGCTCATCCTTACCATGCCCGAGACCATGAGCCTCGAGCGCCGCAAGCTGCTCAAGGTTCTCGGCGCCCGGCTGGTGCTCACCGAGGGCTCCAAGGGCATGAAGGGCGCCATCGCCAAGGCGGAGGAGCTCAACAGGCAGATTCCCAACAGCTTCATCCTGCAGCAATTCGTCAATCCGGCCAACCCGGCGATCCACCGCAAGACCACGGCCGAGGAAATCTGGCGCGACACCGAGGGCAAGGTGGACATCGTCGTTTCTGGCATTGGCACGGGCGGCACGATCACCGGGGTGGGCGAGGTGCTCAAATCGCGCAAGCCGTCGGTGAAGATCGTGGCCGTGGAGCCCGACGCCTCGCCAGTCCTCTCCGGCGGCCAGCCCGGCCCCCACAAACTGCAGGGCATCGGCCCCGGTTTTGTGCCGGCCGTCCTCAACACCAAGATCTACGACGAGATCATCCGCGTGAAGGAAACCGACTCGGGCCCCGTTTCGAAGCAGGTCAACCGGCTTGACGGCATTCCGATCGGCATCTCCTCGGGCGCGGCCACCTGGGCGGCGCTGCAGCTCGCCAAACGCCCCGAAAACAAGGGCAAGGTCATCGTCGCTATCATTCCGTCAAGCAGCGAGCGCTACCTTTCCACCTGGCTTTTCGCCAATATCAACGTCGAAAGCGATTCGTTGGAGGAACTCATCGGCGCCCCGGCGCGCACCTAACCGCGGCGCGGGCCGGAAGCCCTCCGGCCCGCCTTGCCCTCCACGACGGTGACCAGGCCACTGGAATCGATCGTCCGCCACCCCGATTCCAGCATGACCCACCACCGTTCTTCCCTTTTGGCCGCTCCGGCGGCCCGACGTTTTGCCTGGCTCCTCCGGGAACGCGAGGCACTCCGTCGGGCCGCCGGGCAGGCCGACTCCTTTTTTGGGTCCGCCCGCCGCGCGCAGTTTTTTCGGAGGGCTCCGCGTGTTGGATGCCAGCTGCGGGCGGGCGCAATTTTCCCATCCGGGTCCGCCCGCCCGGCGCGGTTGTGGCCGCATTTTTTCGTCACGATTTCACCTTAACCCTCAACCACCAATCCCACCTCATCCATGAGCCATATTCCCAACGATCTTCCTTCGCCGGAACTCCACCCGCGCGCGGCCGAGAACCCCGGCTTGCCGGTCACTCCCGGCTCCTGCCCTGTCATCAGCCTCGAACGTCAGGTCCGCATCACCGCCGGCGCGCTGGTGGTGATTGGCGTCCTGCTCGGCTGGTTTGTGCACCGTGGTTTCTACGGGCTCTCCGCCTTTATCGGCGCCGGTCTGGTTTTTGCCGGCATCACCGACATCTGCGGCCTGTGCGTGCTGCTCGCCAAATTGCCCTGGAACAAACGCAGGCTGGTTTGAGAGCCTCTTCCTTTTTTCACCTTCATGAAGCATACCATCATTCGTCTCGCGCTCCTGTCGTCGTTTCTGACTCCGATCTTCCACGTCCGGGCCTCCACCAACGGGGACAATCTCCTCGGGGTGGGCGCCGCTTCCCGCACGCTGGGCGGGGTTGGCGTTGCATCGCCGCCCGACGCCATCGGCGCTCTCTCCGCCAATCCGGCCGCGCTGAGTTTCCTCCCGGAAGGGAAAAAGTCCGAAACCGATCTGTCATTCACGTTCTTCCTCCCACACGTGTCGGCGAGAGTCGGAAGTCTCACGGCCGACAGTGCCGGCAAGACCTATGTCATCCCCTCCCTGGCTGTCGCGGGTCCGCTCGGCACAGATGGTCCGTGGACCTACGGATTCTCCGTTTACGGCGTTTCCGGGCTCGGGGTGGACTATCGCGGCACGGCCATCGATACCACGCTGGCTCCGACGCCTTACCCGCTCGTCGCGGGTGGGCGCACGGAGTTGCAGATCTTGGAAGTCACCCCCGCGGTCGCCTACCGGTTTTCGCCGGAATGGTCGGCCGGCCTCGCCCTGCATGTGGACTCTGGACGTCTGGAGCTGGGCAGCGGAGGCAAGCACGGCGCCAGCCTCGGCGCGCAGCCCGGGCTCAGCTTCAAGGCATCCGCGCAGCTTACCCTCGGCCTGACTTATGTTTCGCCGCAGGCCATCACCTACAAGGGTGTGACCGATTTCGACGGGAATGGAACCGCGGACAACCTCAAGCTGGAGTCGCCGCCGCAGGTAAAGTTCGGGGTGGGCTACCACCTCATCCCCGGCCGCCTGCTCGTCGCCACGGATGTACAGTGGGTGAATTGGGGCGGCGCCCAGGGCTATCAGGACTTCGACTGGCGGGACTCCTGGGTTTTCGGGTTGGGCGTGCAGTTCGACGCCATCCCCGAAAAACTCGTGCTCCGCGCCGGCTACAGTTTCGGCAACAACCCGGTGAAGGCGCACAACGGCTGGGACGGCACCGGTGCACCCGCCAACGTCACCAATGTGCAGGGGAAGCTCGTCAACAATTACTACTACGAGACCTTCCGCATCATCGGCTTCCCCGCGATCGTCGAGCACCACGTGGGCCTCGGCCTCAGCTACCGGTTCAACGGCCGCGCTTCGCTCGAGGCCGGCTACACCCACGCCTTCCGGAACACGATCACCGAGCGGGGCACCAACCTGCTGGGCGCTCCCGTCACCCTCTCCTCCAGCCTCAGCGAGGACAGCTTTGAGCTGGGTTTCAAATACCGATTCTGAACCGGTCCGCTTCACTCCCGACCTCACTCACAAAAAACATTAGAACACGTGAGCACTCCCAAGCATCATCTCTCCACGCTGGCCCTGCACGCGGGCCAGGTCACCGATCCGGTCACCGGCGCGCGCGCCGTGCCGCTCTACCAAACGGCGTCCTACGTCTTCAAGAGCACGGAGCACGCGGCGAATCTCTTCGCCTTGAAGGAATTCGGCAACATCTACACGCGGCTGATGAATCCGACCACCGACGTCTTCGAGCAGCGCATCGCCGCGATCGAAGGCGGCACCGGCGCGCTGGCCGTGGCGTCCGGTCAGGCGGCGGAATCGCTTGCGTTGCTGGCCATCACCCAGGTGGGCGACGAGATCGTCTCGGCGAACAACCTCTACGGCGGCACCTACCAGCTCTTCCACCACACGCTGCCGAAGCTGGGGCGCACGGTGAAATTCGTCGACTCGCGCGACGGCGATGCGTTCCGCCGGGCCGTCACGTCGAAGACGCGGGCGATCTACGCCGAAACCATCGGCAACCCGAAGCTCGACGTGCCGGACTTCGAGGCGATCGCCCGGATCGCCCACGATGCCGGCGTGCCGCTGGTGGTGGACAACACCGTCGGCGCCGGCCTTGTCAGTCCGATTGAATTCGGCGCGGACATCGTCGTGGCCTCGGCCACGAAATACATCGGCGGTCACGGCACGAGTATCGGCGGCGTGATCGTCGACTCCGGCCGGTTCGCCTGGAACAACGGCAAGTTTCCCGAGTTCACCGAACCGGATCCGAGTTACCACGGACTGAAATTCTGGGACGTGTTCGGCAACTTCCCGGGGCTTGGCAACGTGGCCTTCATCCTCAAGGTGCGCGTGCAACTGCTGCGCGACCTCGGTCCGGCGCTCAGTCCGTTCAACGCGTTTCTCTTCCTGCAGGGCTTGGAGACGCTGCCGCTCCGCCAGCGTCAGCATTCGGAAAACGCGCTCGAGATCGCGCGCTTTCTCAAGAGCCATCCGCTCGTCAACTGGGTGACGTATCCCGGCCTGCGCGAGGATCCGAGTTACCCGGTTGCGGCCAAATACCTCAATCGGGGTTTCGGCGGCCTGGTCGGGTTCGGCATCAAGGGCGGGCTTGAGGCGGGGCGGAAGTTCATCAACTCGGTGAAACTGCTCTCGCACCTCGCCAACATCGGCGATGCCAAGAGCCTCGTCATCCATCCGGCCACCACCACGCACCAGCAGCTCACGCGCGAGGAACAACAGGCCACCGGCGTGACCGAGGATTACATCCGCCTTGCCATCGGCCTCGAGGACGCCCGCGACCTCAAGGCCGACATTGATCAGGCTCTGCGCCAGGCGGCGGGCTGAAGACCGGCACCGCGGCGCTTGGGGCATCGGCCGGCCCTGCTGAGGGCTCTTGGGGTTGGGCTTAAGACGGATAAAGCCCCCCGATGGGCTATCGTTTCCGGCAAAAATATATCTACTGCGCTTCTGGCCTCGATAACCTGCAGGAAAGGCCTAACGTATCCGATGCCTCTACCCCGCCCTGTGAGCACCCAGGAATCAGACCAGGCCCGCTGGTTCAGTGAGGAAGTCCAGCCTCATGAAGCCTCGCTCCGCTCCTATTTGCGCGGCCAGTTCCCCACGCTGCCGGACATCGACGATCTCGTGCAGGAGTCCTACGCCCGGCTCATCCGGGCGAAAAAAGCCGGCCGGATCAGTTATGTGAAGGCCTTTCTCTTCACCACGGCCCGCAACGCCGCCCTCGACATCTTCCGGCGCAAGCAGGTCGTCACCATCAATGCCGTAGCCGATCTGGCCGAGTTATCCGTCTTGGAGGATAGGCCCGATGTGGGCGAAGCTGTCAGCCGGCAGCAGGAACTCGAACTCCTCGCCGAGGCCGTTCGCTCCCTGCCTGCCCGCTGCCGGCAGGTCCTCACCCTGCGCCTGCTTTATGGACTCTCACACAAGGAAATCGCCGCCGAACTCGGCATCTCCAAATACACCGTCAAGGCGCAACTCGCCAAGGGCATGCGCCGGTGTGCTAAGTTTTTCCAGCAGCGCGGGTTGGTGACCAAACTCTGCCCGCCACACAATGCCATGCCATGAAAGCCACTCCCCCGCATCCTTTCAGTCGCGACGAAGCCGTCGAGGCGACCGCCGCCGCCTGGCTCGCCCAGCGAGACGACGGCCTGACGCCCCAGGAGGAGGCGGAATTTGCGCGCTGGCGGCAGGCAGATCCCCGGCACGAGGCAGCCGTGGCCCGGCTTGAGGCCACTTGGCGCACCCTGCTGCAACTGCAGAGCTTCCGGCCCGAGGCCCGCCGGCATCCGGACCGCGATCTGCTCGCGCGCCCGCGGCAACGGAAGGCGATCCCGTTTCCCGTCGTGGCGGCCGGTATGGGCTTGGCCGCCGCCGTGGCGCTGGTGGCGGTCTGGTGGTGGCCGCGCACCGAGCCGCGGCCGGACGTGGAGCCGGCGACCCAGCGTTATGCGACAACGGCCGGCGGCTACCAGCGATTGACCCTGGCCGACGGCTCCCTCGTGGAACTGAACGCGAGCAGCGAGGTGAACGTACAGTACACGCCGGCCGAGCGCCGCGTTCGGCTGGTGTGCGGCGAAGCCAATTTCTCGGTGGCGAAAAACAAGGAGCGCCCCTTTTTGGTGCAGGCCGGCCCGGTGACGGTGTGCGCGGTGGGCACGGCGTTCGATGTGCGGCTGGATACGAGCAAAATCGAGGTGCTCGTGACGGAGGGCAAGGTGCAGGTGAACAATGGCGCCGCGCGGTCGGCCACGGCTCCGGTGATGGAACCGGCGTTGCTGGTGGCCGGTCAGCGGGCCGTCATTTCCATGCCCAGCCCGACGGCCATTTCCACCCCGGTGGTCGAGCAACTGACCGCAGATGCGATCCGCGAGGAGCTGGCTTGGCAGGGCCCGCGGCTGGTGTTTGTCGAGACGCCCCTGGCAGAGGTGGTGGGGCAGTTCAACCGGCTCAACCAGGTGCAGATCGAACTGGGTGACCCCGCGCTCGGTTCGCTGCCGGTCGGCGGCAGCTTCCGCCCCGAGAACGTCGAGGCCTTCGTCCGGCTGCTCGCGCAGGACCAGGGTATTGTCGTCGAGCGTCCGGATGCCGACCACATCATCCTCCGCAAGGCGAAATAGGATGGATGGTTCCTCGCTGTTTCCGGCGGGTAAAGGCCTGAGTATCCCCCGTCACGGAGGAGTTGACCACTAATCCGTATCGATGCAGTGAAAAACCACGAATGGACACGAATTCACACGAATCCAGAGCGAGGGTTGCCAAGATCGGACCGCTGCCGGCATACCACCGCCTGGTGATCGGAACCGAGGCCTTGTTTTCCATTCGTGTTTCTTCGTGTCCATTCGTGGTTCAACCGAATTGTTCCGCCCGTAGCCTTTGGACTTTGGCGCGGTAGCGCCGGTAGGGACGGACCGCCGGGCCGTCCGTTCTGCTGGCCAGCAGAATCCTTACGGCGCGCCCAGCGGTCGCGCCCTACCTCATCGGACCTAACCCCATGGTCCATTTCCTACGGGCGATTGATATTATACGAAGCTCGCCAAGAACACAAAGGCGCCAACCGATTCAGAACGAACCAACTTCGCGTTCTTTGCGACCTTGGTGTAAAATCTCATCTCGAATCGTAATTGGTATTAGTGGTTCCCTAAACTTCAAGGTGTTGGGTTTAATAAGGGCAACCCACTGAAAGTAGGAAGGAACCGGATGAATCTATTTTTGCCGCGGAGAACCTGCAGCATCCGGGGAGAGTCCGCCGGATTACGCCGGGGCTCGACAGAGGCGATTGTTTTGGAACGGCGACAATTATTTCGGAGAAATCACCGGCGCGGCATAGCCCGCCTTTCGATCCGGTCCGTCTAGAATCATTGTATGAGCACCTACCCCCAGACATTCTTCCGGCGGATTCGCCGTTTTTCCATCGTTTTCACCCTGGCCATCTTCTTGATGACCCTTCCTTCCGTCGCTTTGGCCAAGGACGGCGGGGCCGTGCGAGTGAACTACGAGCTTCCGGCCGGTGACGCGGCGGTGACGCTCAAGCTGTTCGTCGAGCAATCCGGCGAGCAGGTGATCTATCTGGTCAGCAAGGTGCGGGGGGTGCAGACCAACGCCGTGAAAGGCGAGATGACCGCCCGGGAAGCCCTTGAGCGAATAACCGCCGGAACCGCACTGGGTGTCGTGCAGGATGAGAAGACCGGAGCGCTGACGGTAAAGCGCAATGACGACGCTGATAAAACGGCGGCCAAGCCGGAGCCCGCCGGTCCGGCCACTTCCGCTGGCGCGACGGACTCGACTCCCAGCCAGGCGGCTTCAACCCAGACTTATGGGGACACGATCGCCTTGGCCCCGTTTGCGGTCTCCGCAAGCAGCAACGTCGGTTACGGAGCGGGAACGACATCGTCCAGCGGCCGGGTGGTCCAGGCCTATATCGATGTGCCGCAGTCGGTTGGGGTCATTACTTCGGAACTGATGGAGGATTTCAATCTCATGGACAGCCGGGCAGCAATGCAGGCGGCCATACCTGGCGTTCTCATGGGCTCCGAGTTCACCAACGGCTGGGTCTATATCCGGGGCACGCTGGCGAGGGTGCTTTATATTGATGGCATGCCGCAGGTAGGTGGCATCTACACCACGGTCATCATGCCTACGCAATTTTTTGACCGGATCGAAATCGTCAAAGGAGCGACCTCGGCTGCTTTCGGAGTCGGAGAGCCGGGCGGAATGATTAATTATGTTTCCAAGACCCCCCAGGGCAAAACGGCCACGAAAGTGTCGACCAGCGCTTCTGCCTCGGGGGACGGCTCCAATCCGGGCTACAACGTCATGATCGATTCCCAAGGGTATGCCGGCAACAGCGGGAAACTGCAGTACCGTCTCGTGGCGGTGCAGGCCGAGGGGAAAACCGTCAATTATGGCGGCATCCCCACCAGCACCACCGGAGCGCAGTTGGCGCTAAACTACAAGTTCGACGCCAAGACGAACGTTCAATTCATCGTGGCGGACACCAAGCAACTTGTGCCTTCCTCAGAGTATCAGGAGCGCTATTACAGCGAGGCGTTTGCCGAAGCTGCCGGCGTCTGGCCGTTTGCCGGCAATCCCCACCCTTACGTGGTGCTGCCGCGGATTCTTGATGTCCAGGATCGCGTGCAGAACCCGGGTTGGGAATCGGCTGTCGGCAGATTTTTCCGCGCCAGCTTGGCCGTGACCCACAACTTCAGCGAGCATACCAGCATCAGGAATGCCACGGTGGTGGACCAGTTCGACGGGCAGCAGCATTCCGGCTGGACCACGATGGTCGCAACGCCCGCGCCCAACGGCGACGTGCTCACAAGTAACTTTCTGCTGCAATGGCCCACTTGGTCCCATTCGGCCAGCGACACGCTCGACTTCATCAATATCCATCGGGGGCCTTTCGGGATCACGTTCAAGACGCTGGTCGGCGCTTCCTTCAGCACCTCCAATGTCTACCAGAGTCTCGGCATTGCCTCGCCCCCCGTCACGTTCAACCCCTACGACCCCCACCCGATCAACATCAACCGCTTCATCGATGCGAACCAGTCGGATGCGGTCAATGGATTCCTCGTCGTCGGGGCGGGCAACACCAGGACGAGAGGATATGGGTGGTATGTGCAGGAAGACATGAGCTTCTGGCAGGATCGCGTCGTCCTTTCCGGCTCATGGCGGGTGGACTACGTGAACATCCTGCAAACCTTCGGGGCCTCCATCATCAACGACACCAAGGGATGGGTAAATACCAAGGGGACGCCCCGCGTGGCTTTGACCATCAAGCCGAAAAGCTGGTTGTCATTTTACGGTCTCTATAGCGTGCACAAGGATCCACCCCAGACCATGAACAAATACGATGTGGTGGGAAAACCATTGCCGCAGGATCTATTTCCAGGGATCGAGTACGGTCCTCAACTCGCCTTTCAGCCCACTGGCTATACCATCGAAGGCGGAGTCAAGGCCAGCATCCTGAACGGAAAGATCACCGCCAGTGTGGCCATCTACCACTCGCTGAATGAAGGAACGGTGGCTAGCGGACCTCCTCGAGGGACTTACGTCTGGCCAGATGGCAGCACGACCACTTATAACACGCGCTATGTTGGAGGGCCCAATGTCCATGGCTACGAAGCCCAAATCACCGGCCAGTTGACGGACCGGCTGGTTTTTGATGTGCGCTATGGCTCGACCCAGGGCCGCGACATACCTTTCGTGGATGACTACCAGCAATTGATCAGGCCGCCCGATTCATTTGGGCTGAACGGGAAATATGATTTTGGTGATTTGCATGGGAATGGCTTTTTCGCCACGTTCGGATTCAACTGGTTTGGACGTTCCCTGGCAGGCCAAGACGTGAACCTTAGCAGCATGGGCCCCGGCGGAGACCCTCACGCCTATGTTTGGATGGGCTCCCAGCACCTTATTGATGCCGGTGTCGGCTACCGCTGGGGAAATGGGCGCCAGAAAATCTCCATCTTGTGCACCAACGTGGAGAATAACACCGTGATCCAAACAGGCCTTGTGGGTATGGTACCCGGGATCATGCCGGGCCGGCAAGTTACCGCCAACTATACGATTAGCTTCTGAGCCAATCATCCCGCGTTGTGCTTTGGTTTTAGGGGTTAAGTCGCTTGCAGGGCTGGTCCGGGCCTGAGACAAAGGCCCGGACCATGGCGTTTCAACCGGAACACGCGACGGCCGGCCAAGCTCACCCTGGACGGGCAGGCGTATGAACTCGCGCCCCAAAGCATCCGCACGATCAATGTGAAACAGCATCCTGATCCGAAGTAACACCAGAGCGATGCCGCAAGGACTTCGATTGGAGCGTGTCCGGTGGCTTGCGCCGGCGGTTCTCTCCTCGCAGAAGCAAACCTCAACCCCTGACGAACATGAACCACCATTCTATGATCCGGCGGATAAGCCGTTGGGCGCTCCTGCTGACCGCATTGCATCAGGCCCACGCCGCTGCCGATCCCGCCGCGATCTTCCGGCCGCGCCCCAACGTTCTTTTCATTTGCACCGACGACATGCGGCCGTGGCTCGGCTGTTACGAACACCCCCAGGCGATTACGCCGCACATGGACACGCTCGCGGGCCGCGGGGTGCGCTTTGACAGTGCCCATTGCCAGTACGCGCTGTGCATGCCCTCGCGCACCAGCCTGCTTTCCGGGCTCAGGCCCGATGAGGCGGGGCGGCAAATCTACCTCTCCACTGGCGAAGGATCGCTGCATGATCCGAATCAGAGCATCCGCCACCTGCGTCCCGATATCGTCACCCTGCCACAGTATCTGCGGCAGCAAGGCTGGCACACCATCTCCATCGGCAAGGTCGGTCACGATTGGGATGAACCCGGCTTCGATGAATACCGGCTGGGTCCGGCCGAGACCTACAATGAGTTCGACTTTTATGTGCTGCCGGAAAGCCGGGCGAAGATTAAGGACAAGTCACTACATCTTCCCCCGCGCGGGATTCCTTTTGAAGCCGCCGATCGCGCCGACATTGAATACAACGACGCGATCATTGCCGCGGATACGGTCACCACCCTGCAGAGATTGAAGGCGAGGGGGGAGCCGTTCTTTCTCGCGGTCGGCCTGTTCCGGCCGCACATGCCGCTGGTTTGCCCGAAGCGCTACTGGGACAGGTATCCGGCGGGCCAAATGGTGCTGGCTTCCAATCTCAAACAGCCGGCCGATGTCGGCCCGTTCGCCCGGTTTTCCGGTCCCACGCAGGCGCACTGGGAACACTATCGCTTCCCCGAGAAGGAAGACGGCAGTGTGGACGAGGCCACGATGCGCGAGATGATCCGGGGATACCTCGCCTGCAACACCTTTGTCGACGTGCAGATCGGCCAGATCCTGGGCGAGCTCAAAGCGGAGGGCCTGGACAAGAACACGATCGTCGTCCTCTGGAGTGACAATGGGATGCATCACGGCGAGCACGGCGAGTGGAGCAAGGTGACCAACTACGAAGAGTCCACCCGGGTGCCGCTGGTCATCGTCGATCCCGCCGCGCCTCATGCCGGCCGGGTCGTGTCCCAGCCGGTCGAACTGCTCGATCTTTATCCCACGCTTTGCGATCTGCTCGATCTCCCCAAGCCGAAGCATCTCGAGGGCGAAAGCCTCCTCCCGCTCCTGCGCGGCGAGCCGGGGCGTGTGAAGGACTGCGCCGTCTCGATCATCGTGCGATCCTGCGACTGGCTCGCCGGAGGTCTCCCGCGTCGTGACTTCATCCCGGAGATTGACGACGCGGTGGGCTGGAGCCTCCGCACGGCCAGATATCGCTACACCGCCTGGTTCGATGGCCAGAGGAGGCAAATCCTTCAGCGCGAGTTGTTCGACCATGACACCGATCCCGGCGAAAACAAAAATCTCTCCGGCGACCCTGCCCACGCGGCCATCATGAAGGAGCTGCATGAAAAATTGACGCGCGAATACATCGAACCGCAGCGGAAGGCCGCCGCTTCTCCGCGGCCCGCCGATCCCGCCGCTGTCTTCCGCCTCGAGGTCGATCCCGTCCATGCCCGGGTCCCCGTGTTGAGTTGGGACACGGAAGGCGGTGATCGGGCCAAGATGAATCTGCTGCGGGCCGACACCGCCGTCGGCCTGCGGATCAAGATGAACGGCCAATGGCGCGGCGGCGAGACGTTCGCGACCCGGGTCGAGAAAACCGGCGGCGCGGAAACATGCTATCGCCTCGCCCTTGCCCCGGATGCGGAATTGTCATGGCGGCTCCAGCCGGGCGCGGGCCGGCTGACGATGCGCTTCGACGGCCAAGGAGCCGGCCTGAGCCGCGTGGAAGGCCTCGAGCTCGAGTTTCCCTTCGATCCCCGGGTGACGGCCACCACGCTCCTCCCTCAGGTTTGGGATGACGAGGGGAATCTGCACCTGCCGGCGATCATCAACGCGCCGGACTTCGGCCAGATGCTCCTCCGCGCTGCACCGGAGGCGGACCTCAAGGGGCGGCTGACCGGCGGTCGCGCCAGCCACACCGTCGATTTCACGCTGGAGCTGCCGGCCCCGCAACCGGGCGCCGCCATCACTCTTTCGCTGGAGCCGGTGCGCCTGCCGGCGCCCTCCGGGCTGCAGGACCAATCGCTGTGGCGCGTGGCGCGGCGGGGCTGGTTCAACGCCTTCGAACCGAGCGCCCAGTGGGGGGACTGGGGCTATGGCGGCCGCGTGTTCGGCGCGCCAGCCGGCATTCTCGCCAACAACGTGATCAGCGATCCGGTGAGCTGCCTGATCCACCTTTTGGCCGACCAGGCCCTGCTGACGCCGTCGCTGCCGGCGGGCATTTCCGTGTCCAACCTGGTCCGGCGCACCGTGGACTGGTGGCTCGACCACCGCACCAAACCCACCGGCGAGGTCATCGCCTACTGGGACTACGCGGACATGCTTGACACCAATGCCAGCCCGTTGATCTCGGCCTGGGATTATGTCGAGGCCAGCGGCGACCGCGCCTGGCTGGCGCGGCGCATCGAGCGCCTGGAGTTCATCGCCGAATATCTGGTCAAGCGGGACGTGGACCACGACGGGCTGGTGGAATCGACCCACAGCGGCAACTACGGAACCCTCATCGAACCGCTGCGGGGCGGATCCGCATGGGACACCATCAACGCCGGCTTCAAGGACGCCTACTGCAATGCCCTGATCTACCGGGCATTCCGGTGCCTGGCCGATCTGGAGAAGCAATTGCAGCGCCCTGAACAGCAGCAGCAATATACCGAGCGGGCCGACCGCCTCAAGGCCGCCTACGTCAAAACCTTCTTCAATCCCGCGACCGGCTGGCTGGCGTGGTGGAAGAGCGAGGACGGCGAAGTGCACGATCTGGCATCGCCCATGATCACCAGCCTGGCGATTTGCTACGACCTGGTCGAACCGTCGCAGGGACGCCAGATGCTCGACCGGCTCTGGAATAAAATCGAGGCGGTCGGCTTCAAGCGGTTTGATCTCGGCGTGCCCCTCACGCTCGTCCCGGTCCGCCGCGGCGACTACCTGATCGGGTTGGAGGGGCCCGGTGTGCCCAAGAAAGAGGACGGCTCGGACGGATTCGGCTACTATCTCAACGGCGGATGCTGCGTGAATGACGCGGTCTATTTCATCACCGCGCTGCACATCGCCGGCGAGCACGCCCGGGGCGACCGCATCCTGCGGGCGATGGTGGACCGACAGGAGCGGGGCGTTTTCCCCAACGGGGGCGGCTTTCAGAACGGCGTGGTCAACGAGGGCGGACGCGGCGCCGAGTTTTACACCTGGGACGGCCAGCCGACCGGCTACGAAGGGTACCACCCCTATAGTTTTTCGTTCCTGCAGGCGATCCTGCTGCGCGAACCCGCCTTTCGCGCGCGGCTTTATCGTCCACTGCAGTAAGGTCCGCTTCTCCCTTTCCTTTCTCGTCACCATACGCTTCCTATGAAAGATCAACATCCTGCCTTGGCGAAAATCCTCCTGCTCGTTCCCCGCAACGGCAAACCCCAACCCCTGATGAACATGAATCGCCGCATCATGAACCAACTGGTGTGCAGTGGAGCCCTGCTTCTGGGAGTGGCCCAGCAAGTCCTGGCCGCTGATCCCGCCGCTGTCTTCCGGCTTGAGGCCGATCCCGCCCACGCCCGCATCCCCGTGTTGAGCTGGGACACGGAAGGCGGAGACCGGGCCAAGATGAATCTGCTGCGGACCGACACCGCCGTCGGCCTGCGGATCAAGATGAACGGCCAATGGCGCGGCGGCGAGACGTTCGCAACCCGGGTCGAGAAAGTCGGCGGCGCGGAAACGCGCTATCGCCTCGCCCTCGCTCCGGATGCGGAACTGACATGGCGGCTCCAGCCGGGCGCGGGCCGGCTGACGATGCGCTTCGACGGCCAAGGAGCCGGCCTGAGCCGCGTGGAAGGCCTCGAGCTCGAGTTTCCCTTCGATCCGCGGGTCGCCGCCACCACCCTTATTCCCCAGGTCTGGGACGACGAGGGCAATCTGCACCTGCCGGCCATCATCAGCGCGCCGGACTTCGGCCAGATGCTCCTCCGCGCCGCACCGGAGGCGGACCTCAAGGGGCGGCTGACCGGCGGTCGCGCCAATCACACCGTCGATTTCACGCTGGAGCTGCCCGTGCCGCAATCGGGCACCGCCATCACCCTCTCGCTGGAGCCGGTGCGGCTGCCGGCGCCCGCCGGCTTGCAGGACCAATCGCTGTGGCGCGCGGCGCGCCGGGGCTGGTTCAATGCCATCGAGCCGAGCGCCCAGTGGAATGACTGGGGGTATGGTGACAACCGGTCCGGCGCGCCTGCCGGCATTCTCGCCAACAACGTGATCAGCGACCCGGTGAGCTGCATGATCCATATGTGGGCCGATCAAGCTTTGCTGACGCCGTCGCTGCCGGCGGGCATTTCCGTGTCCAACCTGGTCCGGCGCACCGTGGACTGGTGGCTCGACCACCGGACCAAACCCACCGGCGAGGTCATCGCCTACTGGGACTACGCGGACATGCTTGACACCAATGCCAGCCCGCTGATCTCGGCCTGGGATTACGTCGAAGCCACCGGCGACCGCGCCTGGCTGGCGCGGCGCATCGAGCGCCTGGAGTTCATCGCCCAGTATCTGGTCAAGCGGGACGTGGACAACGACGGGCTGGTGGAATCGACCCACAGCGGCAACTATGGGACCCTCATCGAACCGCTGCGGGGCGGATCCGCCTACGACACCATCAATGCCGGCTTCAAGGACGCCTACTGCAACGCCCAGATCTACCGGGCATTCCGGTGTCTGGCCGACCTGGAGAGGCAATTGCAGCGCCCTGAACGGCAGCAGCAATATACCGAGCGGGCCGACCGCCTTAAGGCCGCCTACGTCAAAACCTTCTTCAATCCTGCGACCGGCTGGCTGGCGTGGTGGAAGAGCGAGGACGGCGAAGTGCACGACTTGTCATCGCCCATGATCAGCAGCCTGGCGATTTGCTACGGCCTGGTCGAACCGTCGCAGGGACGCCAGATGCTCGACCGGCTCTGGAATAAAATCGAGGCGGTCGGCTTCAAGCGGTTTGATCTCGGCGTGCCGCTTACGCTCGTCCCTGTCCGGCGCGGCGACTACTTGATCGGGTTGGAGGGGCCCGGGTCCAATTGCCCTAAGAAAGAGGACGGCTCAGACACCTTTGGTCAGTATCTCAACGGCGGCTGCTGCGTGAGCGACGCGGTCTATTTCATCACCGCGCTGCACATCGCCGGCGAGCATGCCCGGGGCGACCGCATCCTGCGGGCGATGGTGGAACGACAGGAGCGGGGCGTTTTTCCCAACGGGGGCGGCTTTCAGAACGGCGTGGTCAACGAGGGTCCGCGCGGCGCCGAGTTTTACGACTGGAACGGCGAGACGACCGGCTACGAAGGGCACCTGACCTACAGTTTCTCGTTCCTGCAGGCGATCCTGCTGCGTGAACCGGCGTTGCGAGCGCGGCTTTTCCGCCCGCTGCAATGACCGGAGGCTATCCATGCATCGCCGGAGGGGCAGGCTGGTCCGTACGATCATTCGATCTCCGGCGCTGGCCCGCTTATTTCACACGCGGAATGATAACTGGCGGCAATCTGTTTGCTGGAGCCGCAGCGACCCCGCTGCGGTTTGCGAGCGAACCACGGCGAGGTCCAGCCGTCGCCAAGGCTATGGCCGGCCGGCGCCGTGGCTCCATGAAATATGCTCAATTCTCGGCAATGTCTCTTTCACCCATGCTCCCAAGGCCATCGGTTGCCGAATGGGTGGATCACAAGCAACGGAAGTCTTATCTCTTATGAACCCCAGATCCCTCCTCGCCCAGTTCGTGAAGAACTCCGGCCTCACCGCCGTGGCGGTGCTCGCCGTCGCGCTTGACAGCCTCCCGGCCGTATCCGGCCAAGCGGTTGACCGCGCCAGTCCGCCTCCATCGGCAACCGAGCGCGCCGACGAAATGATTCTTGTTCCAAGTGCAGAACGAGTCGTAGGGACGTCTCTTGACGAGCGGCGGGAACTGGCCAGGCGGTTCGACTGCGATCCGACGTGGCTGAATGATGACCTCGCCAAGCGCGCCGTGCATCTGGCCCCGTTTTGGATCGACCGTCTGCCGGTGTCGAATGAGCAATACGCCGCGTTCGTCGAAGCGACCGGAGCGCGGCCACCCTGGCCCGGCGGCCAGTTTCCGGTCGCCGCCGCCGATCACCCGGTCGTGGGCGTCAGTTATCCGGAGGCTGAGGCCTACACGAAGTGGGTGGGGAAGAGGCTTCCCACGGCCGAAGAATGGGAAGTCGCGGCGCAACCGGGCAAAGCCGGGCTCTTCCTGTGGGGTGACGATTGGCCGGGACCAGTTCAGCCACGCAAGCCGGATGCCATACCGGATTGGCGGCGACCGGGGACAAAACGCCTCGGCTCGGGTCAACACGGGCGGAGCGCGGCCGGGATGGAGGATTTCATCCAGCAGGTGTGCGAATGGACCAGCTCCACGATGCCGCATCACGGCACCACCTTCGTGCAAGTGAAGGGCACGAGCTGGCTCAACGTAGACGCGGTCAATTTCCGCACCGCCGCCAGCTCCTGGACCGCCGGCTTCTTTTTGACGCCTTGGATCGGGTTCCGCTGCGCGCTGGATGGGACCAAGCAGCCGGTCCCGGTGCCGCGTAAAATCTCGGCCGCCGCCCCTCATTCTCTGTCGCCGGCACAACCGGCCGCTGGTGATGGCCGCACCGGCGGCGTTGAGGTTTACCACCTGCGCAACGCCCCCGCCGATCTTACCGCCAGCCTCCTGTGGTGGAACCGTCTCTGGCTCAGTGGGGGTTCGACCACACCCATTCCGCAATCCCGGGGTTTCCTCCTCCGCGCGCCGGCGATGGGCCCCTGGCCCGTCTGTCTCCAGCTGGCCGAGGCGCTGTCCTGGAACAACCAGCCGTTGCTCGGGCCCATGAGCGCAGATCCCTCTCTCGAGGAGATCAAAACGAAAAGCGGGAGGCCGACCTATCGGCTCGCGCTCAAGGAGGGCATTGATCTCACTTACGAGTTCGTTGCCGGCCCGGATTTCGTCGATCTGCTCACGACCATCGCCAACCAGACCAACCTGGCCGGAACCTTCAGCACGAGCTCCTGCTTCAGCCTGACTTGTAACCCGCTCTTTTACGACTGCGAGATGGTGCGGACTTACCAATGGACCCGGAACGCAGGATTTGTTCCGCTGCGGCAAATTCCGCGTCCGGACGACTGCATCCGTTGGATCGAGCCTTCCGACTCGACGCAGTATGGCGGTCCCGGCAGTCCCGGGACGATGGCCGTCGTCTCGCGGGATGGAAAGTGGACGTTTGCCACCGTGCGGACGGAGGCCGGAGCGGCATTCACTGTCCAGGGAAACACCTGGCTCAACTGCCTGCACACCGATGCTCCGGTGACCGTCGAAGCCCATTCGTCGCGGACGACACGCCAACGTCTGTATTTCCTCAGGGGTGATTTGAAAACCCTGCAGTCGCGCTTTCAGCAGGACTTATGAACATACATCGCCGCCTCCTGCCTCGATTACTGTGTAATTGCGCCGTCCTCCTGGGAATATCCCATCAGGCCCACGCCGCCGATCCTGCCGCCGTCCTCCGCCTGGAGACCGATCCCGCCCATGCCCGCATCCCCGTGCTGAGTTGGGACACGGAAGGCGGTGACCGGGCCAAGATGAATCTGCTGCGGGCCGGCACCACCGTCGGCCTGCGGATCAAGATGAACGGGCAATGGCGCGGCGGCGAGACGTTCGCAACCCAGGTCGAGAAAAACGGCGGCGCGGAAACGCGCTATCGCCTCGCCCTCGCTCCCGATGCGCAGTTGACCTGGCGGCTCCAGCCGGGCGCGGGCCGGCTGACGATGCGCTTCGACGGCCAAGGAGCCGGCATGAGCCGCGTGGAAGGACTCGAATTCGAGTTTCCCTTCGACCCGCGGGTGGCGGCCACCACGCTCATCCCCAAGGTGTGGGACGACGAAGGCACTCTGCACCTGCCGGCGATCATCAGCGCGCCGGACTTCGGCCAGATGCTCCTCCGCGCCACGCCGCAGGCGGACCTCAAAGGCCGGCTGACCGGCAGTCGCACCAACCACACCGTTGACTTCACGCTGGAACTGCCCGTGCCGCAACCGGGCGCTACCATCACCCTCTCGCTGGAGCCGGTGTACCTGTCGGCGCCCACCGGCTTGCAGGACCAATCGCTGTGGCGCGCGGCGCGCCGTGGCTGGTTCAATGCCATCGAGCCGAGCGCCCAGTGGGGCGACTGGGGCTACGGCGGCCGCGTGTTCGGCGTGCCCGCCGGCCTCCTCGCCACCAACGTGATCAGCGACTCGACGAGCGTGGCGATATATAGCCGGGCCGACCAGGCCCTGCTGACACCGCCGCTCCCTGCGGATATTTCCGTGGCCAACCTGATCCGGCGCACGGTGGACTGGTCGCTCGACCACCGCGTCAAGCCTACGGGTGAAGTCATCGCCTATTGGGACTATGCGGACATGCTCGATGCCAATGCCAGCCCGTTGATCGCCGCGTGGGATTATGTCGAGGCGACCGGTGATCGCGCCTGGTTGGCGCGGCGTATCGAGCGCCTGGAGTTCATCGCTCAGTATCTGGTCAAGCGGGATGTGGACAACGACGGGCTGGTGGAATCAACCCACAGCGGCAACTACGGAACCCTCATAGAACCGATGCGGGGCGATTCCACGTACGACACCATCAACGGTGGCCACAAGAACGCCTATTGCAACGCCCTGATCTACCGGGCCTTCCGGTGCCTGGCCGATCTGGAAAGGCAATTGCAGCGCCCTGAACGGCAGCAGCAATATACCGAGCGGGCCGACCGCCTGAAGGCCGTCTACGTCAAAACCTTCTTCAATCCCTCGACCGGCTGGCTGGCCTGGTGGAAAAGCGAGGACGGCGAGGTGCACGACTTGGCATCGCCCATGATCAGCAGCCTGGCGATTTGCTACGGCCTGGTCGAACCGTCGCAGGGACGCCAGATACTCGACCGGCTCTGGAAGAAAATCGAAGCCGTCGGCTTCAAGCGGTTTGACCTCGGCGTGCCCCTCACGCTCGTCCCCATCCGGCGTGGCGACTACTTGATGGGGTTGGAGGGGCCCGGTGCGCCCAAGAAAGAGGACGGTTCGGACGGGTTCGGCCAGTATCTCAACGGCGGCTGCTGCGTGGACGACGCGGGCTTTTTCATCACCGCGCTGCACATTGCCGGCGAACACGCCCGGGGCGACCGCATCCTGCGGGCGATGGTGGAACGGCAGGAGCGGGGCGTTTTCCCCAACGGGGGCGGCTTTCAGAACGGCGTGCTCAACGAGGGCGGGCGCGGCGCCGAATTCTACACCTGGGATGGCCAGCCCACGGGCTACGAGGGACACCACAGCTGCAGCTTCTCGTTCCTGCAGGCGATCCTGCTGCGCGAACCGGCCTTTCGCGCGCGGCTTTATCGTCCGCTGCAGTAAGGTCCGTTTCTCCCTTTCCTTTCTCGTCACCAAACGCTTCCTATGAAAGATCAACATCCTGCCTTGGCGAAAATCCTCCTGCTCGTTCCCCGCAACGGCAAACCCCAACCCCTGATGAACATGAATCGTCGCTTCCTGAACCAACTGGTATGTAGTGGAGCCCTGCTCTTGGGAGTGGCCCAGCAAGTTCTGGCCGCAGACACCGCCGCGGTGTCCGCCCAATCGCCGGCGGAGGGAATCAAGTATATCAACAAACAGATCCCGTCCATTCAACCGATCGTCCCCCGCGGCCAAAGCTACAACGACCTGATTCCCGACACACTGGATATCGCCGAGCGGGCGGAGCTGGCCGTGCACGGCCTGACCGGCCCGCTCGATCCCGCCTACGACTACGAGCTCTACTGGGCGACAAAGCTGCTGCACAACCCGCCGCTGATGTACCACGACCTTAGCGACTGGTGTGGGCTCAAGTTCGTGGAGTCCCTGGCCCTGTTGCGCAGCGTCACCGGCAGCGACCTCAACCGCCAGGTCGATGCCGCGTGGATGCAGGTGCAGCTCAAGTCGCTCGGCCCCGACGGCCTGCCCTACATTCCGCTGGAGGGACGGCCCTGGGCCAGGGTCAACGTCCCGTACCCCATCGTCTGGCGTGCCGACGGCACGACCACGACCGTCGATGATCCCACGGTCACGCAGTTCACCCACCCCTTCGTGATCGGCCGGGTCGTGCGCATCCTGACCATCTATTACCAGCAGACCGGCGATCCCCGCTGGAAAGCGGCCGTCGAACGGATGATCGACCGTTCGCTCCAGCTCCTGGTGGACAAGGGCGATTACGGCTACTTCCCTGCGGATTGTTTCGAACCCAACGCCAGGGTGAGCCCCGACGCGCCCCAACCGGTCGGCCTAGTCGTCATGGATAGCGATGCTCGTTTGCCCCAATCGCTGGTGCAGTTCTACCGCGCGACCGGCTACGAGCCGGCCAAACGGCTCGCCCGGAAGCTGATCAACTACGTGCGCTTCCACGCGAAGAACTTTGACGCCGAGGGGCGGTTTACCGGTCGGGAGCTGGATGGCGTGGAGAAGCATTTCGGCGGCGAACATTTCCACGCCCACGCGTTCGCCTTGCTGGGCATGGCCGACTACGCGGAGGCGACCGGCGACCGGGAACTCGCCGCCTTCGTCGAGAAAAGCTTCGCTTGGGCGCGCTCGCAGGGATCTCGCACCGTCGGCTTCTTTCCGGAATTCCTCAAGCAGGGTTACCCGACGACCGAGACCTGCGCGTTGGCCGACATGATTGCACTCGCCCTGAAACTCACACGCGGCGGCGTGGCGGACCATTGGGACGATGCGGACCGCTGGATCCGCAACCAGTTTGCCGAGAACCAGCTCACCCGGGTGGACTGGTTGGAAGCGGCCACGGCCACGCTCCCGCGTCAGCCGTTCACGCTCAAGGATATCATCTGGACTGGGGGGAACCAGACAAGTGGAAAGGCGGTGCCGGAGGGAATGGTGACCGAGGAGCGCGTGGCGGAACGGATCCTGGGTGGCTTTGCGGGCTGGCCCAGCGCCAACGATTGGATGGGTGGCCCCTTGGGGATCATGCACTGCTGCACCGGCAACGCCACGCGCACCCTCTCTTACATCTACGAGAGCATGCTGGAGGAGAAGGAGGGACAACTGCAGGTCAATCTCCTGCTCAATCGCGCCGCTGCGACCGCCGACGTTTACAGCTATCTGCCCCAGGAGGGCAAAGTTGCCCTCAAGATCAAGCAGCCGCTCCAGCGGGTGCGGGTGCGGGTGCCGGAGTGGATCGAGACGAGCAGCCCGGAGGTGCAGTGCACGCTCGACGGGCGGCCGCATCCGTTTGCCTGGCAGGAGCGCTATCTCGACCTGGGCGAGGCCAAGCCGGGGCAGTACCTGACCGTAACCTTCCCCATCACCGAGCGCACGATCAAGGAGAAGATCGGGGCGGGTGAGTACACCCTGGTGCTCAAGGGGAACACGGTCGTTTCCATCGATCCGCCGGGGAAGATCTGCCCGCTCTATCAACGCGAGCGGGAACGCCGGGGCGAGTTGAACTGGCGCCCGGTGCGTCGCTTCGTGAGCGACAAGCTCATCGAATATTAACCCGACTTTGGAGAGAAATTTGCGCCGCGCGTAATCCAAGAAAAGCAGCCGTTTGAAGTCATCGGAGACAAAACATGAACAGTGAGTACCTGACCCGCAGGGCCTTTTTGGAGAAGGCCGCCCTTTCAGTGGGCGCGACTAGCTCCGCCGCGCAGCACGGGCCGGCCTTCGCGTGAGGCTGCGGCCCGGCAGACAAGATCCCTCCAGAGGCCAATGAAATCTCGCTTAGACAGGGTCTTCAAAGAGCTTTGACATCAAGCCAACTCTGCTCCCCCCACTTCAACCCGCCTTCCATGAAGATGCATCGCCGCCTCCTGCCTCGATTGCTGTGTAATTGCGCCGTCCTCCTGGGAATATCCCATCACGCCGTCGCCGCCGATCCTGCCGCCGTCTTCCGCCTCGAGACCGATCCCGCCCACGCCCGCATCCCCGTGTTGAGCTGGGACACGGAAGGCGGTGATCGGGCCAGGATGAATCTGCTGCGGACCGACACCGCCGTCGGCCTGCGAATCAAGATGAACGGCCAATGGCGCGGCGGCGAGACGTTCGCGACCCAGGTCGAGAAAGCCGACGGTGAGGAAACGTGCTATCGCCTCGCCCTTGCTCCCGATGCGGAATTGGCATGGCGGCTCCAGCCGGGCGCGGGCCGGCTGACGATGCGCTTCGACGGCCATGGAGCCGGCTTGAGTCGCGTGGAAGGACTCGAACTCGAGTTTCCTTTCGATCCGCGGGTCGCCGCCACCACGCTCATCCCCAAGGTGTGGGATGACGAGGGGAATCTGCACCTGCCGGCTATCATCAGCGCGCCGGACTTCGGCCAGTTGCTCCTCCAGGCCACGCCGCAGGCGGACCTCAAGGGGCGGCTGACCGGCGGTCGCGCCAGCCACACTGTCGATTTCACGCTGGAGCTGCCCGTGCCGCAACCGGGCACCGCCATCACCCTCTCGCTGGAGCCGGTGTACCTGCCGGCGCCCGCCGGCTTGCAGGACCAATCGCTGTGGCGCGCGGCGCGCCGTGGCTGGTTCAATGCCATCGAGCCGAGCGCCCAGTGGAATGACTGGGGGTATGGCGGCCGCGTGTTCGGCCCGCCCGCCGGCCTCCTCGCCACCAACGTGGTCAGCGACTCGTCGAGCGTGGCGATATATAGCCGGGCCGACCAGGCCCTGCTGACACCGCCGCTCCCTGCGGATATTTCCGTGGCCAACCTGGTCCGGCGCACGGTGGACTGGTCGCTCGACCACCGCGTCAAGCCTACGGGTGAAGTCATCGCTTATTGGGACTATGCGGACATGCTCGATGCCAATGCCAGCCCGTTGATCGCCGCGTGGGACTATGTCGAGGCCACCGGCGACCACGCCTGGCTGGCGCGGCGCATCGAGCGCCTGGAGTTCATCGCTCAGTATCTGGTCAAGCGGGATGTGGACAACGACGGGCTGGTGGAATCGACCCACAGCGGCAACTACGGAACCCTCATAGAACCGATGCGGGGCGATTCCACCTACGACACCATCAACGGTGGCCACAAGAACGCCTATTGCAACGCCCTGATCTACCGGGCCTTCCGGTGCCTGGCCGATCTGGAGAGGCAATTGCAGCGCCCTGAACAGCAGCAGCAATATACCGAGCGGGCCGACCGCCTTAAGGCCGTCTACGTCAAAACCTTCTTCAATCCTGCGACCGGCTGGCTGGCGTGGTGGAAGAGCGAGGACGGCGAGGTGCACGACTTGGCATCGCCCATGATCAGCAGCCTGGCGATTTGCTACGGCCTGGTCGAACCGTCGCAGGGACGCGGTATGCTCGACCGGCTCTGGAATAAAATCGAAGCCGTCGGTTTCAAGCGGTTTGATCTCGGCGTGCCCCTCACGCTCGTCCCCATCCGGCGCGGCGACTACTTGATCGGGTTGGAGGGGCCCGGTGCGCCCAAGAAAGAGGACGGTTCGGACGGGTTCGGCTACTATCTCAACGGCGGCTGCTGCGTGGACGACGCGGTCTTTTTCATCACCGCGCTGCACATCACCGGCGAGCACGCCAGAGGCGATCGCATCCTGCGGGCAATGCTGGAGCGGCAGGAGCGGGGCGTTTTTCCCAATGGGGGCGGCTTTCAGAATGGCGTGGTCAACGAGGGTCCGCGCGGCGCCGAGTTCTACACCTGGGACGGCCAGACGACCGGCTACGAAGGGCATTTGACCTTCAGTTTCGTGTTCCTGCAGGCGGTATTTCTGCGTGAACCCGCCTTTCGCGCGCGGCTTTATCGTCCGCTGCAGTAAGGCCCGTTTCTCCCTCCCAGGCGTCGGGACCCCGCACGAGGGAGGCGCGGCTAAGTTGCCACATCGTGTGTCTCCCTTTCCTTTCTCGTCACCAAACGCTTCCTATGAAGGATCAACATTCCGTCTTGGCGAAAATCCTGCTGCTCGTTGGGACGGCCGCGGCGCGTGTGCGCCTAGAAGCTTGGATTTCCCATCTGCTGGATAGATGGCGCCACTCGTTCCGTCTTCCGCGCTGTACAACGCAGTCGGTTTCTCCTGCCGGGAGAGCGGATAGCCGTCTATAGCGAAGACTTCTCTCTCGTGCCTTGGAACCGTCAACGCGAGCGCCGCACGCAACATCAACCTAACATGGGGCGCTGGCCGCACCTCCATACCGCCGACGGAATAACTCGCCAAGAAAACAATCTTCCGCCTCCAACTGCCCAACGATCATCCTCTCCTTCCGCTTGATCTGGACAGAACCGGCCGCGCCGCGACCACTCGAACGCTTATGCATTCCCTGGCCCCTCTCGATTACGCCATCATCCTCGGTTACCTCGGCTTGAGCCTCGTCATGGGCGTCCTCATGACGCGCAAGGCCAGCGCCGACATGGATCATTACTTCCTCGGAGGGCGCACGCTGCCGTGGTATCTCCTCGGCGTCGCCGGCATGGCGAACTGGTTCGACCTGACGGGGACGATGCTCATCACCTCGTTTCTCTACTTGCTGGGGCCGCGCGGGCTCTACATCGAGTTCCGGGGCGGTGCGGTGCTGGTTCTCGCCTTCATGCTGGTCTACACCGGCAAATGGCACCGCCGCTCCGGCTGCATGACCGGGGCGGAATGGATGACCTACCGCTTTGGTGAAGGCAAGGCGGCCGAAGGCGTGCGCCTGCTCTCGGCGATCGTCAACATCCTCATCACCGTCATGGGCCTGGCCTATCTCATCCGAGGGGTGAGTTTGTTCCTGGGCATGTTCTTTCCCTGGCCGCCGTTCTACACCACGCTGGGACTGATTACCGTGACGACGCTCTACACCATGAGCTCGGGCTTCTACGGCGTGGTTCTGACGGATCTGGTCCAGGGCATCATTGTCATCGCCTCGTGCATCATCATCGGTCTCCAAGCGTGGCATCTGGTGCCCGACACTGCCAGCCTAGCGGCCGTCGCCGCCCACGTCACCGGCAACCCCAACTGGACCGACTCCCATCCCGTCTGGCACACGCCGATGCCTCCTGGCTACGAGCAGTATTCCCTGCTGCTGATGATGATGGCATTCTATCTGATGCGCAACGCCATCGGCGGTTCGGGCATGGGTGCCGAGCCGCGCTACTTCGGCGCGCGCAGCGACCGCGACTGCGGGCTGCAGTCGTTCCAGCAGGGCATCATGGTGATGTTCCGCTGGCCGCTGATGATCGGCTTCGCCGTCATGGGCATCTATCTGGTGCATTCCCTCTATCCCGACCCGGCCGTGGTGCAGCGCGCGGCCGATCTGATCCACGCCTACTCTCCACAGACCACGGCGGCCTTCTGGCACGACCTCACCAGCGACATCATCAACTCGCCGGCAAAATACCCTCCGGAGCTGATCCAGCAACTCCAGGGCCTGCTGGGCCACGATTGGCAGGGCAAGCTGCCGCTGGTCGGCATCCGGGGCACGGTCAATCCCGAGCAGATCCTGCCCGCCGTGCTCATGAACATGATCCCGACCGGGCTGAAGGGCCTGATCGTCGTGGCCATGTTCGCCGCGATGATGTCCTGCAAGAACGGCCTGGTGAACATGTCCAGCGGCTACTTCGTCAAGGACATCTACCAAAACTTCCTCCGGCCCAAAGCCTCCAATCGCGAACTGATCATCGCCGCTTACGTCTCGACCCTGGGAATCGTCGTCGTGGGTTTCTATTTCGGCGTTGCCACCACCAGCATCAACAACATCGCCGGGTGGAGTCTCATGAGCCTGAGCGCGGGCCAGCTCGCGCCGCAGATGCTGCGGCTCTACTGGTGGCGCTGCAACGCCTGGGGCGTCATCGGCGGGATGGTGCTCGGCGGCGTGGGCGCGGTGGTGCAACGCGCCCTGGACCCGCAGATGCCCGAGGCAATCCAATTTTCGATCATGATCAGTCTGTCGTTTGGCGGCACGATCATCGGTTCGCTGCTCACCGCGCCCACGCCGATGCCTGTGTTGAAGCATTTCTACCGCACGACGCGGCCATTCGGCTGGTGGAGACCGCTCCGCCAGGAGTTCCAGGGCGCCGAGCGTGCGGCCGTCGACCGCGAGAACCGCACGGACATGATCGCCGTGCCTTTCGCCCTGTTGTGGCAGGTCACCCTGTTCCTCCTGCCCATGCAGCTGGTGATCAAATCCTACTACTCCTTCTGGTGCACGCTGCCGCTCTTCCTGATCGGCGTCACCGGCATGTACTTCTTCTGGTGGCGTCCGATGCAGGAGCGCTCGTCCGCGTCCACCCATCCTTTCCAAGCCGATCCATGAAGCTACACGTTGCTGGTCTACAGATGCCCGTGGGCAGCGAGATATCCGTCAATGCCCGGCTGATTTCCGAGGCGCTGAAGCGCTGTGCGGACGAACGTGCGGAGATACTGCTAACGCCGGAGGGCTCACTGAGTGGCTACCGACCGGACTTTGATGCCATGGAGATGACGTCGGCACTCACGCAGGTCACTGCCCTTGCGCGCCGGCTGAGTGTGGGCCTCGCCTTGGGCACATGTTTTCGTGAGGCGGATGGGAAATGCTACAACCAGGTCCGTTTCTATCGCCCGGATGGCGAGTATTTGGGATTCCATAGCAAGATACTGCTTTGTTCCGGCGTGGTACCGCGGCCAGAAGATGAGATCAACCACTATGCCGTCCGCAAGCTCCGCACGTTTGAGTGGGCCCGCGGCGTGACATTCGGCGCTTTGATCTGCAACGATCTCTGGGGAAATCCGTATTGTACGCCAATGCCGGATGACCACCTCACGCAGCGACTGGCGGAAAAGGGTGCGCGCGTGATCTTCCACGCGGTCAACGGCGGCCGCGATAGCAGCGAGATGTCGCACCTGAACTGGCAGTATCACGAGGCGAACCTCCGCATGCGTGCCGGCGCAGGCGATGTGTGGATCGTGACCGCCGACAACGCCGCGCCGGTGGACTTGAGGTGCTCGGCCCCGTCGGGCGTCATCGCTCCAAACGGGGCGTGGGCCTGTCAGGCCGCGCCCCAGGGTCTGCAGTTGTTTTTCCACACCATCGACCTTGACTGCGGCGGCGCGCGCGCCCAGCCAACGCCGTCCGGCGCTCCCCAATCATGAACTCCTGGCAAATGATCGAAAACGGCGTGTTTCGTCTGCGCGACAGCTGCAACGTGTACGCGGTGCACGGAAGCGAAGGCGCTTGGCTTGTGGTCAACGCCGGTACCGCCGCCGCGGCCGAAAAGTTCGGCGAAATTGGTGACACGCGCAAGGCGACGGTGTTGTTGACGCACCACTTCCGCGACCACGCCGCCGGCGCAGCGGAATTTCGGCGGCGGGGCGCGCGTATTGGCGGGCCCTGGCACGATCGCGAGCATCTCAGCGGCGGCCAGCGGGCGATGCGAACGAAGCAGACATTGTATCTTTACGATCTCATGTGGGATCATTATGCGCCGTTCGTGCCACTCGCCGTCGACCGATGGATGATGGACTACGAGCGGACGACGCTCGCGGGATTGCCGGTGGAGGTCGTGCCGACGCCCGCGGCCACGATGGGCGCGACGACCTATGTCGTGACTGTGGCGGGCGGACGCCGGCTGGCGTTCACCGGGGAACTCATGAGCTCGCCCGGGAAAGTTCCGCGCCTTTCGCCGCTGCAATACAACTATAATGACCTCACCGGCCTTGAGAACGTATTGCTCTCATGGGAGCGGGTGCTGGCGGCCGATCCGGACCTGGCGCTGCCGAGTTTCGGCGAACCGTTCACGGATTGTGTGCGCGCCGGGGAGCTCCTGCGAAAGAACATTGCCGGTTTCGAGCCGGTACATCCGGGAATCACCGCCCGCATCGCCCGTCCGTCGCGGGTAACGTTGGAGGAAGTGCTGCCGCGGCTATACCGTGCCAATGGCGCGTCTGCTGAAACACATTTTCTGGTTGGCCGATCGGGTCGGCTGCTCGCAATCGACTTCGGCTACGATACGCTGGGCGTACGCTTTCCGAATCGCCTGGAGTCGTGGGCGCGCCGGCCGTTGTTGCACAGTCTCGCGGCGCTGCAGGAGAAAACCGGCGCCACGCGGATCGACACCGTGATTCCGACCCACTACCACGACGACCATGTCGCCGGCATACCACTGCTGCAGCGGCTGTTCGGCACCGAACTGTGGGCGGGGGAGAATTTCGCCGATCTGCTCGAGCGGCCGCAGGATTTCGACCGGCCGTGCCTCTGGCCGGAGCCGATGAAGGTTTCCTCCCGGTTGCCGCTGGGCCGGACATTTTACTGGGAGGACATTGCCATCACCTTGTACCCAATGGCGGGTCACACGGAATTCTCGACGCTGATCTGCCTCGAATTCGACGGGCATCGCATCGCACACACGGGTGACCAGATTTTCTATTACAACCCGGATACGATGCAACTGACGGCGCCAGAAAACGGCGGCGTGTTTACCAACCACGTGTATCGCAACGGGCTCGCGCTCGGCGGCTATGTCGATTGCGTGCAACGACTCCGCGAGTTCGATCCGGAACTGATCCTGAGCGGACATTATGCACCATACCGTCCAACACCGGAACTATGGCAACGGCTGGCGGCGGCGGCCCGGACATTTGATGAAGCCCACCGCGCGATCATGCCGTTGGCGTCTGGCGATGCGCATTTTGGGGCCGACAGTGTTGCCGCCAAGATTGTGCCACACCAATTGGCGATTTGCGCAGGTTCAGAGGGGGTGCAGTTTCAAGGCTGGGTGTTGAACCCGTTCGGCTTCCCGGCCCAAGCCGAGGTGCAATTTAGGTCTGCTGCAGATCTGACCGCGAGGCCGCTGCAGCTGATGCTGGCTCCGCGGGCGAAACAGGCCTTTGCATCTGTGCTGTCCACCGGGCCGAACACGACCGCGGGACGCCATCTCCTCGTTCTTGATTTGGTGGTCGACGGCAAGCCATTCGGCCAGGTGGCGGAAGCATGGGTCACGGTGTCGTGAGACTGTTGAGCCGATTCAGGCCGGTACACACTCCCTCGCAGATTGCCTGATGATCACCTGCAAGCATCGCCGATGCACTGAAGCCAACCGAAAGGTGACACATAAGTCTGCCAATGGACATTTTGGTGTGTCACGCACCAGGGAGGTGGTGAGTGCCGCGTGGTTTTTCACTCAGTTGACGCGTAAGTTGGCCACGAAATCTGGACCGAGCCGAGGACGTCCTCTGTGGCGCTGCGTCCTGTGGCGCAGCGGTTGTCGCCCGTCACTGCGGGCTCGGAACTGGCCGTTGAGCTCCGGGCCCGGAAGCGGATGCGGTGGTAAACGAGCCGGACGTCGCGGCCAAGCGGCATCTTGCCGGGTCCCAATCGGGAACCCGTTCGCAATGGCTCGGCTTTTCAGGGGAAAACGCGACGGTCAGCGGACCGGTTTGCAACCCCGCGGGGGGGATTCTGCGTTTTGGCGTAAACAAAAACGCCGCCTCATGCGTTCTTGGTTTCCGACGAAAATCTTCTCGCATCAGCCTTCCCGCCGCACACGGTTCAAGGCGGCGCTTCCCCCATTGTCTTGAGACCCCCGCCACCCCACCAAGCCTCTCTCTCAACTGGCGAATCCCCTGGCGCCGCCGTGAGCGTCCGGGCCGGATCCGCGCAGGATTTTTGGTTTGAGAATGAAATCAAGCCGCATGAACCGGCGCTCCGGGCCTATTTGCACCGGAAGTTTCCCTCATTTTCCGATGTCGACGACGTGGTGCAGGAATCATTTCTCAAGGCTTTTGTGGCCTGGCAGAAGGGCCGGCTCACCTCGGCCAAGGGGTTCCTGTTCACGGTCGCAGGGAACATGGTGGTCAGTCTCTTTCGCAAGCGGAAGTTCATGGCGGACGCGCCGGTAAACGGCAGTCCGCCATTGCACGTTCTAGTAGATGATGCGGATGTTTTCGAAACGGTCTGCAGCCAGGACGAGCTCGCGCTCATTTCGGAGGCGATTGCCCGCCTGCCTTCCCGTTGCCGGCAGGTTCTGGTTCTGCGCCTCCTCCAGGGACGGGATTGCCGGAACATTGCCGAGGAGCTCGGGATCGCGGAGCAGACGGTCCGGGTCCTGTTGGCGCGCGGCCTGAAAAGGTGCGCCGGGTTTCTCCATCAACGCGGTATCCCGGCAGGAGAGAAGAC
>JAQTYQ010000123.1 GCA_028688225.1 Opitutaceae bacterium | reverse complement strand
GGATAACAAGCCGCCGCGGCTCGTGGTGTGCGGGAAGTTCACCACGATTGACGGGCTGGCCGGGACGCCCAACGTGGCGAGCTATGACATGGTTGCTGATGAATGGCTCGCGTGCGCTTCCGGGGTGACGCTCGCGGCGTTGACTTCTTGTTACTCCGTCGCGAGTTTCAATGCCCGTCTGTGGCTGGCACGGGGGTACTCGCCACTGGACGATCAGCCGACTGGCGAATCGTTGTGGGTGCTGGCGAACGGTCCGGGGCAGGTCTGGAGGGGGGCCTCCGCCTTCGTCAAGGACTTGGATTTGGGCGGCGGCGGGAGTGACGACGGCTCGGCATTCTGGGGCTACAAGTGGGACGGGACGACTTCGGAGCCGGGAAGCTCGGCGATAAACGATGTGTGCGTCTATGGCAATCGGCTGATGGTCGGCGGGACGCAGCAATTCCGCACACTCCGCCGGGGCCGGAAGTTCTGCGGGCCGGTGGTCGGCTATGACACGACCGAGAAGCTGTACCAGGGCTTGCGGGAGTTCCTGCGCGGCGAGGTCTATGCCCTGCTTCCCTTCGACGGGGGCCTTGCCGTCGGCGGCGACTTTGAGGTCAGGCTTACCGATGGGCGGGTGCTGCGGAACGTGGCGGTCTGGTACGAGCCCGTGACCTGGGGGGACGATGGTACGTGGGATGAGTTGGGCGGCGGGACCGACGGGCCGGTCCGGGCGCTGGCGTCTTACGGGGGCTACTTGCACGCGGGCGGGAAGTTCGACACGGCCGGGGGCGTGGCTGCCAAGGGGCTGGCCCGCTGGACGGGTTCTACGTGGAACTACACGGCCAACTTTAGCGACTACGGGACGGTCCTCGCGTTGTGCGTGGCTGGCGATGACCTGATCGTCGGCGGCGACTTCCAGAAGGCGGACGGGCAATCGCGGTTCGGGGCGATGTGCGTCTGGACAGGGACGGCCTTGGCGGAGGTTTACGCGAAGATCACGGCGGCGGACGCCCTGCCCTTTGTCCGGGCGTTGTGCTACTACGACGGCTACCTCTATGCGGGCGGATGGTTTGACCTGCTCGACATCACGACGATCTATTCGGTCGGGCGGCGGCAGTACCCCGGCGCGCACGCCTGGGAAGCGATGCCCAACTCCGGGGGCTCCCCGCCCAACGGAATCGCAACGCCCGGTACGGTCTGGTCGCTCTGCTCGCACGCCTCCAAAATCTACGTGGGGACCGAGCCGGGGTCGATGCCCAACGGGGAAGCCAATGCGTCGGGGCTCTGGACCTGGAACCCGGCAAGCCCCGATTGGGCACGGGCGTTTAGCTTCCTGTCTTGGGGCAATCAGCCGGTGACGGGGCTCTATTCGGACGGGACGTACATCTACTTCGGTGCGGAGGCGGTCATCAACTCCCCCGGCTGGATCGAAGCCTATGGCCCCAAACATCGCATCTTCCGGCAAACATCGCCCACGGGCACGCCGACGACCATCGGCGCGGACGGAGACGGCCCCTACTTCGAGCATGCGGTGATGGCGGTCTGCTACTGCAACGCCGGCCAGGCGGACCGGCTGTACGTGGGCGGAAAGTTCCGGACGGTCGGAAAGATCATGTCCGCCACGTCCAGGCCGTGCAACCTGATTACCTCCATCGGCACGGACGACAGAATCCACGACGTTCGGGGCGGGCTCGGCGTGGCGGGCTACTATGCCCAATTCACGTCTCCGCAGTGGCTCCAGCGGATGCGGGTCATCGTGTCCAACGACCTCGAATGCGAGCGGCTGGCGATTGTGGGCAATTTCGGCACGATGAACGACGCGGGCTCCCAGCACCTTTGCGGCATCGACCTGCGCGGCCGGATGGTCGGCATCGGCGGCGGGCTGGCCGGCACGAACCGCTATGACTCGCCCGGGGCTCAGGACGGCGTTACGGACATCAAGGCGATCCCGCGGACGGAGTGGCCCGCCTATTGGGAGACGTTGTTTACGGCACGGGCGGAGGAGCCCTACCTTCCGTTCCTCTACCTGATCGGCGGATCATTCTCGGTGGCCGTCAACGAGGACATACCGCCCGCCGACCAGGAGGACATCCCGGAGACCGTCCAGACGCCGGGGATTATTGCCCACTATGGGGACTACCTCCGGGCCGTGCTGCCGGAGACATCGGGCCTGCCCCAATACTGTACATCCGTGTCCGTTTACGACGGAGACCTCGTACACCTGGGGCTGACCACCCCGCCGATGTGGTGGGACGGTGACGAGACGGCCGGCGACTGGACCTACTACGTCGAGCCGGAGACCGCGGGGGCGTTAACAATGGGCGAGGGACGGCACTTGATCGTCTGGCAGGGGATGCTGTACGTCGCCGGCTATCTGCTGCTGTACCCCGACGTTGACCCCAGCGACGATATCGCCGCCGTCGCGGAATGGGACGGAGCGGATTTCACCCTGGACATGATTGCGGGGCTGGGCGCCGACGACGCTGGCAAGTACGGCAACAGCTTTCTGGTTGCCGACCTGGACGACACCTTGGGGGAATGCCTGTTTCTCGCGGCACAACCGGCGGACCCAAGCACGCAATGCCCGGTTTACCGCAAGACCATCGGGGGCTCGTGGGCGGCGGTTG
>JAQTYQ010000122.1 GCA_028688225.1 Opitutaceae bacterium | reverse complement strand
CCACGATAGGCCTCCTCGTCGGCGGCATCAGTCCATTCGGTGAGGGTGGCTTCCAATGCACGCAGGTATTCCAGGTCGAGCGGTTGGACTCGCTGGACGCGAGCGGAACCGTCTTCGACCACCTCCCACACAATGAGGTCGCCTGGTCCCACATGGAGGGCCGAGCGGATTTCCTGGGGGATGGTGGTTTGACCTTTGCGGGTTACTTTAGCGATGGCGGTCATTCGTTCCTACTGTAAGGACGCATTATAAACAGACCTTACTTGCGGACTGTGCGGAAAGCAAGTAAGGCATATTCCCAGCTATGGTCCCCATGGTCGAGGACGAGCGGAGCGCTTGCTCCAGGGCAAGCGCAAGAAGCTTAAAGGAGACAACAATCCATACCTACAGCGGTCAGATCGTTTGTTGGCCAAGCGGACGGTTCGCTCGGCCGCCGACAGGGGAAAAGAAGGCCCGCCTCCTCCGTCACGAAGCTGCCGAACGGGCTCCGGACAAGCGCCGCAAATCGAGCGTGCGGGGCTCTTCGGGCCCGCGCGCGGGCTGCGGCTCGGGGCGGAGCCGGAGGATCTGCGGGGCCCAGCATCACTGGGCGGTCGTAGCGGTAGGAGGTGTGGTGAGTGAGCGCTGCGTGGATCGACACGGGTCTTGCGGGTTTGTCCCGGGAGAAGGTCAGCACGGTGGGATGGCTTTGGAAAGGAATTACCTCGTCCGATCAGAGCGGGAGCAGCAGGGGGTCGAGGTCAACCTGGACCCTGACCGTGTGGCGTCCGCCGCCTACGATGACGCCCCGCAGGGGAGAGACGTCGTGGAAGTCGCGGCCCCAAGCGAGGGTGACATGCTCCTCCCGGACCAGTAGGCGGTTGGTCGGGTCGAAGTCGATCCAGCCCGCCTCCAGTCCGGCCCACGCGGAAGTCCACGCGTGGGACTGGTCCGCCCCGCGGAGCTTCTTCTGCCCAGGCGGCGGCTGGGTACGCAGGTAGCCGGAGACGTAGCGTGCTGGAAGCCTGACCGCGCGGAGGCAGGCGACCATGAGGTGGGCGTAATCCTGGCAGACGCCCCGGCGGCCGGCGAACGCCTGGGAGGCGGTGGTGGCGCTGCCGGTCGCACCGGGCTCGTAGGTCATGTCGGCGTAGAGGCGCCCGCCCAGGTCGAGCAGCGCTTCCAGGATGGGTCGGCCCGCCGGGAAGCTGGCGGCGGCATAGGCCGCGATCTCCCCGTCGGGCGCTGCCAGCGCGCTGGGCAAGCAGAACTCCGCCAGATCTACATCGTCGATGCTGCGGGCGGCGATCTCCTCCCAGGCCGGGGTGGCGGCCGGAAGGGCCGATTGGCTGACTTCGACCGTGGCGCTCATCGCCACCCGGAACTCCCGGTGCGCTCCGGTAATCGAGACCGTTGTGGTCAAATTCCCGAAATGGTCGACCTCGTCCCGGCGGCTGTCGGGAGTCGGGGAGATGTCGAGTTGGGCGGCGAGGACGGTCTGGCCGGGGCGTTCGCGCGGCAGGAGGTGGAGAAAATGGGTGCCCAGGACGACCGCCGCCTCGGTATAGTCATAGACCGTGGTGTGGTGGAGCCGGTAGAGAGTCATGGCACGGGGTCGCGGACTTCGTTTTCCTCAAGCGCGTGCGCTTCGGGGAGCAGGGCGACGAAGCGTCGGTGCATCCGGTCGGAGAGGAGGCGGAGCTTGGCCGCAGCCCTCCGGAGGGGCTCGCCTAGATTCGAGGCGACGCCGACCAGGTTAGTGACCTCGCGCTGCAGCTGATGGGCGGTCTCCGCGTCGTCGTCGGCACCCAGCCGCTCGAGGCAGGCGCGCAGCGCTGCACATTGGAAGGCGAGCGATCGCGGGTTGAAGAGATCGGCCAGGACCATCGAGAGCACGGGGCCGGGGGAGAGGATGCCCGCATGGCGCAGATCGTAGCTTAGGACCGAATCGGCCAGCTCGATGCTCAGCGCCATGCCCGGCTCGAGCCGATCGGGCGGCGCGTCGAGCAGGATGGCGAGGCTCTCTGCCATCGACTCGCCGCGCTCGAGGCGGCGGCCCATTTCCAGAAAGAGCCAGCCGCCGTCGCGGGACATGTTCTCCGCCGCGATTCCCGCAAAAGTGGCGGCAAAGCTGAGCAGCATGGGGAGTGCCGTCTGCTCGTTGGGGAGGCTCTCGGCAGCCTGGCGAAGGGCGAAGCGGACGGTTGCCAGCATCGAGGGCGAAAGCCGCTCGGAAGAGGCATTGACGAGCCCGCCGACCTCTTACACCAGCCTGCCGATCAGGCGGTCGCGCGCCATGGTCTCCCGTAACAGCCGGCCTGAGGCGGTGCCGCCTGCGATGTCGGCGGAGACGAGCCCGGCCCGGGCGAGGCAATGGATGAGGAGGGTGCGTTCGGCGATGTCGCGCGGCAGCGAGGTGCCCGATTCGAGGCGCGGCAGGGCGAGCATCAAGAGGCGGCAGGCGGCCTCCAGCCGCTCGACCGAACGGCCGAGCCAGAAGAGGTTGTCGGCCAGCCGCGAGGGGAGGTGCGCGGCGGCGAGGAAGGGACCGAAGTCAGGGGGTTCCATCGGGGGAGGTCCGACGATGTAGGAATCCTCCTCCGATTCGAGCACCCAGATATCCTTGAAACCGAGAGATGGAGGCTTCGGCCGGCAAGCCTCGAGCG
>JAQTYQ010000063.1 GCA_028688225.1 Opitutaceae bacterium | reverse complement strand
GTTGCGCGTCACAGTGGCCGCGATGCGCCGGGCGATCATCCGGTAGTAGAGCTTGCCGGCCTGCGTGCGATACCCTCCCGCCACCTCCATCTGCAGTTCGTTCGCCACCGGTGTCACGTAGCCGGCGGCCGGCCGGGCCGTGATGGCGGCGAAGCGCCGGTCCAGGTCGTCCGCCTCGAAATTGGCGATCAGATCCTTGCGAATCCGCACGGGATGCACGATCACGCGTCGCATCACGTCCTGCTGGTGGGGGTCCACGCCGACCTTGCGCATGCCATGAGCGGCGTCATCGGTGCGGGCCACCTCCCGCTCGAAAGCGATCTGTTTCCACCCGGTCGGGGCATCCTTGTCGGCGCTCACCCTCTCGAAGACGGCCAGGGAGGCGATCCGGAGTCCGCCCGGGGCAATCTGCACCGTGGCCACCCGTTCGCCGACGGCGGGTTTTTTCCCGAGCTTCGGGTCCGGCGTCTCGTCGCGTTGCTTGGCTTCCTGGCGGGCTGCGCAGACGGTCTTGGCGTGGTCGACCGAGGCCTTGGGCAGCTCGGGCATGATTGTGGCGGAGAATGAGCCGAACAGGCCGCCTTCGCTGGTCGCGGTCACACGCAGGGCCTGGTATTTGAGATAGATGACCCGGCCGCTGACATCGCCCGGCATATTGACCTTCTGGTTGGGACGGAATTGCGTCTCTCCCTGCAGGACATCGATGGGCTGGGGCAGTCTGACGGCCCGCGACCCGGGCAGGTTGCCGCGGACCTTCAACTTGATCTTCTGCGCCGGCAGGAATTCCCCGTCATTCGCGGGCCGGTAGCGGGGGATGAAGAGGCTGATCAAGACCTCGTTCCCGTGCAGCGGGACCGCGGGATCGGTCAGTTCCGTCCACCCGTAGGCATCGTTGGCCCAGGTGGGCCAGATTTTGTCCGCCTGGATCTCATCGGGTACGGTCACCGGGCGCATGGCTTCGCAGAATTCGCGGACCGGGCCGGCGACGAATTCCCGCACCGCCTTGGCCTCGGGTGATCGACTCGCGCAAATCGCCTCCCAGCCTGCATGCTCGGTATAGGGCCCCTTCTGGACGACGTTTTCCACCCAGTCGTTCACTTGTTCCGGGCTGAATGCCCGGGTGTGGTCCTGGTAGAGCCGCAGGATCCGGCGGATGAGGTCCGGATCCCGGGCGAGGACCTTGATGGTTTTCTTCTTCGAAACGAGCCGCCGGAATTTGTCGAGGCGCCTGGCCTCCGGGATGGTCGCGCCGACGGTGGCGGGCATGAGCTGTTCGAAGCGGGCCACGATCGCCGGGTTGGCGTCCGCCATCGCCAGAAATTCGGGTTCGGGCATGTCCACGGGCTGCCAGGCGCTGATCTCCGGGTGATTGAGCACGGCCCGCCACTGGCAGGCGCCGGTCACGGCCCGGTCGACCCCCTCGCCTTTCAGGACGTGCCGCAGGTCGCTGAAATGTCTGGCGGCGGCATTCCTTGCGCCTTCCGTGGCATACCAGCGGCCGAAGGGGTTGAAGAAGGCCGCCTGTTTGGTGTTTAGCTCGGCGAGCACCGCCTGCTTGGCCTTGTTCGACTCGATCGCATTGGTGCGGCTGCTCAGGTAGGCGCTCAACATGCCGGAAACCTGGTTGCTGAGACCACTGAGGATGATATCCGAGTCGATGCCGCCAAAGAGCTTTTCGTACAATTCCCGGGTCAGGCTGGTCGGACGGATTCCGTAATCGGCCAGCAGCTGAATGAAGGCATCGCCGGCCACGGTGGCCCGTCCCTTGGCGCCGGCCACGGCGCGGAAGAGATGCTGCAAGGAGCCGCTATTGACGATTTCCAGCCAGCTTTTGCCCGCAAAACGCGGATTTTTCTCAATGGCGACCACTTCCTGCCATACCCGCGTGGCCTGGATGTCCTCCGGGGCTTTTGCGGGGACGACCATCAGAAAAACCGCCAGGCGGTCATCTCCACCCGCCTTGATCATCCCGAGCAAATGCTGCAGCAGGTCCCGGGCGATGACGCGATAGACGGTCACATAATTGGCGAGGCGGGGCTGGTCATCCGGCGTCAGGGTGGTGATCCGCCCTTTGTATGCCGTGGCGGACGGGCGTCCGCAGCCAAGCATGGCGGGCAGTGTTTTCGTGATCATGTGGGATCAAGTTAGCTGGTTAATCAGGCGGCCTTGGCCATATCGGCCAGAAAGTAGTGCACCTCATCCCTGGTTGGGCGGACCCGCTCAATCTCCTCGCCGGCGATGTGAGCGCGCAGGCAACGGAGGCCCGCGTTGAACAGATCCTCCCGGGTGCGGCCTTTGACGGGATCGGTCAGCCGTTCAAAGCGAACCACCGGGTCGTTGGGCCCCTGGCGCTGGAAGTTTAGGAGGCGCTCGACGAACGCTTCGACGGCCGCCCGGTCCTTGCGCAGGCCGAGGGCCAGGGCGCAAAACAGGGGGGCGCGGATCCCGAGGCGGCTGAGGGCCTGGTAATGCGGGGCGAGATAATCGAGCTCGTTTCCCAGCTCGCGGGCCGCCAGCTCGATGTCTTCCACGGAGAAGGTCCTTTTATCGACCTGGCGGGCATATTTGAGGTAAATGGAAGCCGTGGCCGCGCGCAGGGTCCCCTGCGAGAGGCCCAGGGACTCGAGGACGCATCCGGGCGCGACCGGGGCGCGCAAATCGATCGCGACGCGGGTTTCGGAGGATTGGCCGAACTGCACGCGCACCCGGACGGACTGGTCGGCTTCGATGATGGCAAAGAGCCTGTGCTGGCCGTCGATCAGGACGCCGCCGGTGTCGAAGGCGATGCCGTCGGCCACGACCGCCCAGCGGCCGGCCCGCAATTCCGCCACCAGGTAATCGACTCCGGCCTTTCGGGCTTCGCGATTGCGCGTGTTGCGCTGGAGCATGTGCAGCGCAATCCGGGGTGTCACCAGCAGTTCCACTTCCAGGGGAGTCGAACGATGGAGAGATTGGCGGAAGAGCGCGAGCGAGGCGCGCTCTTCGTTAGGCGATCGGGGTGAGGGGGGCATGGTTGAGATGGTTCAGGTGGGCGAGACCGAGAAAATAGCTGCGCAGGGCGTCCGGATCATCGGGATCGCAATCAACCTCGCAGTAGCGCGCCAGCGTGCACAGGGTTTTCTGGAAAAGGTCCCGGGGGGAGAGCTTATGATAATTGGTGTTGACTTCGCGGCAGAAGACCTGGACGCGATGACCGCTCTCCTTGCGATCGCCCAATTCGGCGATGAAGGCGCGGACCTTCTCCTTGTAGCCGATGCCTGCCAGTGCCAGCGCGACTGCCGCCTTGCCGGCATAACGCCAATACGGCGCCGGTGCCACCCGCGCGGAGATCACCTCTTTGACCACGTCGCCGAATTCCCGATGGATGGTCTGGACTTCGAGGGGGTTCTGGTGATTGCCATGCAGGGCGTAGGTGATGAAGGCGTTCAGCAACGCCGCTTCCGGGCCGGGATTGCGCACCCGGGCGAGCACGCGCAATGAATCGCGGGAGCTGCGCGCGCGGCCGCGTCCGTAATAGCGCACGGCCTCGGGATCCTCGTTGCGCGTCACCTTCACCTTGATCGTCCGGGCGGATTTCGAGATAGCCTCCAGCAGATCCATCCCGGAGATCAATTCGTCGTTTGCATCAAAGACCGGGCCCTGGTGCGTGGGCTGCCAGCGGTTGGTGGCAATGATCTCGCCAAGCGTGCGGACGGTGCGCGTATTGCTGCGCAGGCCCAAGCGCAGTTTGCGCAGCCATTGTTCGGCGGTTTCGGGCGATACCTCTTCTATCGTGGAGACGGATGGCGATCGGGCGATTAATGGCATATTAGTGTTACCCATGATAGCGGCCTGCAAAGGCACCAGCCGCCACCGAGGCGGAATATCTCTGGTAATATCGCGGAAGTCATTAGTGGATAGGTGATAAGGAATAATTGTAATGGCCTCATGTGGAAGGCGTATTGGAATCTACTGACAAGATAGCAGCCGGGCCAAAGGCACCCGGCTGCGTCATGAACACGGAGGTTGGGTAAGACTCAAGCGGCCTTGGCGACCGGTTCGTTCAAGGCATTCAGGGCCTTCAACAATTCGGGATGCTTTTTCGCGAGGACGCTGGCCAGCCGGTCCAGTTCGGGTGCCTTTAACAACAGGGGTCTCACGGTTGGACGCGAGGCAATGGTGCGGCAGAGAAAAGCGCCGAAGTCCGCGAAGGTCTTTTCATTGAAAAGCCTTTGGCAGAAACGCAGCGCCGCCCGGCCGTAGACCTTCGGATTTTCCGTGGCGAGATTGATGATGCCGCCCAGCAGCAGCCAGAGGCCGTCCTGCTGCGTGGGCAGGGTGGTGTTTTCCGGGTCGTCCAGCACTTTGCGCGGGTCGGCGATTTGCGATTGCAGGTCGAGGAAACCCTTGAAGGCGGTCCCTTCCTCCTGCCCGACATAGCCGGTGATCGCGGCCTGCTGCGTTTCTTCGTCCGGCAGCGCGAGAATATCGTTCAAGGCCCGTCCCAATTTCGTCCAGGAGTCGGGCGTGGCATAAGTCAGCCTGTCGCGCTCTCGCGGCCTGAAGGTGTAGAAGAACTGGCTGAAGGACGGGTTGTTCAGGAAGGTAAGCACCCGGCCATCCACGTTGTGCTCGCTCCCCCATTTCGTCCAGACCGGGACGTTTGTAACCACATTCAGCCAGACAAATCGGCGTTTCAAAACCGGCTGCACGTCCCTGCCGGCGGAGAGGGCCGACGCCGGATTTCCGGCTGCCATCAGGTGCACGTTGTCCCGCAGGGTCATATCGCCGGCTATGCGCTCTTGGAAGAGCCGGTAAAGCACGGGCGTGACCGTATCGGGTGCGGCATTGATCTCATCGAACAATACCACGGTGACCGGGCCATCGGGATTGCGCTCCTTGGAGAGGATCGCGAAAAACTCGTCCGGGGCAAAGCGGGTGACGCGCCCGAGCTTGGTATCGTCCGCCCCATAGGGCAGGCCGATGATATCGAGGCGGTCCCGCTGGGCCGCGATAATCACAAAAAAGTGAGCGCCGATGGAACGGGCATACTGGCCCGCGACCTGGGTTTTCCCGATGCCGGTGCCCCCGAGGAGAAATGGCGTGTCGTTATGTTTGCAGATGACGGCACACAGGCTCGCGACCTTGTCGATGGTGACCGTGATGTGGTTGAGGGTGGTGTCCGTGTTCATGCGGGGTAAAGATAGCGGGCTGAAGGTCAGGCGCACTTGGTCACAAAGTCGGCCTCCGGCACCGGCACGATTTCGCCGAAGGGCACTTCGCGCTTGGTCACGTCCTCGCCGGGGCGCTGATAGACGGCCCAAATGACCGGATAGTCCGGGATGAAGTCGGGAAAGGGGCCCCAGGTGTCGGTGAAAACCACCAGTGTTTTCGTGGGCGAGTCGCGCAAGGTCTCGAAAACCGGGACGAAGCTCGTCCCGCCCCCGCCGGCGACCATTTCGGGGGTGGCGGTGATCCACTCGTCCTTCAATACTTTCGCGTCGCCCTCAAGCCAGCGCACCCGCCAGCCGCACAGGGACATGATGCCGTCGATTTCCGGGATGGCGGCGGCGAGATTCGCGGGACTGATGCTGCCCGAGGTGTCCACGTAGACCGTCACGTCATAGCCAAGGAATTCCTCGCGCGGAGCGAAGAACCCCAGCGCATCGCTGCGGCGGGCGGGGACATTGTAGTTATTGCGGGCGAGGGTCGCGGCTTCGCGCAGGGCGGCGAAGAGGCGCACCGTCCAATCGACATGCGCGGTGCCGGACAGGTCGAAAACGCGCTGCACTCCCGCGCTCAATTGACCCATTGCCTGCGCCGTGGCGACGGCCTGGGCGATTCGGGCCTGCCAGCGGGCGGCGTTGGTCTTCACGCCCTTCTTTGCCGGCTCGCTGCGCCCGTCGAAGGATTCGTCGGTCAGGATGCCGGCCTCGCGGAGGATTTCCTCGGCGGTCTTGTCGTCCAGCACGTCTCCGGGCATCCCCCCGGCGTCGATCCCGTCGGTGTTGGCGGAGGCCGGCTGGCCTTTCCCGCCCTTCCTTTTGCCCTTGCCTTTGGGCTGTTTCTGCTGGCGCGCCTTGTTGGCGAGCAAAGCATAGGCGTCCTCATAGGTCATGCCGGCGAACTGCGGGTCGCACAGTCCGCCGGGGATGAACCACGCCGGGTCGTCGTGGGTGAGGATATTGTTGATGACGTGGTCGTGCGCGATGTTGGACAGTTCATGGTCATGCCCGGCACTGCGCTCGAATATTCCCAAACCGGGATGCAAGACCTCGTGCGAGAAGAGAAATCCCCGCTGCTGCACGTTCGGCAGGCCCAGGAAAAAATCAGGATTGACGTAGAGATTGTCCCGCGCGTCCACCGCCGCCGTTTCGATCCGGGGGTCGGCGGTGACGATGATTCGCATGTGTCCAAGCAGGGACGCATAGAATGGATGCCTGCCGTTGAGCCAGAGGCGCGCGGCTTGAAAGCTGGAAAGCAATTCCGGAGGGAAACTCATGTCGTCAAGATAGTGGCAAACCGCTCCCTAGCCGGGGCCGGCTCGGCCTAGGCCGCCGGTTCTTTCCACCATTCGTCCACTGCGGGCTTGGCGACCGGTGCGAGTTTGGGCGTGGTCGGCTTGGGGGCCGCTGCCACCATCCCCAAAATTCTTCCTTGCGCACCTCGTCGTCGCCGCCGCGTTTGTCACGGGCAAACTGTACTGACCGGAGTTTGACGCCGGCGGGGTACAGGTTCGGGATCTTGTGATCTCCTCCGGCGAGGAGATGTTGCGCGAGCAATCTCCCTTCATCCCATGACGCCGGCCGGTAATGCAGCAACGCCCAGCATTGCTCGGAAATGCCGCCATAAAGGCAAAGGACGGGGTCACCCGCTGGCGCGAGTGGCTTGGTGATGGCGGGTGGAGGTGTCGGTGATGTCATGGAGTAGCCTCGCGGGTATAGTTAGGCGACCTTCCGGAGCAGGCGGCCGGGGCTTTCGGAGTTGCGGGCCCGCCGGCGCAGTTGGCGCATGGCGCGAAATTCGATCTGCCGGATGCGCTCGCGGGTGAGATGGTGAAGCCGTCCCAGCTCCCTCAAGGTGAGGGGTTCGAGCCCGCCGACGCCCCAGCGGCGCTCGATGATGCTGCGATCGCGTTCGGAGAGCGTGCACAGGAGTTCTTCGAGCATTTCCTGGTTGTCCTGTCGGTTCAGGTCATCGCTGGACGTGATGGCCGAGGGATCGGCGACCAACTCGCCCAGGGTGCCCTCGGCACCGTCCTGGATGGCGCCATCGAGCGGAAGATCATTGTGCGCGAGAAACTTCAGGCGTCGGGCGGTCTGAATGGATACCTCGACGATCTTCGCCACCTCCTCGGGATTGAGCCGATCCATTGCCTCCTCGCCGCCGATCAGTTTGAACGCCGTGAGCTGGGCTTGCTTGAAGTTCACCGGGAGCCGGTGCGCCCGGTCGTAATCGGCGTGATGGATCATCAGTCTTCGCCGGATTTCAGGGCCGGCATAACTCGAGAACCGCCCGAGGCGAGGATCATAGCGCCTCGTCTTTTCAAACATCGCGAGCAGGGCCACGGCGAACAGGTCGTTGATTGCGACGCTGCCGTTCGGACGATAATAACTGCGCGCGATGGTGAATGCGAGCCGGGCATGGCGCAGCACGAGTTCCCAACGGGCTTTTTTGAGCCCGCGCCGGGCCTTGCGGGTCAACGCCAGCTCCTCCTCCCGCGTCGGTGGCTCGCGTTGCAACAGCCGGGCCATGAGGGGGTCATCTGTTCCAACGGGCACGAAGTATTCGAAATTGGTCATGGTATATCCAAGATAGCGGCCTGACATGGATCGCCTCTTCCAAGGGCAGGCTGGGGTTATTCACCCATGAGGGCGGAGCGCGAAAAGGCGGACGGAACGGCCTCCACGGCCACGATCTCGATGGCGAGGGCAAGCACCTCGGGGGTATGGCGGAAGTGCATCGGGGCGTGCGCGTAAGTGAATCCGCTACTTTCAGGCGCGTGCGGGCGCCATGGGCAGGCGCAGCCCCTCGATGAAGCTACAATGCGTTTCGGGACTGGCGCCTGCCAACCGGAGTCGTTCGACGCCACCTTGGATGTATTCCAGGACCTTCTCCGAGGCAATGTAGTGGCGTCCGAGTTCCTGACAGGCCGCCGCCGTCGTGAGCGAGCCGCCAAAGGGATCCCAGACCATTTCCTTCGGCTGGGTGACGAAGCGGATCCAGGTCCGGGCGATTTCAATGGGCATCCGCGCGGGGTGGATCGGCAGGCCCGCCTGACGGCAGAATTTCACATAAGGGCCCCGGCTGCTCTCGTCGGGTAGATTGACGACGTTGTACGGAATCTTCCCGCCGTTATCGCGGCAGAACCGGCGCCCTGGCCATGTCTGGCGACTGCCACTCCTGGATAGACTGACCTGTCCGCCGTTCATCAGGTAGCGTTTCCGGAATGATTCGCTATAGGGTTCAAGGATCTGCCGGTTATCGGCGTATGGCCTCGCCGTGGGGGACCACCAGTAGAAGGACTCGAAACCAGCCGCCAGACGCTGCCGGTCCTTCGTGACATAAGGGGTGGTCTTTGGTTTCGCGGGGGAAGCCCACATCTGGCGGCCGCACAGGTGCCAGCCGCGTTGCTGCATGGCGAGGATGATCTGCTCCTGGTAGGTGAAGAGGGTTGGTGACCCTGGCTCATAAACGTCGGCCAAATTTACGACCAGGGACCCTCGGTCCATCAGCTTGCGGCGGAATCCGTCCATGTGCCGCAGCATCGTCTCGATGTAGCCGTCCTGCGCCCAACCGCCGTATGCGCGCTGTCGGTTCAGTGGGTAGGGGGGCGAAGTCAGAATGAGCCGCAATGATCCGTCCTCAATGTAGCCCAGCGCGGAAAGGGCCTCCGCCCAAAGCACCGTCCCAAGGTCGGTGGTGACGACGGCATAGACGATGCCGGGTTTGGCCTGGGTCAGGGTCTTGCGACCAGCCTCAGCCAACTCCCACACGCCGACCTGGTCCTTGCCAATCAGTCCTGCGAGAACGGCATTCTGCCGGGTCCAGCGAACGCGACGTTCAAACACATTAGTTTCGCGGATCAGACCATCGCCATGTCGGTACCTCGTCGTGGACTGGCGCACCCCGGGTGCGACCCCGAGTTTCTCCGCGACGGCATCGGCGGCGGCTTTGGGCGTAAGGGGTCCGCGTTCATCCAGCGCCTCCAAAAGCGGAAGAAGGATCTGGGCTTGGGTCGGGAGGAGGGCGCTGGCAGGTGCAGGTTCCACTCCGCCAAGATAGCAGCCGGTGGTGTTATCCCTGGTCTGGGCCGGAAGGCGCGAGGATCGCAGGATTATCGTTTCTCGGATTATTGACCAGGGAGGTGATGGGAAGCGCCTCCATCCTCTCCGGGGGATAAGGAACCATGAGTCGGGTGAACTGATCGCTGGTGACGGGCCCGGGTGTGATCCAACTTCGGGTAGCTTCATCCGCCAGGATTACCGGCATCCGCTGGTGAATCCGCTCCATCAGGCGATTGGGCCGCGTGGTGAAGATGAGGAAGGTTTCCGGTTTGATATCCGTGCTCTTCTCGTAGATTCCGGCGAGGAAGAAAGGCCGGTTGCCCGGCAGGTGGATGTCGAAGGGCTGCTTACCGCCTCGCTCGGGTGTTTTCCATTCGTAGAAGCCATCGGCGGGGATGAGGCACCGGCGCTGTTGGATCGACTGTTGGAACATGGGCTTCGCGAAGGCCTCCTCCGATTTCGCGTTGATGGGAGCCAGTTTGGGCTTCGCGCTTTTCTCCCAGAAGGGAATGTAGCCCCATTTCATGGTCATCATCCGCGGCGCTCCGTCCGGCCCGGCGGCGATCACCGGCATTGCTTGTGAAGGAGCGACATTGAAGCGCGGCAGGATGCCCTCCGGCAGTTCGATGCCGGGCGCACGGTGGGCGAGTTCCCGGAGCGCGGCCGGGTCGGTGAGGCGGTAGCGTCCGCACATGGTTGACGGGGGCTGGGCGTCAAGGATGCGGGGAAAACTCGCGCTGGCAAGCGGCCGGCGCCGGATTTTGGCCACGCCCGCCCAGGACGAAGTGAACTACGTGACGGGCTGCTCGATTACGGTCCAGGATTCGGCGTTCGCATGCGCGCCCCCTCCCGTCGCCAATCTCGGCGGCTCACTGCCGTCACAACGCAGCGCGACGCAGCCGGGGAGCAAGTTAATGGGGCGGTCATCGACCGAATGGATCCAGCCACAGAGCGCGTCCGCATAGAAAACCCACCAGCCGATTCCTCTGGCGGCGGGGTGTTCCTGGCCGAAACTGAACCGGTCGGGTGGCGGGGGAATTCTGGGGGTGGGCATGGAAATTAGTTCTAGGGGTACCCGTTCATCACCTCAAGAGCCGCCATATATTGTGCGACGGCCCCCCGGGGGAGGGCAAGGGTCTCGGCGGACCTTGCGGATTTCGCCCTCCCGAAGCCAGGGCACTGACCCGGTCGCCATCCGGGTAAAAAGATCGAATGGCCAGCGATGCTCGATCTCTCCTTGGCGGATCAGCACCGCAATGTGGGATGCCTTGA
>JAQTYQ010000004.1 GCA_028688225.1 Opitutaceae bacterium | reverse complement strand
TCCACCCGGATCGGGCCGTGGCCCGGGCCGGACTCCCCCGGTCAGTCGCCGAGACAGGTGCCCACCCGGCGGGCCGCTTCAATCCATTGGTGGTCCAGGGGTACGGTCTTGAGCTTGCCTGCCACCTCCTCGATCGGCACGACCTTCACCCCGTCGCCGCGGGCGGCGACCATCACGCCGAAAGTCCCCTCGTTGATGAACCCCGCGCAGGCCGTGCCCAGCCGTGTGGCCAGCAGCCGGTCGGCGACCGACGGCGTGCCGCCGCGCTGGACATAGCCAAGGATCGTGACCCGCGCCTCTAGGCGCGTGAGTTCCTCGAGCTGCTTTGACAGGCGCAGGGTGTTGCCGACATGGCGGGCCTCCAGCGCGGCCAGCTCGGCCTTGGCATGCTCTTTCTCAACCTCGGTCCGGGCGTTTTTCCGGTGCCGTTCCGCCGCATCGAAACCGATGGCATCATGCTTCGACATGGCCCCCTCCGCCACCGCCACGATGCTGAAGTTGGTGCCGCTGCGGGAGCGGCGGCGAACGGCAGCGACGATTTTTTCAACGTCGTAGGGAATCTCGGGAATGAGGATCGCGTCGGCGCCGCCGGCGATGCCCGCTCCCAGCGTCAGCCAGCCGGCGCGATGCCCCATGATCTCCGCGATCACGATCCGGTGGTGGCTGTGCGCCGTGCTGTGCAGGCGGTCGAGCGCCTCGGTGGCGATGCCGAGCGCGGTGTCAAAACCGATCGTGGCATCGGTCATCGCCACATCGTTGTCGATGGTCTTGGGCAGCGTGATGATGTTGAGGCCCTTCTCGACCAGGCGCAGCGCATTCTTATGCGTCCCGCCGCCGCCGATGCATACGAGCGCATCCAGGGCCAGCCGCTTGTAATTGGCGACAATGGTGCCGGTCATGTCCCGCACCCGCCCGTCGATTTCCATGCGATGCGGCTTGTCGCGGCTCGTGCCGAGAACCGTTCCTCCCACCGTGAGGATGCCGGCGAGCCGGCCTTTGTCGAAGCGAACCCAGCGGCTCTGGGCCAGTCCCAGAAAGCCGTCGCGAAAGCCGATGATCTCCCAGCCGTACTCACCGATGGCGGCTTTCCCCACCGCCCGGATGGCCGCGTTCAAGCCGGGGCTGTCGCCGCCGGCGGTCAGAATGCCAATGCGCTTGACTGCCTTTTTTTTCATCGGACCAGGAGATTCCATCCCGACTCTGGCGAGAAATCCGCCGGCTCCAAGAAAAACATCAATGGCGATGCGGAGAATATCGTCCGACACCCCAAGCGGCGGCAACAATGGCGTCAGGCGATCACTTCCGCGCCGTCACCGGTTTCGCAATGCAACACCCCGGGACGGGAACCGAACTTGCGTGCGTAAACTCCGGCCACCTGCTCCGCCTGCACCGGGGAAAAACCGGCATCGGTGAACGCCAGCACGGCGCCGCCAAACCCCCCGCCGGTGAGGCGCGCGCCATAAACGTGCGCCAGATCCGTGAGCGCCTCGACGAGCAGGTCGAGCTCCGTCGTGCTGTTCTCAAACTGCACCTGGGAACTGCGGTGCGAAGCGGTGAGGAGCCGGCCGACCGCGGCCAGGTCACCCCGGGCCAGAGCGGTCCGCACGCGAGTCACGCGGTCGATCTCCTCCACGACGTGCCTGGCGCGCCGGTAGCCGGTCTCCGACAGCCGGGTTTTGCCTTGCTCCAGCCGGGCCAGCGTCACATCGGCCAGCAGATCCACGCCGAGTGCCTGGGCGGCATCCAGGCATTCGCGATGACGCGCCGCATAAAGTCCGTCGATCAGCGCATGCTTCGTGTGGGTGTTGAAAATCCAGAAGTGCGCCCCGGCCGGCAGCGGGACGGTGTCAAAATGCGGACCGCGGCAGTCGATGAACACCAGATGGTCCTTTTTCCCGAAACCCGACACGCCCTGGTCAAGAATGCCGCAGGGCACGCCGACAAAATTGTTTTCCGCATGCCGGCCCAACTGCACCACCATCTCCCGCGGCGGATGCTCGCCGGTGAGGGCGAGGTAAGCCAGGGCCGAGGCCAGCTCAAGGGCCGCACTGCTGCTCAACCCCGCGCCGACGGGCAGATCCGAAACCGCCAGATAGTCGAGCCCCGCAGGCTGCCGGAGGCCAAATTCCCTGAAACTGGTCCAGATGCCGAGCGGGTAATTGACCCAGCGCTCCGCGCCGTTCCGGCGGTGCGGCGCGCCGGCCGGCACGGTGACAACCCCGCTCTGCGCAGCCGTGGCGAAACGCAGCTCTGGAACCGCCGTTTTCCCGGCGGCCACCCACACGCCATGATTGATGGCGGCACCAAGCACGGTGCCGCCGTTATAGTCGGTGTGGTTGCCGATGAATTCAATGCGTCCTGGGGCCCGGGTGACCACCGCCGGCGGATGCCCATACAACCGGGAAAACTGATCAATCACTTTATTCCTCATCGAAAAAGCATCCTATCCATTTAATATGTAACTGCATGAAAAACTATCCGCATCCGGTCTTAAAGTTTTATTTGACGAATGACCACACCTGCTGCTTCTTAACGTCATCTGATTTTTCCACTTCTCCCGCCTAGCGGGAGTTTTGGGGTAACTAAGAAAGCAATAGCGGGCCGGTTAGGGGTAGCCGGCCCGCTTTATTTTTTGCCGGAAAAACGAGGCAAGGGCGCCTCCCATCGCAGGATGGTGGAGCGGCGACGCCCCCGTCGCCGGTCGGGTGACCAACGCGACAGGTTCAGCCGGAATTATTCAGATCGCAATCGCGAGCTTGATTGTAAGTGCACCCGTCAGCAATTTACCCCTTCCTTGCAAAGAACTTCCGACATCAATGTTGTCGAGACCAGGGCTCTCCCAACTCCGCATGAGCTTCTGCAGGCCTTACCCAAGACCGAGATCCAAGGCCAGTTTGTCACCCAGGCCCGGCAGGAGGTTCACAACATCATCTTTGGTGATGACCGCCGTCTGCTCCTGATTGTCGGCCCGTGCTCCATCCACGATCTTGCCGCCGGCCGCGACTACGGCCATCGCCTCGCCGGCCTGGCGCGCGAGGTTTCTGACCGGGTGCTGATCGTCATGCGGGTCTATTTTGAGAAACCGCGCACCACGGTCGGTTGGAAGGGTCTGATCATGGATCCGCGGCTCGATGGCTCGCACGACATCGCGGAGGGCCTCCGCCTGGCCCGTACTTTCCTGCGCGACGTGCTCGATCTCGGGCTGCCCACCGCGACCGAACTGCTCGACCCGATTACCCCGCAGTATATCGCGGACCTCGTCTGCTGGTGCGCCATCGGGGCGCGCACGGCCGAGTCGCAGACCCACCGGCAGATGGCCTCCGGTCTATCCATGCCGCTCGGTTTCAAAAACGGCACGGATGGCAACCTGCAGACCGCCATCAACGCCATCCGCGCTGCCTCGCAGCCCCAAACCTTCCTCGGCATCAACCTCAAGGGCGCCGCCTCGGCCATCATCACGCGCGGCAATCCCAACTGCCACATTGTCCTCCGCGGCGGTTCCGCGGGTCCCAATTACAGCCCGCGCCACATCCGCGAGACCGAGCTTCTGCTCGAGCAAGCGGGTCTGCCCAAGGCCATCCTGGTGGACTGCAGTCATGGCAACTCTGCCAAACAACCCGCACAGCAGCCGGAGGTGCTCCGTGAGGTCCTCGCCCAGGTCATTGCCGGCCACACCTCGATCATCGGAGCCATGATCGAGAGCAATCTCTGCGCCGGCAGCCAGCCGTTTCCCCAGCCTCGTGAACGCCTGCGCTACGGGGTTTCCATTACCGATCCGTGCATCGACTGGCCGGCCACCGAGGCTGCCATCCGCGAGGCGCACGCTGCCTTGGGCCCAAGATTCGGTGCCTAGCCCGCGCCCCTTCCCATGCTTCTGTCTCACCTGCCTGCGGTGTTGTTTCTTGCCTCGGACATTAATACCCGCCATTTCCCGCGCTAATTCCGCATTGCATTCGGTGATTCCTGTTCAATCAAGTTGCCTCGCCACTAGAAACCCCTGCCGCCTATGAAATCTCCCATTCGTGTTGCCGTCACGGGTGCCGCCGGTCAGATCGGCTACTCGCTCCTGTTCCGGATCGCATCCGGCTCGATGTTCGGCCCCGACCAACCGGTCATCCTCCATCTCTTGGAGATCGAGCCCGCGCTCAAGGCGCTCCAGGGCGTCGTCATGGAACTCGACGACTGTGCGTTTCCACTCCTCCAAGGCGTTGTCCCGACGGCCTCGCTGGATGAGGCCTTCAACGGCATCAACTGGGCCCTGCTGGTCGGTTCGGTCCCACGCAAGGCCGGCATGGAGCGCAAGGATCTCCTCGGCATCAACGGCAAGATTTTTACGGGCCAGGGCCAGGCCATCGCCAGGAAAGCCGCAGCCGATGTCCGCATCCTGGTCGTGGGCAACCCCTGCAACACCAATTGCCTCATCGCGATGAATAATGCCCGGGCGGTCCCGGCCGACCGCTGGTTCGCCATGACCATGCTCGACCAAAACCGCGCCAGGACCCAGCTCGCCAAGAAAGTCGGCGTTGACATTGCCACGGTCACCAACGTCGCCATCTGGGGCAACCACAGCAGCACGATGTACCCCGATTTCTATCACGCCAAGATCGGCGGCCAGCCCGCTCCGCAGGTCATCAAGGACGAGGCGTGGTTCAAGGACACCTTCATCCCCATCATCCAGAAGCGCGGCGCTTCCATCATCGAAGCCCGCGGCGCCAGTTCGGCCGCCTCCGCCGCCAATGCGGTCATTGATACGGTGCGCGCCCTCACCACGCCCACGCCTGCCGGTGACTGTTTCAGCGTCGCCGTCTGTTCTGATGGCTCCTATGGCATCCAGCCGGGGCTCATTTATTCCTTCCCGATCCGAAGTGACGGCAGGAAATCGTCCGTGATTCCCGGCGTGTCCGTCAACGAATTCAGCCGGACCAAGCTCACCGCCACTGAAAACGAGCTGAAGGAAGAAAAGTCCCTGGTCTCCGAGCTGCTGCCAAAGTAATCCTGGGCTTTCCGTCATCCGCGGCGGCTCCTGACGGGCCGCCGTGTTTGTTTTGCGCCCCGTTCCCACCCTCGCCAAGACCCCGCGCACCCATTTTTCGTTCCTCCCCCACCCATGCTCACGCTCGCCGGCATCGCCAAACATTTCGGCCCGCGAACGCTGTTCGAGGACGTGGCGTTCACGATCCAGCGCGGCGATCGTTGCGGGCTCGTCGGTGCCAACGGTGCCGGCAAGTCGACCCTTTTCCGCATCATTCTTGGGGAGGATTCCGCTGACGAAGGCACCCTGACCTGGCAGCGCGGCAGCACCATTGGTTTCCTGCCGCAGGAGAGCGCGCCGGCGGGTGATGAAACCATCCTGCAGATCGCCACGATGCGCGACCTCGGGCCCCCGGCAGCGCCGGATCACCGGCCCGGGATCCAGCCTGAGCAGCACGAGGACTACACCTTGGAGCCCCGGGCCAAGCAGATCCTCGCCGGGCTCGGTTTCCGCGAGGGCGATCATGATCGCCCTGCCCGCATGTTTTCCGGCGGCTGGGTCATGCGCGCGCACCTCGGCCGGCTGCTCGTGCAGTCACCCGACCTGCTGATGCTCGACGAGCCGACCAACCACCTCGACCTCGAGGCCTTGCTCTGGTTTCAGGACTATCTCGGCCGCTATCCGGGGGCGCTGCTCATGATCTCGCATGACCGGGCGTTTCTCAACGCCCTGTGCACCGGCGTGCTTGAATTGCGCCACGGACGCCTCTGGCGCTGGGCCGGGAACTACGACGATTTCATCCAGCAGCGCGAGGCCCACCAGGCGCAGCAGCTGGCCGCCTGGAAGAACCAGCAGCGCGAAGTCGCCCACCTCCAGCGTTTCATCGACCGCTTCGGAGCCAAGGCTTCGCTCGCCTCGCGCGCCAAATCGAAGGAGAAGCAGATCGCCCATATTCTCGCCGAGGCGATCGACGCACCCGAAGCCGAGATCGCCCGCCTGCATTTCCGCTTTCCCCAGCCGCCGCGCAGCGGCCTGAAGGTAATCCGGCTCGCTGATGTCACCCAGGCCTATGGGGAGCAAGTGGTCTACCGCGGCCTGAATTTCACCGCGGAACGCGGACAGCGCATCGTGCTCGTCGGCCCCAACGGAGCGGGCAAGTCCACGTTGCTCAAGATCCTGGCTGGCGCCGTGCCGCTCCAGGCGGGCGTCCGGGAACCCGGGCACAACGTCCGGGCCGGATATTTCTCCCAGAACCGCCTCGACGTGCTGCATCCCGTCCACACCGTCCTGGAAGAGGCGATGGAAATGCGCGCCCATAACCCCGGCCTTACCGAACAGACCGCGCGCACCCTTCTCGGGGCCTTTCTCTTTCGCAAGGACGACGTGCACAAGAAAATCGCCATCCTTAGCGGCGGCGAAAAATCGCGCCTGGCCCTCGCCCGGCTCCTGCTGGCCCCGCCCAATCTGCTGCTCATGGACGAGCCGAGCACGCACCTCGACATCCCCAGCACCGATGCGCTCATCGCCGCCCTCGATGCTTACGAGGGCACGCTCATCTTCATCAGCCACGATGTCTACTTCATCCGCGCCATCGCCGACCACGTCCTGCACATCGATGCCGGCCGGCTCACAGCCTACCACGGCAATTATGACTATTACCTCGAAAAATCCCGCGCCACGGACGCCCGCGCCGCGTTGGTGAGCGGGAGAGGGACCCCCGCTCTCACCAACCATCAACCCGGCCCCGCGAATGCAGCGGGGAACGAGCCGACCGACGTCCGCGCCGGGCCCAAGTCCCGTGAGCAGCGCCGGGCCGAGGCGGAGGCGCGGGCCGCCAAGTCTGTCGAATTAAAGCGCCTCCGCGCCCTGGTCGCCGAACTTGAAAAGGAAATCGACGGACTTGAGGCCCGCCAGGCCGAACTCACCCGGCAGCTCGAGACCCCCGCGATCTACGCCGAGCCCGGCCGGCCCGGCGCGCTCAATCGCGAGTTGAGCGCCGTCGTCGACCGGCTGCATGCGGCCACGGTCGAATGGGAGAATCTGGCGGGCCAGCTCGAAGGCCTGGAGAAGAGCTAACCTGCATCCATCACACCTTCCTCGGGTGATGGATGGGCGGACTTCGTCGGGGTTAACCGCAACCAAGTCGCCTTTCCGCCCTCGTCGAGGGCGGAAAGCGGATGCACCAAGCGAAGAAAAGTGTGATGCATCCGGGCTCAGGCGCTCTGACCAGGCCGCCGGATGCCGGCGGCGCATTGAAAGCTGCAGCGAACACGAAAACAACCGCCAGCGAGGCAGGAGTTTTTCGCCGGTCAGGCTTTCGGGAGCCGGCTCCCGACGACGATCATCCCACTTCCTCCACGGATACCTGGTGACGCCGGCCATCGATGGTGAGCGCCAGGCGGCTGATTTTCTTGCCCGTACCAGGAATCACCGGTTGCGCCGGTTCGGGTGTCTTGATCTCGGGTTTCGGTCCCGGGGCCGCCGCCTTGCCGGCGTCCGCCCGGTAGAGTTTCTCCACCTCCTGCGGAAACATGGCGTAGATGACACCATGCTCATCGTCGGCGGGCAGGCCCTTCTGCGCCAGCTCGGCCCGGAGTTTGGGCATGCGCGGCTCGAGCGCGTCCGCCGGCCGGCCGGTAAAGCGCGGCTTGCCGCTCAGCTTCTCGGCGAGCGCGAGCACCTCCGGATCGATCGGGCCGGGCGTCCTGCCGTAATAGCCAAGGGCGATCTTCATCGCCTCGGGCGAGAAATTCTTCCACCGGCCAAACTTGACGTTGAGCATGGCCTGCACGCCCACGATCTGCGAGGTCGGCGTGACGAGTGGAATCCAGCCCAGGCACTGGCGCACGTAGGGCATCTCCTGCATGACCTCGGCGAAGCGATCGGCCATTTTCTGCTCCTTGAGCTGGTTGCGGAAGTTGCTGAGCATGCCGCCCGGCACCTGGTAGGTGAGCGCATCGTTATCCACGACCTCATTCCGGTGACTGGTGTACGCCGAAAGCTCGGCATAGATGCGCGTGAGTTCTTCGCGCAGTTTGAGCAGCTTGGCGGCATCGTAACCGGGCCGGCGTGGATGCGTGGAGAGCGCCTGCAGCATGCGCCAGGTGTCGGGCTGGCCGGTGCCGTTGGCAAACGGGGAGATCGAGGTATCGACAGCATCCGCGCCTGCCTCGATGGCGGCGTAGTAGGCAGCGGCACCAAAGCCCGCCGTCTCGTGGGTATGAACGATCACCGGGATCTTCACGCGGGCCTTGAGGCCGCGCACGATCTGGTAGGCCACATACGGCGGCAGCAGGCCGGCCATGTCCTTGACGCAGATGGAATCGCAGCCCATGGCCTCGATCTGGACCCCGAGTTCAATGAACATTTCGGGCGTGTGCACCGGACTGGTGGTGTAGCACACCGTGCCTTGGGCGTGCCGGCCGGCTTTTTTTACGGCGCGGATGGCGGTCTCGATGTTGCGCAGATCGTTCAAAGCGTCGAACACGCGGAAGATATCCATGCCGTGCCTGGCGGCGGCGGCGACAAACGCCTCGACCACGTCGTCGGGAAAGTTGGTGTACTGGACGATATTCTGCCCGCGCAGCAGCATCATGTGCGGGGTCTTGGGCGCGAGACGCTTGAGCGCATCCAGGCGGGCAAAGGGGAACTCGGAGAGAAAGCGCACGCCGCTGTCGATCGTCGCGCCGCCCCAGGTTTCCAGGGCGCCGAAACCCACCGTATCCAGCAAGGGCGCCACCGCCTCCATCTGCCTGGTCGACATGCGGGTGGCCGCCAGCGACTGGTGCCCGTCGCGCAGGACGGTGTTGTTGAAGACTACCGGAACAATGCTCATGGTTGAATCGGGTTGGTTACCATGCGCCCCCGGGGGCGTATTCTCAACTTCAACCCTGCGTCGGCACCCTCCCCGCAGAGGTTACAAGCCGGGGTTTTCGAGACTGTTAGGCCGGCTGCAAAACCGTTCAGACAGTAGCTGGAGACCGGTGCCCCGCACCGCACAACCTCTTCACCAGCCATAAGATCCCCAGGATCACCGCCAGCGGAATCCATACCGGTGAAAACAGTGCCAACAGTGCAATCGCCACGGCCGTCAAGCCCACCAACAAGCCCAGGCCGACGGCCCCGGCAATCATGAGGCCGGCCAGCAGGAGACACCCTAGACCGAAAACGGGTAACAGACCGGCGATCAATGGCACCAACATCACCGGCCACACATGGACAATGGTGATCGCTAGTGCCAGCACGAGCAGCACTTTCAGGCAGGTCACAAGAAAAGCCTTCATGTTCCCTAAAACACCCCGGCCGGCCGAAAGTTGCGGCCCGCCGGTCAAGAAGCCCAGGCGGATGCAAAGAAGACCTTGAGCCCGACCATCTTCGTGTTCTTGTGACGCGGTGATCCGAAACCCTCCCCTTCCCGTTGTCTGCGCGCTGATCGAGCGGGAGGGCTGCGTGCTGCTTGCCCGGCGTCCGGCACATAAGCACCCTGCGCTCAAGTGGGAGTTTCCCGGCGGCAAGGTGGATCGCGGCGAGACGGCTGAGGCCGCGCTGGTCCGCGAGATCAAGGAAGAGCTCGGATGCGACATCACGATCGAGCGGCCTCTGCCCCGCTACCGGCACACCTACGATCGCACGACCATCGAAATGATCCCTTTCGTCTGCCGCCTTTCCACCGGCTCGCCCGAGCCGCACCCGATCGAGCACAGCGCTGTGGTCTGGGTGCCGCCGGAAAAACTGTCGGGTTTTGATCTGGCGGCAGCCGATTTGCCGGTGGCACGGGCGTATCTGCAGCCCGATGCCGACAGCACATAGATTCTATACTTTGGCGCGGCAGCGCCGGTAGGGACGGACCGCCCGCCTTCGCTAAAGCTATGGCGGGCTGATTCGGCAGCACGCGGCTTTCGAAGCGATGGCGAAGGAGGCCGGGCCGTCCGCGAACGACCCAATGGCCCGGGAGTTGAAGGGCGCACGCATAAACCTCGATTCCGCAGTTGCGTTTGTACAAAGGACACCGAGAAGGAAACTTGTATGCCTATACCGCTCCAGCGCTCTGCTGGCCAGCAGAGCACCTCACTGGTTTAATTTATCCGCCTTCCTGCGCCGATCCGCCTCTGTATTCTCCGTGCCTTGTATGTTCAATTGCGGTTTTTAGGAAAGAAGGATTGCCGCAGCATCCCGGGCGGCAAACGCCTCCGGAGAACGCCCTCACCGCTTGGGCGGATCCGCTCCACCCGCTTCGCCCCCGGCCTCCTTGCTCTCCACGACCCACGCCACGGCCAGCCCGCAGACGAGGCCGAATGGCAGGTAACCGGTGTAGCCCAACAACGGCATTTCAAACACCTGCCAGCGCTGCACAAAGGGCACGCTGTAGACCCATTTCGCCAGGCTGTGCAGGTTCCAGCACTCCCAGAAAAAACCGCAGACGAGCGCCGCCAGTGCCCAAGACCCGGCGTTCCGCCAGTCGCCCGAGGAAATTCCCCGCCACCAGCCGCCGGTGGGCCGGAGCGCCGACAGGCCGACACCGATCAACAGCGGCGCCACCCATAGCGCCGGATAAAAGTAGCGGGGGTGCGCGCCGGTCAGTACCAGACCGGCCATACCCGCCCCAATCATGGCTGCCACCGCACCGCGCCGCCGCACCCATGACCACCGTGGTCCCGCGGCCAGCACCGCCTGCAGGCGCGGCCATGTCCCAAGCCATTCCCGCACCGCCGCCACGGCCGGCAGTACGGTCGAAAAGCACACGCTCGAGTGCACGACATACTCGCACGGCCCCACCTGCTCGACCCCAAGGTAATGCCAGTTGGCCACGAAACGGTTGAGCCATTCGAACACCCACCAGAAGGCCGCGCTGACGGCGAACAGCGGCAGCCATTTGCCCGGCGCATGCAGCATCAGGCAGGCCGCACCGCGTCCCCAGGCAAGCGCGCTCGCCGTCACGATGAACCCCAGCCAGAGAGGTGTGAAGGTGTACCGCTGGGCCCACGCCAACCATGGCTGGCGCGTCCAGGCCAGCCACCACCAAACGATCGTCCATGCGACTGCCAGACTGCCCCACCACGGGAAGCCACGGCGAACCGCCCTGACCGGGATGTCTGCTTGATGGCAATGTCCCAAACCGCGCCATCTTTGCACCCACGGCCAGGCGACCAGAACGCTCACGCTGAAGACCACGCCGGCTGCGAACCATGAGAATCGTGGAAAGTTTGCCGGAATTGCCAGCGGCGGCGGAAAGCGCAGCAAAGGCGTTATTGCCCGGCCTGACAGCCAGGCGCCTAGCAATGGCAGTCCAAGGCAGGCGGTCAGGGTGCAGACGGCGGTTGATTTTGTCATCGGAGCACAGATTGACGCTGCCCTATGCCGATTGCCTCGACCTCGCAGCTCCTTCGAAAATCGGCGGCATCGGTCAACTCATCAAGACCTCCGAGAGGTATCTGCTTCAGCCAGACCATGGTGGTCAATTTATCATCGTGCCCAAAGACGTCCATCCATCGATTCTGATGGAATCTTCACCATCATGCCGGCGGTCATGGCTCCCTGCCAGCGCGAGGAAGCCCTGACCCTGGCGGAGCTGCTCTGGATGAAATGGACGACGCCCGCGATGAACTATCCGATCCTGCAATGAGAGTCCGCCTCTCCCGCGGGTCAGGACGCACGTCGATTGACTTGCCGATGCGCTGAAAACGCAATCCACTGAACTTCGCTCTCGCCCTGGGTTTTGATGCCGATATCAACAGCCAACCCCACCATGGCAACGCCGGATCGACTGAAACTCCGCGAGAAGCTCTGCTACGGCTTTGGCGACCTTGCTTCCGTTCTCTATTGGCAGACATTCAGCCTCTACCTGCTGTATTTCTACACCGATGTGTTTCGCATCTCCGCCGCGGCGGCGGGGACGATGTTTCTCATCAGCCGGATCTGGGACGGCGTGAACGACCCCATGATGGGAATGCTCGCCGACCGCACGGAAACACGCTGGGGCAAGTTCCGGCCGTTTCTGCTGTGGTTTTGCGTGCCGTTTGCAGTCATGGGCGTCCTGATGTTCACGACCCCGCACCTGGGCGGCACCGGCAAGCTGATCTGGGCGTACATCACCTTCAACGGCATGATGATGATCTACACGGCCATCAATATTCCGTATACGTCGATGCTCGGGGTGATCTCACCCGACCCCAATCAGCGGACGATCGTCTCCTCGATCAAATTCGTTTTCGCCTATGTCGCGGCAACCATCGTCTCGTTCACGCTGCTGCCGATGGCGGCCTGGTTGGGCGGCGCGCCTGACAACCCGCGCGGCTGGCAGTTGGTCTTTGTCATCTATGGCATAGCCGCCGTGATTTTCTTCCTCATCGCGTTCGCCGGCACCCGCGAACGCGTGCGGCCGCCGGCGGCGCAGAAGACCTCGATGGCCCGCGACCTGCGCAATCTCTTCACCAACGGCCCCTGGCTGGTCCTGCTCGCCACCACCATTACCTTCATTCTGTTCGTCGCCACGCGGCTCACCATCACGGCGCACTACTTCCGTTACTTCGTCGGCCCGCAGACGCTGACCCTGCCCTTCACCGGCGGCGCGCGATCGTACGGCTTCACCGAGCTCGTGTCGGCCTTTAATACCGTCGGCGGGGTTTCCGCGATCGTGGGCGCGTTGCTGGTGGGCTGGTTTGCTACTACGGTGGGGAAAAAACCGGCCTTCCTCATCCTCTTTGTCATCTCCATCGTGAGCACGGCGGCGTTTTATTTTCTCCGGCCCGAGCAGGTGGGTCTGATGTTCGTGCTCCAGATTGTCGGCTCGCTCACCGGCGGGCCGCTCAGCGCGGTGCTTTGGGCCATGTACGCCGACACGGCTGATTACGCAGAGTGGAAGAATCGCAGCCGTTCGACCGGCTTGGTGTTCTCTGCGTCCACGATGACACAGAAGGTTGGCTGGGCCATCGGCGGCTTTCTTGCTGGCGTGATGCTGTCCGCGACCGGCTATACGCCCGACAAGGTCCAGGCATCCGGTGTGCTCCACGGCATCGTGTTGCTCATGAGCATCATTCCGGCGGCGGTCGGTGTGGTATCCATGGTTATCGTCCTGTTTTATCCGCTCAATGAAACCCGGGTGCGCCAGATCGAGATCGACCTGCAGGCGCGGCGCGCCGGCGCTGCGGTCGCCGGGAGTTGACTGCCTGCACCCGCCCACTTAATACGTGTCCACCAGCGACCGGTGGACCAACGCCTTCCGAAGGCGAGGCGCCGTCTGTGGCCGCGTGAACTCCACCGTCACCGTCCTTTGCTCGCGGGGATAAAGCTCGAAGTAGTTGTCGCTGCTGCGGTGGGCAATGCCGGGCAGGTCGAAGGCGACCCGGTGTTGGAACACCGGCGAGGCAAACGTAAACACCGCCCGGGTGGGCGAGAGCATCCGGATGCCGACCGCGGGGCGCGCTTTCGACAGCGCGAGAAACCGGGGCGCCGTGAGGAACACCGTCTCCTCGCTGACGCGGGTGCCACCGATCTCCAGGGCCACGCGCAGATAGAGGTTGTCCCGGCCGTGCTCCTGCATCGGTCTGGCCAGATCGAGGGTTTGCTGGTTCACGCTCGCGCCGTAACGGAGCGCGACCTTCTTGCGACCGCGGCGCACCACCCGGCCGTCGAGATGGAAGAGGTCCCAACGCAGCTCGCCGGAGGCGGGCTCCGGCACATCGTAGACGGTGTAGAGATGCACCTCCCGCACCGTCGTCCGCCGGTAGTTTCCGAGGACTGTCTGCTCCTCGCCCGGCACGTGGGCCGTGGCGAGGGCCGGCGCGAAAAACCGGCGGGCGACATGGTGCAACGCCTTCCAGCGGCCGGAGAACTCGATCGAGCTCCACGAGGCGACCGGCCAACAGTCGTTGAGCTGCCAGTACAGCGCGCCCATGCAACGCGGCATGTTCCGCCGGTAGTGCTCGACGGCCACCTGCATGCAGTCGGCCTGGTTGAGCTGCGAGAGGTACAGCAGGGCGGCCTGGTCCTTCGGGAACCGGTACTGCCGCGAAACGTAGTCGAGGATGATCTGGTTGCCGAGCGGGTTCTTCTGGTGGTTCGTCATCGTCGGGCCGAAGACGTTGCCGTCGGCCGGCGGGCAAAATGCCGCCTGGGTCTCCGCCGAGACGAAGCTCTGCATCCCGAATTCGGAGGTGAACCGGAACGCGTACTTCTCGTAATCCTTGACCGGCTTGCGGGCGTGCCAGACCTCCCAGAAATGCGTGTCACCCCGCTGCTCACCCGCCGAATTGCTGACATCGAGATCCCCCCGCCAGGGCGAGGACGGCCAGTAGGACGTGACCGGATCAACGGCCGCCAGCACCTCGGGGAGAGTCCGGTGAAAGAGCACCTCGTAGTCGGCCAGGAGCTTCGGATCGGCGGTCAGTTCCTGCACATTGCAGGCGGCAATCTCGTTGTTGCCGCACCAGAGGGCCAGGCAGGCCCGGTGGCGCAGCCGGCGGACCTGGAACTCCGCCTCGGCACGGGCGCTGGCCAGAAAGGCGGGATCCGACGGGTAACGCATGCAGGCGAACATGAAATCCTGCCACACGAGCAGACCGAGCTCGTCGCACAGGTCGTAGAAATCCTCGCTCTCGTAGATGCCGCCGCCCCACACCCGGACCATGTTCATGTGCGCGTCGGCCGCGCTGCGCAGGTCGCGCTCGTAGTCGGCGCGGGTCAGCCCGGCGACAAAACTGTGGGCGGGAATCCAGTTGGCGCCCTTGGCGAAAACCGGCCGGCCGTTGACGACAAACTGGAACGACTCGCCCCACGCGTCCGGATGCCGGTCGAGCACGATGGTGCGCAGTCCGATCCGCCGCGCCCAACGGCCGATCGCGCGACCGTCGGCGCCGGCGACCGCAACCTCGAGCCGGTAGAGCGGCTGGGCGCCTTGTCCGTTTGGCCACCACCGTTGCGGATGCGCGACCGTGATCTCCGGACCGCGGCCCTCGGCCACAAGGCTGTCCTCCAGGCTGAGCCGCCACGAGCAGACCGCGGCCGGATCGGGCCGCGCGAGCTCGGGCGCCAAGCGCAGCACCACGCTCCCGTCGGCCCGGTGATCCTGCGTCACCCCCACGCTCTCCAGCCGGTTGCCCGACCACCCCTCCAGGCGGAGGTCGCGCCAGATGCCGGCGGTGACGAGACGCGGACCCCAGTCCCACCCGAACTGGCATTGCTGCTTGCGGATGCGGGTGCAACCGCCGACCGGGTCGCTCATCTCGCGCGGCAGATGCTCCTGGCGGTGCGTCCGGATGTAGTGCAGCGCGCTGTCGAACCGGATGCGCAGTTCGTTGCGGCCCGGGCGCAGCAGCGGCTTCACCGCCCAGCGGCCGCCGAGGAACATGTTGCCGGTGCGGGCGACTTCGCGGCCGTTGAGCCGCACGGTCGCCACGGTGTCGAGCCCGTCGGCAACCAGTTCAATCACCTCTTCGTCCAGCAGCGCGGCCGGGACGCGGAACGAGGCGCGGTATTCCCAGTCATGCTCCTCAATCCAGCGCAGATCGAGTTCGTTCGTACCCCAGAAAGGGTCGGGAATCAGTTGATGGTGCCGCAGGTCGCGGTGCACACATCCCGGAACTATCGCCGGGCGCCATGAGGAGCGACGGGTGGCATCGCGGAACTGCCACGCCGCCGAAGTCAGTGAGTGGAGGTGCATAGAAAAAATATCAAAATCTTGCAGCTGGATGCCGCGGCATCGAATTCGCCTGCCGGAGCGACCAATGGTCGGGACTTCCGGAGCGAAATTAGGTCATGGCTTCGGAAAGCCATTGGCGCGTCCAACCATTGACCTCCCAAGCATCGGCAGTGGGTTTGCCGGTAAAAGGAAGGACCGGCATATAGGGCGGCGGACCGAATTCCGGGGCGATCGTGAAGAAGGCGGACCCGGAATTGCGGCGGGCTTCCACAATCCGGCGCCAGAAACCCAAACTGAGGTCACGCCAGGACTGCCATTCCGGCGCCCGGGGATCGGGCACTTGCGGGCCCTCGCTGTGGCCTACCCGGGCATGAATATAATGGGCCGCCTGGATGGCGGCGGCCACCGCGTCCGGCTGGTCGGCAAGGTCGGACTCATGCACGCAAAGCCAATGGGAGAAATCCGCCGTCAGCTTGAGCTGCGGCCGGGCGGCAAGCAGATGGGCTGCCGCCGGGGCGCAATAGAGCGCGCGGGAGCGGTGGGTCTCGTGACACAACGGGACGCCGTAGCGCGCCTCCAGCTCCAGGGCCTTGTCGAAAACCCGGAGGTTTTCCTCCGGCGTCCAGATATCCCGACCGGTGTGGGAATTGATCATCAGCGGTTCAAATTCAAGCGCGCGCAGGAATCGTTCCTCCAAACAGCGCAGGTGGTCCTCCACGCTGGCGCCCTCGGTGATGATTTGAGCCACCAGCTTCAGCTGATGCTGTCCATGCAGCCGGCGGCTTTCGGCCGGACCCTCTTTGAGGGCGGGGATGAAGATCTCGGTGGCGTCGAAACCCGCCGCGGCGACGTCTTCCAGAAAGGGGGCCAGGGCTTGATCCCATCGCTCCCACTTGGCTTTGGCAAAAAGTAGCTTCACGAGGTGAACTTCGAAACAGCCCGGGGCCGGGGAAGCAACACCAGACCACTACGGCCGAATACAAATTGGTGGGCCTTATTGGACACCGCCCGAACCTTCTTTGAGGAGAATCAGCCCGGCTAGGGAGGGTATCCCCACACCCCTCCCCGCAGGGCGAAAGGCTGTCGTTCCGGAATCACGTTTGGCTGCAACGAGTTCGCGCCCTTCCGGCGTTGCTCTGGCATCCCCGACTTCGGTCGGTTCTCGCTCCGCACGGCTCACGCCGTGCTCCGCTCGAACCTCCCTCATGCCGGCGCGTATGCGCCGGGGCACGGGTTCACGGACGAACGGGGTTTACACGCGTCAAAGACAGCGTGTCTTTTACGAATTCTACACCCAAGGGGTGTCGAACCCCTCTTAGGGACGAGTAAGTTCATAACTCACTCGCCCTTCTCCAATACCCATGAGAGAAGCGGCTCCATGCCGAAGCCGCCGGAGATCATCAAGGGCGTTGTATTCGAAGAGCCGTTCTTTGATGCCGTCATCAAGCGCGCTGGCGGCAAACGCCTTGGCTGTGCCCTTCGACGCGCCCCGTCAAGGGGCTTGCTCAGGGCACCATTCGACTCGCGCCAAGCGCGGCCCGCCATGAGCGAGCGCCGGCCGGCGCGAGTCGAATGGTGGAGGTGGCGGGAGTCGAACCCGCGTGCCCCGAGCCTTCTCACGCCGCATCTACCTGTGTAGCGTCTTTTGGATCTCGCCGGTGCCACGCGAAGACGCGCGCCTGGCCCCGGCCAGCGGCCGGTTGAAGGTACGGCCGAAGCGTCGTCCGCGGCCGCTTCGGCTATGCCTGCTGTCGTCGCTCCATCCGGCCAGCAGGCGTCGCCGGTGGAACGTCACTGCCGTTTATTAAGCAGCGAGAGGCATCTCTTCGTAGTTGCCTATTATTTTTTTGAAGGCGGATTAACGAGGCCAACCTTCATCCTCGACAGGCAGCGGCGCGATCCAACCCGGGGTCGAATCCGGAACACCCCCAAAAGTGCTGCGCAAACCTCAAACTCCAGATCCCAAAGTCCAAGGTGTCGCGCAGAGGTCTGATTGGACGCGCCAATCAAAGAACGAAAGAGTGATGATGCCATCTTGGCCCGCGAAGGCAAGCGACCGTTCGAAAGGATGCCGGTCGGGTCCTGCGGCCGGAATCTCCTGCAAAAAATCTTGCTTTTAGGGTTTCCCGTGGCTCCTGACGTGATAAAAGATGCATTTCCAATGCGGAAACACCGCATCCCGGCGTAGAGTACCGATCATTCGCCACTCATGTCTTCCCACAAAACCCCCACCCCGGCCGCGCCCAGAATCATCGTCCGCGGCGTCCATCTCGATCTCACCGACGCGTTGAAGTCCATCGCCGAGGAAAAGGTGGTCCGCCTCCTCCGTCATCAGGAGCACATCATCCGGGTGCGTCTGGACCTGGAGCACGACCAGACCCGCGCCCTGCGCGAGTCCTTCATCGCCAAGGGGCATGTCGAAATCCGCGGCCCCGACCTGCAGGCCAGCGTGGCCAGCGACGATCTCTACAAGTCGCTCGACGGGCTGATCGACAAGCTCGACCGCATGCTGCGCAAGCGCGCCTGCGCCGCCAAAACCAAGCGCCACCATCCGCACACCGTGGAAATCCCCTCCGAGCTGCCGAAGGCCGACTGAGGCCCTACCCGCCGATCCAGGCCAGACCAAAGCGCAGCCACCACGGGATCACCAGCACACCCAGCAGCGTCGTGCCGACGATGATCTGCGCCGCGATGACCGGCTGGCCGCCGTAATGGCGGGCGAGCACCAGCGGCATCATGCCCGAGGGCATGGCCGCCTGCACCACCAGCACGCGCTTCAACTCGGGCGAAAACGGCGCGAATTTCGCGAGCAGCAGGAACGCCGCCGGCAGCACCGCGAGCCGCAGCAGGCTGGCGACCGGCGTCGTGCGCCCGTGGAAAAGCTGCGCCGGTTTTTCGAAATAAGTGCTGAGGGTCGCCCCGCACAGCAGCAGCCCGAAGGGAATGGCGCATCCGCCCAGCAAATCGACGACCCGCATCAGCACCGCCGGCAGGGCGAAACCGGAAAGGTTGACGCCCAGCGCGACCACGAGGGTGCAGATGGGCGGGTTGATGACCTGGCGCCAGCCTTCGCGCGGCGACAGGCCCGCCAGCACGAGGAGGCCCACGCTCCAGATGGCCAGCTCGCAGCCCATGTTTTGCACCAGCAACACGCCCAACGGCTCGCGGCCGTAGAGCGACTCCATCAGCGGGATCGGAATGAAGCCGTAGTTGTAGACCCCCACCGCGAACGCGAAGGTGCGCAATCCGGAACCCACGTGCAGCCCGAGCGCCCGCCCCACGTAGTAGCCGGCGGCAAATCCCAGCACGATGGTGCCAAAGCCCGCCAGGGGCGGCCAGAGGATGTTGGCCGGATCCCGCAGCGCGGTGTTGCCGAGCACGCTCTTCAGGATCAGGGCCGGGTAGAGAAAATTCACGTAGATGCGCAGCAGGCTCGTCTCGGACCCGGCCGTCAGCGCGCAGACGCGCCGCATCAGCGCACCGAGCGCAAAGAGCAGGAACACGGGCATGACGAGCAGCAGGAGCTGCCAGTAATTGGGAATCGCAGCGGTCATGAATCGGTCAGTGCACGCCCGGCCCGGATGGGCCCGGCGGCCCAGTTGGATTGCCGCGTCGCCTGCCGGCGCGCAACGACATTCCTAGGCGCCCGCCATCGCCCGTCCCGCCAGCCAGCCGGTCGTCCAGGCCGATTGGAAATTGAAGCCGCCCGTCACGCCGTCGATATCGAGGATCTCGCCCGCAAAATAAAGGCCCGGGCGGAGACGGCTTTCCATCGTCCGGAAATCGATCTCGGCCAGCCGCACGCCGCCGCACGTGACAAACTCCTCCTTGAACCGGCTCTTGCCCGTGACGGCGAATTCACCGCGGGTGAGCTGCGCGGCAAACGCCTGCAACCCCGCGTTTGATACCGAGGCCCAGGGACAGGCCGGGCCCAACGCCGCGGCGGCCGCCAGGCGGGCCCAGAGCCGCTGCGACAGGCCGAACGGACTCCACGTCGCCACCTGCTGGCGCGGGTGCTCCCGGCGCACCTGCGCCAGTTCCGCGAACACCTGCCCGGGGGTGCGCGGCGGCACCCAGTTGACCGTCACCGTGAAGCGATAACCGCAGTCATGCAGCAGCCGGGCGCCCCAGGCCGAAAGCCGGAGGATCACCGGGCCGCTCATGCCCTCATGCGTGATCAGGAGCGGCCCGCGTTCCCGCAGTTTCAACCCGGACACACTGACCTCGGCGTTCTCCACCGCCACCCCCGGCAGGCCCGCCAGTCGTGGATCGTCGATGTGGAGGGTGAAAAGCGACGGCACCGGTGGTTCGATGGTATGGCCCAACCGGCGGGCGAGTTCAAAGCCGCCGCCGGATGCGCCGCCGCCGGTGGCAAGCAGAAGACGGTCGCAGGCGACGGTCCCCCCTGTGGTGAAATTCACCTCGTAGCCTGCACGCACCGCCTGCACGCCGCACCGCGTGCGTACCGTGATCCCCGCCTTCTCCGCGGCCCGGCGCAGACAGTCGACGACCGTGCCCGAGTCATCCGTTGTCGGGAACACGCGGCCGTCGGCCTCGGTTTTGAGGGTGACGCCGCGCGCCGCAAACCACGCCATCGTCTCGCGCGGACCCCAGCGATGAAACGGACCCAGCAATTCACGTCCGCCCCGCGGATAGTGCCGGGCGAGCTCCGCGGGCTCAAGGCAGGCATGCGTCACGTTGCAACGGCCGCCGCCCGAGATCCGGACCTTTGCGAGCGGCTGGGCCGTGGCCTCACAGATTGTGATCCGCGCGGACGGATTCTGCCCGGCGCAGGCCAGCGCCGCAAAAAAACCCGCTGCGCCGCCGCCGGCGATCAGGAGTCGCTCGTGCTTCATGCCGGGCGCCACGGTGCACCGGCCGGCACCGGTTGTCGAAAATTAAACCGCCGCGGCCCCCATCGGCACCGCGGCGGGTTGTGAAACCTCGGGAGGGCGTCTCCGAGGAAACGCTTCAGGTGCCGCTGCTGGCGGGGGTTGCGCCACCGGCCGGTGGATTGCCGCCCGGAGTCGATGGCTCATCCGCGGGCCTCCGGCCTTGGGGACCGTGACCCCGACGCGGCATCGCATCGAACTTCTGTTGCTGCTCGGGTGTGAGCACGGCGCGAATCTTGGCGCGCATGTCCTTCCTGAACTCCCGCATCCTGGCCCGTCGTTCTGCTCGCGACAACGACGTGTCATTCATGATGGCCCGACCCTGCGGGCCGTCTGCCTTGAAAATCGCCGCCACCTGGTCCTTTTGTTCCGGAGTGAGGTTGAGTACTTCGCCCAGACGTTGCAGTCGCTCTCCCGGGCCATGCTGCCATCGTGGTGCGGGGGTTTGGTCGCCGGCCGCAGGGGCCGCGGGGCTGTCTGCCGCCCGAACGGATGGCAGGGCCGCGACGGCCAGACCGGCGGCCAGGAGCGCGGTTCTAAACATTGATTTCATGGATATTGATTGGCTGACAATGGCTGACGTTTGGTGCTGGATTCCGATGGGGGCCATGACGCCACCGCTCCCGGCCGGTTACAGGACCGCGCGGTAATGATGCCGCCACGAACGGTTCGACCTTGCGCCGAAAATGCCCCAGTGAGCAGGGGTAGACCGGTAACGGGCCGGCGCCCTCGCGGCGTCATCCTGTCATTCGCCTCACGCCAGATCGCTCCCGTCTTTCCTCCGCCCTCATGAAGCTCCGCCAGCTCGCCACCATCGCCAGTCAGGTTGTCGCCGCCACGCAGAGCCGGCTGCCGGCGGCGGTGCGCGAACAGGCGCGGCGCGTGCCGGTATGCTACGAACCCCATCCCAACGACGACATCCTCGCCGAGGGATGGGAGCCCGACCTCCTCGGTCTCTTCGTCGGCCAACCGCACGATGCCGATCCGGGCGCGCCCCAGCCCCTCCCGCCGCAAATCCTGCTCTTTCTGGAAAATATCTGGGATTATGCCGAGGGTGACGAGAGGATCTACCGCCAGGAGGTGCGGCTGACCTACCTGCATGAGCTGGGCCACTATCTCGGCTGGGATGAATCTGATCTTGAAGCCCGGGGGCTTGATTGAGGGCGGGTCCCCGTCCCGGGGACCTGCCCCGCAAAATCTTGCGTCCGGGCAGGGTCTGGGAATTTTGGGGGCTGGCATTCTGCCGTCTTGCAGCAGCCCATACTCTGCTCTTTTCATTCCTCGCCGTCCGTGGCATAGCTGATTTCACATCCTGATCAAACCGCCGGGAACTTCACCCCCTGCCGGGTATCCACTCTCCCATGAAAAGACTCCTGCTTCTCGCCGTCGTGCTTTCGCTGGCCACCGCCGCCGGCGCCGCCGACTATAAACGCGCCGATTATGTCGCCCGCCTCCAGACCTGTGAGGCCATCCTCCAAAGCACCATGCTTTATCCCGCCCGCGCCATTCCGGCGGATGTCCTGCGCCGCGCCAAGGGGGTGGTGATTGTCAACCAGGTGCAGATCGGCCTGCTGCTGGGGGTGAAGGACGGCTGGGGCGTGGCGCTCGTCAAGAAAGCCAACGGCCAGTGGAGCCTCCCCGTGTTCATCAAGGCGGGCGAGCTCAGCTTCGGCCTGCAGGCCGGCGGCAAATCCATCGAGACGATCTACGTGCTGATGGACGACACGTCCACCCGGCTCCTCTTCAAACCGCGCTTCAACTTTGGTCTCGACGCCAAGGCTGTCGCCGGCCCACTTGCTGCCGAAGCCGAGCGTGCGACCGAGACTTTCACCGCCCAGGTGCTCGTTTATTCCAACGTCAAGGGCTTCTATGCCGGCGCGACCGTGAAAACCGGCACGATCTCGCCCCAGACCGAAGCCACCCGGCAATTTTATCACACCGAGTACGGCGTCCCCGAGCTCTTGTTCAGCGACTGGGTCAAACCTCAGCCCGAGGCGCAGCCGCTCATGAATTACCTCCAGCAGCTCAGCCCCTGAACCGCGCGAGGCTGCCCTGTTTTTTTGCTCCCGGGGTCCGAAGGCAGACACTGCCTGGGAAAACGAAACTCACGGCCCCGGATGCCCGCCCATCACCCGATGCCCGGCACCAATCAACTCGTCCCTGGCTGCGGTTTCCATCATGTCGCGATCAAGGTGCGTGACTGGGAGGCCACGAACCGGTTTTACACCGACGTTCTCGGCTTCCGGCAAAAACTGGCCTGGACCACGGGCAGCGGCCGTCGCGCCACGATGCTCGATACCGGTGACGGCAACTACCTCGAGATCTTCGAGGATCCCGCCTATGCGCCGGCCCCGGAGGGCGCGATCATCCACCTGGCGCTGCGAACCGACCATACCGATGCCGTCCTCGCCCGGGTCCGTGCCGCCGGCATGAAGGTGACGATGGAGCCCAAGGATGTCACCATCCAGACGACCAACGGCTTCGGGCCCGTGCCCGTCCGCATCGCCTTTTTCCAGGGCCCGGGCGGCGAGATCATCGAACTCTTTCAGAACGAGCGGACCTGACTGCGCCTCCTCGCGTCGCGACAAAGGTCGTCGCTCCCCAGGCGACATGTCATCTATTAGTTGACATGTTGCCTGCCGGCAGTGCGACGACACGCACCAATCCGGCGGCTGCCGGGTAGCGCGGTGCTTTTAGCCCGCGCCCTTCCGGCAAAGCGCGCAGGCTGAAGCACTGTGCCCCGACGCCGGAGGCCTCACTGCCCGGGGAAATGTTCAATCGTTGGCATGTTTTTCCTCCCGGCGGCCGCAGGGCTACAACATGTCAAGCGGCGCCCCGGAGTTCACGCAAGTAGCTTAGGAGCGTGGCCAGCGCAGCCCCGACTACCGCCTCCTGCATCTCCACCCGCGTCGCGCCGGGCCGCTCGACACGGCCGTGGCGCAGCAGCAGCGAATTGTCCGTGCGCCGGTGCGCCAGCGCCCAGTACGCCAGCGGGTGCGTCACCCCCCGTTCCGGCGCCGGCTCGGCATATCCGGTTGTCGCCAGCGCCAGATCGCTGCCGAAGAAAGCGCAGGCCCCGCGCGCCATCTGCTCGGCGACCCCGGGCGAGACGGCGTTGACCGGCTCGACCGGCCCGTGATCCACGCCCAAGTGCCGCACCTTCTGCGCCAGCGCATAGGCGGTGAGCCCGCCGAGAAAAAAGTCCGAGGCGCCCGAAATCGCGCCGATCCGCGCCTGCAGCCGGCCGCAGGTCAGGCTCTCGGCCACGGCCAGCGTCAGCCGGGGCTCTCGGACCATCAATCGCTTCAATTCGACTCCAATATCCATGTGCGTTCCACCACATAGCGTGCGCAATTCCACGTGCAAAAGGAAGCCAAGGGTTACCCCGCGCAATGAGGTCTTGGATCCACTGGCATTTCTAGCCGTGTTCAATTCCGACGTCTTGAGCTACTTCAAGATGAAGTTCCTCAAGCATACCCAGAAATGGGAGACCGGCGATCTGCGCCAACTCCCGATCGTCATTCCCACCACGGCCCAGGCCAAACGCCTGCGCGAGCTGGCGGAACGGGCGATGGAGGCAAAACGGTGTGAGTTTGCGAACCAACCGCCCTCTCAGGCGCTGGCCGCGTTTTGCCGCTCGGCGAAGGATGCGCTTGTGGCCCATGCCCCGGCTTACCTGCGTCCCGCCGCCCAGGAGCAATTGCTGGCAACGCCGGCATCCTGCCTCGCCGTGATCGAGCGCACCGTCAATTGGGAGACCGAGAAACTCTACGGCGCCGAGGGCCAGGGTCCCTTCGACGAATTTTGAAACAACGAATTGAGCTCGCACTCGGAAAACACCTCTGACGAGATGCTGCGCATCGATGGAGGCTGAAACCGAGTATATTCTTTTCTGTGATGAGTCGGACCGGCGCGGGCCGTTTTTCTCCAATTTCTATGGCGGCGTGCGCGTCGGAGCACGGCACCTAAACCCGGTCAACAGTGCCCTGCTTGCCAAGCGAAAAGCGCTTGGCCTGACCAGTGAAGTGGGAGAAAACTGATCTCAAGATTGTCGATCGTTACGAAAAAATGATCCGCGCTTTCTTCGATGAAGTCGCCGCCGGACATGTGTTCGTCCGGATCATGTTCACGCAAAATGTCCACGTCCCGCTCGGGCTCACGCCCGCGCATCAGGCTGAGTCTTACTACATCCTCTACTACCAGTTCCTGAAGCACGGCTTCGGCTTGCGCCATCTCCCGCCACATACTCATCCGCCGCGGTTGCGCATCTATTTCGACGAAATGGCCGATACGCGGGAGAAAGTGGCCAAGTTTCGCGGCTTCGTCGGGGGCCTGACCAGCGACCAGTTCGTTCGTGCCACCGGCCTGATTCTCGAACCACAGGATATTACGGAAGTCCGCTCTCACGACCATATCCTCATGCAATGTCTCGATGTCGTGCTGGGTTCGATGAGCTTCCGCTTGAACAACAAACATCTTGCGCTCCAGCCCGGCACCGGGATGCGGGGTAAGCGCACCCTGGCGAAAGAACGCCTCTACAAATTCATCTTGGGCGAGATCAAACGTGTGACGGGCAAACGCGCCTTCAATATTGGAGTGACCACTGGCTTAAGCGCCCATCCCGGAGGGCTATGGTCGGACCCTTATTTGCACTGGCGCTTTGTCCCTCGCCAGCACGCCTATGACGCCTCGCTGCGAAAGCCATAAAAAGCGAACGCCCCACTTGGACCTACATCAGTCTCTGACGACAGGCGTCAGCATTCGGTCAAGCAGGGCGATCTGGGTGAAACATCGGCGCGATGTGGTGAAATTGCAAGCGTGAATCTCGGCCGTGCGATCGTTCCTTAGTGTTTCAACTCAAGATACTTGCCAATAATATCTCATTCGATCTCGATTCCCACCGGGCAGTGGTCGCTGCCCAGGATCTCGGGCGAGATCCAGGCCCGCTTCAGCCGCGGGCGCAGCGCCGCCGAGATGACGAAGTAATCGACGCGCCACCCGATGTTCCGGGCGCGGCAGTTGGCCATCTGGCTCCACCACGTGTAGTGCCCCGGACCCTTCTCGAATTCACGGAACGTGTCGATGAAGCCCGCCGCCAGCAGCCCGCTGAAGCTCTGCCGCTCCTCGTCGGTGAAGCCGGCGTTGCGCCGGTTCGTCTTGGGATTGGTCAGGTCGATCTCGGTGTGCGCCACGTTGAGGTCGCCGCAGAAGATCACCGGTTTTTTCTTCTCCAGCTTCTTGAGGTGCTGGAGAAAAGCGGGATCCCATTCCTTGACCCGGTAGTCGAGCCGCGTCAGGCCGCGCTGCGAATTGGGTGTGTAGACGGTCACCAGCCACCAGTCGGGAAACTCGGCGGTGATCACGCGGCCCTCGGTGTCGTGCTCGGCCGCGCCGATTCCGCAGGTGACCTGGAGCGGCGCCTGGCGGCAAAACATCGCCGTGCCCGCATAGCCTTTTTTCTGCGCCGAGTTCCACACCGGTTCGGCGCCCTTCGGCCACGCGACATGCTGCACGTCGCCGGGCTGGCATTTGGTCTCCTGCAGGCAGAAGACGTCGGCCTTCGCCGCCGCCATGACCTCGAGCAGGCCCTTCTTCAACACCGACCGGACACCGTTGACGTTCCACGAGATGAGTTTCATGCGCTTAGGAATTCGGCGGATCCCTCCCGGATCCGCCGAATTCCTATCAGCTTTTTGTGTCATGGTTTCAACCCGAGATTGCACAGAAGCATGGTGTCCATACGGTGCACCAGATCGGAATTCTTGATTCGCAAGACCCGATGCCATCAGGTTCAGTGCTCACTCCATGCTTGTTCCAAAGCCGAACGTGCCAGATCTCCCAACGAAAGGTCCGCGAAGCGGACACCTTGGCGAGACGTTCGCAGCAGCTTCCAGCCGAGGCCACAGACACCCGGAACGTTCGCGCCACCTCCATGGCCTGAGATAACGCCTCGCCACGCACATGTCCGTCTTTCACCATCTGCCGCTCGGCCGCCGCATCCCCGACCGCCTGCATGCCGTATCGGTCAGCCTGCCCACGATGCGCGACCTGATCGGCTACGAGGAGAAGGTCCCCGCCACCGTCGGGCGGATCGTCTCGGGTTACCCGCGATTCGTGCTCCACCCATGTCTGCGGCAGCTGACCCAGGACCTTGCACGCCGGCATGGTCTCACCGGCCGGACCCTGTGGCTCACCGCCTCGGCGCGCAGCGCGGCGGAACTGGCCGCCCACCTAGCCGGAACGCCACCGGGCCGGGGAGCGCAAATCACCATCTTTGCCGGCGATCCCCCGTCCGGCTCGGAGCCGGCTGGCCTACACGGCGTCAACCATCCGGAAAACTCCGAGCTGTACACCGAGGCCAAAGCCTTTCTGCAGAATACCGGCATGTTCCTGGGTTCACGCGAAGCCGAGGACACCCTGGTGCGGCGGGGCCGGCTGGCGGCCGGCGAGCCGGAGGCATTGTTTGCCGGCGACGCGCTCGCCGAGATCAAGCGCGTGCTGCGCCGGGCGCTGCCCGCCGCGGGCGATGCCGACCTGTTCCCGGCCTGCAGCGGCATGAACGCGATTTATGCCGCCTTCCGGGCGGTGAGCGAGCTGCAGGCGGCCCGCGGCCGCACCATCTGGGTGCAGCTCGGCTGGCTCTACCGCGACACCATTTCCATCCTCAAGCGGTTTGTTCCCGATCCGGTCCGCGATTACGTCCACCTGCCCGACGTGTTTGACCAGGCGGCGCTCGAACGGCTGTTTGCAGAGAAAGGCGACCGCATCGCCGGCATCTTCGCCGAGGCCCCGACCAACCCGTTGATCCAGACGCCCGACGTGCCCGCGCTCGCCGCGCTTGCCCGCCGCCACGGCGTGAAGCTTGTCCTCGATCCCAGCATCGCCTCGCTCTTCTGTGTCGACGTGCTGGCCCACGCCGACGTGGTGGTCAACAGCCTCACGAAGTTCGCCGCCTGTGAAGGCGACGTCATGGCCGGCCTGGTGGCGGTAAACCCCACCGCGCCCGACGCCGGCGTGCTCCGCCGGGGCATTGCGCGGAAACTGGAACCGGTTTATCCGCGCGACCTGGCCCGGCTGGCGGCCGAAATCGGAGGTTACGAAACCTTCATGAGCGAGCTCAACGGTGCCACGCCCAAAGTAGCCGCCTTCCTCGAATCGCACCCCAAGGTGAAGAAGGTGTACTGGCCGCTCTCCGCCGAGTCGCAGGCCAACTACCTGCGGATCGCCTGCGCGCCCGATGCCGTGGGCGGCATGCTCAGCTTCACGCTGAAGACGCCGCTGGCGCCATTCTACGACGCGGTGCGGCTGCCGAAGGGACCCAGCTTCGGCATGAAAAACTCGCTGCTCTCGCCTTTCATCTACATCGCGCATTACGACCTCGTGAAAACCGCCGCCGGCCGGGCCGAGCTGGCCGCCAGCGGCATCGATCCCGACCTGCTGCGCCTTTCAGTCGGAGCCGAGCCGGTCGAGGACCTCATCGCCGCCCTGGCTGAGGCGCTCGAACGCTGAGCGGGCAGTCAGGGCTTTGAGTTTGGAATTTAGAGTTTGGGATTTGGAGTCGTAGGAAGTCCGCTTGCGGATGATAATCCGAATTCGCGTGCAAGCACGCTTCCTACAGAATCAATCTGTTCTGTGGCCAATCCAGTGCCTCCCGTCTGCACCCTCGCCCTCAAGGTCATCCCGCGCGCGCCGCGGGATGAGATTGTCGGCTGGCTGGGCGGTGCGCTCAAGGTGAAGCTTCACGCGCCGGCCCTCGAGGGTCGTGCCAACGCCGCGCTGACAGAGTTCCTCGCAGACCGGCTCGGCCTGCCTCCGCGCGCGGTCACGCTCCTGCACGGCGACAAGTCGCGCCAAAAGATCGTGCGGATCGACGGGCTGGGGCGATCCGAGGTGGAACGGCGGCTGGGAATCTGAAAATCCGGGCCGGAACCGCGTTTTCGGGTTTATTCGCACCGGTTCATGGTCAAGTCTTCCGTCATGCGCACCCTCTACATCTTCCTCCTCCTGGCCGCCATCCTGGTTGCCATCGCATTTGTCGCGCGTTCGGGCCTGTTCACCCGCCAGCAGCCCGGCGAACCCGCCAACAAGTACATGCGCGAGGTGATGGACACGCCGAAAACGCCCCAGCTCAGCACGGAGGAAGCCGCGGTCATCGACACGAAATACAACACCGCCAGTGTGACGGCATCGGGTCTCCGCTACCTCATCCGGACACCGGGTACGGGCGACGCGAAGCCGCAGCGCGGGCAGGAGGCGACCGTCCAGTACGAGGGCCGCCTGTTGCGCGACGGCGCCAAGTTTGACAGCAGTTATGACCGCAAGGAGCCGTTCACCTTCCAGGTGGGTGTCGGTCAGGTGATCGCCGGCTGGGACGCGACTGTTCTCGACATGAAGAAAGGCGAGAAACGCACGGTCATCATCCCCTGGTGGCTGGCCTACGGCGCGCGCGGCCGACCGCCGGTCATCCCGCCGAAGGCGTCGCTCGTCTTCGACATCGAGCTGCTCGATTTCCGATAAATATCTCAGCGGCGGGCCATACCTGATCCAACGATTGTAGGGCGGCATCGCCGAATGCCGCCGTTTTTTGCGGATGGCGGGGTCCGGCGGCCCACGCCCTGCAATTTCAAATTTACTGGAGGGGACGGCCTCGCGGCCTTCCTTGACCGGGGCGAACGCCGGTCCTCCAGGTTAAGGGGGTTTGCGTATCAGACTGACGTCTGGAGGTAGGGCGCGACCGCTGGCACGCCGAGAAACACGGCCGGCCCAGCGGTCCGTCCCCACCCGTCAGGCTATTTTGCGAGCATCAATAAAATGGTCTCAGTTCACCGTGATCTTGCGCGGCTTGACCGCCTCCGCCTTCGGCAGCGAGACCCGCAGCACACCATCCTTCAGCTCGGCATGAATCTTCTCCACGTCGATGGTGTTGTCGTGCTGCAGGACCAGCTCGTAGGGCGCCTCCACGGACTCCCGGTAGAGCACCGTCCAGCCGTCGGGTGCCTTCCAACCGCGGCGGCCGCAGATGGTGATCAGGCCCTCCTCGGCGGTGAATTCGAGCCCGTCCTTGGCGACGCCCGGCAGGTAAACCTGCAAGCCCCACGCCTCGTCCGTCTCTTTCACTTCATGCAAGGGTTTGACCGTCGGCTCCGGATCGCGCGCGGCACCTTCGTGCCGGCGGGAGAGCGAACGGGTGAATGCTGGAACCAGATCTTGAATCAATGACATGGCAAAAACCTCCTGCTTCGTTGTTGAAGTTTGGTTTCGGATCGCAGCCGGTGGTGATCATTTCACCGCAACGCTGATCTTCCTCGGCTTGGCCTCCTCCTTCTTCGGCAGCGTGACGGTGAGAACACCGTTCTCGTAGGCCGCGCTCACCTTGTCGGCATGCACGTCCTCGGGGATGCTCACCGAGCGGCTGAGCGAAAAAGCCTGCTCGTCCTTGCCGTCAGCAGCCTGGTTCTTGCGGCTGGCGCTGATGGTCAGATAGCCGTCGGCCATTTCGACGTTGATGTCGTCGCGGTTCACGCCCGGCAGTTCGGCCCGGACATAGGTGTTGTCCTTGTCCTCATAGAGGTCGACCGGAAAGCGGTTGGCAAAGACCGGCGTCATGAAGTCGGACAGCGCGGCTCCGAAGAGCCGGTCGATTTCACCCTCGAGGCCCGTCCACGGGCTGCGGGTGGCAAAGCCGAACGACGGCAGCAGGCTGGTGCGGCGAGGGTTGGTGTAATGAATGATACTGCGCATACTGGTTTCCTCCTTGAGCGTTGGTGATGTGATTGAGTGTCGAACTGTGCCTTTGGTAGCTGGTGCGGTGCCGGACGGACCGGTGTGGCAAGTGGCGATGGCTCCGGAACTTAGTTTTCCGCCCGGTTCCGGAGGCGGGTCAGGTTTGCCTAGCCTGTGCCGTCGGCCGGGAAAAATCGTCGCGAGGCGCCATCCGCGTCAGAGATAAAAATCCGTGTCCTTCTGCAAAGAACTGTGCTTACGTTTTCGGCCCGCCCGTACATGACCTACGATTTTGACACGCCGATCGACCGCCGCGAAACCGACTCGCAGAAATGGCAGAAGTACGCCGGGCGTGACGTCCTGCCGCTGTGGGTGGCCGACATGGATTTCCGCTCCCCGCCCGAGGTCATCGCGGCCCTGCACGCCCGTGTCGACCACGGCGTGTTCGGCTATGCGCGGCCAGTGAAAGCCACCGTCGAGGCCGTGGTCGAGGCCCTGGAGGCGCGCCACGGCTGGATCATCGAGCCCTCCTGGCTCGTGTGGCTGCCCGGGCTGGTGGTCGGCCTGAACGTCGCGGCGCGCGCGTTCACCCGGGCCGGCGAGGCCGTGCTGTGCAACACCCCGGTCTACCCGCCGTTCATGACCGCGCCCGCGCACCAGGACCGGCAGGTCATCACGGCGCCGCTGGCCCTCGACTCCGCCGCCCATCGCTGGGAGATCGACTGGGACGCGCTGGAGCGGGCCGTCACGCCGCAGACCCGGCTTTTTTTCCTGTGCAATCCGCACAATCCCGTTGCGCGGGTCTTCCGCCGCGACGAACTCGGGCGCCTCGCCGAGTTCTGCCTCCGACACCGGCTCCTCCTTTGCTCCGACGAGATTCATTGCGACCTCATCCTCGACGACCTGCCGCACGTGCCGACGGGCACGCTCGGCGGCGAGATTGCCCGGCGCACCATCACGTTCATCGCGCCAAGCAAGACCTACAACCTGCCCGGCTTCGGCACCTCCCTCGCGATCATCCCCGATGCAAGCCTGCGCGCCCAGTTCATCCGCGCCGCCGCCGGCATTGTCGCCGAGGTCAACTGCCTGGGCTATGCGGCCTGCGAGGCCGCCTATCGCCATGGCGAACCCTGGCGCCGGGCCCTCCTGGACTACCTGTGCGGCAACCGCGACTTCCTGCTCGACGACACGGCCCGCGCCCTGCCCGGCATGCGGATCGAGGCGCCGGTCGAGGCGACTTATCTCGCCTGGTTCAATGTTGAAGCCCTCGGCCTGAAGGATCCCGTCACCCACTTCGAAAATCACGGTGTCGGCCTGTCCGACGGCCGCCACTTCGGCGCCCGGCCGGGCACCTACCTCCGCCTCAACTTCGGCTGCCCGCGCGCCACGCTGGCCGAGGCGCTCGCCCGGATGCAACGTGCGCTGGCCGGGCGTTAAGGCATCGTCAGCAGCCGGCGGACGGTGGTCAGCAGCAACTCGATGCTGAGCGGCTTTGGGAGTACTTCCAGCCGGCCGAAACTCGCCTTCTCCTCCTTGAGCGCGGCAGCCTCCATCAGCCCGCTCATGGCGATGATCCGGACCGTGGGGCTGATGTCCCGCAGCGTCTTGATGACCTCCACTCCGGCCAGACCGGGCATCATCATATCGGTCAACACCAGATCAATCTCCCCGGCGTGACCGCGGTATTCGTTCACGCCGGTTTGACCATCCGCCGCGGAGCGCACTTTGTAGCCAAAGGTTTTCAGCGCCGAGCACATCACCTCGCGCACAGCATCATCGTCATCGATCACCAGAATACCCTCGCCGTGCCCGCGGTCCGGCGCCGGGCGGGCGGCCGTGGCCGGCGGCTCCTGTGACCCCGGCAATGCCGGCAGGTAGATGTGGAAAGCCGTGCCGCGGCCGACTTCGCTTTCAACGTGCAGGGCCCCGTCATGACCCTTGAGGATTCCCCGCACCGTGGACAGCCCGAGGCCCGTGCCTTTGCCGGGCTCCTTGGTGGTGAAGAAAGGGTCAAAGATCTTCTCGATGATTTCGGGCGGGATGCCGGTGCCGGTGTCGGCGACCGTGATATGCAGGTAGGGACCAGGCCGGCATTCCGGAAGCAGGCGGGCGCGAACCTCGTCCAGGATGGCATTGTCGGTGATGATCTCGATGCGTCCGCCCTCCGGCATGGCGTCCCGGGCGTTGACGGCCAGATTCATGAGCACCTGGCCCAACTGGGAGGCGTCGCCGCTGATGAGCCAGGGCTCGGCCGTGTAGCGCACCTGCAGCTCGATGGAGCGCGGCAGGGTCTGGCGCAGGAGTTTTTCCACATCGCCGATCACCGTGCGGATCTGCAGTTCCGTCCGCCGGGCCTCGGAACCGCGGGCAAAAGTCATCAACTGCCGAATGAGGGCCGCGCCACGCTCGGCGCTGGTCTCTAGGGTTCCGAGCAGCTTCTTGCCCGGCGCGTCGGTCACGCTCCTCTGCAGGATTTGCACGGCCATGAGAATGGGCGCGAGGACGTTGTTGAGATCGTGGGCGATGCCGCCGGTGAGCGTGCCGATACTCTCCATGCGCTGCGCCCGCAGGAGTTGGTTCTCCAGCTTTTTCTGCTCGGTGATGTCGGTGTTGATCAGCAGGATCGATTGCGGACGGCCCTCCGCGTCGCGCACGAGGGTCCAGTGGCTGTCGACCACGAGCGTGCCGCCCGACGGGGCGGCCATGTGCAACTCGCCCGCCCAGGATCCGTCGGCCAGCACGGCGCGCTGGGCTTCGGCGAGGCCGGTGCCCGCCAGCCGGCTCAGCCGTTTGGCCAGCGGCTGGCCGTGGGCCTCGGCGGCCGTCCAGCCGAGCAGGCGCTCGGCACTCTGGTTCAGGTAGGTGAGGCAGCCCTCCAGATCCGTCACACAGATGGCGTCCCGCGCCTTGTCGAGCAGCTCGGCCTGCTCACGCAGGCGCTCTTCGGCGGTCCGCCGCCGCCGGTGCTCCTCCATCTCCTCGAGGGCCCGGCGGATGGCGGTCACCAGCCGGCCCATGCGATCCTTGAGCACGTAGTCGGTTGCCCCGTGCCTCAGCGCTTCGACGGCGTAATCCTCGCCGATGGTGCCGGAGAGGAAAATGAACGGCATTTCCGGCCGGTACTGGCGGGCGAGCGCCAGCGCCGACAGGCCGTCAAATCCGGGCATGGAAAAATCCGACAGAATCAGATTGTACTCGATTTGCTGCAGGGCTCCGAGAAAATCAGTCCGCGTCTCCACGCGCGTGACGCGGCAGCCGGGCCATTCCCGGTCCAGCGAGGCGTGGATTAATTCGGCGTCGGCGGGATTGTCCTCCAGATGGAGGATGCGAGGCGGAAACAAGGGCATGGACTCGCGGGACATGGCGGATGGAGGGGGGCCCGGGCCGGGCTTCAGTGGGTGACGTGGACGCTGCCGGGCGGCGGTTCGTTGTGGATCGCCCAGAATACGCCGACTTGCTTCACCGCTTCGATGAAGGCTTGGAAATCGACCGGCTTCACGACGTAGGCGTTGACTCCGAGCTGGTAGCTGCGCACCAGATCCTGCTCCTCGCGCGAAGAGGTGAGCATGACCACCGGGATGGTCTTGAGCTTCTCGTCCTGTTTGACAGCGCGCAGCACCTCCAGGCCGTCGATCTTGGGCATCTTGAGGTCGAGGAGCACGACGGCGGGGTTGCCGTCGGCCCGTAACTTGAAGCGGCCACGGAAGTGAAGGTAGTCGAGCGCCTGCTCGCCGTCGGCGACGACCACGACCTCGTTGGCGAGGTTGTGTTCGGCCAGGGCGGCGAGGGTCAGCTCGACATCATGGGGATTGTCCTCGGCGAGCAGGATGCTGCGCAGTTCGTTCATACGGGTTGGGGGGTTGAGCATGGCGCCGGCGGCGAAGCACCGTCCGGCAGACAGAAGTAAAACGTGGCGCCCGCGCCCACCCGGCCTTCGGCCCAGACACGGCCGCCGTGGCGCTCGACGATGCGCCGCACATTGGCCAGGCCGATTCCGGTGCCATCGAATTCACCGGCGCCATGCAGACGTTGGAAAATATGGAAGAGCTTGCCGACATACTGCATGTCGAAGCCCGCCCCGTTGTCCCGGATCGAGCAGACCAGCTTCCCCGTGGCCGCATCCGCGTGTCCGCTGATCTCGATCTGCGGGTGCGGGGACTTGCCGGAGTACTTGATGGCATTGTCGATGAGATTAAACCAGACCTGCCGCAACATGGCGGGGTCGGCCTGCACCCGCGGCAGGGGCGCGATGGACCACTGGATCGGGCGCGCGCCTTGCTCAAGGGCACCTTCACGGATGATGGTCGCCACGAGCGCGTCCTGATCCACCAGGGCCGGCCTTAACTGCATCCGCCCGGCCCGGGAGAAGGCGAGCAGATCGTCGATGAGACGGCCCATCTGCTGGGCGGCACCGGAGATGACTCTGAGATAGTGGCGCACCTTTTCGTCCGGTGTCGGAGCCAGCTGCTTCTCCAGCAGGCTGGTGAAGCCGTCGATGTGGCGCAGCGGCGCGCGCAGGTCGTGCGAAACAGAATAAGAGAAGGCCTCCAGTTCGTGATTGGCCGCCTCCAGTTGGGCGGCCCGCCGCTGGAGGTCGGTGTGCAGCTGCTGGATTTTCTCCTCGTCGTGCTTGCGCTCTGTCACGTCGCGGGCCGAGGCAAAGATCAGCTGCTCGCTGACGATGGACCGTGAACTCCAGAGCAGCCAGCGGTACGATCCGTCCTTGCAGCGATAACGGTTTTCGAAGGAGACGGTTTCCCGGCCGTGGGCCAGACCGGCCGCCTCTTTGTGGGTCTGCGCGCGATCATCCGGATGCACAAATTCCAGGAACGGCCGGGACAACAATTCGTCGTTCGTGTAGCCCAGGGTCTTTCCCCAGGCGGGATTGAGCCGCTTGAAGTAGCCGTCGAATCCGGCCACGCACAGCATGTCCCGTGTCAGGGTGAAAAACCGGTCCCGCTCCTCGAGCATCTGCTGCCGTGAGCGGAACATCCACAGGCCGGCCGTGATCAACAGCAGCAGCACCGCGGCGATGATGAGAAAAGTCTGCCGCAGGCCGCGAAAGGTTGCCGCCCATTCTTCGGCCGATACTTCCGCTGCGACGACCAGAAAGGGATCCGCCGTGATCACGGCACCGGAGTCGCCGGCCGCGATCTCAAGCAGGCCGACGCGGCGCCAGGTCAGGAGTCCGCCTCCGTAGCGGGCCCGTCCTTCCGGTTCGCGGAGGATGCGATTCCAGAGGGCGGGCTCAGTCCGGGCCAGGGTCATCCCGGCCCGGTCGGGAAACAGGAAACCCCACTCCTGGACGGATGACGCGGCTTTGAGCCAGTATCCCTGGGCATTGAGCACCCGCAGCCGGTGCTGATAGAGCGGCACGAATTGTCCAAGCCGCGTGAAGAGCTGCGCGCCAACGTAATTGATGACGTAAACGCCCTGTCGTCGACCGGCCGAATCGAACACCGGCGTCGAGAAACGGATGATGGGCTTGAACGGCGTCGCAATGCGGCCGTCCTCGGCGTTGAGATCAAAGGCCGATACGTAAACCTGGCCGGGATTCAACGGCTGCGCGTTGCGAAAATAGGGGCGGTCGGACTTGTTCTGCAGCCGGTTGGGCGAAGCGATGCTGCCGTTCTGATTGACCCGGATGACCTCGGCGCCGCGCTCGTCGAGGTAGCGGATCTGATCGTAATCGTTTTGCTGCCGGCTGAAAAAGCTGGCCCGCTGCACCGCCCGGTCGAGATCGACCGGATGGCCGGAGGAAAGATAGGCCACCAGACCGTCGCCGCTTGCCAGTACGCGCAGATCACTCGTGACCGACTGCAGGCTGCGCTCGAGGATGTGGGCCAGCATCTCGACCCGGCTGGACTCGAGGATGTATAAATTCTGCCGGCTCTGGCTGGATTCACGCAGATAGAGCGCGCCGGAAATGCCCGCCACCAGCGCGCCCACCGCGAGGGGGGACAGGACCATCGGCCAATAGATCCGTGCATAAACCCGTTGTTGGTTGGACCAAGACATGGGTAAATCCGGTGCCTTTCAGATCCGAGATACTTTTTCAGAACGTCTTCCGCTTTGTGCGCAATGGACCAAGACCAATCTAGGGATGTTTGTTTAGATGGGATTTCAAAAATGGCAAACCTATGAGTGTGTTGATGATGGTATAATTTGAATATGCCCGCCTTTTCTGGGGGATTTACCCTATAATTGACGGTGTTCGACACGCTTGGCGATGAGACCGCCTGGGAAAGGCTATTCGCCGACCTCGCCGACTGAATCAGCCAAATAAGGTGAGCGCGCCCAGCCTTGCCCCTGCTCGGCGCCCGTCCAAGGTTGACAGACCCATGCGCCTCGGCTCCTACGAGCTTTCGTCGAATCTGTTTCTCTCGCCGCTGGCAGGCTACACCAACCTGCCCATGCGGCTGGCAATCCGCGAGCTGGGTGGACTCGGCTGGGCCACCACCGATCTCGTCAACGCCCGCTCACTGCTCGAGAAAAACCGCCGGGCCCTCCAGCTCATCCAAACCTGTCCCGCGGACCGGCCGCTCGCGGTGCAGCTTTTCGGCAGTGTACCCGCCGAGATGCGCGACGCCGCCGTTCAGATCGAAGCCCTCGGCATCGCCTCGGTTGACATCAACATGGGCTGCCCCGTGCGCAAGGTCACGAAAATCGGCGGCGGCTCGGCCATGATGACCGAGCTCCGGAAAACCGCGGAGCTGGTGTGCGGCATGGTCGCGGCGGTGAAGATCCCGGTCACCGCCAAGATGCGCCTCGGCTGGGACCGCGACAATTTGACCGCACCGGAACTCGCCCGGGTGCTGGAGGATGCGGGGGTGGCCGCCATCTTTGTGCATGGCCGCACCCGGGCCCAGGGTTTTGGCGGCACCGTCGACCTGGCGGGCATCTGCGCCGTGGTCAGGGCGGTCCGCAGTGTTCCCGTCATCGGCAACGGCGACATCACCACGCCCGAGGCCGCGAAAAAGATGCTCGACGAGACCGGCTGCGCCGGGGTGAGCATCGGCCGCGGCGCCTTTTACAATCCCTGGATTTTCCAGCAGACCTGCCATTACCTGCGCACCGGGGAACTGCTGCCGGAGCCATCGTTCGACGAGCGGGTGCGGGTGATGTGCCGCCATCTCGACCTCATGATCGAAATTTTCGGGGAGGAGACCGGCTGCCGGATGTTCCGCAAGGTTGCGGCCTGGTATGCCCGGCGCTTCGGTCCGGCGGTGGAGTTTCGACGCCGGCTCGCCGCGTTTCGCACCCGGGCCGAGTTTCACGCGGCACTCACCGTCTATCGGACCTGGCGCATGCAATTTTGCGACGCCCGGGGTGAATTGCTGCCCAAATACCGCCTGCCGAAACTCGTCGCCTCCTTCATGCGCGACGACAGTGCCCCGCGGCCCGCCGCCATCCCCGTGCCCCCCGGCCCCATTGAGCGATGGTGAGGCATGCGGCCGGCGACTGCCGTTCCTGATCAAGCCGCCGGACTACGCTGCGTAGACCCTGCCGCCGGATTCATGAGCACCTCCCGGTTTTTGCCGGCGACTCAATACCGGCGACGGACCACGGCGCCGGTGTCGTCCTTGAACAAAAGCTCTTTGGTCTTCGCGTCCACGCCGACGAAGACAATGCCAAACGGCTGGTAGATGACGTCACCCGGTTTGTAAGTCACGCCTTCAAGAAGCAGGCGCGGAGGCGGACCGATGCGCACGCCGCCGATCTTGAGCTTTTCGACGAATGTCCGGAACTCCGGGTTTGGGCCGGAAATGACGGCCGAGGCCGCCGGAGCAGCGGGAGGCGATGACGGCGTGACTTGGGCGGCAACCGGCGCGGGAGCGGTTTCCGACCGGATCACTGCAACAGCCGGCGCGGTATGGTTCGCCTCGACCGCGGCAACCGTCTCGCGCGCCTTTTCAACCGCCTGACCCAGCGTAGTCTGAGGTTTGGCCGCAGGTTTGGCCTCCACCGGCGTCGGCGCCGGTTTCCCGACCACTACCGGTTTGGGCGGAGGCACCGGCACAGCGGTGGATCGGCGGTAACCCATATAAGCCACACCGATGACCACCAGCAAACCGATGCCGCCAACGGCCAGTTTCCAGGAACCTGGACGCCGGGATATTGCTTGCACACCACCGGTTGCGACGGCGGGCTGAACGGGCGGCATCTCGACAGGTGATGGAGGAGAAAAAGGCGGAGCGGAGGCCCGGCGGATCGCGCCAATCTCGGCTGGCGGGCTGTTGCTTGATTGCGGACTGTGCTCCGCCGCCGGGGTGAAGGTGGGCGGGGGCACTGGCGCCGACAGCGGCAGGATGGGCGGGATCGAACCTGCGGTCGGCGGGGCCGGCGGCGTGGATGCAGAGGGTGGCGGTCCCTTGGATTTCAACTGAAGTTTGGCTGCTTCCTCGATCCCGCCTTCGGCAGGCAGGTCGGCCGCGCGCGGCTCGGCTGGTGGAGCCGCCGGTGGTTCGGCCGGAAGAGCCGATCCAGCCGGTGGTCCCGCTTCCAGCGACTGAATGGGAACACGCACCTTGAGTTTGACCTTTTCCGGGCCGGTCCCGGCGGGCTCGGTGGGAGGAGCGGAACCAACCGCCATCGAAGCCGCCGGAGCCGCCGGCGGTTGTACGGGGAGAGGCGGCGCCGACTGTGTGGCCGCCAAAGGCGAGATCGACATCCGCGGTTTCTTCGGCGGTGCGGCCGGCGGAACCGGAGCGGGTGGAGTGGAGGCCGCAGGGGGCGTCGTCTGTCCGGATGCCGGCGGCGGGGTGGTCGATGGGGCAGGCAACGGTTGGGCGGGAACCTTGTCCGGATGCAGTTTCAACTTCAGACGGGGCTCCTGCTGGGGCGAGGACTCGGCGCTCATGCTGGGCATGGGTGTAGCAAAAATCCGGCCCAGCGAAACCAAAAAGATGCGCTCGCGGTTTTAGTAGCGTTCCTCCACAACCGGCCTGCACCTCCACGCCATGAAACACTTCGTCCTTGCCGCTCTTGTCTTCACGCTTGCCCTGACCGCCGGTTGCAGCCTGTTGCACCGCAAGGGAAAAAAAGCCGTCCCGCCGGAATTGCCGCCGGCCGCGGGTGTGGAGGCTGAATTCCGCGACCGCTGGGTGAGCAAGCGCATGCATGAGTTGCTCGGCTCCGGATCCGCCAGGACCGAGGCGGAGGCCCGGCAGATGGCCGCGGCCGAATTCGCCAAACTATACCCGTTCGTCAATTCTGCAAACCGCGGGGCCGGCCGCTGAGCCGGGGCGCCCTACTCTTTGCTGAAATCCAGCAGTTCGATCTCGAAGACCAGCGTGGCGCGGCGGGGAATGCGCGGCGGGTTGCCACGGGTGCCGTAGCCGAGTTCATAGGGCACGATGATCAGTCGTTTCTCGCCCCGCTTCATCTGCTTGAGCACCTCCTCCCAGCCGGCGATGAGCTGATCGCGGCCGATGCGGGGACGGAACGGCCGGGCCGGATCCAGCTCTTCGTTGAAAACCTTGCCGTTGAGCAAACGGCCCTGATAAAGCACCGCCACCTTGTCGCCCGGCTGGGGGGTGGCGTCGCCCGTGCCTTCCTTGAGGATGATGTAGCGCAGGCCGGTGGATGTCTTCCTGGCCTTCGGCCAGGTCTTTTCAACGATGGCCAGTTCGTCCCAGGACAGTTTTTCCCGCTGCGCCTGCAATGGCAGCGCGCTCCAGACGGCGACGGACAGTGCAAGCCAGAAAGCGGTGCGCATGCGGCAAGTTTTGCATCCAGCAGGTGAAAGTAAAGTCCGCAGCCGCACTCCGGCCGAAGCCCGTCCCGAAAAGCAAAAAGGCGAGGCCCTGCTGGGGCCCCGCCTGCAAAGCAAACCGGTGGGAAAACGACGGCTCAGTACCGGCGATTGCCACCGCCGCCGCCGCCGTAGGAACGGCCACCACCACCGCCGCCGCCGCCACCGAAGGAACGGCCGCCGCCCTCTTCTTTCGGGCGGGCTTCGTTGACCGTGAGGTCGCGCCCCCCGACATTCTTGCCGTTGACGCCGGTGATGGCCGCCTTGGCCTCGGCGTCCGAGCCCATCGTCACAAACGCGAAACCGCGGGAGCGGCCGCTGAATTTGTCCATGGCAATGAACACCTCGGACACCGTACCGTGCTGCGCAAAGAGATCGCGCAATTCGCTCTCAGTCGTGCTGAAAGCCAGATTACCAACATACAATTTCGAACCCATAATGATGATCCCTTGATCTACCGGTAGCTCACGGACTGTTCCCGATCACCGGGTTTCAAATCATCACCGGGCGCCAAGCCCGCCTGATAATCCACCATATCTCGTAACCTAACACAATCTATCCAGGAAGCGTTGCGCAGCACACAGATTCCTCGGGAAAATACAAGCTATTCTTTTCCTGCGGGATCCTGCGCCGGCCGCACGGCCGGATGCGCCGCCACCAGGGCCAACGCCTGCTGGAGCAGCGTCTTGCCCGGTTCCATGCGGTGCCACGGTGAGGCCCCCGAGGGATGCGGCAGCGGCACGACGTCGACCTCCCGTCCGTAAACGGTGACCCGGAACGCGCGCCCGACCACCTCGGTCAGCGGCCGCTCGCCGAGGAACCGGGTGATGGCCAGTTTGCCGACCGGAAGCACCAGCCGGGGTCGCAACAGGGCGAACTCGCGTTCCAGCCACCGCGCGCAGTTGGCGATTTCCTCCCCGTCCGGCACCCGGTCGCCGCCCTGCGGTTTCTTGCCGGGAAAACAGCGGCAGACCGCGGCAAAATAAACCCGGTCGCGCGTCTGTTCCTCCGTCCAGCCCAGCGTGGCGTGCAACCAGCGGAAGAGCGTCCGGCCGGCGGTCCACGCGAAGGGCCGGCCAAGCTTCGGCTCTTTGTCGCCCGGCGCCTGGCCCACGAGCAGGATGCGGCTCGCCACCGGCCGGCCCACGACGACCGGCCGGTGCATCTGCGGGCACAAACGGCAGCGTTGCAGCGCCGCGAGATGCAGCCGGATTCCAGCAAGCGTGGGGACAGCGGGCATGGCGACTCAATCGACGCGGCGCAGGGTTTCCAAGGTGTCGAGCACCACGTCGGCCGGACGGGCGGCGCGTACTTTTTCCGCGGCGGAGACACACGCGGTGCGCACGGCGGAATCCTGCAGGAGGGCGCGCAGGGCCGCCGTGACCCGGCCGGCGGTAAACCGGGGCGGATAAAGCCGCCGCGCCACGCCGAGCCGGACAAGCCGGTGGGCGTTGTCGGGCTGGTCATGCGCCATCGGCATCACGAGCTGCGGCACTCCCGCCGCCAATGCCTGCGACAGCGTGCCGATTCCGCCGTGGTGCACGACGGCCGCCACCCTGGGCATCAGCCGGCTGAAGGGCACATAGTCCACGGCCTGCACCGTGGCCGGCAGGCGCGCTGGAAGCTGGTCGCCGTGCGCGGTCGCGAAAATCCCGCGCCGGCCCAGCCGGCGGCAGGCCTCCAGTGCCGTCGCAAAAAATTTCCGCCCGTGGGCCATGGCACTGCCCGGCGTGAACAGCACCGGAGGCGGCCCGCCGGCCAGGAAACGCTCCAGTTCCGGCGTCAGTTCCAGCTGGTCGCCAAGGTCGTAAAGCGGAAAGCCGGCCAGACGGCAGCGCGGCGGCCAATCCGGCTGCGGCACGGCAAACCAGTCGGGGAACAATCCCAACACCGCATCGGGGGAATGCATCCATTCCTGGACCAGACGGCGTGGCGGCGCGACGCCGGCGCGGGCGCAGGCCTTTTGCACCGGCGGTCCGGCCGTCTGGTCGACAGGATTCGGCAGGGCGAAGAACGCCCGCTTGAGCCAGCGCGGCAGCTTCGTGAACCATTCCAGATGCGCTCGCATTACCGGCGTGTCGTGCAAGCTGAGGAACAACGCCGGCTGCAAATGGATCGTGGCCAGGGGCAGGCCGAATTTCTCCCGCGCCAGGCGGGCGCCGAAAGCCAGAAAGGAACCGACCAGCGCCGTCTTGTCGCCGGCCCGGTCCACCACGGTGCGGATGGCCTCGAAATACTCCTCCGTCAGGCGGCCCGCGTAACCGATGGTGAGATCCATGCCACGCCAGGGATGCCACAGGTCGGGATCTTGGATCACCCGCTCATACAGCCCCGGCTCCCCGACGGTGAGGAATGGGAAGCCCGCACGTCGGGCCGCCGGGGCAAACGGCGGCGCGACGATGAGCGTCACCTCATGGCCGCGCTCCCGCAGGCCGCGGCCGATCCAAAGGAACGGATTGACGTCCCCGGCGCTGCCAAAAGGCGCAAGAATGAAGTGCCTTTTCATGAACACGGTCTGCGAACCAGGCGCGGGGTTCCGCCGGCGAACCTGCCGCGGACGCGCCGGGCCGGCGGCATTCCGATGCGGTGCTCCGCCTTGATGTCCTCGGGCATCGGGATGGCGCGGTTGATGCGCCTGGATGCGGCATGACCGTTGACGCGGCGCCGGCCGGTCGCCTGCATCCCGGCCGCGAATCGCGCAGTGAGATCGGTCATGGGGAGAGATGCCGCGTGCCGCTCAGCCGAGGAGCCGGTCGATCAAGCGCCGGTCGCGCTTGGTTGGGCGACCCGAACCCTTGGCCCGGGCGAGAAACTGTTGCACGCGCTGCCGCCGCGCCTTCTCGAATTCGGCCGGCGGCGTCTGTTCCTCACAGTAGGTTGCGACGAGCCTGGCGCCCACACGCGCCGGCGGCACCGCCCGCACCTTGAGCGTGCGGTGGACGAGCCCCTGCCGCACGACGACGATTTCGCCGGGACGTACGCCGCGGGAGGATTTCACCGGCTGGCCGTTCACCGTGACACTGCCGGCGCGGCACGAGTCGGTGGCCAGGCTGCGCGTCTTGAAGATGCGCACGGCCCACAGCCATTTGTCGATGCGTTCCGTTTCGGGGGAGATAACCACGGCCGCGAACGTAGAAGATCCGCGGCCGCGCGAAAACAATTATCTGGACGCACGCCGCTCCGGGCCGGGCGCGTTCAGCCTTTGCGCAGGCTGTTGAATTCGTCGTAGAACCAGTCCCGCAGCAGTTCCTTCTCGTGACGCAGGTAGTCGTCCCGCGGCAGGATGGTCGTGCTCCGCATCTGGTAGGCCAGATCAGTCAGGGCGCGCTTGCCTGAGCTGACCACCTTGCCTTTCTCGTCGGTCAGGCTGAACTCCAGTTTGATGCGGGGTGGATAGATGTCCTTGATGACGCGGACGTGGTCAAAATCCGGGCCGCGCCACGGTTCGAAGTCGCCGGCCAGATCGACGTCGGTGACCTTGATCTCGAGATGCATGCCGGCCGGCACGTAGCGCGCACCCGTCTCGGTCATGAACTCTTTGAGCTGATCGAGCAGGTTAGTGGAATTCTCGGTCCAGTTCTCCTGCTTCACATCCGTGAATTTCTCCGGGTCGACATAGACGACCGCCACCTGCGACTCCGGCTTGGCCGTCGCCGGATCGGCTGCGAAAGCCAGCCCGGCGCCCGTACTGAGCAACATGGCAAGAATGAAGACCTTCGTTTTCATGGCGTTTGGCTCGTTAGACGCACGCTACACAAAAAAGTTTCCGAGGCGAGAGCCCATCGGCCTCAGTAGGCGATCTGCTGGCACCGGGCGGAGGTTTCCCTCCAAGTGCTTGATGCGGCGCATGAATCCCGGTTTGGCCACCGGCGGTTTTCCGCACCAAGCCAAGGATATCCGCCGCTGGCAAGCCGGTGGCACGGGAAGCCGGAAATCCCCCGGGCGGCGCGCTGGTTTAGCGCTTGAACGGATTGAGGCCGCCCGGAAGTCCGCCGCCCAAACCGGGGATTTGAAATTCGCTGTAGCCCTCGGGGGTGAAGAGTGTATCGGGCAGCGCGATTTTCTCGATCTTCGTCACCTCCAGACGCGTCTTCTCGCGGCCACCGGTGTCACGGGTGATGACGCGCAGCGGGAAAAAACCACCGTTCCGGACAAGCTTTTCCCAGGCAGGCGCGTTCGCCGGGCGGCCGTGACCCATTGGATTCTGCGCGGCCGGGAACATGAAATTACCCAGCCCCTTCGCCAGCCAGAGTTCGTGGATATCGCCGTTCTTGCCGGTCACCGTGTATTCGGCGGCCTTGTAGCCGGCAATGACCTCCGTGCGGCCGGTGGCGACGGGACTGCTGACCGGCTCGTCGGCCCCGCCACGGTTGGGCTGCACTTCGCCCGGCTGCGGGAGCGGGCGACGCATATACATCTTGCGCGGCGCTCCGCCCTGACGGTCGGGCATCTCCATGAGGATCAGCGTCTCGCGCTTGCCGAAATCGACGATCATCGCGCCGCTGCCCCCGCCCTGCTCCCGTCCGGGTTGATCTTTCGGGAAATCAAAGCGCAGTTTGCCCTCCTTGAGGGCGTAATTGATGACGTGCGGATCGCCGCGCTCAGCGCTGGTGAGTTTCATCTCCACCCGGCCCTCGAAGGAGTCGGTGGCGTGAAGGACGGCGGCCGGGAGGGCAAAAGCGGCCATCAGGAGGCCGCGCTGGAGGAAGGTGACGGACAAGTGCATGGATAGGAGTGGTGGCTGCGGACCAACGGTCTCTTACATGCGGGTGCCGGTTCTGTCAAATTGCGCCTGATCCATGAAAATGTCGAAGTCTTGTCGGCGCGTCCGGTGGGCCCGGTCACCAACCGAGCGAAAGCTGCGCCGGATCGCCATCCCGGTCCAGGGCGGGCGCCGGTTCGAGGCAGGCGGGATCATCGTGGCGGAGGTTGTTCACGCGGTTGGTGAGTGGAGTGGCGGTCATCGCCTCGGCGGGAAAAGGGCGCAGCAGCGGGGCGAGTTCCCGCGGTTGCACGCGGCGGGAATCGAGCCAGCGTCCGCAGTCCTCCAGTGCGAGGATGGCCGGCATGCGGTCATGGATGGGACGCATCAGCTCATTGGGCGCGGTGGTGATGATCGCACAGGTTTCCAGCTTCCGTCCGGAGGCGGGATCAGGCCATGCCTCCCACAGGCCGGCGAAACCGAACGCCGCCTCGCCGCGCAGGCGAAACAGGTAGGGTTGCCGGCGTCGGCCCCGGCCCTGCCACTCATAGAAGCCGCTGGCCGGAATGAGACACCGGCGGTGGCGGTAGGCGTCGCGGAAGGTCGGCCGGTCCGCCAGGCTTTCCGCCCGGGCGTTGGCCGGCGCCCGGGCGGCATCGTTCTCCCGGGCCCAGCCCGGCACCAGTCCCCAGCGCAGCATGGCGACTTCCCGCGCCGTGGCGGCGGAACGCATCCGCACCACGGGAATGGGCTCACCGGGGGCAAGGTTGTAGCGCGACCGCCAGCCGGCGGGGCAGATGACTTCCAGGCGCTCCGCCAACGCCTGCAGCGCTTCCACCTGCAGCAGATAGCGGTAGCACATGCGCCAAGGCTGGCGGTTTTCCGGGCGGAGTGAAACCCTGAAACACACCCAAGCCCGTCCTTGACACCCCAGAGCGGCTCCGGTCACCTTGACCCTCTTTTTTCGACAAAATCATGCAACCTACATTCCGCCCCCACCGCAAAAAGCGCGTGCGCCGCATCGGCTTCCGCGCCCGCATGTCCACCAAAAGCGGTCGCAAGGTGCTCGCTTCCCGCCGCCACAAGGGCCGCAAGCGCCTGACGGTCGCCTGAGTGCGTTCGCGCCCTTGCTGTCCTCATCCGCAGTCAGCCTGCTCCGATTCGCGCCGGTTCCATTTCCACCGATGCACATGCGCACCGAGCAGCATCTGCGGCGACAGAACGACTTCCGCCAGGTGCGTGCGCAGGGTCGCCGTCTCGACGGCGGGGCCTTCACCGTGTGGTGGCGAAGCCGCGATCCTGCCGGCGCCGCGACCGGATCGTCGCTGGCGCGGGTGGGCGTGGTGGCCTCAGCCGCCGCGGTGGGCGGCGCGGTGCGCCGCAACGCCGCCAAACGCCGTCTGCGTGAGCTCTTCCGCCGCCACCAGACGCTCCTTCCTTCCGGGACCGATCTCCTGCTGGTGGCACGCGCCTCGCTCAACCGGCTTGCCTTTCACGAGGCCGAGGCGAAGTTCATCGATGCCTGTCGGCGCATCCGGGGTGGCCAAGCATGAACTCATCCGGCGGAGCTTCCTCGATCCTCTGGCGTGTGATCACGCTGGCTGCGTCGCTGCCCGCGCGCGGCCTGCTGGGCTTGATCTGGCTTTACCGGCGCACGCTTTCGCCGGTGCTGCCGGTGGTGCTGGGCCCGGCGTGCGGCTGCCGTTTTCATCCGACCTGCTCGCAATACGCCGCGCAGGCGGTGCGCGAGCACGGCGCCCTGGCCGGCGCGTGGCTGTCGCTCCGCCGCCTGCTGAAATGCCATCCCCTGCATCCGGGCGGCTTTGATCCGGTCCCGCGAGCGCATCCTGCAGCCAAATGCGTGCGCGTTTGGGCTCAGACCATCCGCCCGCCCGCCGGCGCAGAGCCAGACCCTCACGGTTTTGGCTGCGCCCGCTGAACACCGGCCGCTCCTGCCCTCTTCCCTTTTCATTCTCACCTTCACCATCTCTCCTTAATGGATAAAAAGAACACCTTGATCGGTGCCCTGTTGCTGGCCGCGGCGTTTGTCAGCCTCTACCTCGGCTCGCGTCTTTCGCCGCCCGCGGCGCCGCACGCGCCGGAAATCGGCCAACCGCCTAGTTTCCCGCCCGTGACGTCCGCGCCGGCGAATCCCGCCGCCCTGCCGCCGCCGGTCATGCCGTCGGACGCCACCTTCGCCGCCGTCGCCAAGGACAGCACCGAGGCGACAGTCACCACGCTCTACAACGACTTCGTCGAGGTGCATCTCACCGATTTCGGCGGGGCCATCCGCGACGTCGCTTTCCGGAAATACGACGCCGAGCTGGGCAAACCCGGCCACTATGTCTTCAACCAGCTCCACGCCGACCCGATCCTGGCGTTCACGGAGGATTCGTTCCCCGGTCTCGACCGCACGGCGCGCTACGAACTCGTTTCCTCGACGCCGACCGAGGCCGTCTATCGCCTCGTGCTTGACCACCGCCTGGAGGTCACCCGCCGCTATGCCATCCGCGCCCCGGGCGACCCGGCCGGCGATCCCTACGTGGTCCGGCAGGAAACCACCTTCCGCAATTTGACGACCGAGGCCGTGACGCTGCCCCGCGTCGCGCTCAGCCTCGGCACGGCGTCGCTCGTCAACCTCAACGACTATGGCCAATATCTCAACGTCGCGAGCGACGACGGCAACAGGACCCAATTCACCGATCGCGGCGCGCTCGAGGGCGCCGGCTTCATCGGACGCATGTTCGGCCGGGACACCACGCCCAAATCCTTCGTGGAAAAGAGCGGCCCCATTGTCTGGGCCTCGGTGAAGAACCAGTTTTTCGCCAGCATCTTCACGGCGGACAAACCCGGTGTGGCCGTCGTCACGCGGCGCATCGACCTGCCGCCCTTCCCCGGTTCGCAGCGCCCCAACGTCGGCCTGACCGGCGCGGAGCGCTTCGACCTGCCCGTGCTCGCTCCTGCCGGCTCGGCGACGCTCGCGGGGAACCTCTTCGTCGGCCCCAAGGAATACCGGCGCCTCGCCCAGTTCCCGAACGGCGAAGACAAGGTCATGCAGTATGACTCGAACTGGTACATGCGGATTTTTCTCTGCGGCTACGTCGCACCGTTCATGAACACCCTCATGAACTGGACGCATCGCTGGGTGGGCAATTGGGGCTTCGCGATCATCCTGATGACGCTCATCATCAAGACCGTCACCCTGCCCTTCACCCTGGCGGCCTCGCGTTCCGCCAAGCGCATGCAGAAGTTCCAGCCCGAGATCCAGGCCCTGCGCGAGAAGCACAAGGACAACCCGCAGAAGCTCAACCAGGCGACCCTCGAGCTGTTCAAGGCGCACAAGATCAATCCGATGGGCGGCTGCCTGCCGATCCTCATCACCATGCCGCTCTTCATCGGCTTCTTCACCATGCTGCAGAGCACCGCCGAGCTGCGGTTCCAAAGCTTCCTTTGGGCTCCGGATCTCTCCGCGCCCGACACGGTCGCCCACTTCCTTGGATTTCCGCTGAACATCATGCCGCTGCTCATGGGCGCCACCATGCTCTACCAGATGCGTCTGACCCCGCAGCCGACGGTCGACAACGCGCAGGCGAAGATGATGAAATTCATGCCGGTGATTTTCACCCTGTTCTGTTACAGTTTTTCCTGTGCGCTCGCGCTCTATTCTACCGTCAACGGTGTCTTCACCATCATCCAGCAGCTCGTCATCAACCGCATGAAGGACGACGAGCCCGCCCCCGCCGCCGGCCCGGACGGCATGAAGAACGTGACGCCGGCAAAAAGGAAGGGTAAGAAGTAGAACACCTGCTGGTTCAGGGCATGCTTCGCCTCCCGCCTCCCGCCTCCCGCCTCCACTTCCACTTTCACTTTCACTTTCACTTTCACTCCTGCCATGGCTGGTCATAGCAAGTGGGCCAAACTCAAACACTACAAGGGGATCACCGACGCCCGTCGAGGCAAGGTGTTCAGCCGCCTCGCGCGCGACATCACCATTTCCGCGAAGGCCGGCGGGGGCGACCCGGGGATGAATCCGCGGCTGCGCACCATCCTGATGAAGGCGCGCGAGGCCAACATGCCCGCGGACAACATCGACCGGGCCATCAAAAAGGGCACCGGCGAGCTGCCCGGCGTGGTCTACGACGAGGTGACCTACGAAGGCTACGCCCCCGGCGGCGTCGCCATGATTGTGCAGGTGACGACCGACAACAAGAATCGCGCCGCCTCCGAGGTGCGCAGCGTCTTCACCCGCTTCGGCGGCAACCTTGCCGGCGCGGGCGCCGTGCTGTTCAAGTTCCAGCACTGCGGCCAGTTTCTCCTCAGCAAGGACAAGGCCACCGAGGATGCGCTGGTGGAGCTTGCCCTCGAGGTCGGCGCCGACGATGTCATCACCACCGAACAGGGTTTCGAGATCCGCTGCGCCATCCGGGCCTTCGACGCCGTCAGCCATGCCCTCGAGAAAAAAGGCCTCAAACCCGATTCCGCCGAGATCGCCTACGTGCCCGTCCAGACGGTTCCCGTCACCAGTCTCGACAGCGCCCGCTCGCTCGTGAAGCTGCAGGAGGCGCTGGAGGAGCTCGACGACGTCCAGAACGTCTTCTCGAATGAAGAGATGGACGACGCGCTCAGCGAGCAGGCGAACGCGGGATAAGCGCGGACTCGCCGCGATGTCCGCCTCACCGGTCTCGGACGGACGGCCCGGCGGTCCGTCCCTACCTATCTCCCTTGGCGGAGGTAGGGCGCGACCGCTGGGCGCGCCGCATTCGTTTGTCATGGCGTCCCGCGCCATGACGCAAAAATCTGTGTTCATCCGCGTCCATCTGTGGTTAATAGCGGGCCGCCATGAACGACGCTGAAGATATTCCCCTCCTGCCCCCGGAGTCCGGCGAGGTGGGCTTGGTCGAGCCGCACGACTTTGTTCATCCGGCGTCCTTCACCTGTGAGAGCGGCCAAGTGCTGCCCGGCTTCACGCTGCGCTACGAAACCTACGGCCGCCTCAACGCCACGCGCGACAATGCCGTCGTCATCTGCCATGCGCTCAGCGGCGACCATCACTGCGCCGGCATCCACGCCCTCACCGATCCCAAGCCCGGCTGGTGGAACAATTTCATCGGCCCCGGCAAGGCGGTCGACACGAACCGTTTCTTCGTCCTGTGCGTCAACGTGCTCGGCGGCTGCCAGGGATCGAGCGGCCCCTCGTCGCTGGACCCGCGCACCGGGCGGCCGTTCGGGCTGACGTTCCCTTTCGTCACCATCCGCGACATGGTGCGCGCACAAAAACTGCTGTGCGACCATCTCGGCCTGGCCTCGCTCCAGGCCGTCATCGGCGGATCGATGGGCGGCATGCAGGTGCTGCAGTGGGGCCTTGAGTATCCGGCTTTTGTGCGGCGTCTGATTCCGATGGCCACGACCGCGCGCGAAAGCGCCCAGGCCATCGCCTTCAACGAGGTCGGCCGCCAGGCCATCATGCAGGATCCCGACTGGAACCACGGCGACTACCCCCGGGGCGGCGGCCCGCGTGTCGGTCTGGCCGTGGCCCGCATGATGGCGCACATCACCTATCTTTCCGACGCGAGCATGGACTTGAAGTTCGGCCGCCGCCGCAAGGCCGCCGCGAACAACCCGGCGTACACCTTCGACGTGCAGTTCGAGGTCGAGAGCTACCTGCGCCACCAAGGCGAAAGCTTCATCAACCGCTTCGACGCCAATTCCTACCTCTACATCACCCGCGCGCTCGACCACTTCGATCTCACCGCCGCCTACGGATCGCTCGAGCAGGCGTTCGCCGCCGTCGAGGCCGAGACGCTCAGCGTTGCCTTTGCCAGCGACTGGCTTTTTCCGCCCGAGCAAAACCGCGAGATCGTGCTCGCACTGCTGCGGGCCGGCAAACGCGCCAGTTACGCCGAGCTGGCCACCAACCTCGGTCACGACTCGTTCCTGCTCGAGTCCGAGGAGCTCTACGCGCTGGTGCGCAGTTTCCTGGGTTCGCCGTCATCGCCATGAACAAGCTCGTCGAAAAGCGCACCGTCGACATGCAGATCATCGGCGACTGGGTCGAGCCCGGCAGCCGCGTGCTCGACCTCGGCTGCGGCCGCGGCGTGCTGCTCGACTACCTGCAGCAGACCAAGCAGGTGCGGGGGATGGGCGTGGACCTCGATTTCCACAAGATTCTCGGCTGCGTGCGCCGCGGCGTCACCGCCTACCAGGGCGACATGGAGGCGTTCATGCGCGCGTTCCCCGATCGTTTTTTTGACCGCGTCATCTGCTCGCGCACGGTGCAGGAACTGGCGGATCCGGCCGCCGTCATCCTCGAGGCGCTGCGCGCGGGCCGCGCGCTCACTGTCGGCTTTGTCAACCATGGCTACTGGAAGAACCGGGCCGACGCCTTCTTTTCCGGCCGCAAGCCCCGGAATCCCGTCTATACCACCGAGTGGTTCGAGAGCCGGCCGGCCAATCCGGTGACCATCGCCGACTTCGAGCATTTCTGCGCCGCCAAGGGCATCACCGTCACCCGCCGCGCGCTGCTGCGCGGCGACTGGCATACCCCCTGCGCCTTCCGCCCCAATCTCTTCGCCGGCTACGCGCTGTACGATCTGACCAAATAGGTGTGCGGCGGAGACCCGTGCTGATTGGCCAGGTTGGGGACGCGACGCCCCGTCGCGTTTCCCTCGAAAACCGCGGTGGGGGCGCCGCGGCTCCAGTTACCAGCCGGCTCGATGGGTCATCGTGTCTGTAAATCCCGATCAATTCTTTCCGCTGCCGGGCGCTCCAAACAAAAAGGCCGGTCACGCGGACTGGCCTTGGAAAAAACATCCAAACTCTCACGAGTTTGGCTACACCAGCGCGTCAGACCTCGTACGGCGACAGCAGCTTCTCCACGCGGTGTTTTTCGAGACGGGCAAAGGCAGGCACCCCGTTGTCATATGGCACCGCCACCTCGCCCTGGATGAGCGGCAGCGCGTAGCGGAAAAACTGGAAGTTCATGCTCACGCCGTCCTCGTTGATCCATTCGCGGGGCAGCTTCTTCACGCCGTTGGCGATCTCGCTGAGCGGGGCGAGCCCGGTTTCGCAGGTGTAGTGGTCGGTGTCGCCGCGCACGAGCACGACCATCTTGTCGGTCTCGCCCGCGATGGCGGCCTTGACCGCGGCCTGGCCGGCCAGGAAAGCCTCGTCATTGTCGGTCTTCGACGAGCAGTGGGCGGCGGCGCGCTGCGCGATGCCGAGCTTGGCGGTGCGTGCCTTCACGCCGACATGCTGCGTCACCAAACCCGCCAGGTAGTCGCCCGCGCCGCCGAGCTGCGCATGGCCGAAGGCGTCGGGGCCGGCGCCGTCGGTGGCCACGTAGTTGCCGTCCTTGTCGATGAGGCCCTCGCCGACGACGACCAGGCAGTACTTCTCGCGCTTGAGCACGCGGCGCACATCCTCGACGAACTTCTCGGTGCTGAACGGCGTTTCGGGCAGGTAGATCAGGTGCGGCGGGTCGTAGGGGTGGTCGCGGCGCTTGGCCAGCGCGGCGCCCGCGGCGATCCAGCCGGCGTTGCGGCCCATGACCTCGAGGATCGAGACGAGATCGTTCTGGCCCATGGCCTCGTTGTCGCAGGCCAGCTCGCGCACGGTGGCGCAGATGTACTTGACCACGCTGCCGTAGCCGGGGCAGTGATCGGTGACGGGCAGGTCGTTGTCGATGGTCTTGGGCACGCCGATGACGCGCAGATCGTAACCCTGGGTCTGGGCAAGCTTGGAAATCTTGTCGGCAGTGTCCTGCGAGTCGTTGCCGCCGCAGTAGAAGAAATAGCGGATGTTGTGCGCCTTGAATACCTCGAGCACACGGTCGAAGTCCTGCTGCTTCTTGAGCTTGTACCGGCAGGTGCCGAGCGCGGCGCCAGGCGTGCTGCGGAGGGAGCGGATCTGCTGCTGCGACTCCGCCGCCAGATCGATGAACTCCTCGTTGAGGATGCCCAGCACGCCGTTCAGGCCGCCGTAGATCTCCTCGATGCAGTTGTGATTGAGGGCCTCGGCGACGACGCCGGCCACGCTGGCGTTGATCACGGCGGTGGGACCGCCGGACTGGGCCACAAGACAATTTCCTACGAGTTCAGCCATGGCTAGGGATGATGCAAAGGTTCAAAAATCGCGTGAAGAGGAGCAACGAAAGGCCCCGCTCCGAGGCGTGGCAATCAAATTTCCCGCGTCCTGCCGATTTTACGCCGCCCCGGCCACCCTGCCCCGGGAATATTGCTCCAGGTCCACCTCAATTCCTCATCTTGAGACCCAGCGCGCCTTCACATGCTTTTTGCGACTCAATACCTCTTCAAAAATGGCTTACGAAGCGCACCAATTCGCTGACGATGTTTCGACTCATATTGTAGGGCTTTGACATTGCATCAGGTTGTCAGACGACGGCCAAGCGTTCTTCGGCGAGGTCGGAGAGGGTTTTGCCCTGTTTCCTGGCGGTGGCACGGAGTTGCCGGATCGTTCCGGGTGTCAGCCGGAGCATGACCGGCCGGCGTCCGGTTGACCGGCGCCCGGCACCGGTGCGGACTCCGCCCCAGCCAAATGGCCGGGCCTTCACGCGTTTGAGGTCCGGCAACGGCGTGCCGTTGAGGCTCGTTAAGTCCGTCTGATAGCCTTCCGCGTCGAACACCGGGGACGGTGACCTACGTTTGTTTCCAGTAGTTTTCATAGTAATCGCGTCCTTCCCTCCAGTAGCCGGCGCCGATGAGGCGGACGATGCCTCCCGGCCGGTGGGTGTAGCGCACGAGGAGGATGCGGGCGCCCACCCGGCCCAGCAACCACCAGCGCAACTCGCGACGATCGCTGTGGGCGACATCGAACAGCACAAGCGCGTGTGGATCGGCAAAGGCCTGCTGCGCCTCCGTGAAATCCACCCCATGCTGCGCGACGTTGGCGCGCTCCTTGGCAGGGTCCCACGAGAAACGCATGCCGGCAACCTAGGCCAAACCACTTGAAACGCAATAGCAGAAATCAAGAAACCCCGGGAGGAGGCGACTCGCGTCAGGCAATCGAGAATGCATCACCAATCGGTCAGCCGGCGCGGATTACAGCAGCTTGCCCGGCTGGTACTCCGCCGCGCCCTTCACCCGTTTCGCCAGCGGCTGCACCTCGGCGACAAACGCATCGACCTGGTGCGGCGCCGCGCCGACGTAGCGGTTGCTCTCGGCGAGGATGGCTTGCAGCTGCTTTTTGCCGAGACCAATGCGCCGGTCCGCGGCCAGGCGCGCGAGCAGGTCGGTCTCACCGTTGGTGCCGCCCGCGCGCAGCGCCTTCGCCGCGGCGAGGGCGTGCTCCTTGATCGCGGCGTGCGCCGTCTCGCGGCCGGCGCCGTGTTTGACCGCCTCCATGAGGATGGTGGTGGTGGCAAGAAACGGCAGGTTGCGCTCGTTCTCCACGGCGATGGAGGCGGGAAACACCTCCATCTGCCGGAGCACGGTGAGGAAGGTCTCGAGCAGGCCGTCGATGGCGTAGAAGGCGTCGGGCAGCGCCACCCGGCGCACCACCGAGCAGGAGACGTCGCCCTCGTTCCACTGGTCGCCGCTGAGCGACGCCGTCATCGTCACGTAGCCGCCGAGGATGACATGGAAGCCGCAGATGCGCTCGCAATTGCGGGCGTTCACCTTGTGCGGCATGACCGACGAGCCGACCTGACCCTCCTGAAAACCCTCGGTGAGCAGCCCCTGCCCGGCCATCAGCCGCAGCGTGAGCGCGAAGCTCGCCGCCGCCGCCCCCACCTGGTGCAGCGCCGACACGACGTCGAAATCGAGGCTGCGCGGGTAAACCTGTCCCACCGCGATCAGCGGCGCGCGGAAACCGAGGTGCCGGAGGATGCGGCCCTCCAGTTCGGCGACCCGGTCGGCGCGGCCGCCGAGCAGGGTGAGCTGGTCGAGCTGCGTGCCAACCGCGCCCTTCAGGCCGCGCACCGGGTAGCGCTCGATCAGGTTTTCCAGCCGGTCGAGCGCGATCAGCAGCTCCTGACCGAACATCGCGAGCCGCTTGCCCAGCGTGGTCGGCTGCGCCGGCACGTTGTGTGTGCGGCCGGTGATCATGAGGTCGCGATGCGCCTCGGCCTGGCGGGCGAGCGCGAGGAGCGCGGCCACGGCCTTGAAATGGACCACCTTGAGCGACCGGTGGATCTGCAGCTGCTCGACGTTCTCCGTCAGGTCGCGGCTGGTGAGCCCGAGGTGGATGAACTGCCGGCCGGCCAGCTCCGAAAATTCCTCGAGGCGCGCCTTGACGTCGTGCAGCGTCACCCGCTCGCGCTTGAGGATGGCGCCGAGGTTGATGAGGTCCCGGACGCGCTCGTAATCCTTGATCGCCTCGACCGGGATGGGCACGCCGAGGTCCTTCTGGGCCTTCATCACCGCGATCCAGAAATCGCGCTCCAGCAGGATGCGCCCCGGCACCGACCAGATGTCCTTGATCGCGGGCGAGGCGTAGCGCTCGGCGAGGACGTTGGCGATGGCGGGCGGCTCCACCGGCGGGCGCGGGGTTTCCCCGGCCGCCGCGGGCGGCTCAGGCGCCTTCGGCGCGAACGGGGAGGCCGTGCTGGATGACGGGGATTTCAAGGCGGAGAAAGCGGAGTCGGGAGCCGTAACAAAACCCCCGGGGGATAGCTACTGAAAAATCAGCGGCCGGCGGAGGTTAACCCGGATTTAGCGCCGCCGGCCGCGCCTCCGGCTGGGCCAGGCACCGCACCGCCATCTCGCGCAGCACCTCCTCCTGCTCGCCGGGCCGGCGGATGATCTCCTCGAAGGCGGCGATGAACTCCTGCTGGTTGTCGATCAGGCGGCGCAGCGAGGGCAGCCGGGCGCTCCCGGCGAGCTTGCCCAGATACCAGAGGTTCTGGGTGAAGACGTTGAACGGGCTCTTCTCCGTCGACCCGCCGAAATGCCGCCGATGGATCTCCGCGGCGCGCTCGAAACCCGCCTTGTCCAGCCCGCGCGGTCCGAGCCGCACCTCCCCCGTGTCGAGCAGCACGCGGAGCTGCACGAGCAGGCGGTTGCGGTTTTGCAGCGCGGCGATGACCGGCCGCGCGTCGCCGCCGGCGAAAAAATGCCGGTGCAGCGCGGCCAGGGCCCACGGCAGATCGCCACTGCCAAACGCCTCCGCAGCCTCGAAGAAATCCCCCTCCGCGAAATTAGGCGTCAGCTCCTCGACGTGTTTTTCCTCGATGACGCCCCCGCCTGTCTTCGTTCCGGGCCCGGCCGGAGGGTCCGCGTAGGTCGCGAGCTTGCGCACCTCCTCGACCAGCAGCCGCGAGTTCGAGCCGACCTTGGCCAGCAGCAGCCCGAGCGCGTCCGCGGTGATCGTCACCCCCTGCGCCGCCGCCTCGGCCAGCGCCACCTGTTCCAGCGCAGCCCCCCCCTCCCGGCCCTCGTCCCCGACCAAGGTGTAGTCCGCCGTCGCCTCACACCACTTGCAGAACGAGCGCCGCCGGTCCAACGGCGCCGCGGTGACCACCACCGCGACCTCGTCCGGGTTCACCCGCCCGAGCAACGCCTGCAGTTCCTCCACCTGCTGGAGCGTGCCCTCGGCGCGGCCGGTCACGGTGTCGGCGAGGAAATTCACGTCCTTCAGCCAGACCACGCGCCGGCCGCCGAAAAGGGAGATCGTCTGCACCGCTTCGCGAAAACGGTTCACCGCCGCCGCCACCTCGCCGACGTTGCCGGCAAACCCGTTCAACACCTCGCGCGAGAATTCGTCGGCGGCGTCCGCCGCGAGCGCGGCATAGCGCTCCTGGCCGAGGCGGTTCACGAGGAAGTCGTCCGGTCCGCCGATGAAGATGAACGGTTTTGCGGGCATCGGGTTCCGGTTTGTCGCCGAAACCCGGTCAGGGCACGCCAAAAATATCCCCGCGCCGCCCCGGCCGATGAAAACCTTGTCGCCGGCCCCGATTCATGGGAAAACCACTCTGCTGGCCAGCAGAGCACCCGCCCATGCGTCCTGAATTCATCGCCCTGTTTTTCCCCGCGGTCTTCCTCGTCCTGGGGGGATGCGCCATCGCGGCTGCCCTCAAGCAGCAGCGCAAGGCCCGGGAGCAACTGGCCGGCCTCGCCCGCCGCTTCGGCCTTGAACTCCGGCGCCAGCCGTCCCGGTTCGGCTTCGAACCCCTGCCCACGCTGGAGGGCCGGTATCGCAACCGCGCCGTCCGCTTCTACACCTATACCACCGGTTCCGGCAAAAACTCCACCACGTGGGGTGCCGTGTCGGCCGCCGTGGCCGGCGCCGGTGGGCTCACCCTCGAACTCTTCCCGGAGAACTTCCTGGTGCGCATCGCCACCGCGCTGGGCATGCAGGACATCCGGGTGGGCGATCCCGCCTTCGACCAGGCTTTCATCGTCAAGTCCAACGACCCCGCCTATGCCGCGGCCGCGCTGCTGCCCGAAATCCGCGCCCGCCTCCTGGCCGAACGTGCGCGCGGCGCGCATGGCCGGCTCTCGATCAAGGGCGGGACGGTGCAGTACGCGGAGGTGGGTGGATTCGGCAACGAGGCCCGGGTGAACCGGCTGGCCGACCTGCTGGAAGCCGTCTGCGACCTTGCCGAGGTGGCCGAGGTCTACAAGGCCTGACGCCCCGGATGCAGAACCGGTGAACGAAACCGTGCCCCGCGTGTCCCATCTGGCTCCACCTGATTCTCGCATGATGCTCTTTCTGCGCCTGTGTGTGCTGTCCGGAGCCGTCCTTGCCGGCGTCGCGCGGCCGGCCGCGGCTGAATCCCCCGCCCCGACTCCGCCGGCCCCGACCTCCGTGGCGTCCGCCGGCAACGCGATGCCGGCGGAGATGATCGCCAAGGCCGCCGCCCAGCTCAAGGAACTGGTCGCACGGCAGGACGTTCTGCTCGCCGGCCTGGGCAAGGAGGACGCCGACCAGGACAACCTCAAGCGCGACCTCCAGAGCCTCATCTTTGATTATGACGGTTTCCTGCGCACCCACCCCAATTTCGCGCCGGGCTATGTCACCTACGGCCTGCTGCTGGCCAAGGTGGGCATGCGCCGTGAGTCGTCGGCCATCCTCCTCAAGGCCAACCGGCTCGACCCGGACATCCCGATCGTGAAAAACCAGCTCGGCAATTATCTCGCCGAGGAAGGCCAGCCGGTGGAGGCCGCCAACTATTTCATTGCCGCCATCCGGCTCGCGCCCACCGAGCCGCTTTATCATTACCAGCTCGGCACCCTGCTGACCGAGGCGCGCGACGATTTTCTCACGAGCGGCCAGTGGACCCGCGCGCAGCTCGACCAGGCCATGCAGGAGGCCTTCAAGCACGCCGCCGAGCTGGCGCCGGACAATTTTGCCTACGCCTACCGCCATGCCGAGTCGTTCTACGATCTCGCCGAGCCCGACTGGAACGAGGCGCTCAAACTCTGGGGGGCGCTCGAGGACCGCGCCGCCCCCGGCCTCGAAAAGGAGACCGTCCGGCTGCACGCCGCCAATATCCTGATCAAGCAGCAGCGGTTTGATCACGCCCGTCTGCTCCTGCTCACCGTGACCGCCGAGCCCTTGCAGGGCCAGAAGCAAAAGCTGCTCGACCAGCTCGCGGCGAACCCTGAGAAGTAAGGCCGCACCCGCTCCGCCGGATCGGTTCCGCCCCGGCGCCGGGCGCGTTTCATCATGTCCCCGCTCACCAAGCTCGAACGCCTCCTCGGCCGTCTCGCCCTCCCGAATCTATCGCTCTATCTCGTCGCCGGCCAGGTCCTTTGCTGGGGACTGGCGCTGATGGCGGGCTTCAACCTCGAGCGCATCGCGCTGCTGCCCGCGGCGGTGCTGGCCGGCGAGTTCTGGCGGCTGGCGACGTTCCTGCTGTTGCCGCCCAGCATCCACCCGGTGTTCATCGCGTTCGCGTGGTATCTGTTCTACCTGATGGGCACTGCGCTGGAACACTACTGGGGCGTGTTTCGCTACAATGCGTTCATCGGCCTCGGCTGGCTGCTCACCGTAGCCGTGGCGTTCCTCACGCCCGGGGTCTACGCCTCCAACCTGTTTCTCGCCGGCAGCGTCTTCCTCGCCTTTGCCTATCTCAATCCCGACTTCACCATGATGATCTTTTTCATCCTGCCGGTGAAAATCAAGTGGCTGGCCCTGCTCCAGTGGCTCGGCTACGGCTTCGTGCTGGTCGTCGGGCCCTGGTCGGCGCGGCTCATGGTGCTCGCGGCCACCGGCAACTTCCTCGTCTTCTTTGCGGGGGACATCGTGCAGGGCGTCCGCTCCGGCCGCCGGCGCATGGCGCACCAGGCCACGGTTTTTGCCGCCCGCCGCGACGAGCGCGAGCCGCGCCACCGCTGCCGTGTCTGCGGCAAGACCGATCTCAGCCATCCCCAGACGGATTTCCGCTACTGCTCCAAGTGCGCCGACAACCAGTGCTACTGTCCGGAGCATATTTTCAACCACGAGCACGTCCTGGTGGATGAGGAGGCGAAACGGTGAGCCCGGTCGGGCATCCGCTCCGGTTAAGAAACAGACAAATCCGAAGCACGAATGCCGAAATCCGAAGCAAATTCCGAAACTGCAGTCCGGAAGGCTCCAAACATCAATCCCGTCTCCCGGTGCTCCGGGGTTTTGAGTCTTGATGCTTCCTTTTTGTTTCGGATTTCGAGCTTCGAAATTTGGATTTCCCGACGCGGCCAAGGCGGCCGCTCGCAGCGATGAAGCAGCGAAGACCAACCGACATGGCAGCGGCCGAATCGCGTCGGGAGACGCTCGGCGATTGGCTGGCTTGGGCCGAAGCGGAATATGCGCGCCGCGGCCTCGCCCTCGGGCAGGTCGCCACCTCGGCCCACGACGAGGCGCTCTACCTGCTGCTGCGCACGCTCGGCCTGCCGATCGAGAGCGGCGCCGCGGTGCTGGCCCGGCGCCTGGCGCCGGCGGAAACCGCCGCGGTGGCGCGGGTGCTGCGCCGCCGCATCCTCGACCGCGTGCCCGCCGCCTACCTTACGCGCGAGGCGTGGCTCGGCGGGCACCGTTTCTACGTCGATGAGCGCGCCATCATCCCACGCAGCTATTTCCTCGAGATCATCCCCCAGCTCCCGCGGCTGCTGAAAAAACCGCCCGCCGGCGTCCGACGCGCCGCCGACGTGTGCACCGGCTCGGGCTGCCTCGCCGTCCTGCTGGCCCGCCGGTTCCCGCGCGCGCGGATCGACGCCATCGACCTTTCGGCCGGCGCGCTGGCCGTGGCGAAAATCAACGTAGCGCAGCACGGCCTCGCCGGCCGGGTGACGCTGCACCGCAGCGACGTCTTCACTGCCGTGCCGCCCGCGCGCTACGATGTCATCCTCTGCAATCCGCCCTACGAACCGTCGGCGCTCATGCGGACGCTGCCGCCGGAGTTCAAGCAGGAACCGCGCCTCGCGCTCGACGGCGGCCGGGACGGCCTCGAGGTCATCCGCCGGCTCCTCACCCAGGCCCGCGCCCGGCTGACGGATGACGGCCTGCTGCTCGTCGAGGTCGGCGGCCTGCGCGCGGCGATGGAGGCCGCCTTCGGTCATCTGCAACCGCGCTGGCTGCCCACGCAGGACGGCACCAACTGCGTCTGCGCGATCGCCGCCCACCGGCTGCAGCGTTCCCCCACTGATCAACACGTCAACCGGTAGAGCGGTTTCAATAATTCTGTAGCCGTTTTTGTAGGTCGGGCTTTACGCCCGACGTGTCGGGGATAAACCCCGACCTACATGGCGGTTGCGGCTACACTTCAACTTAAACCGCTCTAGTTGATGCGGGCGCCTCTTTGCCATGCTGAAAAACGAGTGAACGAAATTCGGCGGCGCGAGTCATACGGCCTGGATGTGGAGCGCTCTACGGGCGCGCCGTTTCGCAGCCAACCAATGTTTCCGGGTTCCTCGCCAGGCTCACCAACCCAGCCGCATCCGCAACGCCGGTAAATTCCGCAGGGCAATGGCTTCGATGTCGTCGCCCAAACCATAGTCGCGGTCCCCGGGATGAATCACCAACACCCCAGCCAGCCCGAGGTCACGTTTGGCGCCGAGCATCGACGGTGTTTTGCCGGGGGCGTCGTTGTGCTTGTACTCGAAACCATAGAGTTTCCCGCTACGCTCCACGACCAGGTCCATTTCGTCGCCGCTGTGAACGGCGTAGGTAAAACATTCCTGCTCGCGCAGCCTGAGCGTCCGGATCGTTTGTTCCAGAGCGAAGCCTTCCCAAGAGTGCCCGAGCAACGGATGCGCCCGAAGATCCCGCATCGAACGGATGGTGAGCAGCGCATGCAGGAGGCCACTGTCGCGGACGAACAGCTTTGGCGCCTTGCGCAGACGCTTGCGCAGGTTGCGGTCAAAAGGAGCCAACTGCCGCAGGAAATATGCGCCTTCGAACAGCTCGATGTGACGCTGGATCGTCTTGTAGTCCACGCTGAGCACCCGCGCCGCTGCCGAGTGGTTCCACGGCTGGGCGTGCGACTGGGCGATGAACAACAACAGACGCCGCAGCGCCGACTCGGTCATCCGTGTTTCGGCATCTGCGCAATGCCCTCATGGCGACAGCCAGTCCCTCCATCCGGAGGTTTCCTGGAAGGACTCCCGATCCCGACCGTCAATACCGCGAAGAGGCCGCCAAAGCCGCTGCCATTCACGCCCATGACCCGGAGCTCGTCGCCTTCTACCGCGAAATTGTCCGTCGCGAGGATGCCGCGATCGCCTTCTTGGACCGCCAGGCGGCGTCCGATGAAGAAGAATGGCGCTACAATTGATGAGCCGCCGCCGGGTGATCGGTTCGTGGGTGTGCGTCTCGCGAAACTCAGCCGCCAAAAATACAGCGCCGCCGTTCAGACCCGGCCCATGAACTGCATCATGCCGCGCCGGAATTCCTCGGCGGATTCGAGCCGGTCGGCCAGTTCCACCCCACTGCCGAGGCCGGCCAGCCAGGGCTGAAGCGCCGCCACCAATTCCGATCTCCGCACCCGTACGCGCCGCGGAATACCGCCGGATCGGAGCATCAATCCGATCAACTGGTTGACCGCCCGCTTGACGACGTTGTCCGTCGCATTGATGACGTCCATGGCGAGGCACACGCCGGAGCGCGTCTCGAAAATCTGGAAACTCCGCGGGTAATACGGCCGCCCGCCGTCCACAACCCCCTCCGGCAGATAGAACCAATCGACGTCCCAGCTCACGGTCGGGCCGACCGGCAGCGCCCGGATCCGCGCCACGATGGCCGGATCGTCGATGTGCACCGTTTGCGATGGATGCCGTTCCGGTCCTGCGTCCCAGAGCCGCCAGTCGAGAGTATTCGGATTGGACGGCGGGTTTTTCAGCGAGATCAATGGATACTCGAATTGGCCCCGGTTTTCGCTCAAATCTGGATGCGCCCGCACCAACTCCGCGAAGCTCGCCATCGCTGGAAACACCTCGACGAGCCAGGCCACGTCACCCGCCTCCGGCACCCACGGAACGCAACCCGGCCGGTGATCGAGAAAGCTGGGCCAGGCCAGCCGGGCACCGCGGGCCGGCCGGTAATCCAGGGCTGCATAACGGTCGCGCTCCTCCTTGCGCAGTTCGCTCTTGGGCCCGAACCAGATGGTCAATCCGTCTTGCGTGTAACGAAGCTCCTCCCAGTCGGTGGAATCCGACGCGGCAAAAGTTCTTTGCAGCAACCGCAATCCTGCCTCACCACGGTACAAAACAAGGCCGTAAACCTGCGCCGCCGCGCCCAACACCGAGGCGAACCACGGTCGCCCGCCCGCATCGACGAAGACGGCGATTTCGCTGTCGTCCATCCATTCCCAAGGTGCGAGCGTCCGGAACGTCAGCGCCGCCTCAAGGGCGCGTCGCCACAGCTCGAGGGGGACTGCCGGTGGTTTTGGTCGTGAAGCCATGTCTGGGTTTGCAGAAACCCGGTGCGAGAGGAAAGCCCGAAAACACCCAACCCCTTAGCCGGAATAACCCGGCTCGTGGCCGGGCTTCCACTTGATATTGCAGCCGACGCTCGGCTTCTGATCGGCGGCGGGCATGCGCCCGGCCAGCACGGCGTCGCAGGCCGCGCGCAGGTCGGCGCCGGTGACGGGCCGGCCGTTGCCGGGGCGGCTGTCGTCGAACTGGCCGCGGTAGACGAGCCGGCGGTCGCGGTCGAAGAGATAAAGGTCGGGCGTGCAGGCCGCGCAGTAGGCCCTGGCCACCGCCTGCGTCTCGTCGAAAAGATACGGGAAGGCGTAGCCCGCCGCCTTGGCCTCGGCCTTCATTCTCGCCGGGCTGTCCTCCGGGTAGTTCGTCACGTCGTTGGCGCTGATCGCCACGATGCCGACGCCCTTCGGCTGATAGTCGCGTCCGAACGCGGCGAGCCCGGCCCGGATGTGCTGCACGTACGGGCAGTGGTTGCAGATGAACATCACGACCAGCGCGGGATTCTTGGCAAAATCGGCCAGCGCGACCGGCCGGCCGCTGACGGCGTCGGGCAGGCGGAAATCCGGGGCTGGCGTGCCCCAGGGCAGCATGGTGGAGGGAGTGAGGGACATGGCGGTTCCTTTGGTTGACGCGAGCATCCACCGTAGCGCAACCTGCTGATCCAGCAAGCCGCGTTCGCGCGTCCGGATTCCCCCGCGTCTGCGGGGAATCTGTTCAATAGCTCATCCGGTCCAGTTTCACCTTGCCGCGAAAGATCCAGTAAATGCTGGCGCTGTAAGCGAGCACGACCGGCACCCCGATCAGCGCGATCGTGAGCATGATGCCGAGGGTCTTTTCGGACGAGGCGGCGTTGAAGGCCGTGAGGCTGTGCGCCGGCTCGGTGTGGCAGAAGACGAGATTGGGATACATTCCGATTCCAAAAATCGCCATGAGGCCGGCCATGGCCGCACAGGAGGAGAGAAACGCACGGAATTCGCGGCCATGGTTGGCCTCCCGCGGAATGTTCGCGATCGCCAGCACCACGGCAACCACGACGGCGAAGAACGCCGGCTCGCGCCGGAACGCCTCGGTGATGTGCGGCACATAGAGCAGCGTCGCCAGCGTCAGAATCACGTAACCCAGGATGAACGCGATGATCAGCGGATTCACCCAGCGGCGCACTGTCGCCTGCAGTTCACCCTCCGTTTTGAGCACGAGGTAGATGGCACCGTGCATGGCGAAAAGCGCCGCCGCCGTCGCGCCCATCAGCAGCGCATAGGGGTTCAGCAGCCCGAGGAAACTGCCGGCGAATTCGCCCCGGGCGTCGAGCGGCACGCCCCAGGCGATGTTGCCCATCGCCACGCCGATCAGCAGGCTGGAAAAAAGGCTGCCGGCCGCAAAACTGGCGTCCCAAAAGGCGCGCCAATGGCGCGAGGGGTGCTTGCTGCGGAACTCGATCGCCACCGCGCGGAAGATCAGCGCGCACAGCAGGGCCATGAACGCGAGGTAGAAACCCGAAAACACCGTCGCATACACCGCCGGGAACGCCGCGAACAGCGCGCCGCCGCCCGTGACCAGCCACACCTCGTTGCCGTCCCACACCGGGCCGATGGCGTTGAGGAACACGCGCCGGTCCTCGTCGCGCTTCACCACCCACAGGTGCAGCATGCCCACCCCGAGGTCGAAACCGTCGAGGATCACATAACCGGCGAACAGCACCCCGACGAGCGCGAACCAGACCGTGTGCAGATCCAGGGCCCCGAAGCTCATTTTCCCCCTCCCCCGGCGGCCTGGAAGCCGAGCGCCCATTTGCCGGCCGGCCGCAGGTCGCCGTCGTCCGGCCCGTGCCGGATCTTCTCGTTCAACAAAAAGACGAACACGGCGAAGAGCAGCACATAGACAAACAGGAACATCGCCATCGACGCCGCCACCTGGCCCGCCGTGACGACCTTCGACAGCGCCTCCGAGGTGCGCAGGAGACCGTAGACGATCCACGGCTGCCGCCCGACCTCCGCCGCCCACCATCCCGCCTGGTTGGCAATCTGCGGACCGAGCACCGAGAGGGTCAGCAGCCACAGCAGCAGGCGCGACTGCTCCAGGCGCCCGCGCCACAATACCACCGCCGCCCACGCGGCGAGCACGAGCATGGCGCAGCCCACGCCGACCATCAGATGGAACAACTGGAAGGTGAAGTTCACCGGCGGGCGTTCGTCGCGCGGGATCTCCTTCAGGCCCGTCACCGCGCGGCCGGTGTCGCCGTACGCCAGCCAGCTCAGCAGGCCCTTGATCTCCGGCCCCTGCGTCTGCTCCTGCGCCGTGTCGACCCAGCCGAACACGTGCAGCGGGGCCTGCGCGGTGGTTTCCCACAAACCTTCAAACGCGGCGAGTTTGGCGGGCTGGTTCACGGCCACGCCTTGGGCGCTTTCGTGCCCGGTCACGAGCGAGAGCAACGCGGCCACCACCGCGAGCCCGAGCCCGATCCTCACCGAGGCCAGCGCGAAGTCGCGATGCCGGCGGCGCAGGAGATACCAGGCACCCACGCTGACCATCAGCCAGGCCCCCGCCTGCCATGCGCCCGCCAGCGTGTGGTTGAGCCGGTCCATCGACGACGGGTTGAACACCATCGCCCAGAAATCAGTGATCTCCGCGCGGGCGGCCAGGCCCTCGCCCACGATGTGGAAGCCGGCGGGCGTCTGCATCCACGAGTTGGCCACCACGATCCAGATCGCGCTGAAGTGCGCGCCGAACGCGACCATGCAGGTGGCAAAGAAATGCACCTTCGGCCCGACCTTATCCCAGCCGAACAGCAGCACGGCGAGGAAGCCGGATTCGAGGAAAAAGGCGAAGATGCCCTCGGCGGCCAGCGCGCTGCCGAAGACGTCGCCGACATAGCGCGAGTACGTGGCCCAGTTGGTGCCAAACTCGAACTCCATCACGATGCCGGTGGCCACCCCGATGGCGAAGGTCAGTGCGAACACCTTCGTCCAAAATCGGGCCATCTGGTGATAGAGCGGATTCCGGGTCTTCAGCCAGATCGCCTCGATCACCACCAGCAGCACGCCGAGCCCGATGCTCAGCGGCGGGTACAGGTAATGAAAAGCCGCGGTCAGCGCAAACTGGAGGCGCGAGAGCGTGAGCACGTCCATGATGCGGACTACTTAGTCGAACCCACGGCGCCGTGCAAAGTCCGATTGCAGGATCAACCAAACCTCATGCCAAGTATTTGCCGACCTTGTTCCAGCGTCGAGGCAACAGACTCCCTGCCATAACCGGGGGAGGACACCGCGCCCGAGGAGGCGGGGCCCCGCCCGTCCGCATCACGCCGCCGCCGGACCGCCGCCCGCCGCGCCGGGCGGGTAATGGCGCAGCGCCAGCCAGTTGATCAGGACGAGGATTGTGATGCCGGGCGCACCGATCACCACACTTTGCGCCGCCCAGTTGAGCGCCGCATGCCCTCCGATCAAGGCTGGAAAGAATGCCGCCCCCAGCAGCGCGGCCGCCTTGCCGGCAAAATAGGCGGGGGCCGCCAGATACCAGCGCGCACCCACGCCGGAGAGCAGTGCCCGCAGGACAAATACAAAGCCCGACAACTCCACCATCATGACGATGGCGCCGGGCGGCGCCGGATGTGAAGTCAGCGCCCAATTGAGCCACGGTGCCGCCAGCGCCAGCGTCCAGGCTGATCGCGCACGCCCCCAGAGTGCGGCCAGTAGCGGGGCATAAAACATCGGCAGCAGCCGCGGACCCAGGCGCGCGTCCCCGGGGACAGGGAGGACATGAACCATGAACGGAAACAACACCGACAGGCAGAGCAAAATCCCCAGCTCGCGCGCTAGGGACGCAGTCAGGAAGCGGACCGTCCGGCTGGCGCCGGCGGAAGCGGGTTCAGGCAGGGCAATCGACATGGAGAAATGCGGGCTATGACACACGGCGAACGGCCCGCGCCAGAAAACGGTCGGCGCGGTCGTCGATCGCAACCTCCTTCAAACCGGCCTCGTGCAACAAGCGGGCGAGTCTTCGCGGGGTTGGCAGGAGGTGGTCGTGCAGGGCGGGCGGACCCCGACGATGCACGGCGTTGACGAATGCCCGGCTGCCGGTGTGGGCGATCCAAAACACACCGCCGGTCCGGAGCGCAGCGGCGAGACAACGCGCAATGCCGACCTGCGGCACGAGGTGCGGAAAGACATTGAAACAGATTACGTGGTCGAACGACTCCGGTGCGAGCGCCAGCGTCTCCGCCCGGGCCGTGCGCAGCGTCACGTGCGGAGGCAGGCACCGTTGCGCGGCGAGGCGGATGCATGCAGGAGCAGCATCGAACGCCAACACCCGTCCCGTCGGGCCGGTCAGGGCGGCCAGCACCGCCGTCAGCCGGCCGGACCCGCAGCCCGGCTCCAACACGCGGTCGCCAGGCTTGATCCGCCAGCGCCGCACAAAGGCGCCGACCTTGCGGTGTTCTTCCGCCGTAAACGTCTGCCACCGGGGATTCGTGGCGAGCGTGTCGAAACAGCATGCGGCACTGGGGGACATAGACCTGGGGCAAGCTGACTACCACACGCCGGCCGGCAATTCAACGTCGATGCCATCGTCGCCCGCTGGCCAACTGCTTCCAAATCCCCGTCCGCATCCAAAGACTTTGATCGAGCAACTGATCCTGCGCCTGTACCCGCCCAGCCCCAACAATAGTTTCTCCGTCAGGCCGGCAGTCCGCAAAAGAACTGTGCCCGAAACAGGGCCTTTACCTGGCGAGGCATTATTAGGGAAGCTGCCGATCCAAATTTGTCTGGCTGCAATTCACCCATCGCGGTGACGTCAGCTTGCTCCCTCCGCCTCCATGATGTTACGAAATTTACCGTGCGTAACACCAAATCCGGCTTGGTCACGCGGTTCAGCGTCTCCCTGCCCCCGGCGCTGGCCCGGGAACTCGACCGCATGTCGCGCGAGAAGGGTTACGACAACCGTTCGCTTGCCATCGCCGACATGATCCGGGCCCACCTGATCGAGCACCGCCAGCAGCAGGGCAAAGGGGAGACCGCCGGCAGCATCACGCTCGTTTACGATCACCACCGACACCACCTCCAGGACCTGCTTACCGATCGGCAGCACGATCATGGGGGCGTGATCATCTCGACCCTGCATGCGCACCTCGACCACGATCACTGCCTGGAGGCCATCTTGGTGCGCGGGACTGCGCGCGAGCTCAAAAAGCTGGCCAATGAACTGATCACCGCCAAGGGCGTGAAGCACGGCAAGCTCACCATCACCGGCACGGGAAAAGACCTGCCGGGATGATCGCGCTCCCCGCCGGCCGGCCCCGGACTTTCCGTCGCGCCGCCCCCACCGGTCGTCCCCTTTCCTGCTATGCTCGCCAACCGCCGCCGCCCCACGTGTTGTCTCCTGGCCGCCGCCATGGCGGCGGGTTCTGTCGTCGCCGCCGAGGATGAGTCAATCCCGGTCACGACCGCTCCCCCCGTCCAACTGCCCAGCTTCGAGGTGACCGGCAGCCCCATTGCGGCTGCTCCGGAAACTGATCGCTTTGCGACCTCCGTGACCACCATCCGCGCCGATCAGCTCCAGGAGATCGACGCGCTCGATTTTGCCTCCGCCCTGCGACGCACTCCCGGAGTGACGATCACCCGCTACAACCAGATCGGTGCCTTCGGCGGCGCCGAAGGCGGGGCGGTTTTCCTGCGCGGCTTGGGCGCAAGCCGGCCGGGGAGCGAAATCAAGACGCTGGTCGACGGCGTGCCGAAGTTGAACGGCGTCTTCAACCATCCGTTGCTCGACCTCATGTCGGTTGATCTTGCCGCGCAAATCGACGTCCACCTTCGCGCCACTCCGCTCGCCTTCGGCAACACCTTCGCCGCCGTGAACATGGTCACGCCGCGCGTCGCATCGCCGGGCCAAATCACGTGCGTCACGGCGGCTGCCGGCAGCTACGGCACGATCGTCGAGCGCCTCGATCAGGGCGCGAAAATTGGGGCGTTTGATTACTACCTGAGCCAGAGTTTCCGCCGCTCCGATGGCGACCGGGCTGATGCCGACGGAAGGCTCGAAAACTATTTCCTGCGGCTGGGTTGGGCTTTGTCGTCCCGCTGGCAGTTGAGCTACGTGCTCAACCACACCTCGAATCGCGCCACCGATCCCGGCGCGGAGGGCGCGGCCGCCGGCTCCTCGTCGACGCGCGGCGAGATTTATGAGACGGCCGACTGGCTGCATATCGCGGCGCTGACCCACCGTCATGCCGGGGCGGAGGGCTCGCTCCGCGCCTATTTGAACGACGGCGAGGGCAATTGGTACCGCCAGTTTTCCGGCAATGCGGACAGTCTCAACGACTGGCGCCTGTACGGCGTGCGCTGGCGCGAAAGCCTCCGCCCGTGGGCGGGCGGCGAGATCGCGGCGGGAGCCGACCTCGACTACGAGCGCGGCACCAGCCGCAGCGTGCCCCCGGCGGCGGCGGAAAAAGTATTCGGTCCGGAGACCATGCGCCTTTTCTCTGCGTACGCCGGCCTGAACCACACTTTTGCGCCGGCGGCCCCCTTCACGATCACCCCCTCGGCCGGCGCGCGCTATTACCACCACGACCAGTTCGGGCCCCAGTGGGCGCCCCAAGCCGGCCTGCTCGTGTCCGCAAGCCGCACCCAATGGCATGTCGGCTGGAATCGCGCGGTCAATTACCCGGGACTCGAAGTGGCCGCGATCTCCTCCGTGATCGCCAACCCCGCCCTGGGCCAGAGTTGGCGGGCGCTGAGGCCCGAGGAAGCCGACCAATTCGAGGCGGGCGTGCGGTACCGCCCGACCGCGATCACGGTCGTGACTGTCACGGTCTACCGCAATAATGCCCGGAACCGCTACGTGGTTGTGCCCCCGCCCCCTCCGCCTCCGCAGTACCTCAACATCGGTTCCTATCATACCGAGGGTGTCGAAGCCACGGCCGAGATCCGGCCCGGTAGGAACCTCGCGCTGTTCGCCGGTCTTTCCCTCCTGCGCGCTTCGATCGACGATCTGCCCTATGCGCCCAAGCACTCTTTGAGCGGGGGGTTCAACTGGCGGTTCGCTTCGGATTGGTTCCTGCGGATCGACGGCGAGTATACCGCGGCCATGCACGTACTCAGCGAGGCTCGCTCGGCGGGCACGGCCAACCCCACCAAGGTCGGCGCGCGGTTCCTGCTCAACGCCCGCCTGGCGCGGCGCTTCGCCTGGGGCGCCCATCGCGTCGAGGTTTACCTCTCCGGGGAGAATCTCACCGACCGCAACTTTGCCTACCGCCCCGGTTATCCGATCGCCGGTGCCAGTTTCCTCGCCGGCGTGCGGCTCGAATGGTAAAAGGCACCGCTGCGGTGCGTGTGAGCCTTGCTCACCATTGCCGTCGCCGCTCGTGCGCCGACACGCGGCGTTTCCGACCGTGTCGCAGACCACGGCAGTCCCACGCGCACACTCATACTCCGTGTTTGACCTTTCGCCCGCGTACCGCGCGGGCCCAAGCAGCCCAGTCGGAACTGGCGCATCATCGGCGCAAAAGACTGGTTGTCCCGGCGTCAGCCCGCCGGCCCGCAAGTCTGCCGGGCTGCTGGCGAAGGATCCGCAACGCCTGGCCGTGCACGAGCGCGGCGGCGATCTTGCGCCGGGCGCGCCCCACGATGCGGTCAAAGGTCTGCCGGGAGACGCCCATGCGTTGAGCGGCCTCGGTGTTATAGAGATCCTCGTCGTCGGCCAAACGCACCGCCTCGAGTTCGTCGGCGGCGAGTTCGATCTCCTGCAAGTCGCACAACGGGATGCCGGCGGGCTTGAAGTAATCGGCAGGCGGGCGATGCGTGATGCGACGGGGACAGGGCGGACGGGGCATAAGGACAATCCTACATTGCTTTCAAACAGCAACCCGATCGGCCTGCAAGCAGGCTCCCACCAAGCTCGTCCCGGATGCAATCTGAGCCGAAAATGGGCTTGCGGGCGATAGTTATGGGCATATGCTCACAACAAAGATGAGCGTATCCTTTCGCTCGGTCAAGCCGCGGGTCGGAGCAACGCCGACAGGACACCTGCATCCATTGCCCATGAAAATCGCCATTCCCCTCACCGCCACGGACGAGTTCTCGCCCCACTACGGCGGCGCGTCCAAATTCGCCGTGGTCGAAGTCGACCCCCGGCAGCGCGCCGTGCGCCGGCGGATGATTGTCGTCCCTCCCGACTCCGAACCGTGTGCCTGGCCGCCCCTGCTGCGGGCGGCCGGGGTGAACCTCGTGCTCGCCGGCGGCCTGGGCCGCGGCGCGCAAATGCGCATGGCGGAGCATGGGATCAAGGTCCTCGCCGGCGTGCCGCCGGCCCCGCCCGACGAACTCATCGCCGCTTGGCTCGAAGGCCGCTTGGTCGCAGGCGAAAACACCTGCGACGGGCACGGAGACGGCCGCCACCACCACGATGACCATCACCACCATGGTGGAAACTGCCACTGCGCCCACTGAAGGGCGACGGCGCGACGCACAGCAACGCGCCCACCCGCATTGCTTTGTCTGCGGAGACCCACAGGCCGGTGGACTGGGCCTGGCGTTCCGCGTCCTGCCCGACGGCGGTGTGGCCGCCGACTGGCATTGTCCGTCTAAATCCCAAGGATTCGACGGCATCCTGCACGGCGGTCTGATCGCCACGCTGGTGGACAGCGCGATGGTGCATGCGCTGTTCGCGCGGGGCGTCGTCGCCCGCACGGCCGAGTTGCGCGTGCGCTACCGGCACCCCGTGCGCGCCGGCCATCCGGTGTCCGTCGTCGCCCGGCTTTGCTGGCAAACCGGGCCACTCTCTTGCCTCAAAGCGGAGGTCTGCCAGGAGGGTGCCGTGCGGGCCAACGCTCAGGGCAAATTCATGGCGGGCCCGGTATGACGACTCCGCCCGACTGCATTCCATGTTTCCTCCGGCAGGCGCTGGAGGCGGCCCACCCTTCTCCCGGTTGCCCTGAAAACGAATGACCACGGCCCCCCGCGATTTTGCCTGAAACCCCAACTCATCAAACAAGAAACCTACCGTGAAAGCATTTCCTGAAGTCGTGCAGACCGCCTGGGCGAACCGCGAGGGCCCCATCGTGCTGGCCACCGTTGACGCCGACGGATTCCCGAATGCGATCTATGCTGGCAGCGTCGGCGAGTTCGGCGACGATGCGCTGGTGGTCGCGGACAACTATTTCCACAAAACCCGCGCCAATATCCTCGCAGGCAGCAAGGGTGCGCTGCTGTTCATTACCAAGGAGCGCATATCCTATCAGGTTAAGGGGATCTTTACATATCACACGGCGGGACCGGTCTTCGAAGCCATGAAGCAATGGAATCCGGCCAAGCACCCCGGCCACGCCGCCGCGGCTTTGAAAGTGGAGCGCATCTATGGCGGCGCAGCGCAGTTGCTTTGAGCCGCCGGAGCGGGCGTGCCGAACGCTCACGGCCCCGCGTGACCAGCCCCTTGGACCAAGATAATGGTCCCGATTCCAGCGGCGATGCCGGCACCTTGGAGCCAGGTGATGCGCAGTTGTGTCTGGGTCCGGTGGTCGGGCGTGAGGTCGGCCAGGGCGATGTAGAGAAAACTGGCCGCCGAGACCGCCAGCGCATACGGGGTGATGGTCGCCAAATGCCGGCCGGCCCAATACGCGAGGAGCGCTCCGACCAGCGTCGTCAGACTCGACCCCGTGTTGTAGAGCATGGCCTGCGTCTTCGTATAACCCTGGTGCACGAGGATCATGATATCACCGACCTCCTGCGGAATTTCGTGGGCAATCACCGCCAATCCCGTGGCCATGCCCAGCGCCGTCGATTGCTGGAATGCCAGCGCGATGGCCACGCCGTCGATGAAGTTGTGCACGGCATCGCCGACCAGGATCAGCGGCCCGGCTTGAGCATGAACCTGACATCCGGGTTCGTGGCAGTGCCGCCAGACCAGCAGCTTCTCGAGCACGAAGAAGCCCACAATGCCCGCCAGCACGGTCGCGAGGGCGGTGCGAGCCGGCAGCCGCTCCAGCGCGTGCGGGATCATCCCGAGCAAGGCGGCGCCCAGCAGGGTGCCGGTGGCGTAGCTGAGCACGGCGGTCTTTCCCCGTACGGAAAACTCCCACCGGCCCATGAACAACAGGCTCGCCAGCAGCACACAGCCGACGCTGCCCAGCAGGCTGAAAACGATGACGAGCAACAAGGTCATGGGATGATTTTCCGGTCTGCCTTTCCTCAACCTCACCACTGATAACCCAGGCTCAGGTAGGCGAAGCGCCCGGGCTCGTTGACGATGATGGGTGAGGCGGCGGAACCGCCGACCACGTCCCACTCGTACGAATTGGCAACGGCATAAGCGCGGTCGGACAGGTTGTCCACGCCAAGGATTGCCGTCCAAGCCGCGAAGCGGCACCCGAGCCGCAGGTTGGCGATGTCCCAGCCGGGGAGGGCTTTTTCGCCGGCAGCCGTATCGACATGGCGGCTGGCATTGGCATGCACCCACTCGATCATCCCAAAGACCACCGGATGGTTGCGACCGAGGGCAAGAGGATTCTCGAAATCGAGCGCCAGACGGCTTTTGAGCGGAGCCATCTGCCCGAGATTCCTGTCCGTATTGTTGTCCGGATAGCGGTTTTTCCGTCCGCGTTGCCAGGCAACTCCACCATCGATCGAAAAGCCCGATCCCAAGGTGACTGAAGCCTTCGCATCCGCTCCGTAGATATGGGCGTTGATGTTGGCATAAGTCTGATAACCGGTGATGGTTTGCTCCTGATAGATGTAGTCCTTGAGATCGGAATAGAAGCCTTTGATCTGAAAACTCCACTGTTTGGAGCCGACGCGATATCCCAGATCGGCTTCCGTGTTGGCCGTTGGGTCGAGGGTCGGATTGCCGAAATAGGTCGGGCTGCCTTGGATGTAGCGTTCAACGCCGGTCGGCATGCGGTAGCTGCGGCCGAGCCCGGCGAAGAGCTGGGAGCGCTCGCCGGGCCGATAACGCGCCGAGACGTATCCCCCGGCGAGTCGGTCTGTTTGCCTGTTCTCCGAGGTGGTTTTCCAGGTTTGCACCAGGGCTTCGTCGGCCTGTGAACGGAAATGGTCCAAGCGCACACCCGCGCTCAACTGCCACGGGCCGACGGATCGATCCCACCGCACATAACCACCCAGATTGACCGCTTCTACGGAGGGAACCAGATAGGCGTTGAGCAGGGCACCCGTGGCGGTGTTGAAGACGTCGGCCCGCCAGGTGCGCCGGTACATGTCGAGACCGTAGGTCCAGACCGTGTCTTGCGCTGAAGCCACATTCTGGATGCTGCCGCCAGTGATGTCCGATTGGGCCACGACGTTCTTCGGCACGGCCACCGCGCGGAATTCCTGCGTCGGATAGTGGCCGACCTCGTTGCGATAGACCGAGAAACTGAGCTTTCCCGATGCGGCGCTGAGACCCTGCAATATCCAGTTCAGCCGGCCAAGGCGTGTAGACTCCCGCTTGGTGTCGAATTCGACCCGGGGAGTCAGAATGTCGTCGGCTTCTCCGTAGGCGTAGTCGAGTTGGATCGTGTTGCGCGCATTGGGCGTGACCCGGAGCGAGCCCCAGACATCGTGCTTCCGAAACGTATCCATTCCCTGACCCAAATCGTTATAGGGCACGCTCTGGTCCTCGCGCACCGTCCATAACCGGTCACCGTTCCCATCCGCATATTGGCCTGATTTGGAGAAATTGTAGCCGGCGAGCGCCTGCACCTGTCCGTTGCCGCCGGTCGCAGTGGCCCCGACGCTGCGGAAGTCGTAGCTCCCCATGCGTGCGAGCACCTCGCCGGCGAAACCGGCTTCGGGTTGTTTGGTGACAACATCGATAGATCCGCCGAGATTGCCCGGCTGCGTGACGTCGTAGGGCCCCTCGCGGACCACGAGCCGGTCCACCATCAACAGATTGAGATGGGAGAGTGCGGGATCCTTGCGGCTGCCGCAGGCCCCTTCCAGAAAACCCCCGTTTACCATGACGGGGAGATTCGCCTGGCTGAAGCCGCGCAGATTGACCTCGTTGCCGTAGCCGCTTTTGCGAACCATGGAGGCTTCCACCAGTTCGCCGGAAAGCACCTCGGAGAGATCGACGATCTTGTGGAGTCTGAGCGCCTGGCTGTCGATGAGCCGGTCGTCCTGCGTCAGGGAACGGGCTTCGACGACGAACTTGTCCAGGATCAGCACTCGCTCGGTTTTTGGCGCCGGCGCCAGCTCCGTCGAAAGCTGGTCGGCCGACACATTGAGCACCAGAACCAATGCCACGCCCAGCACCGCAGCCATGCGGTGAAGAGAGGTTGGAAGCTGGACAAAAGTGCTGGGCATAAGTGACGTTGGCAGCTGGAGCGTCGCAAAGTCGTCAAGAGGTCTCGCTTGGCTGTAGCCATTCAGTAAGAAACCACCAATGGACACACAAATGAACACCTATTCTCGGGAGGCTATCGGCGCCTGAGGGAAATGTCGGGTAATCATCCGGTGAGCCGGTTAAGCTGTCACTCCCGTCTTCATTCTCATTCGTGGTTCGATCAAATAGTTCCGGATTGGCTCAGCCGACCGAGCCGGACATCTCCAGCTCGATCAGGCGTTTGATTTCGCGCGAGTATTGCAGCGGGAAACGCTGCACCAAGTCGTTGACAAAACCATTCACACTCAGGGCGCGGGCATCCGGCTCGCGCAGCCCGCGCTGCCGCATGTAGAAGATCTGCTCCGCGTCGAGTCGCGACACGCTCGCCTCATGCTGCGCGATATTGTCCTGCCCGCGGACTTGGATCGCCGGGTAGGTGTCGGTGCGGCTCGTGGCGTCGAGCAGCAGCGCGTCGCACTCCGTATGGTTGCGGCAGCCCCGCACCGTCGCCGGGATGTCCACCCAGCCACGGTAGCCCGCGCGGCCTTCGCCCAGGCTCACGCTTTTGGAGATGATCGTGCTGGAAGTACGCGGCGCGCGATGGAACATCTTCGCGCCGGAATCGTGGTGCTGCCCGGTGCGCGCGACAGTGATCGATACCGCCTCGGCCGAAGCGCCCTCGCCCTCCAGCAGCGCGCAGGGGTATTTCATCGTCAGCCGGCCACCAACGTTACAGTCGATCCACTGGACGGAGGCTCCGGCAGCGAGCCGCGCCCGCAGGATTGCGAGATTAAAGACGTTGGGCTGCCAGTTCTGTAACGCCACGTAGTTGAGCCGCGCGCCCGGCCCGAGCACGAACTCGCCCACCGCACAGTGCAGCGCCGCCCCCGGCCGCGCCACCGAAGTGCAACTTTCAAAAAACGTCACCTCTGCGCCCGTGCCGGCCACGATGAGCGTGCGCCCGAACTGGCTGCCACCCCCGGCTTGCAGATGCATGAAACACTTGAGCGGCGCCGTGAGTTTCACGCCCGGCGGCACATAGATAAAGGAACCGCCTGAGAAGACCGCCGCGTTCAGCCGTGTGAACACATTTTCATCGCGCGGCACCACCGTCCCGAAATGCGGACGGAAGAGGGCGCCATAGTCCGTCAGGCCCCGCGTGGAATCGACAAACACCACGCCGGCGCGCGCCCAGGCGTCCTGCAGGCTGTCATACACCACCTCGCCATCGACCTGCGCCTGCACCCCGCCCAGAAATTCCGTCTCCTCGCGAGCCACGTCCAGCGCGTCGAGCAGGCGGCGCGTGGGAGCGCTGCCGTCTCCGCCCGCCTGCCGTCGCGCCCGGGCCGGGGCCGAATAGTAGCGCAGCGTATCAAAAGGCAGCTCGCCCAACAGGGGCGGAGCCCAACGCACCGACCGCTCTGCGCCCGTAAAGGCACGCAATGCCTCCAGGCGCTGCGCCCGAAGCCATGCGGGTTCGCCCTTGCAGTCCGCGAGGTATTCCACCGTGCGCGCGCTCAGCCCGATGCCCGCATCGCGCTCCGCCGGCAAAGGTTCCGCGGTCTTCACCACCGACGCCCCGGCTAGGCCCGGACGCTCTGCCTCATCGGTCGGCATCATGAAGGCATCACCTCCGCCCGGCACTCCGCCAGACCGCGCTCAATGGCGTCGCGGTCGAGATCGCGCCCAATGAAGACCATTCGCGACACGGCCCGCTCCCCGCCCCACGGCCGGCCGAGTCCGGCTTGGAACCGCCCATGCACGCCCTGGAACACCAGCCGCTCGTCCACGCCATGCAGCGCGACGATTCCTTTAGCCCGATAAATGCCGGCCGCATGCTCCGCGATAAACGCCTCCAGCCACGCCCTGAACCGCTCGAAGTCGTAATGGTCGGCCAGGCTCAGCGCCACCGTTTCGATCTCGTGCTCGTGGTGGCCCCCGGCGGATTCCGCCTGCGGCTCCTGCTCGCGGCAGCCGCTCACACCGTTTTCCACCCGCGCCAAGTCGAACCCTCCGAGGTCGAGCAGATCGGCGACCGGCGCCTGCGCATCCTGCGTCACAAAAACGCGGGCCGTGCCGTTGATCCGGCGCAGGTTGGCCAGCAAGACCGCCAACGCTGTCGGTTCCACGAGGTCGCGCTTGTTGACGACCAATGCGTCGGCATAGGCCACCTGCTCCAAAGCATGTCCGTCGCCGCCGGCGTGCGCGGCAAAATGCGCGGCATCGACCACCGTCACGATGCCGTCGAGGCGGAAACTGCGGCGTAGCACCGGATCGGCCAGAAAGGAGTACGCCAGCATGCCCGGGTGGGCGACGCCGGTCGTTTCGATAATGAGCCGGCCGAATTTGTCCGCCACCCGCGTCATTTCGTGCAGCAGCTCGACAAACTCCGCCCGCGCCTCGCAGCAGGTGCGCCCCAGCACGGTGGCGAGCCGGCCCGGGCGGGCCTCGGCGACGAGTTCGTCATCGATCGCGAGCTCGCCCAGCTCGTTTTCCAGGACGGCGATCCGCCGACGGTCCGGCACGCCATCCAGCAGATGGCGCAAGAGCGTGGTTTTGCCCGCGCCGAGAAAGCCGGAGAGGAGAGTGACAGGCAGGACTGGGTCCGGAGAGGGTGACATTGACAGATGCCGAATAAAGAGCATATGCCCATAACGTCAACCCATGATCTCCCTCACCGTCCTCGTGGAAAATACCGCCCGCGGCGCCGGCATCCTCGGCGAACACGGGCTTTCGTACTGGATCGACACCGGCGCGCACCGCGTGCTGTTCGACACCGGCCAGGGCATGGCGTTGCTCAACAACGCCAAGGCCCTCGGCATCGACCTGGCACGGGCCGACGCCGTCGTGCTCAGCCACGGGCACTTTGACCACGCGGGCGGGTTGGAGGCGGCACTGGCCGTGGCGTGGCCGGCGGCGCTCTACCTGCATCCGCGTGCCACCGAAAAGAAATTCTCCGGGGCCGATCCAGCGGCCGGCGCCCGGTGCATCAGCACGCCGTTCGTCGAAACCGAGTGGTTTCTGCGCGACAAGCGCCGGGTGATTGTCACGCGCGAGCCGTGCGAAGTCGTCTCGGGAGTCTGGACAACCGGCGAAATTCCGCGGACCAACGATTTTGAAGACACCGGCGGGCCGTTCTACCTTGACGAAGCGCTCACGCAGCCCGACCCGTTGCTCGACGACCAGGCTTTGTTCTTCACCACTCGCGCCGGCGTCGTGGTCGTGCTGGGGTGTGCGCACGCCGGGGTGGTCAACACCCTTGAACACATCTGTCACCTCACGCACGGCGCGCCGATCCACACCGTGCTCGGCGGCATGCATCTGGAAAACGCGAGCCCGCGGCGGGTGGCGGAGACATTGGCGGCGTTCCGCCACCTCGACGTGCATCGCATCGGTGCCGTCCATTGCACCGGATTCGCGGCCGTCGCGACTTTCTGGAGGGAGTTTCCGACACGCTGCATCCCATGCGCCGCCGGGACGAGGCTGACCTTTGAACCGGCTGCATGACCCATGTCATTCCGGTCACCGCCATTTCGTCTTCCCGCCAATGCCGCCCCGCCTTCGGGCCGGCCCCGGGGGGGTGAACGCGGCGGGGCCAGGCACCCGCAGGCTCCACGGCACGGATGACCTCCGGCGTCGGCCGCTCCGGTTGCGACTGTTTCCGGATCCCGTTTTGCGTGAGATCGCCCGGCCGCTGGATCGCCGGGGACGCGCAGTGGAGGCTCTCGCCCGCGCCATGCTTGAATTGATGCGCGCGCATCACGGCATCGGATTGGCGGCGCCCCAGATCGGACTCTTGGTGCGATTGATTGTGGCCGACATCGGCGAGGGCCCCGTCTGCCTCCTCAATCCGCTGCTGACGCCGGCCCCGCCGCGGGACCGCATGACCGAGGGCTGCCTCAGCCTGCCGGGGGTGGCGGTCGAGGTCGAACGGGCCCGGATCGTCGAGGTGCGCGGCCTCGACCCGCCTGGATCACCCGTGCATTTCGAAGCCCGGGGGCTGCTGGCGCGGGTGCTCCAACACGAGGTGGACCACCTCGACGGTGTTTTGATCGTCGACTATCCGACCGGGACCGCCGGCGGACGATCATTTTCCAACGACCGCGGTGTAACCCTAGCCTGAACCGGCCGCCGCCCTGACAGAAGACTCCCATGCATTGCACCACCGAAAAACCGCCCCCGCCGATCGATCCCACCAAAAACGCCGCCACCCAGATGGCCGATGAGGCCCTGTTGCAGGCCCGCATGCTCGCCATCCGGCAGCGGTTGTTCGTGCTCTCGGGCAAGGGCGGCGTGGGCAAGAGCACCGTGGCGGTCAATCTGGCCATCGCGCTCGCGCGCCACGGCCGGCGGGTCGGGTTGCTCGATGTGGACGTGCACGGTCCGAGCATACCCACCCTCCTGCGGGTGCCGGACGGACGGATTCGCGTCCAGGGCAACACCATGCTGCCGGTCGAGGGCGGGCCGGGATTGAAATTGATGTCGATCGGTTATCTCACCACCAGCGGTAGCGATGCGATCGTCTGGCGCGGTCCGCGGAAACACAGCGTCATCCGCCAGTTTCTCAGCGACGTCCGGTGGGGCGAGCTGGATTATCTGGTCGTCGACTGCCCGCCGGGTACGGGCGACGAGCCGCTGGCGGTGGTGCAACTGGCCGGGGAGCCCGCCGCGGCGGTGGTCGTCACCACCCCCCAGGAGGTGGCGGTGGCCGACGTGCGCCGCTGCCTGACGTTTTGCCACCAGGTAGACCTGCCGATCGCCGGGCTGGTGGAAAACATGAGCGGCTTCGTCTGTCCCCATTGCGGACACGCGGTCGATCTGTTCGGTGCCGGCGGCGGCGAGTCGCTGGCCCGCGAGGCGGGAGTCCCGTTGCTCGGTCGGATCCCATTCGACCCCGCCGTCGTCGCGGGGGGAGACGCCGGCTCGCCTTTCGCCATGCTCGACGCCGATACCCCGACCACGCGCGCGTTCCATGGCATCGTGGACCGTCTGCTCGGAATCGAGGTCTCGTGAAAAGGCAGCCACCAGCTCCGGCCGATCCGCCCCCGGTTCCTCGAGTGGCGCCAGGAGCAGGGGAAGCATCCGACGGGTTGCGCTACGTCTTCGGGCCGGTGCCCTCGCGGCGGCTGGGCCGTTCGCTCGGCATCGACACGGTGCCGTCCAAGACCTGCAACTGGAACTGTGTTTACTGCCAGCTCGGCCGGACCCACCCGCTCACGAATGCGCGGAAGGACTTTTTTCCCGTTGAAAGGATCCTCGCCGAGGTGCGGGCGCGGCTGGCGGCGTTGCGCTCCGATTCCATCGACTGGATCACCTTCGTGGCTTCGGGCGAAGGCACGTTGCACCGCGGCACCGGCGACTTGATCCGCGAGGTCAAACGCCTGAGCGATCATCCCGTGGCCGTCATCACCAATGGCTCGCTCCTGCATCTCGCCGAAGTGCGCGCCGAACTGGCCGCGGCGGACGCCGTCCTGCCGACACTCGACACTGGAGACGCGGATCTCTTCCGGCGGCTCAACCGCCCGCACCGGTGTCTGACGTTCGAGCAACATGTGGCCGGCATAGCGGCATTCGCCCGACTGAGGTCCCGCGGCCGGTTGTGGATCGAAGTGATGCTGGTGGCCGGTCTCAACGACTCGGAACCGGCACTCCGCCGGCTGGCCGCAGTCCTCGAGCACATTGGCCCGGACGAGATCCATCTCATTCTCCCGTCCCGCTGCCCGGTCGAGCCGTGGGTGCGCCCGCCAGACACCGATGGCCTGAGGTGCGCCCAGGCCATCCTCGGCGCCAAGGCGTCACTGACTCCGCCCCCGGCCATGCCGGCCGCAACGGTACACGCCGCCCCGGCTGACCCGGACCTCGTGGCCATCGTCACCCGGCATCCGTTGCGCCGCGCTGATCTTGCCTCCGTGTTCGCCGGCTGGCCGGCGGCGCGCATCAACGCGCTGGTCGCGGACCTGCTGGCCGCCGGGCGCATTCAAGTCGTGGCCCGCTTCGGCGAACCGTTCATCGTCGCAGCGGGTTTGCGCTATCCGAAAGAGAACGCCGTCATCGACAACAAGATCGGCGCGTGACATCCTCAATCCCATGAAGAACAAAGCCATCATCACCTTGCTGCAAGCCGCCTATGCGGCCGAATTGGAAACCGTCGCCAACTACCTTGCCAATTCCGTGTGGCTCGATGGACTCCGCGCCGAGGAGGTCAAGGAGTCGCTCGACGAGGAGGTCGTCGAGGAACTCGGCCATGCGCAGAAACTGGCCCGGCGCATCAAGCAGCTCGGCGGGCGCCCGCCCGGTTCCCTCGATCTCAAACGCACGCAGAAGTCGCTGCAGCCGCCCGAGGACTCGACCGACCTTCGCCGCGTGATCGCGGGGGTGATCGAGGCGGAGGAGGGCGCCATCGCCACCTACAAGAAGATCATCAAGGCGTGCGACGGCGTGGACTACGTCACCCAAGACCTGGCCGTCGAGTTGCTCGCCGACGAGGAGGAACACTGCTGTCTCTTCGCCGGTTTCCGCAAGAGCCGCGGAAAAACCTGACCGTGGATCACGATCCCGGTCCGATCGCCATTCACGGCTGCCAGGCCGGAACCTGCACCAACGCATGGCGGAACCCGGCGTCGCCGGGTTCCGTGCGCCGCCACTTTTTGCGCGCGTGGCCCGGTAAAAACCAATAGTTGTTTTGGTGGGAAAGTGCACCCGACGGTTTGCCCTGCCCATGCCGCAACCATCCCGACTCAACCAGGCGCTGGCGAAGGTTTGCCGGAACTGTCCGGTATGCCGTCGCGCACGGCGGCGTCAGCGCGGCGCCGCTTTCCAGTTCGTGCGACAGGTTGAGAGCCGCGTGTGCCCGTTCTGCCGCGCCTATGAACGCGTCCTGGGCCGGAAAGCACATGAACCACGAACGCAGCCGACCGGCCCAAGTCCGTTGGCTTGAGTTCTGTGCGTCCGGTTGCCCCCGATCAGACGCCATTCGGAAACCCGGCCATATCGGCCGGCCGCCGTCCGCGGGAAGTCTGACCGCCTGGCCGGCCCGACGCCTCACGCACCCATCAGGGCGTCGGTAGCTTGGCCGGCGAGCGGGGATCCCAATGGGCGCGGATGCCCCCGGTCAGGCACGAGACCCGGAAGCCGTTTTGCGCGAGGATGCGGGCGGCAAAATAGGCGATCTTGCCGAGGGCACAGACGGTCACGACGGGACGGGTGCGGTCGAGCTCATTCAGCCGGGCCCGGAGCGCACTGAGCGGAATGTTCAACACGCCCTTGCGCGGCAACGGGTGCGCCTGGACCAGCGCGGGCGGGCGCACGTCGAGAACCTGGACGGCGGGATCATCCGGCAGCGCATCGACCGGGGTGGCCAGTCCGTCCCGGGTGTTGCAGGCGGCGAAACCCGCCAGATTGACGATGTCCTTCGCCGCGCCGAACGGCGGGGCGTAGGCGAGTTCGAGGTCCGCCAGATCGTCGATGATCAGTCCACCCGCGATGGCCGTGGCGATGACATCGAGCCGCTTGTCCACGCCGTCCAGGCCCGCCGCCTGCGCCCCGAGCACCCGGCCCGTGTCGGGATCCCATAGCAATTTCAGTATCAGCGGCTTGGCGCCGGGGAAATAGCCCGCGTGATGGTTGTCATTCACCGTCACGGTTCGAAAGCGCCGCCCGGCGGCCCGCAGGCGTTTCTCCGACCAGCCGGTAAGACCGGCGGAAACGCCGAAAGCGCGCACAATCGCCGTGCCGAGCAGACCTGGGAACGACTTCGCGGTCTGCGGGGCGAAAATATGATCCGCCGCCAGCCGCCCCTGGCGGTTCGCGGGACCGCCCAACGGCACGCTGACGGGATCGCCCGTGACCCGATCGGTGGATTCGATCGCGTCGCCCGCGGCGTAAACGTCGGGATCGGAGGTCTGCATGAACTTGTTGACGCGGATGTGGCCGCGAGGGCCGAGCGCGAGGCCGGCTTCCCGCGCCAAGCCGGTGTCGGGACGGACGCCGATCGAGAGTACGACGAGGTCGGCCGCGATCGTGCGACCGGATTGGAGGCGGCAGGTCAACCCGCCGGCACCGTCGAACGCCGCAATGCCGTCACCAAGGATGAGGTCGATCCCATGCCGGCGAAGCTCGTCCTCGATGAACAACGTCATGAGGCGATCCAGGGGCGGCAGCACCTGGTCCAGCAATTCGACCAAGGTCACCTTCTTGCCGAGACGGACCAGTTGCTCGGCCATTTCCAGACCGATGAAACCGGCCCCGATCACTGTCACCCGTTCCGCCCTGGCCGCGGCGGCCTTGATCCGGTCCATGTCCTGCAGCGAGCGCAGGGTGAAGATGCGGGCGTCGTCGATGCCAAGCAGGGCGGGCCGCAGCGGCACCGCGCCCGGCGCCAACAGGAGCTTGTCGTACGGCAGCCACTCCGTCGTGCCGCTGGCAAGGGTCCGCACCTGAATGCGCTTGCCCGCCCGGTCCAGGGCCACGGCCTCCGTGCTGGTGCGCACATCGAGGTTGAGCATCGCCTTGAGCGTCTGCGGCGTCTGCACCGCCAGCGCCTCGCGCTGCTTGATCTCACCCCCAATGAAGTAGGGCAGTCCGCAATTGGCAAACGACACATCGGGACCGCGCTCCAACAGCGTGATCGAGGCCAACTCGGAAAGACGGCGGGCGCGGGCGGCGGCGGAAGCGCCGGCGGCCACGCCGCCGACGATGACGAAACGCAGGGGAGGGACAGTGTTCATCGGAAGGATTCCATGCTACGGGCGTCGGCGTTGACAACGGAAGCGTAAAGAGCGTATGCCCAAAACATCAAACCACGATCTGCACCACCATCTTGGTCGAAAATACCGCGTGCGCGCCGACAACATAAGGATGTGCCGTGCTTCGAGTCCGTCGCGTTGCCAGCCGGGCAGCGAAAGCCGTCCATTCGCCCGAAGACGGCCTGCAAGCCGGGCCTTTTGGAACCCCTGCCCGCCGCACGAAGGCGCTGAGAGTGGCCTCTTCACACGTTCACCGCCATGCTGTAGGCGCGAAAAAACTCGTCGGTCAGCGGATGCCGCATGCCCAGGTGCTTGAAGATGGCCAGCGTCGCCGTCTTCGCATGACCGGCGTCAAAACCCGGCTGTTCCTGCAGCACGGCGACCAGTTCGCGCAGTGCGTCGGCATAGCGCTGGGTCCGGAGGGCGCGGATGGCGGCAAGATAGCGGTCGCGCAGGGGCGAGGCCGCCACTGCCGCCGGCGGCCGGTCGGCGATCGCGAAGAGCCGCGCAAACTCGCGCACCAGGGTCCCCGTTTCCGCCCACGGACTGCCGGGCGGCAGCTCGGCGATGAGCGCCACCGCCTCGTTGGGTTCGGCAAAGACAAGCGCGCGCGCCGTCAGCGCGGCGAGTTCGTCATCGTCGGCTTCGGCCTCGGCCAAAGGCCGAAGCAATTGCGCCGCCTCGTGGGTCCGGCCGCCGCGCATCAGTTCGCGCGCCGTAGCCATGGTCTCGCGTTTCGGCGTCGGCAGATGCTCATCCAGCCAGCGGCGCAGCTGCGGCTCCGGCAGCGCGCCGGCAAATTCGGCAACCACCCGGCCGTGATGGAACAGCTTTACGTTGGGGATGCCGCGGATGCCATACTGCGCGGCCAGATCGGGGTGCTCGTCGGTGTCCACCTTGACCAGCGTCCAGCGGCCGGCGGCTTCGCCGGCAAGTTTTTCGAGCACGGGGCCGAGCATCTTGCACGGCCCGCACCAGGGCGCCCAGAAGTCCACCAGCACGGGCGTGGCCTGGCTGTGTTCGATGACGTCGGCAGAAAAATCAATGAGGTCGTGGTTCATGGTCGTGACGGGTGGAAGTGTTCAGCGCGGAGGATTGGTGAAGGCGGTGAAGCGTGCCTGGTCGGCCGCGACGGGGCCGCCCATGATCCGGGCGACCACGCCGCCGAACAGGCGGGCCATCAGGCCGGCGTTGAGCGTGCCGACGTAGGCGCGGCCGTCGGCTTTTTCGTAAACGGAAATGGTGCAGGGCATGAGCACCGACACCTTGCGCGCGGAGTCGTCGCGCAGGATCTCGGCGGCATGACGGGCTTCGCACAAGTTGACCAGCCGCACCGGCCGCACGTCACCGCCGCCATTCTTTTTCACGGATTTCTCAAGCTCGACCACGCTCTGCACCACCCAGCCGGCGTCGAGGGCGGCGCGGGTAATCTTCTCGACCGTCGCGTCGAGGCCGAGCGGACTGGGCCGCTCGTGCAGCATCAACCGGGGCACCGCCAGCACGGCGACGACACCCACGATCACGAGCATCAGCACGCCACCAAGAAAAAGACCGAGCAGGAGGGATGAATTCATGACGGACAAGATGACACCGCCCGCGGGTCAGCGCGACCGTTTCGGTTTGCAGACGGGCAGGCCCGCCCGATCCCAGGCCCGGAGCGTGCCGGCACTGGCGGTGGTGAAGCCCTCGGCGATGAGAATCCGGCCGGCGATGTCGCACCGGGATCCCGAATGGCAGTACAGAATGATCTCCCGGCCATCCACCTGATCGAGGAACGGCTGCCACAACCGGCGCTGGCCGGTGAGGTCGCTCAGCGGCAGCAGCGCCGCCTTCTGGGCCACGCCGCCCGCCCATTCGTCAGGTTCGCGCACGTCGACCAGCACCGCTTTTTTCTCGCGTACGAGACGGACGGCCTCGAGCGGCGAAACCCGACGCACGCCCGCGCCGGATGAACCTGAAGGCATGAACACGGAAACCAATTGGTTAAGGAAACTCATAGATCAGGAAGGATGGTTGACAAAATCATAGCGGCGTTTTCGTGGAGCGGCGGCGCCCTCGCCGCCGAAAGGGCGCGCGACGAGGGCGTCGCGCCTCCATGAGGCTAATGAGGCGGTGGCGGCGCCATGGCACATTTGTCATCGCTGGCACCGGCGGGTGCGGACGGCTTTTCGTGTTTCCGGGCGTGGGTCATGTAGTAGATGAGCGGCACTGCGAGCGGACTGACGAGGAGGGAGGCGATGGCGCCGAAGAGCAGCGCGATCGCCAGCCCCTGGAAGATCGGGTCGGCGAGGATGACCAGGCCGCCGACGACCACGGCGAAGGCCGTGAGCATCATCGGCCGGAAGCGGACCGCGCCCGACTCGATGCAGGCCTCGCGCAGCGAACGGCCGTGGCTGAGGCGCAGCTCGATGAAGTCGACCAGGATGATCGAGTTGCGCACGACGATGCCGGCCCCGGCCATGAAGCCGATCATCGACGTGGCGGTGAAAAACGCGCCCAGCGCCCAGTGCGCCGGCAGGACGCCGATGAGCGAGAACGGAATCACCGTCATCACGATCAGCGGGGTCGAGTAGTTTTTGAACCAGCCGACCATCAGCATGTAGATGAGGATGAGCACGGCGGCGAAGGCCAGGCCGAGGTCGCGGAAAACCTCGATCGTCACCTGCCACTCGCCGTCCCACTTCATGGCCGGTTCGGCGGTGCTGAAGGGCATGGTGGCGTTGTAGATCCGGACGCGGCGCTGCGTGCCGCCGAAATCGCGGCCGTCGAGCTGTTGCAGGGCCCGGTTCATCTGCAGGATCGCGTAGACCGGGCTTTCGATCGCTCCGGCCACGTCGCCGGTCACGTAGACCACATTCTGCAGGTTCTTGTGGTAGATATTCCGCTCGCTCACGGCCGGTTCGACCGTCACGAGTTCGCGCAGCGGCACCAACGGCGCCTGCGGATTCATCTCCGAGCGCACGGGCAGCGCCAGCAGATCCTCGGGCCGGACGCGCAGCGCGCGCGGCAGCTCGAGCACCACGTCCACATCCTCGCGTTCGCGGGGCGCGTGCAACAGTGTGACCGGGTAGCCTTGCACCGCCATCTGCACGGTGCGGGCGATGGCGGCCTCGGTGATGCCGTGCAACGCGGCCTTGGCCTTATCCACGCGGAAGATGGTCTTGGGCTGCGCGCGCTCGACGTACCAGTCGACATCGACCACGCCCGGCGTGGCGCGGAAAATCCCGCGTACCGCGGTGGCAAGCTGCAGCCGCGCCTCGGTCGTCGGACCATAGACCTCCGCCACCAGCGTCTGGAGCACCGGCGGGCCCGGCGGCACCTCGGCCACCGCGACGGCCGCGTCGTACTTCGCCGCGATCGCGGCGAGCCGGGGCCGCACGCGCCGGGCGATATCATGGCTCTGTGCACTGCGTTCGTGCTTGGGCACCAGGTTGACCTGGAGGTCCGCGACGTCCGCCCCGCGCCGCATGAAATAATGGCGCACGAGGCCGTTGAAATTGAAGGGCGAGGCCGTGCCGGCGTAGACCTGGTAGTCGCGCACCTCGGGCTCAGTCCGCACCGCGGCGGCCATCTCGCGGGCGACGGCGGCCGTCTGCTCCAGCGTGCTGCCCTTGGGCATGTTGAGTATGACCTGGAACTCGGACTTGTTGTCGAAAGGCAGCATCTTCACCTTCACCGCGCCGATGCCGACGAGGCCCAGCGCGCCGACAGTGAGGCCGGCGACCACGCCAAGAAACACCCAGCGGCGGCCGCGGTGACCGAGCAGCGGACGCATTACGCGGCTGTAGAGCCGCGTAAAGAAGGTGTCGGGCATCGCCTCGTCAGCGGCCTCCTCCTCGTCGGTCAGCGGCGCATCCACGAACTCCGCAGCGGACTCCGTGCGCTTCGCGTGACCGCGCAGGACCTTGAGCGCCGCCCAGGGCGTCACCGCAAAGGCCACCATGAGCGAGAACAGCATGGCCGCGCTCGAACCGATCGGGATCGGCCGCATGTACGGGCCCATCAGGCCGCTGACAAACGCCATCGGCAGCACGGCGGCGATCACCGCCCAGGTGGCGAGGATGGTCGGATTGCCCACCTCGTCCACCGCTTCGACGGCGATCTGGATGAGGCGCTTGCGCCGGCAGCTCGCCAGGCCCATGTGCCGGACGATATTCTCCACCACCACGATCGCGTCGTCCACCAGGATGCCGATGGAGAAGATCAGCGCAAAGAGCGTGATGCGGTTGAGCGTGTAGCCGTGGAGGTAAAAAACGAGCAGCGTGAGGCCGAGCGTCACCGGGATGGCGAGCATGACGACGAGCGATTCGCGCCAGCCGAGGAAGAGCAGGATGAGCACGGCCACGCCGAAGACGGCGATGCCCATGTGCAGGAGCAGTTCGTTCGACTTTTCGCTGGCGGTGGCGCCGTAGTCACGCGTGACCGCCACGCCCACGTCGGCCGGGATGAGCGTGCCCTTGAGCGAATCCACCTTCCGCATCACGGCAGACACGACGTCGACCGCGTTGGCGCCGGGGCGCTTGGCCAGGCTGAGGGTGACGGCCGCCTGCTCGGCAAACCTTGGAGACGCGACCCCCTGGTCGCGCTCCGGCGACGGGGGCGTCGCCGCCCCAGCATGCAGCCCCACCCCGTAGAGCACGTAATTCGCCGGCTCGGCCGGCCCGTCGGTGATGGTGGCGACATCGCGCAGGTAGATCGGACGCCCGTCGAACACGCCGACCACCACGGCACCCACATCGCGCGCATCGCGGAAGAACGTGCCGGTCTGCAGGAGCGTCTCCTGGTTGGCGAAGGCCTGGGCGCCGGCATGGGCCTGGGCGTTGGCCTGCTGGAGCATCGGCACGAGATAACCGGCGCTGAGGTTGCGCGAGGCCAGCCGCGTCGGGTCGAGTTCCACCCGGACCTGGCGGCGGTTGCCGCCCATGAGGGTGGTCTCGGCCACCTGCGGGATGGTCTTCACCGCGTCGTCCACCTGCGCGGCGATGCGGCGCAGCATGAAATGATCGTACCGTGCGCTGTGGAAGGTCAGCGCGAGGATCGGCACGTCGTCGATCGTGCGCGGCTTGACCAGCGGGAGGCTGACGCCCAGCGGGATGCGGTCGAAATTGGTCTGCAGTTTCTGGTTGAGCTTCACCAGGCTCTTTTCGAGATCCTCGCCGACCTTGAACCGCACGATGGTGAGGTTGGCGCCCGGGCTGGCGGTGGAGTAGATGTATTCCACGCCGGGAATCTCCCAGAGCAGCTTTTCCAGCGGCCGGGTGACCCGGCTTTCGACCTCCGCCGCGTCGGCGCCGGGCATGGCGACCATCACGTCGATCATCGGCACCTTGATCTGCGGCTCCTCTTCGCGCGGCAGCATCAGCACCGCGAAGAGGCCGAGCAGCAGCGAGGCCGCGACGACGATCGGGGTCAGCTTCGAATCGATGAAGTGCGACGCCATCCGGCCGGCAAATCCGTACCGGGCGGGATCGGGAAAGGGCGAGCCGCGGCCACCGCTCATGGCTCGACCTCCAACGGCTGGCCTTCCTGCAGGCCGGCGGACGGGTTGATCACGATCCGGTCGCCCTCGGCGAGCCCGGCCAGGATCTCCACCTTCTGCTGGCCAGCAGAACCGCGCGCGGCGCCAGTTTTGACGAGCCGGAGCCCGGCGCTCGGCCGGCCCGCAGAGCCGTTCACCACGAAAACGCGCTCAAGCTGGCCGAGCGTCGAGACTGCGGCAGCCGGTGCCAGCAGCGCCCGGACGGGCGCGCCGGGCACCTGCACGCGGGCGTACTGGCCTGAACCCACGGGGACGCCGGCGGGCACGGAGATCTTGACCATGACCGTGCGCGTCAATGGATCGGCGGCCGAGGAGAGCTCAACCAGCGCGCCGGTGAAGGCGGCGCCGGCGGCGGGCACCGTCACGGCCAGCGGCGTGCCGGCGCCGAGCCGGGCGACGAGTGAATCGGGAATCCCGGCCTCGACCTGGAAATTGTCGGTGCCCTCAATCTCGAGCAGCGGCTGGCCGGGCGCGGCCAGGTCGCCCGCCTGGGCCAGCTTGCGGGCCACCACGCCGTCGAACGGGGCGCGCACCGAGGCATAGCCGAGCATGACCTCGGCTTCCCGCACCATGGCCTGGGTCATGGCCAGGCGGTCCTCGAGCCCCTTGACCATGTCGGGCGTGCTGGCGCTTTTGGTCAGCAGGTCGCGCTCGCGATCCAGGTCGCGGCGGGCCTGGTTGAGCTGGGCCTGCGCCTGGAGGACGCGGGCGAAGATTTCGCCGGCGGAGATTTTCACGAGCAGGTCGCCGGCGTGCACGTGCTGGCCGAGGGCGACGGGCAGGTCCTCGATGGCGCCCATGACCTTGGCGGCGATCATGGCGCGCCGGACGGGACGCACGGTGCCGGTGACCTCGATGCGCGCCGGGATCTCCTCGATGCGCATGGTGGTTGCGCGAACGCGAACCGGCGGCAGGTTCGCGGCGGGCTCGGGCGCGCCGTGGTCGGCGCAGCCGGCAAACAACGCCAGGGCGAGAAAAGGAATGGAGAAACGGGCTGGATTCATGGCGGAAATCATTGGGAAGTTGTAGGGCGGGGTCGCCGGACCCCGCCGGTCGATGGGGCGAGAAGGACGATCAAGGATTTGATGGTGAGTTCAGCGGATCGAGGCCGAGCGCGCGGCGCAGCTCGGCGAGGGCGATGCGTTCGTCGGCCGCGGCGAAGGCGCGCCGCATCCGGGCCTCGATCAGGCGGCTCTCGACGCCGATGAGGTCGGCGGTGAGCAGGGCGCCTTTTTCAAAACGGGCGCGGCTGAGCGCGGCGCTCTCCCCGGCCTGCTCGACGGCGCGGGCAGTGACGGCGAGGCGTTCCACCGCCTCGTCATACGCGAGGCGGGCCTGCTCGACCTCGAGGCTGATGCCGAGCATGGCCTGGCGGAGCATCTCCTTCACCTGTTCCAGCTCGGCCGTGGCCTGGCGGATCTTGCCGGAGGTCTGGCCGCCGTCGAAGACATTGAGCTCGACCGCCACGCCGGCCATCCAGCTGTCGGCAGCGCGGTTGAGTTGCCAGCCGCGGTCGTACTGGTAGCTGGCGAAAGCGTTGACGGTGGGCAGGCGGCCGCCGCGGGCGGCGCGCACCATCGCCTCGGCCGCCCGGACGCGCTGCTGCAAACCGAGCAGCTCGGGCCGTCCGGAAAAATCGCGGGTGTCGGGCAGGGTCAGGCGGGCGAGCGCGGGATCGTCGGCCGCGAGTTCCACGGTCCCGCCGGCGGCGTCGAGCCCGAGCACATAAAGAAACGCTCGTTCGGCGAGGGCGGCGCGGTGCCGGGCGGCGGCCAGGTTTTCCTGCGTTTGCGCCAGCTGCACTTCGAGGCTGAGGAGATCGGCCTTGAGCATCTGGCCGGCGTCGAAGCGGGCCTGCGCCACGCTGACGGCCGCCGCGTAGGCCTTCGCGCCGGCTTCCACGGCCCCGACGGCCTCGCGGGCCTTGCGGATGTTGAGCCAGGCCTTGACCACCCCGGCGCCGAGCTGCTGCTGCGCCACGCGTAAATCCTGCTCCGCGGCCCGGACGCCGCCTTTCGCGGCCGCCAGACCGGCCGAGGCCCGGCCGCCGCTGTAGAGATTGTAGGCGACCGTGCCGGTGACATTGAAGTCGTCGATCCGGCCCGGGTGATTGAAATCGAGACCGAAGTTGAACGCTCGCTGGTTGAGAATGGATCCGAACGCCATCATCGGGCTGTTCGTTTCCAGGTACCGTCCTTGCAGCGACAGTTGCGGATACCACGCGGCGCGGGCCTGCTCGCTCAGGGCTTCGGCGCCCGCGGCGCGCTGCCGGGCGATGCGGGCGTCGGGATTATCCTTGAGCGCCATCTCGAGGGCCCGGTCGAGCGTCCACGGCCCGGCCCCCAGCAAGGGGCGGGCGGCGAGTGCCGCCAGGATGAACACGACGAACGACCAGCGGAGCACCCACCCGGGGGCAGCACCGACCGGGACGGTGAGGACGGCGCCAGCTTCATGGTGTGGACGCGCACTCGCCGGAGGCATCGAGGGAATGTCAACTAATAGTTTACATGTTGCCTGGGCCACGGCGCGGGCGGCGGGAGGCGCAGCAGACATCGCGGCGAAGGCCAAGGAGGGCATGCGGGCGGCATTCATGGGGAGGAGGAACGGGCGCTCAGCGCCAGCAGCAGACCGAGGAAGCCGCCGTAGAGCGTCCCCCGCCACCAGGTCGACGTCAGCGGGCAGGTGCCGGAGCTGCATTGTCCGAAATATCCCATCAGGCCTCCGAGTACGGCGCCGGCGAGGACGATGGCCAGGAAGCGGAGCGCGGCGTGGTTCATGGCTTGCGCTCCGGTTGCGCCGCGCCCGCCCTGTCGCCCAGACCCAGCTGGTGCAGGATCATCTCGGCGGGACAGAAACCGGTGAACGCCGACTGGATCAGGTTGAGGCCCACGAACACGGCCAGCAGCAGCCACCAGGGACTGACGAAGTGGGCCAGGGTCACGCTGACCAGCACAAGGGTCCCGGCGAGGGCGCGGATGGAGGATTCGGTTTTCATGGAGAAATCGGCTTGACTCGTTATTAGTTATATGCGCATATAAGCATAAAGTTGAATTCATGTCAAGCGCCATTTCACTAGCCTGCCCCCGCATGAAATCCTCCCTGCTCTCCGATGAGGCGCTGGCGCTGGTCGCGCGCCGGTTCGCCGTGCTGGCCGAGCCGATGCGGCTGCGCCTGCTGCAGTCGCTGTTCGACGGCGAGAAGGCCGTGCACACGCTCGTCGGGCTGACGGGCGGCACCCAGGCCAACGTGTCGCGCCACCTGCAGACGCTGACCGACGCGCACCTCCTCCGGCGACGCAAGGAGGGGCTGCAGGTGTTCTACGCCATCTCCGACCCGACCATCTTCAAGCTGTGCGACCTGGTCTGCGGGAGCCTGGAGAAGGAGCATGCCGCCAAGGCCGGGGTCTTCCGCGGCGAGTAGCCGGGCTAACGCTGCGGTGTGAGCTTGATTTTCTTTCTGCTAATCGCCTGATTCGGACGTTTTTTCGCGATTTCAGCGCCGTTTTCTCTGATACCTAGGAGTTCGCCGAAACCCTTATCCCACCCGCATCGACTTATGGTACACGACCTGATCATCGGCATGGCCGGCTCCGGAGGTGACGGGATCGTCTCCGCCGGCGAGTCCCTCATCAGCGCGGCGGCCACCGAGGGCTATTTCGCCATCCTCACCAAGAGCTTCGGGTCCCAGATTCGCGGCGGCGAGTCGTCGTGCCGCCTGCGGGTATCCACCCGGAAGGTGTTGAACCCGGGCGGGACGCTGGACGTGGCGGTGGTGTTGAACTGGGAGGATTTCCTGAAATTTGGCGGCGAACTGCCGGTGGGTCCCGACACGATCGTCATTTATGAGCGCAAGACCGGCGTGGAGCCGGCCGTAGTCCCCCTCCGGGGTGTGACCCCCGCCGCGGTCGTGCCCGTGCCGATGGAGGACATGGCGATGAAGGCCGCCGGCGTTCTCCTGGCGAAGAACAACGTGGTGCTGGGCCTGCTGGCCGGCTGGTTCGACCTGGCCCGCCACAGCGTTTCCGCGGACATCCGCAAGAAATTTGCCAAGAAGGGCGACGCCGTGGTGCACGCCAATGAGCAGGCCTTCGCCGCGGGCCTGGAGTATGCGGCGCAACACCCGCTCCCGCTGGACCGGCGGCTCAGCCCCCCCGAAGCCGGCGGCGCCGGCCGGAGGCTGCTCACCGACGGCAACGACCTGTGCGCGGCGGCCGCGCTCTTTGCCGGCTGCAAGTTTTTTGGCGGTTATCCCATCACGCCCGCCTCGGAAATCATGCAATACCTGGGCCGGGAGATTTGGAAACGCGGCGGCTCGCTCCTGCAGGCCGAGGACGAGATCGCCGGTGTCGCCGCGGCGGTGGGCGCCTCATTCGCCGGCGTCAAGGCCATGACCGCCACCTCCGGCCCCGGACTGTCGCTCAAGACGGAGGTGCTGGGCCTGGCCAGCGTGGCCGAGCTGCCGCTGGTCTGCGTCGACGTCCAGCGCGGCGGCCCGTCCACCGGCATGCCGACCAAGCCCGAGCAGGCGGACCTCTTTGCGGCGGTTTTCTCCGCCCATGGCGACACGGTCCGGCCCGTGCTGGCGCCGATCAGCGTCGAGGACATCTTCGGGATCACCGTCGAAGCGTTCAACATCGCGGAGTATTACCAGACGCCTGTCATCGTGCTGTCGGATCAGGAGATCGCGCAGCGCAAGGAGATTGTGGCGCCGATCGACACCGCCGGCTTCAAGCTGCTCGAGCGCCTCAAACCCACCGTATCCGAGCTGCAGAACTACACCCGTTTCCGTTTCACCGAATCCGGCATCAGCCCGCTGAGCCATCCCGGGATGCAGGGCGGCAACTACCTTGCCGCGGGCATCGAGCACGACGAGCGCGGCGCGCCGACGGCCAGCGGCGAGATGCACGCCCGGATGAACGACAAACGCCTGAAGAAAATGGATCCGCTGCGGCAGCGCCGCGACCTCTTCGTGGTCGAGGGCGACGCGGACGCCGCCATCGGCCTGATCAGCTGGGGCAGCATCGCCGGCGTGGCGCTGGAGGCGCTGCAACTCGCCCGCGCCAGCGGCCTCAAGATCAAGCTGCTGATCCCCAAGCTGCTCTATCCCGTGGCCGACGAAATCTATCAGGAGTTCTTCGCCACGCTGCGGAAGTGCCTCGTTGTCGAACAATCCCACCAGGGGCAACTCCACCGCCTCATCCGCATGTGGACGTCCGTGCCGGCGGAATTTCACTCCCTGGCCAAGAGCGGTGCCAATCCCATCACGCCGGCCCAGGTGTTGGCCGAAATCCGAAAGCAGGCCGGCCGGTAAAGTCCCCCACTCCACCGCCCGCCCGATTGGAACCAATGTCATGAGCGTCGAATGCCCGCTGAGTCCCGAAGTTTTCACCGCCAAGGATTACCGGAGCGGCCTCAAGCCGATCTGGTGCCCCGGCTGCGGCGACTACGGCGTGGTGACCGCGATCTACCGCGCCCTGGCAGCCATCGGGCGCCCGCCGCACGAGATCGCGTTCATCTCCGGCATCGGCTGCTCCAGCCGCATCCCGGGCTACACGACGGCCTACGGCTTCAACACCGTGCATGGCCGCGCCCTGCCCATCGCGCAGGGCATCAAGATGGCCAGCCCCGGCCTGCTCGTGCTCGCGGCCGGAGGCGACGGCGACGGATTCTCCATCGGCGGCGGGCACGTGCCGCACGCCATCCGCCGCAATCCCGACCTCACCTACATCGTGATGGACAACCAGATCTACGGCCTGACCAAGGGCCAGTTGTCCCCCACCTCCCCGCGCGGCGCCAAGACGTCCTCCTCCGTCTACGGCAGCATGGAGGATCCCGTGAATCCGCTGCTCTACGTACTGGCTTATGGCGCGAGCTTCGTGGCCCAGGGCGTGCCGGCCGACATGGAAGGCCTCGCAAAAATGATCGAGGAGGCCATCCGGTTCCCCGGCTTCGCCTTTGTGAACATCCAGTCGCCGTGCATCACCTTCGGCGACCCCGAGACCCAGCTCAAGACCCAGAAAAAGCGGATGCGCAAGCTGGCGGACGAGGGGCACGATCCGGCCAACCGCCTGCGGGCCATGGAGCTGGCGCAAGCCTACAGCGAGACCCTTTATACCGGCGTGTTTTACCGCAATCCGGCTCCGCCGCCCACGTACGAGAGTCAGATCCGGGAGCGGCAGCGGGACCTGGCTGGCCCGGTCGCGGCGCTGGAGCAGTTGCTGCAAAGCAACGGGACGGAGAACGGGGGCCTGGCCGCCGGCTAAGCCGATACGAACTCATGCCGTTGGCCGGTAGCAGCCGACGTCAGGAGGCTGGGGACGAAAAGGGGCGCCGACAGGAACAGCCTCGTCACCTCGGCTGCTACTTGGCAGAGCTATCTCCGATCTGAATAATCCGGCTAGAGCGGTTTCAATAAATCTGTAGCCGTTTTTGTAGGTCGGGCTTTACGCCCGACGTGTCGGGGATAAACCCCGACCTACATGGCGGTTGCGGCTACACTTCAACTTAAACCGCTCTCAGCAGAGGGGAGCGACCGAGGTGAACCGGTCGCTCCACTCTGCTCAACCCATCTCCTGGCCGCCGGTCACGCTCAACGCGATGCCGGTGATGTAGCTGGAGGCGGCGCTGGCGAGGAAAACGACCGCGTTGCCGACGTCGTCGTAGCTGCAGCCGCGTTTCATCGGGACCTGGTTGAGATAATGCTGCCGGACGTCCTCGATCGTCCTGGCGCCGGACACCTTGCCGGCCCGCAAGTATTGCACGAACAAACCCTTGTCGGGATCGGTCCAGAGCGGCGAGTCCAGGAGGTTGCCGGGGCAGATGGCATTGCAACGGATGCCGTGCGCCGCCATTTCGAGCGCGACACTCTGCACCAGGCCGATGCCGCCGAACTTCGTCGCGGCATAGGCGGAGTTGGCCGCGCTGCCTTTCTTGCCGGACTTGGAATTGATCTGGATGATCGAGCCGCTGCGTCGGGGTTTAATCACCCGACAGGCGTGTTTCATCGTCAGAAAGTTGCCGAACAGGTTCACGTTCATCACCGCGCGCCATTTCTCGGCGTCGGCCTCGGCAATCGGCGCGGCGATCAGGATGGCGGCGTTGGCGACCACGATGTCCACGCGGCCGCAGGTCTGCACGGTCCGGTCGAAGAGGTCCTTGACCTGCACTTCATTCGTCACGTCCACGGACACGTCGAGACCTTTGATGTCGACCGGCACGACGTGCGCGCCTTCGGCGGCCAGACGCTGACAGAGCGCCCGTCCGAGTCCCTGCGCGGCGCCGGTGACGATGGCAACTTTGTTTTCGAATGGGCGGGTCATGATTGCTTGAGCAGTGCTTGCTCGGTTTCGGCGTTCCAGTGTGGCACCGGCGTCAGCGGCAGATCCCTGACGGACGGGTAGACGACAATCTTGCCGGGCAGGGTGTTCTTCTCCACGGCATGAATGCCGTCGATGGCGCCATCCAACCCCGCCACCGCGGCAACCGACAGGTTCGTGTCGAGCGTGCGGGCCTTGACCTTGGCCAGCACCGCTTTCATGTCGTCGAGCGTCGAGCCACTCGTGCCGATGAAGTAGCACTGTTTCTCGATGTAGGCGTCGAGGTCGATCTCGCCGGTCTTGTCGGCGGGAATCCCGGCAAAGATGTTGATGATGGCCTTCGGGGCGGCGTCCTTGACCGCCTGGGCGACGAGGGCCGGCACCGGCGCCATCAGCACGATGTAATTGGACTTTTCGGCAAGCTTGTCCCGGGCCGGGTTGTACGTCTTGAGCGTGAGCCTGTTCTTCGCGGCGAGCGGCTCGGCGAGCCGGCGCAACGCGGCCAGCCGCTCGTCGCTGAGGTCGCCGGCCAGCACCGTCACGCCGGCCACGCCCTGACAGAGGTCGCGGATGACGTGCATCGTGCCCATCGGGCCGGCCGCGCCGATGATATTGACCTTGTCGTGGGGGCGGATCTCCGCCGTGGCCGGGATGCCGGCGAGCGCATCGGCGACGTTGCGGCTGGTCGTGCCGACGATGCGGATGCCGCCGTAGTGGACGCGACCGATGGCGGCGACGACGGGCCGGCCGAACCTGCCGCCGCACTGGCAGATGACGAGCAGACCGTGTGCGGCGACGCTGGCGAAAAGTTTCTCGACCACGGCCGGGTCGCTGCCGAAGTAGATCACCTCGTCGAAGGCGCCAGCCGGCAGCGCGTCCGGCCGGGCGCGGGTTGCGCCCGGGACCTCGCCGTCGCCGACGACGAGGCTCCGCTGCAGCGTGCGGCGTTGTTGCTCGACGTAGGCGTCCTCGACGCAGGCCCACGGTTCGCACAAGGCGATGGCCGAGGCCGGCAGGTCTTCCGGCGCCGGGATGAGCATGGACTCACCCTCCGGCGCGGTGATCACGCGCTCGTCGACGAGGACGTACTCCTGCAGCGCCCCCTCGAAGTTGTAGCCGAACGCGGACGCGGAGTTGGCGGTCGGCAGCCAGCGGTAATCGGTCTGCACGAGATACCGCTCGCCGACCTTGTACCGTGCGACCTGCGGACCGACCGCGGCGATGCGCACGACGGTTTCATGGCCGGGCACGACGGGTTTGTCACCGGGCACGTAATGCGGCATTTCGCGCAGGGCCTGCGGGTCGATGCCGGCCTTGACCTCGGACTTGCGGGCGTGACCCGAGAATTGCTTGAGCAGCTTGAGGTCCGAGAAGCACAGGCCGCAGACCTCGACGCGGCAGAGCACCTGGCGCGGGCCGGGTATCGGGACGGGCTTGTTCGGATTCAGCCGCAGTTCGTTCGGGCCGACCAGTTGAATGGCCCGTTGGGTGGTGGGAATCTTCATGGGATCGGCTCCTTTGCCTTGATCAGATCGAGTATCTGCGCCGGCCGGGACTGGCCGGTCACGTCGCGCAGGAGGTCTTCGTGCGGCGGGTCGAGCCGCGCGCCGAGTTCGCGGTAGAACTCGTTCCGGGCGTGCAGATCTGGGAAATGCGTGCGCGCCCAGTCGCTGCCATAGCCCAGGCGGGCGTGGCGCTCGAGCGCGGTGTGGGCGTAGGCAATGTGCGCGCCCTTCAGGAACACCGGCCCAAACGGCGTCAGTTCCCTCGAGTCGAAGTCGTCCACGAACTTGTTGCCGGGCGCGTTCATCTCCGTCCCCACGAAGACCGGCAGTCCGAGCCGCTCGGCCAGCGCGATCACGTCGTGGAGGTTCTGCAATTTCTGATCCCGGACGCCGGGCGTGTAGTTGCGGTCGGGAATGATGGCCAGCCCCGTGGCGCCGGTGCTCATGGTCGCGCGCAACCATTCCTCCAGCGCGCGCTCACCTTCGGACCGGCCATCCAGCCAGGCGATCGTCGGGATCGCCCCGGCCTCGCGCACGAAGCGGTTCATCTGCTCCAGCCGCGGAAACGAGCCGGCATCCGGCGCGATGTAACCGGCGCCACCCTGTTTCATGGTTTTGGCCCGGATCAGCGCCTGCCGCTGCGCCTCGCCGGCGGGCCAGTCGCCGAGTTTCTGCCGCCAAAATTCGCTCCCGCCCCGCTGCGCGTACGCTTCGCAGATGTGGCGCTCCGTGGCGTTGCCCGCGGGCGTGAGCGGCAGCACGTCGCGGTCGTAGTCGAGCGTGACGGGCGCGGTGAGCCGGTTGACCCGCGCAACCAGCGCCCGGTTCCGCTCCGCCGCGGTGGCGCGCATCTGCGTGAGCATCGGATGCGGCGGCACCCGCGTGAAGCCGACGCCCAGATGGTAGGCGATCCCGGGCTCGCCGGGCGAGTTGATGACCCGCGTGGCAAATTCCGGCACGAACACCCGCGACTCGATGCTGACCACGGTCTTCAACCCGAGCCGCCGGCCCGCGGCGTGAAATTCCTCCAGTCCGTCGAGCACGTCGAAATCGACGATGCCGGCCACGGCCAGGCCCCGCTCGCGGGCGAGCACGGCGAAATGCGTGGGCGAGTACCGGTAGACGTTGTACGAAAAGAACGTGTGGGCGTGCAGATTGACCGCGTGGGTCGGCTGCGGCCACTGCGGGCGGGCGCAAAGGTCCGCCAGCGCCTGCCGGCGCACGGCGGGATCAAAGCTGTCGAGCGGGGACGGGATCATGGGATGGGTGTCCGGCCGGGCACGGGTGATCGCGGAGGAGGTGTTCATCGCCTGTTGCCTCAGCCGGCGGCCAGCAGTTGCGATTGCTGCAGTCGGATGTCCGCTGCGCACAGCTCCACGGCCGTGGCGTCGGTCAACAGCCGGTCCACCTTCACCCACGGCAGCAGAAACTCCGGCGCGGTGAGGCCCAGTTTCGAGCGATCAAGGCAGAAGACCGCGCGGCGGGCCCGTTGCGCCGCCGTCCGCTGAAACAGCACGACATCGCGCTGGGAATTCCAGAGACCCGCCGCCGTCATCCCCTCCGCCCCCAGGAACGCGCAGTCGAATTTCCACAGCCGCAGGCCCCGTCGCGCCGCATCCCCGAACAGCACCGATTGGCGCACCAGATACTGCCCGCCCACGAGGTTGACCTCCATCCCGTCCACCCGGGCCAGCAACTCCGCGACCGGCAGGCTGTTCGTCACGGCGGTGAGCCGCGGCACCGGCCGGGCCGCCAGCGCCTCGGCGATGGCGTACACCGTCGTGCCGGCATCGAAGAACACGGCCATGCCCGGCTGCAGGGCCTGCCGGGCCCGCGCCGCCAGGCGGCGCTTGGCCGCGTGCGCCTGGAACTGCCGCTCGCGAAACGAGGGGAACCGCTGGTTGAAGTCCGTCAACGCCCCGCCGCGCGTGCGCGTGATGACCCGGGCCCGCGCCAGCGTGGCCAGGTCGCGGCGGGCCGTGGCCGCCGACACGCCCAGGGTGGCGCACAGCGTCTGCAGCGGGAGGTACTGGTTCTGCTGCAGCAGCGCGGCGAGCCGGGCCTGCCGGGCGCGAACGACGTGGAGGGGGACTTTCACGCCGGCCACGGCAGCAAATTTTATGATTGATTTCAATCATAAAAAATCGTGCCCGCCCCGATGCCTTCCCGGCCGGGGTTTCGGAAAATCAATTTCCGCCGGCGCGGTCAGCGCCCGGCATGGGCCCGCCGCAGGGTCTTGATGTCCAGTTTCTTCATCCGGAGCATCGCCTGCATGATGCGCTTCGACCCCGCCGGATCCTCGTCCTGGAGCAGCTCGCGCAACGCCACGGGGACGATCTGCCAGGAGAGGCCGTATCGGTCCTTCAGCCAGCCGCACTGCCCTTTTTCGCCGCCCCGGGAGAGCTTCTCCCGGTAGCGGTCGACCTCCGCCTGCGTCTGGCAGTGCACGCTGAAAGAGGCGGCCTCGGTGAACTTGAATGCGGGGCCGCCGTTCAACGCGATGAATTCCTGCCCGTTCCGGACAGCCCCGGGGGGGCGCTTGAGACCATGGTTCCCTGCCCCGGCTCAGCGGCTCGCCAGATCGGTGGCGAGCCGGAGCCGGGCGTATTCAGGCGATCGAAGCCCGGAAAAACGCGCCGAAGCCTGCCGAGCGCAGGCGTAGCAGCCGAGGTAACGAGGCTGAGGGCTGGCGGCGACTCATCTCCCGACAGCCTCCTGACGTCGGCTGCTACCCTCGACGCTCGCCGGCCTAAATCCGGCCCAGGCGGTGCGTGGCATTCGGCTCGCGCACCGCTTTCGCGGCCTCGACCAAGTCAGCCGTTCCGGGGGCAGACCAGGGACACGATCGCACCCAGACTCGTGCCCTTCATGGACCGGATGCCGCGTTTCCGGGTGACGGTGTTTTACCCGCTGAAGTGTCGGGCTGGGCGTCATCACGACCATCGCCGCCCGCGGCTCCCGCTTGCCGTCCCGCCAGCTCCGCGGGCAGATCCTCCCGGTTCACGATCCAGGGATCGTTGTAGAATTCCGCGCAGTTCCGGTTGTTGGCCGGGCTCCAATTTTCGTTCCAGCACATGAAGCCGGCGGTCCGGGGGAAGTGCTCCCTGATGCTCTTGATCAGATTGCTGATATCGGCGGTGCCCGGCGCCTTGCTCGGGCCATGGGGGCCGTATTCGCAAAAGAAAAACGGTTTCCCCAGCGCCACCAAGGCGGGGTAGCCCTTGAAATGGTCTGGGTCGATGTGGTCGCCGTAGGCGTCGAAGCCGACCAGGTCCACGTAGCCGTCGCCGGGATAGTAACCCGCGATGCCGGCCCGGGTGTTCACGCCCTCGATGTTGGCGCTGTAGACCCACAGGAGGTTGTGCAGGCCCTTGGTGACGGTGAAATAATCGAACATATGCCGCCACAGCCGGACAAAATCCGGCACCGGTTTCCCGCCCCACCAGAACCAGTTGCCGTTCATCTCATGCAGCGGCCGCCAGAGCACCACCACCCCGGCCTGCTGGAGCTCCTGCAATCCGGCCGCCATCGTGTCGAGGTCCTGCTGCCAGCGCGCGTTGGCCGCGGTGCCGGGGGTGATGCAATCGATCAGATTGACGTCCCGGTCGTTCAGCTCTCCGCCGTTGGGGCTGGTCGCAAAGACGATGTCGATTTCCACCAGTCCGCCCTCCCGCCAGTAGGCGGTGGCGATCTGGTTCGCCTTGGCCGTGCTCAGCCCGTGCGTATTCCAGTCCGTATAATCCACGCCGATGTACGCCGGCCAATGGCCGGTCTGCTTGGAGATGGCCTCGAGCTGTTCCGGGGTCGCCATGGGGCCGTAGCCCGCCCACTGGCCGGACAGCACGCGCTTGTCGGCGCGGTCGGGCAGGCCCTGGATATAGCCGAGGATGGCCCGGGCCTGGGCGTTGGCCTTCGGATCGGCAGTCACGGCCTCCCGCCCGGCCGGCTCGGCGGCCAGTGGCGAGGCGAAGCACAAGCAGGCGAGCGCCGCGGCCAGGAGCCGGGCGGACCGTGAGCTGCGGTTCTTGGGCATCAGATCGATTGGCATTGGTTGGTGGGGGCTGGTCGGACCAGCCTTGGCGGCGCGGCAATGATGGCAAATCGTTTCCGGGTCAAAGGCGCTGCCGCGATCACGTCGCGTCTGGATTTTCGGTGGTGGATCAGTTGATGTGGGTCGGGCTTTATGCCCGACGCCCATGTGACCCATGGCGATCGATCCGCGGAGAGCTATGCCGGAAGCCGGGCGACGAAGGTGTCGCGCACCCGTTTGGCCGCGGCGTCGATGTCGTAGGCCACGTCCGGCGGCAGCACTTTGGCCATGTCGTGGCGGAAGGCGCGGGCCGCCAGCTTGGTTTGGAGACTGGCGTCATACTGGGCGCGCGTGACGCGCACACCCTCGCGGCGCATGTAGGTGGCGAACGCGTTCACGACCCGTTGCGGATCAAGGAGGGGACCCGCGCCGCGGGCCAATGCCTCGTCGTGGCGCACGCAGGCGCAGTCCAGATCGAACAGGTCGCGCCCCTGGCTGCGCTGCAGGAGCGCCCGCATTTTCGTCCCGAGCATTTCGTCCAGGTCGTAGGATTTGACGGTGATCCCGGCCAGGCCGGGCAGCGGTGGCGCATACGGCAGGCTGGTCACGGCGTAGCACGGCTTCCGCTCGCTGTAATTGACCTCGATCTTGATCTTCATTTCCGACGGCGGGCCCGCCGTCGGGGCATACGTGTAGGTCAGCCGCCTGATCTTGGAGGGTCGTGTCAGGTTTCGCGCCGTGGTTTGCATCAACCCCACCGCCCGGCTGGCCGGCCGGCCGAGCAGGGGCGCCAGCACGCGCACGAGGGCGCGTTCGATGTGGGCGACCGGGCGTTTTCCCACCAGCACCAGGTCGATGTCCTCCGAGTACCGCGCCGCCGGCGCCAGATGCAGCTTGTGCAGCGCCGTGCCACCGCGCATGGCCACCTGCGCGGACAGGAACGAGTCCCGGAAAATGGCGGCCATGGCCAGGGTCAGCAGCAGATCCTGCTCGACCTGCGCGTCCGTCGCCCAGGCGGCGTGCCGGCGCCACGCGATGATCTCCTGGCGCGATTTCATAAACCCGCCTCCACAGTCGCGTTCACCCAGAGGCGCCACCGCTCATTCAGCCCGGCTTCTTTCACCGGGGCCTGCGGATCGAGCGGCCGGACCCGCGGGCGCTGCCGCGCGAGCCAGCGGGCCAGCGGCGCGGTCAGGCGCACATCCCCCACCTGATCCAAAAGGTAGCCCAGCCGCTGCGCAGCCGCGAGATCCGGGTCGTGGGCAAATACCGCCGGCAGGGCGTCCGGCTTGAGCCGCCCGCCCAGTTCCGCCAGCACCGTGGCCACCAGGTTGAGTCCGCCCGCGGCGTCGGGATAGCGCACCAGGTCCGCCGCCGTGGCTTCCGGGGTGCTGATCCGGATGACGCCGCTTTCCAGCGTCCGGGTCTCGACCGGCGTGGTCGCGCCCGCCGCCTTCGTGATGAACCGGATCCGTTCGCGCCCGACCCGGATCGGCCGCAACTGCCGGGGCACGACGACCTGGGTCTCCTGAACCGCGAAATGCGACGCGCCATGCCATTGGGCGGCCGTGAGCAATCCCAGGTAGTAATCCGCCACGCCAAGAAAGCGCATCAGCGCATCCAGATACCAGGATAGGGGCGGAGCCCCCAGGGAATGATGTTCATGCGGCACAATCACGAAGAACCGGCGGCGCGGCAGCGGCCGGACCACCCGGCCCTGCCGGCGGAGCCGTCCCAGCGCCGCGCGGCGGGCCACGGCCGTCTGGGCCGAGGAGGAGGCCAGCTCGGCATCCGTGAAACTGTAGTGTCCCAGCCGTTGCCGCGCATCGACAAAGTCGGCCACCAGTCTGCGGTGCTGGCGACGGTTGGGCGACGGTTGGGTCATGCCTTTAATATGCATATTTAACCACTCAATGTTCTCTTATGCATATTTATGAAATCCGTGCAATCCCAGCCTGCACGAGCGCCAGACCCGGCCGGCCCGTCCCGGTTCCCCGGTGGGCGCCACCAATCGCGTCCCCCTGCCCTGCCGCGAGTCCCCGGTGTTGTCCCCTCGCCGGCTCGGGCGCCATCCCGGCGTGCGACCGCCGGTCGCAACGAAACAATGGTCCGGGGGCGGCACCGGCCCGCAACGGGCCTGGTCCGGGCCGCCCCCGGAATTCCAACCTCAGACGTGGAACTGGGCCACCTCGGTCGAGCCGACGAGTGCGAGCGTGGAGGACTCGCCGCCGGAGATGACGGTGCTGACCTCGTCGAAGTAGCCGGTGCCGACTTCCCGCTGATGTTTGACCGCGGTGAAGCCGCGCGCGGCGGAATCAAACTCCTTTTGCTGCAGCTCGACGAACGCGCTCATGTGCGAGCGCGCATAGCCTTGCGCGAGATCGAACATGGCATAGTTGAGCGCGTGGAAGCCGGCGAGCGTGATGAACTGGAATTTGTAGCCCATCGCGCCCAGCTCGCGCTGGAATTTCGCGATGGTGGCGTCGTCGAGGTGCTGCTTCCAGTTGAAGGACGGCGAGCAGTTGTAGGCGAGCAGCTTGCCGGGGAAGCGCGCGTGGACGGCCTCGGCGAACCGGCGCGCGACCCCGAGGTCCGGCGTGGCGGTTTCGCACCAGAGCAGGTCCGCGTAGGGCGCGTACGCGCCGGCCCGCGCGATGGCGACGGCGAGGCCCTCGCGCATCCGGAAGAACCCCTCGCTCGTCCGCTCGCCGGTGAGGAAGGGCTGGTCCCGCGGATCCACGTCGCTGGTGAGCAGCTGCGCGCCGAGCGCGTCGGTGCGTGCGATGAGCAGCGTCGGCACGCCGGAGACGTCGGCCGCGAGCCGGGCGGCCACGAGCGTGCGGATGAAGTGCGCTGTCGGCACCAGGACCTTGCCGCCCATGTGCCCGCACTTTTTCTCCGAGGAGAGCTGGTCCTCGAAATGCACCGCCGCGGCGCCGGCATCGATCATCGCCTTCATCAGCTCGAAGGCGTTGAGCGGCCCGCCAAAGCCGGCCTCGGCGTCGGCGACGATGGGCGCGAGCCAATGCACGCCGTTGCCGCCCTCCGCGTGATGGATCTGATCGGCGCGCAGGAGCGTCTGGTTGATGCGCCGGACCGCCTGCGGCACGCTGTTGGCCGGATACAGGCTTTGGTCCGGATACATTTCGCCGGCGAGGTTGGCGTCGGCGGCGACCTGCCAGCCGGAAAGGTAGACGGCCTTCAAGCCGGCCTTGACCTGCTGCAGCGCCTGGTTGCCGGTCAAGGCGCCCAGCGCGTTCACGAAGGGTTCCGACTGGAGGAGCGTCCACAGGCGGTCGGCGCCCAATTCCGCGAGCGTGTGCCGGATGTTGATCGTGCCGCGCAGGCGGAAGACGTCCTCGGCCGTGTAGGGGCGCCGGATGCCCTGCCAGCGCGGATGGGTGTGCCACTGGGTGGCGAGTTCTTGGGGAGTATGCATGTGCGTGTGATGATTGAGGGACTGGATCGAGTGAGAATGACCGGTGCGATGGGTCAGGAAGCCGCGACCTCGGAGGCCGTCGTGAAGTAGTCGGTGAGTTCCGCCTGCAGGAAGATCCGGCGCGCGTCGGCCGCCGCCTGCACAAAGCCGGCGCGGACGCGTTCGGTGGTGCCGGGTTCGACCCCGGAGTCAGGGGCCGCGATCTCGCCGAGGATTTTTTCGAGTTCCTCGTCGAAAACCTTTCCGACCAGCGCGGGCGTCACCGGCTGGCCGTCGTCGAGTTCCACGCGATGATGCAGCCATTGCCAGGTCTGGGACCGGGAGATCTCGAGCGTGGCGAGATCCTCCATCAGGCCGTCCCACGAAACGCAGCCGATATCCTGGTTCCAGCCGTTCTGGTAGGCGATGCCCACCCGGACGTTGGTCCGCAGGCCCGCGAGCGTGCGCGGCTGCTCGCCCCGCGGCAGGATGTCCGGATAGCGTTCGCCCTCCGGCAGCGTCCGCTCCAGCTGATCCGGCTTGGGGAACCGCGCCATCGCCGGCCCGATGAAATACGGGTGCGACACCCAGCAGCCGTCGTGGCCGATCGCGAACTCATTGGCCTTGTCGGCGAGGACCTTCGCCGTCTGTTTCTCGCGCAGTTCCGCCGTCTTGCCCGGGGTGAAGGCCGACATGCCCCCGATGGCGTAGGCGCCGCGCTCGTGGCAGATCTTGATCAGGCGCTTCGCGTAGTTGTCCATCCAGGGCTTCTGCATCGAGATCGTCGCCCGGTCGGCCATGATGCGATCGGGATGGGACCGCAGGACCTTGATGTCGCTGAAGATTTTGTCCCAGCGGCCCACGTTGAGTCCGGCGGCGTGCTCGCGGATCTCGTAGAGGATTTCCTCGATCTGAAACGCCGCCGGGAGCGTCTCGATCAGGAACGTCGCCCGCAGGGTGCCGCGCCGCAGCTTCGTCGCCTCCTGCAGGGCGATGAACACGTCGTTCCACCAGCGCGCCTCCAGGTGGTGCTCCGTCTTCGGGATGTAGAACTTCGGCGTCTTGCCCTGGGCGAGCAGGATCGGCGCGGCGTGGCAGAAGCTCAGCACGAGGTCGAACAACCCGGCGGAGACCGGCTTCCGGTCCACGAGGAAATTCGACTCGGTCAGGTGCAATCCGCGCGTGCGCACCATGACGACGGGCATGTCGTCGGGCTGGAGCTGGTAGTTCTTGCCACCGGATGCGACTGCCAGCGTGCCCCGCGCGGCCCCGATCACGTTCGCCACGCCGCTCATGACGTTGGCCCAGCTCGGCTTCATCGAATCCTCGAAGTCGAGCATCGCCGTGTCGGCCCGCGTACCGTCCGCGTTCCGGCTCAGCATGTTGATGACCATCTTCGCGCTGTTCACCGGGCCGGTGATCTCGACGCGACGGGTGCGCAGATCCGCCGGAATCGGCGCGACGCGCCAGTCGCCGCGGACGGCTTCGGATCCGGGCGGCTCGAATTGCGGCAGCTTGCCCGCGTCAAAAGCGGCCTGCCGCGGACGTCGGGCGGCGAGCAGCGCGCGCCGGCGGGCATCGAATTCGCGATGCAGGACGGCCAGCAGGTTGACCACCTCGGGCGTGAGCAGCGCCTGCGCGGTTTCGTCCCAAGCGGCGCGGGGGATGGCGACGCCCGGGGCGGGTTCGCAGGAGGGAGACGTAGTTTCGTGGGTGGATCGGGCGGCTGTGGTCATGGGGTGCGGGGGTTGTGCGATGGTTGACGGTGGGATGGGAAACACGGATTGAGCACGAGGAAGTCGTGCCGCGCGTGTCGGCTGGGATCGCCGGACCACGGCAGGCGCTGCCTTCCGTGCAGATCGAGCGAGATGCGGACGTCCGGCCGGTCAGGCCGGTGGGTTATGCTGATGGCTCCATTTGTGTTCATGGGATGGGTTGGTTTGGAGCCCACTCCCGTGACGCGACCCGATGGGGCACAAAAAAAACCCCCTCCGGTGGCGGCACCGGAGGGGGCGAAATTCACGATGGAATAATCACGCCCCTCGCGGTGCGATGGTAACGGACGAGGCGACGACGGAAACGACTGCGGCCCGGTTGATCCGGCCGAAGGCCAATGCCTGTGAAGTCGTTCCAGTGAGGGTCATGTGGTAACGCCTTGAACAGAAGGCATGGCGCGGCGATGTCAACCGGCGCATGGCGCCCCGGCGCGAGAATTAGGATTCCTGTCCCTGGGGCCAGGCGCGCGGAAACCGCGCTTCTGATCTTTCCGGATTAATCCCCGAAAAGCGGTGATCATGGCCTGGCTCCGGTTCAAGTCCGGAGCGCTGCCAGCCGGATCTGGCCGCCGGCTGAGGACTAGGGGCTGCTGGAGGGAGTCAGCCTGCGGTTTTTCGATTGCACTCTCCGGAGGAGAATCTGGTCTTCGTCCACCGGCCTGAACATCCACCATGAAGCCCCCGCTGATTGCCTGCCTCGCCGTCGCCTTTACCGCCTCCCAGGCGCTCGGTAACGCCGCCGATCCCACCCCCGACAGGGGTGAACCCTACGCCCTTGCCGGCAGACGGCTGGTGTTCACCACTTGGAAGTTCATCCGTTCGGGCAGCTTCAAGTGGCTCAACCGCGCCGGCCAGAACGTGACCGTGGCCGGATCCGAGGGCCCCTGGGATGCGACGATGGAACGGACGGATCAACCGGTCGGCATTCGCCTCGTCGCCCAGCCGGCCCGGCGCACCGGCGAGCTCGTCCGCCCGGAAAAACCGTGGGAGGCAAAAGGCGTCAGCCTCACCACCGTGCTGCCGGACGGCGATCGGCTCCGCGCCTGGGGTGAGTGCACCGACGCCGAGGGGAAAAAGCACTTCTGCTATCTCGAATCGAAAGATGGCTGGCACTGGGAACGACCCGAATTTGATTTCGTCGAATACGACGGCCAGCGACGCAACAACCTTCTGGCCTTTAGCGGCGGCACGGTCTTCAAGGATCCCTCTGCTCCGTCCGGCGAACGCTACAAGGCCGTCAGTCTGGAGCACATCACCGTGGAAGAATTCGAGCGCTTCCGCCGACAGCGCCCCGACAGTTGGGAATCGCACGCACTGCGCCAGGATGTCGGGCTCATTTTCGCGGTGCGCGGGGCCGTCTCGCCCGACGGGCTGCGCTGGACGCTCCTGCCTGAGCCACTGGTGGTGGAGCACAGCGACACCCAATTGGTGTGCTATTTCGACGAAACGCTGAAAAAATACGTGCTTTACACGCGCAACTACAACATGGGCGCCCTGGCCCCCAGCGCGAAGGAGATCATGCCCTGGTGGGGCGGAGAATCTCCGGGCATCGGCCGCCGCGCCGTTGGCCGGAGCGAGAGCAATGACTTCCGGCGATTTCCCGTCTCGAAGGTCGTCTTGGAGACGGGCCCGGATCGGTCGCCGACCGAGACCTTTTACACCAACACGCGGACCGCCATTCCTGGAGCGCCGGATCAATCGCTGTTCTTCCCGACCGTGTGGGACTCGGCCAGCGACAGCACGGTCATCGACTTGGCGGCCAGCGACGACGGGGTCAACTGGCATTTCCTTCCCGGCGGCCCCTTGTTGGGCACCGCCGCCTTTGGCGAGTGGGATGGCGGCTGTATCTTCTCCCGTCCCAACCTGGTCGAATTGCCCGATGGCGACTGGGCTTTGTTTTATACCGGCTACAACTTCCCGCACAAATACCCGCGCGGGCAGTTGCGCTATGGGGGCGGCGCCGCCTTGTGGCCCCAAGGCCGGCTCGTCGCCCTCGAAGCGGCGGACCGGGGTGAGTTTGCCACCGCTGTGATCATCCCGCCCGGCCGGAAACTGCGTCTGAACGCCCTCACCGCCCGCAGTGGCCGCATCCTGGTCGAGGTGGCCGATGAGAAAGGAGTGCCCCTCCCCGGCCGCGAATTCTCGCGTTCAGTGCCGATCGTTGGGGATCAACCAGCTGCTCGATTGAGGTGGGGCAACGAGGAAGAGCTCGGCGGCAGACCAGACCAGCCCATCATGCTGCGCTTCCGCCTCGAGCAGGCCAAGATCTTCAGTCTCGAGTTCACCGACTGAAACCCTGGACATCCCCGCCTGGCGCCTGATCGGCGGGGGTCAGAAGGCCCCGGCTGCGCGGACCATGGGTCTGACTGCCTCTGCCAGCCCGGGGCGCCGCTAGAAAAATCGCCCACCCGCTGGCGCCGGCCGGATGCCGTGGCTATGTTATGGCGCTTTCCGCCTGAAACACCCCCGCACTTCCCCCTCATGAACGACCAGATTCGGATCAATTGGTATCGCAGCAAGGTGGACCGCCAGGTCATGAGCGCCCTGATGCAGTCGAGCGACCTCCGGGCCTTCGGGCAGGTCCTCGCGCAACTCGGTTTGTACGCGGTCACCGGCACGCTGGCCTACCTCGCCTACCGCAACCTCCATGCGGCCAACTGGCCGGGGGCCCTGCCGCTGCTGCTCCTCGCGTTGTTCGCGCACGGCACCAACGGCTCGTTTTTCGGAGGCATCGCCTGCCACGAACTCAGCCACAAGACCCCGTTCGGGCACCAGGTCTGGAACACGTTTTTCCTGAAGGTCTATGCCTTCCTCTCCTGGTTCGATCCGCTGGGCTACCGGCTCAGCCACGTCCGGCACCATCAGGTCACCGTGCACGCGGATCATGACGGGGAGGTCGTGCTGCCGGTCGGCCTCGACTGGTATGGCGTGCGCTTCATCCTCAAGTCCCTGACCTTCGACCCCCTCGCGCTGCTGCGGTTGTTGCGTTTCTGGGTCTATGCCGCGTTCGGCCGGATCGGCCCGGACAATTTTTTCAAGGGCACCTGGCTGGCGCGGGTCCTGCCGGAGTCCAACGCCGAACTGCGCCGCGAGCACCGCAACTGGGCCCGGGTGATCCTGCTCGGGCACCTGGCGCTGGCGGCCGTGTTCATCGCGACCGGCCACTGGATCCTGATCGTGATCTTCACCTTCGGGTGCCAGTATTGCTCCTGGCTGACCGTGCTCTGCGGCGGCCCCCAGCACGCGGGGCTGTCGCCGAATGTGGCGGATTTCCGCCTCTGCTGCCGCACCTACACCTGCAGCTGGCTGCCGGCTTTCTTCTACTGGAACATGCAGTATCACGTGGAGCATCACATGTTCCCCGCCGTGCCCTTCTACCATTTGCCGCGGCTCCGGCAGGCCATCGCGCACGATCTCCCGCCCGCGCCGCACGGCCTGTGGGCGACATGGCGGGAACTCATCCCGGTCCTGCGGCGCCAGCGGCGGGATCCCAATTATGTGTCCGTGCCGCCGCTGCCGGCCCGGCCGGCGGGTCCGGCGGACCAGGTCGACGTGCAGACCCTGGGCCTGGAAGCCTCCCGCGCCGTCTGAACGGCTCGCGCGTTCCCCGCGACGGGACGCTCCACCTGGCGTCGAGGCAAAAGGTGCAGCATAGGGTTGCCCTAATTTTGTGCTCGCCGTTCAGGAGCCGACGATTTCCAGAAACCGCTGCACCAGTTGAAAGGCACGCTGGGCCTGGATGCCACGCTCCGCAGCATCGGTTGATTGGTGAAATTCGACCACCTGCCGTGGACCGTAGTCATCGGCGGTGCGAAATTTCGCCCGAAGAATGACCAAGGCCGTGGCGATGTCCTTGTCTTGAATCCGCGCCTTCCAGATCGTGGCGATGGCGGCCCCTCCATCCGCGACCTGGTCGAGACAAAAGCAGATGTCGTAGGCGTCCTTGGGTTTATCGCGCCCGCGCAAGGCGTAGCACTTCATCACCAGGAAATCCGGCAGCGCCGCGACCCGAAGCTCGACGGAATTGAACGCTCCGTTGGCCATGCGGCCTTCGACGATGATGGCCTCCGGAGCCCGGAAGGCGGTGCCGCATCCGTCGGCCTGCTGCACCCGAAATCCCTCGATTCTTTTCGGCCGGCGGGAGCGCAGTTTGAATTCTACGGGAGCGAGGAAATCGACATCGACCCGCACGGGCTTCTGGCCGTCACCCAAATCAACGTGCGTAAAAAGCTGAAACGGCTTCTTGCTGCGCTCGTAGCGGCGCGTGTCCAAAAGCAGGACGAGCAGCTCGGCATAGCGGCCATCCGTGAGTTTGGCCGCATCGAGAGCCAGATCCACATCGATGCTTTTCACATGCTCTTCCGTGGAATCTTGCAGCAGCAGGTCCGGCACCCAGCCGCCCACCACCACCACGCATCCCCGAAACGAGGCCAGCACCTGCCCGAGATCGACCAGCATGCGGTACGCGGCGATCGTCTGCCGCTCGGAATAGTCGCCCTCGAATCTCGGCCCGGGATTCATGGCGTGGTGATTTTCTTCCAAGCCGGTCTCAGCCGGCGTTCGAGGACGGCCTCTGCCGCCTCTTGTCCGCGTCCGCCCGCATGCCAGGTATCGACGTAAGTCTGAAGCGGGTGCGTGCAAGGTCCGGCTTGGTCTTCCTCTCCTGCACCGGCGAGGTAGCCCCCGTCCGGGGCAATCAGGAGGGCAAGATTGCTGCCGGTCTCGACCGGTTTGGCCTTCAATGCGTCACGTACCAAACCCACGTGCTCTTCCGATGCCATGAGCCAGTATTTGAGTTGGCGCACCATGGGAGCCTGCCGCTCGGCGGCTGAAAACGCCGCCCAAGCGACATGCACCTCATTGCCTGGATTCACTTCCCGCATGGCTTTCTCGATGTCCGGGGCCTTGAGCAAGGTGAACCATTCACTCCGAGGCACCCGATCAAAACGATAGGCGTCGCGCCACGCCAAGAGGAGTTTTTCCGGATCAATGACGCGCAGGCCGTCTTTGCCATCGTCAGCCAGATAGCCTTCGCCGCGCAGGTGCGTGACGATTTTGTTGACCAACCCGAGGCTGACTCCCGGTTCGGTTGCCTGCTGAAGGTCACGTTGGCTGACCCAGCGCACCGCCTTGTGTTCAGGCTTGAGGAGGGCCCGCAGAACTTGCGCGGCCTCGGCCGTGCCGAGATTGGCGTCCGGACGCGACCAGCGATGCACCGGCTGATTTCCCTTCCGATCGAGGTAGAGCAAACCGGGGACCCCGATTCGGCAATTGCCGGCCAAATCGAACCAACTCCATCCGCGATCCCAGCATACTTCCGCGAGTCGCGGGGAAACAAATGGCGCGGCAAAGACCCAGGATCGACTGCGTTGGACCGCGTGGGTCTTCTTGTCGAAATCCCGCACGGTCGGTACTGCCGGCACGTCCGAATAGCGAACCTGAGACGGCCGCGGCTGGGATTTGCATTCCACGAGAAACTCAAGGCTGGGGCCGTCAGGAACTTGTACCATCGCGACAAAGTCGATTCCAAGGTCTCGCGCTGGTGACCCCAAGAATTTAATCTCCGAGTGGGGAAATACTTCTGAAAGTAGCAGGCGAAGCCGATCCATGAACAGCCGCGCGCGCTCCCGGGGAGGGAGGCGATCAATGTTCACTTTAATAGCCTCGTTCATGTTTACGTGAACAGTGCATATTTCATGAACATAATCAAGCCTCTTTGCCCACCAGTCGGCACAGCTCATTCCCAGCCACGTATCTGCGATGGCAATCAACCGGTTTAACCATCTCCGCGCTGTCGCGCTCCGTCCTCATCCCAGCGGTAGGTCACGCCCAGCAGCGCCGTGGTGTTGCCATTCAAATCGTAGGTCGGCGTGTCCGCGAGAGTGCCGGTCAGGCTGGCGTTCTGATTGAGCGGATTCGGAACATACGTCGTCGCCTCCGGGGCGCCGCCGGCGGCAAGCGACGTGGTCAACCGGTTGCCGATGGGATCGAACTGATACCCGAAATCACGCATGACCAACTCGCCCTGCTTCACCGCCGCCTCGGTCAACTGGCGATAGAGATCATACTGGTAGGCACGCTGGGTCCCGTCGGCGCGGTTTTCACCCGAGCGCTGGCCCGCGGCATCATAGGTGTAAGCGAAAGAGTTCACGGTCGAAGACCCTGCGTGCAGGGCCAGCGAGGTCAGGCGGGCAGCAGGGTCATAGATGCGGTCGATATGGTTCCCGCCCGGCAGCGTCAGGCTGGCGACCAGATTAGCCTGCGGATGGTAGCTGTAAAGGAATGGTTCCGCGGCTGCCCGTGCATCCAGCACCGTGCGCAGCCGCCCGGCGTTGTCATAGCCGTAGACGGTCTGCCAGGGCGTCGCGCCACCGGAAACCTCCAGACCGGTGCGCTGGTCGAAGCTATCATAGCTGAAATGCAGCGTGCGCGCAGCGCGGCTTTGCGTTTCGGACGCCATCCGGCCGGCGGCATCATAGGTCCACACCGTCGTGCCGCTGCCGTCAGTCATTGAAAGCCGACGCCCTTGCTGGTCATAGGCAAAGGAGACAGGAGCGTCTGTAGGATACAGGATGGAAGCGATCAATCCATAGGCGTTGTAGCCGTACGTCGTGGTCCGGCCCAAGCCGTCCACCCGGGTGGCCAGCCGCCCCGCAGCATCATACGTGTAGGACCACGAAGTGCCGTCCGCGTAGGTCTTGGTCGCGACGAGATTGAGCGCGTTGTAGGTCCAATGAGTCGCATGACCGTTGCCGTCGGTCAGCGAGGCCAGGTTGCCGACGGCGTCGTAGGCGTAGGTCAGCGGATAATCCCCGGCGCCGGCCTTTTCGACCAGCTTGCCATGGCTGTCGTAGCGGAACGTGGCGATGCGCTCGTGCGTGCCGGCCACATGGTCGGGATAGGTGATCTTCACCGGCTGGTCGAACAGGTCGTATTCGAAGGTCGTGTTGCCGCCGGTTCTTTTTCGAGTTTGCGTCACGGGCTCACGGAGGTCAGGCAGGTGGGCGACATAGCTTGGGCAGTCGCATCCCTACTTATTTCGACTCGGATTTTCGCGGATGAAAGAGGCCGTGGGACTCCTTGGGGTTGACCGGGACAAGTGCCACGCGGTGGGCTAGGCATTGGGGTGTTCAGTCCGACGTAGGCGAGTTTGGCTCCTGCAATCAGGGAGGGTTCGTAGCCGAGAAGCTGCCCAGTGACGATTTTCCCAAAAAAGCCGCGCCGTTGGCACCTGGCCCGCGCGCCGCTATGGTTGGCCTGTAGGTTCATTTTTGTTCTGTCTGACCACCAAAACCAGCTGCATGCATTGCAGTATAGCACCCAGTGAGACGATGACTAGTATCTTGATGGAATTTGCACTTCCGATGTCCAATACACCTCTGATGACTTTCATCTCAACGCTCGCGTCATACAAAAACCTATACTGTGTATCATTCAACAAAACACCAAGTGCACACCAAGCAACGGTCACCATCGACCATAATAATGACAGGCATGAAACAATCTTTATCATTTTGACTAGTAGTTGACTTCATATCCCAAAGAATCATTCCAGGAACCAGTGATATCATATGGCGTTCCTCCCGGAAGTTCAGATGGAGGATGTTTTTTTTCGCATTCCGAGAGGCATTGCTTTCGCTGCGCTCCAGGCAATCCTTCGCACGCCTTAACGCACGTTTGATATGCCTTTTCGTCACGCTCATAGAACGGACCAACCTTGTCCGTAGGATTTGCAAAGCGATCCTTGATCCTGAAAACTAGGTCACAGGTAATCACCGCTTTCCATGGCGTGTAGACATTGGAGTCACACTTGCAATACCCGCTGCCCTTGCAGGTATACTCTAAGTCAAGGCCACCGTTGTTGAGTATCCTGATTGGATCCGAAAGCGCCTGATCCCAAGTGAGAGCCATGTTACTTATATGAAATTGACTATTAATTACACCTTCAAAACTAATAGGTATCGGTCCACGACCCTTGCACTTAAATGCCGGCCTAATGTCCTTCAATCGCTCCTGTAGTAATTCAATGTCTTTGTTTATTCTTTTCTTAAATCGTGGCATGAATCCCGCATTAGAGATATCGACAGGACGTCCTTGCCCAAAGAAATAATGCCAAATAAAATCAGCAACCGTTTCCGTATCTAGCCCGATCCGATCTATACGACATACCGGACTATTTCCAACGAACCCATACAGGTTCACTCCGCCCTGTTCCTCGATCGGATCCCTCGATGGCCACCGCCCAACGGACGGTGAATACCATCTATAACCATAGTAGTATAAGCCTGTGGCCGGATCCCGCTCCTTGCTGCTGAATTGATACGGATTGATATCAACCAGCGGCCCGGTTGCAGTGAGCCTTTCACCGAACGGTGAGTATTGGTAGTGAGCCAGAGAGCTGCCGGCATCATCGATTAGATCCATTACGTTGCCGTTGCCATCGTAGAAGTAGCTCGCAGCGGTGAAAATACTGCCCGCTGGCTGGGTCATGGCTAGCAAGCCGCCGATCCCGCCAGCCCCTTCGAGCGTTCCCGACAAATCAAGACCGCGCGTGTATGACCGAAGCGCGGCAAAAGATCCGTCGAGTTCCTCGGCGACACGCCAGCCATCGTAAACATAGCGGACCAGATTTGTCTGAGTACCATTGGCAAATTCTTGCCGTTCCACGCGACGCCCCAGGCCATCATAAATGTAAACGACCCGCTGCGTGGCGTCACTGGCTTCCACCAAACGATTTTCTTCGTCGTAGCGGAGGATCATGCCCTGCAATGACGTGGTATTGCCATTGACATCGTAAGCCGGTGCATCGTTTAGCGCACCGTTAAGCGCCGTGTATTGATTGACGAGGTTCGTCGTGTAGATAGTGCTGGCCAAACCAGTCCCGTCATTCGAGGCCCCGGTGGTGCGATTGCCGATGCCATCGTAAGCATATTGATAGGCGGGACGCTGCGGAGTGAGGCTCACCGGCATGGCCTGCACCACTTGACGCTGGGCGTCGTAAGTGAAGCTCTGCTGGTAATCAGGCGTGATCTCCATGCTGCGCTGACCGGCCGCATCGTAAGTGTAGGTGAATGTGTTGATCACGCTCGCATCGGAGCGCTTGCCGGTGGTCGAGAGCAACCGGCCAAGACTATCGTAAGTGTTCGTCCTCGTCATTCCCGTCGGCGTGTTCACTTGAGCTACCAGATTGGCGTTTGGCGTATAGCTATAAAGGTAGGGCTGTGACGATGGCAAACGATCGTCAAGCACCGAGCGGAGGCGGCCGGCGTTGTCGTAGCCGTAGTTCGTGTGCCAGGGCGACACGCCGCCGACAGTGCTCGCCACACCGAGACCGATACGATTGCCGTGGCTGTCGTAATCATAAGTCAAGGTTCGATGAGAACGACCTTGGTTCTCCGATGCCAGCCGCCCGGCGGCATCGTAGGCCCACACCGTCGTGCCGCTGCCGTCAGTCATTGAAAGCCGACGCCCTTGCTGGTCATAGGCAAAGGAGACAGGAGCGTCTGTAGGATACAGGATGGAAGCGATCAATCCATAGGCGTTGTAGCCGTACGTCGTGGTCCGGCCCAGGCCGTCCACCCTCGTCGCAAGCCGGCCCGCGGCATCGTAGGTATAGCTCCATGTGGAATTATCCGCGTAGGTCTTGGTCGCGACGAGATTGAAGGCGTTGTAGGTCCAATGAGTCGCATGACCGTTGCCATCGGTCAGCGAGGCCAGGTTGCCGACGGCATCATAGCCATAGGTCAGCGGATAGTCCCCCGCACCGGCCTTTTCGACCAGCTTGCCGTGGCTGTCGTAGCGGAAGGTGGCGATGCGCTCGTGCGTGCCGGCCGCGTGGTCGGGATAGGTGATCTTCACCGGCTGGTCGAACAGGTCGTATTCGAAGGTCGTGTTGCCGCCGGCCGGATCGGCCTCGCCCGCGACGCGGCCCAGCGCGTCGTAGCCGCGGTGCGTGACTCCGCCGAGGGTGTTGGTCTCCGCCACGACGCGCAGCGCCTCGTCGTAGGCATAGCTCGTGCGGTTGCCGGCGCGATCGATTAATGACTCGACCAGCGCCGCATGGTGCGGGGAGCGCACGTAGACCTCGGCGGTCGGCTGCGTCTCGCCCGAGCTGGCCACCGGCGGATAGACGACCTTCACCAGGTTGTCCGCGGCATCGTATTCGAACGTGCGGGTGAGGCCGGCTCCTTCGACTCCGCTCAGGACAGGCGTCTCGGTTTCGCTGATCTTGCGGCCGAAGAGGTCGTAGGCGGAGGTAGTAGCGAGTAGCGAGTAGCCAGTAGCGGGTAGAGGATCCGCGGTGTAGGTGGTAGTTGAAACAACTTCGCCCCAGGCGTTGTAGGCAGTTTCGCGCAGGATAAAGGCCGGCTGGGTCCACCAATCGGCCGGAATGGACTGGGCGGCCGCCAGCGGGATGGACTCGTGAGTCAGCCGGTTGAGGGCGTCGTAACGATAATGCCGGTGGTTGCCGGCGCCGTCGGTCGCGGTGAGCCGGTTGCCGGCGGGGTCGTACTCATAGGCGGCGATCGTCGCGCCGTTCAGGCGCACCGCGAGCACGCGGTCCAGGGCATCGTAGTCGAACGATTTGATGCGGCCCAGGGCATCGGTCTCGGAGGCGACGCGGTCGGCGGCATCATAGGTACGACTCACCGGATAGGCGCGGTCGCCGCCCACGGCGGTGCGCCGGCCGAGGGCGTCGTAGGTGTAAGAAGTAGTGAGGAGCGAGCAGCCGGTCGCGAGCAGGGTCTCGGAGGTGACGCGGCCGAGCAGGTCGTAGCGATAACTCGTCGTCCGGGCGATCGGCGTGCCCGCCGCCTCGGTCACCAGCACCGGCCGGTCGCGCAGGTCATACTGGATGGTGCGCTTGGCGCCGACCGGATCGTAAACCTCGACCGGGCGGTCCAGTACATCGTAAACGGTGGTGGTGGCCGACGCCGTGCCATCGGCGCCCGGCTGGCTGACCATCGTCTGGTTGCCGGCGGCATTGTAGGTGTAGGTGACGCCCTGGCCGAGGGCGTTGATCTCGGAGACGAGGTGGCCGTCGGCGTCGTAGGCGAAGGTCTTGAACACCTGTTCGGCGCCGTCGGCCGCGACGCGCTTCTCCTTTGTCTTGCGGCCGGCCGGATCGTATTCGTAGCGGACGATGCGGCCGCGGGCGGCGGCGGTCCTGCCGGTCTCGACTTCCACGAGCCGGTCGCCAAGGTAGGTCGAGAGCGTGGACCCGCCCAGCGGATCGATCTGCCCGGTGACGCGGCCCTGCGCATCGTAATGCCAGGTCGTCACGCGGCCCAGCGCATCGGTTTCGGTCTCCTTGCGGCCGAGGGCATCGTAGGTGTAGGTGGCAGTAGTAGCGGGTAGCGAGTAGCCAGTAGCGAGCACCGTGACCTGGAGCAGGCGGTCGGAGGGGTCGTACTCGTAGGCGGTGGTGCGGCCGGCCCCTTCGACTCCGCTCAGGGCAGGCGGGTCGGTGCGCTGCTTGAGGAGGGTCGTGCCGGGATAGTACTCGCTGGTCGTGACCCGCTCGAGCGGCGTGCCCACCGCCTCGGTCTTGGTGAGAACATTGCCGAGGGCATCGTAGGTGTAGGTGGTAATGGGAGCAGGGAGCAGGGAGGAAGGAGCAGGGCTGATCACCCTGATGAGGCGGTTGGAGGGATCGTACTCGAAGCGCTCGATGGCGCCGTCGGGCAGGACGCGGCGGGTGACATTGCCCCGCTCGTCGAGTTCCTCCGTGGTGCGCGCGTTCGCGCCGCGGGTGGTGACGCGGGTGTGGGCGTCGTACTCCCGCTTGTAGACCGGCTCGCCGTTGACGGAGCGGGAGATCAGGGTGCCGCTCGCATCGAAGATCGATTCCTCCTCCGCGCCGCCCGCCGTGGTCACCCGGGCGTAGTAGGTGCGGGTGGCCTCGTAGTAATTATAAACATAGGTCCGGCTGGCGCCGGCGGCGTGGCTGACCTTGGTGACCTGGCCGCGAATGTTCTCGCCGAGGAGCTGGTCGCCCGGGAGCACGACATCGGCGGGGGGCGTCGGTTGGGCCGCCACCGCGTAAACATAATACTCGACGGTTTCGACGGCATCGGCGGTGTCGGGCGTGCCGGGCAGGTGCACCCGCTTGCCCGTCAGGTGCCACCAATGGTCGTAGGAGTAGGTGGTGATGGCGCCGGCCACGTCGGTCACGGTCTCCAGCCGGCCCGAGGCGTCGTAGGCATAGCTGACCGCGCGGCCGGCGTAATCGACCACCTGAGTCACCTGGCCATTGGCAAAGGTGAGGGTGAGCACGGTGCGGTCGTCGCGGTCGGTGATCCAAGCGAGCCGGCCCTGATCGTCGTAATGGTACTGCGCGAGCAGGCGGCCGCCCTGCCGCACGGCGGTTGGGCGACCCGCAGCGTCGTAATCCCGCTCCTGGCCGCGGCCGTCGCTCCAGACGAGGGTGCCATCGGCCCGTTTGGTGATCTTTTCGGGTCCCGCGCCCTTGAGCAGGTAATCACCGGCCGGCACCCCGGACAAGGGCTTGACGGCGGAGCCGCCGCCGCTCGTCAGGGACTGGGATGCCAGGTAAGACTGTCCGTTCAACACCAGCGAGCAGGCGCCGGTGGCCGCCGAGCAGACGCCCTGGAGGCGGTCGGCCAGGCGGAAGTTCCAGCGGCGGTAATTGAAGTCGCGCCACCAGGCGATGCTGCCGCCGGGCACGGGCACGATCAGGTCGTCGACGCTGTCGCGGTACTGCCGGGTGATGAGATCGACTTCGCTGCCGGCAGGATTCAAGCGCTGGTTGCACTCGTCGTCGCACTTGTCGCGGGGCGGGGGGCAGGCGGGCGGGTGCGGGAAGCAGCCATCCTGGGAGCCATCGCCGCCGCCGACACCGGGCGAGCGCTGGGGCGAGCCGCCGATGCCCGGGCCGGGGCCATGGAACGAAGGATACTTGAAGCCCGATTCATCCTTGAAGCCGTAGGACGAGGTGCCGCCGCATTTGCCGTAGCCGGCGGAAAACGGAACCATGGTCTCCGAAGTATAAACCTGTCCATTGACGCATTGGTAGGTCCACCGGGGGTGGAAACCGCTGATGTAGGTGCCGCAGGGAGTATCGACGACCGTGCTGCCGCCATCGCCGGGGGCGGTGAAGAGCATCGGCGCGCCCCGGCGGCGCAACGGCTCCGCGGCCGCCAGGCTGGACGCCGCCCAGCCGCCGAAACGCGAAGTGGAGCCGGCCTGGGCGGTCGTGGCGGGGCATTCTCCCGGCAGCGGCTGCAGGCACTTGATGCGGTAAGCCACCCGGAGGCTTTGGCCGGCCTTGATGGTATCGCTATAGCCGGAAAGGATTTCGCAGGAGAAGTACTCGTCGGCGGCCGGCACGGGGATCTGGAAATTGTTGGCATCGATCAGGCCGTGGTTGGCGACGCGAAATTCGCCGTTGAGCACCTGGCCGGCGCACATCTTGGGCAGGGAAATGGAGCTGGGCTCGACGATCACCACGGGCACGGGCACGTTGGTCTCGTAGGTCGTGGTGAGGATGATCTCGTAGCGGTCCTGGAAGGTGACCGGGACCACCTCCCAGGTGAAGGAGACAGGCGTGTAGGCCAACTGGATCTGTTCGCTGTAGACCACGCCGGCCTTGATCGTGATGCGCCCGATGTAGGGCTCATGGCGGTCGGCGGTGAGGCGCAGCTTGTACCGGCCGGCCGGGAGGTCGTTGAGGAGGAACTCCCCGTTGGCATCGGTCGCCCCGCCCTGGGTGGCGGTGGGCACGCCGGTCGAGGACTCCTTTTCGAGGACCACCGCGACGCCGGCCAGGCCGTTGAACGCCGGATTCTGGGCGCCGTCGGGGAGCGTGAGCTGGTAATAGGGATCGATGACGTGCAGGAGCACCCCACCCTGCCCGGAGGGCGACACGGTGACCGTGACGGGGACGTACTGCGCGGCGGCGAGATTGGCGCCCTGCACGCGCAGGAACAGATAGTAAACCTGGTCGACAAGCTGGCCGGTGTCGGGCGGCGCGGCGGCGATGATCACGCTTTGCTGGGCGCCGATCTCGAGGGTGCCGAGAGCGGCGGGCGTCTGCAGGCGGGCCCAGTCCGGCGCGGGCGTATCGTTTTCGCCCACCAGGCTGACCGTGGCGCCTTCGAGGGCGGCAAAGCCGATGTTTTTCAGCACGAGGGTTTCCGAGGCCGTCTGGCCGGGCTGCACGCCGATCTCGATCTGGGCCGGCGCCGCCTGCAGGACCGGACGGCCGTCGGTGAACTCATAATGCACGCCGACACGGCCCCACGTGGACTCGCCGCCGCCAGGCGCGTCGCTGACCACGCGGAATTCCAAGTCGCCCACCGCGGTGGCATCCGGGGTGGCCGTGAGTCCGACGATGGAAAGCGGCAGCTCAAGCGTCTGGTTCGGGAACACGGCGGGCAGCGGCGTGGTGCTGATGGACATGGCCGCGGGCAGATCACCCACGAGGACGGCGCGGACGTTCTGCACGGTGGTGCCGGGGCCGGCGCTGACCTTGACCGGCAGCGCCTGCCGGTAATTGCGCGGCACCTGGAACGAGAACGCGGCGGGCGACACGACCACCCGGTGGATGGTGAAGGTGGCGGTGGCATCCGGCGGCGAGGTGACATCGGGATGCGAGGCCCAGACCTGGTACACGCCGCCGGCTTCGCCCGCGCCCGGCTGGAAGGTGTAGGCAAACAGGCCGTTCGCGTCGGTGAGGATCGTTTCCTGCCGGATGAAACCGTCGAGCGCGATGTGAACCGTCACGGCGACGTTGGGCGCGGGGGCGCCCGGCTGGGCGGGATCGATGCCGCGCCAGAGGGCGCGGCCCGAGATGACAATCGGGTCGGCGCCGTTCGAGTCGGCCGGAGTGATCGCAGTCACCTCCGCGCTGTAGGAGGTATCGCGGGCGGAAACCTGCACCTGCGAGCGCGGCCCGGCGAGCTTGACCTGCGTGTCCGGCTGGCCGAAATCGTAATAGACGGCATCCATCTCCAAAACCACCGTGACCTCGCTCGGGGCGGACAAGGGCAGCGCGAGGGAGATCGGGGACGACGTGTAGGTGGAGGACGCCGGAACCCGGACCACCGTGGTGCCGCCGGGCAGCGCGACGACGTTGTCGCCCAGCACGATCCGCAGCGGCGTGGTCGAGAGCAGCGTGCCCTGGGCGTCCTGGATGTTCAGCCGGACCTCGTCGGACGGCTGCGCGCCGTTCTGGCGGGCGGTCTTGAACTCGATGGGCAGCGTGGAGGGATTGGTCAGCTTGATGCGCACCGGGCCGGTGCCGCCCCGGAGAAATTCGCCGGGGAGAATCTCCGCGGTGAGGGCACCCTCGGTCACCCTGGCCGAGGTCGAGCGCTGCAGGACGACGGCCTCGCCCTCATGGGGACTGATGACGAGGGCGAGCCCCACCGGGGTCGTACCGGCGCTGACATCCTCGTAGCCGCCGACCACCACGGACACGGTCTGCTCGCCGCCGGGGGCGACCGAGATGAAGTCGGGGGCGTAATGGTCGCGGTTGGCGACGCGGACCTTGAGCCGGGCGTCGGCCACGGCTTCGGCCGAATGGTTGCGGACCGTGACGAGGAGCGTGTTCATCAGGCCGCGCTTGATCTCGGCGGCGGCGTCAAGGGCCAGCTCGACGCTGGGGAGCGTGAGACTGCGCGCACGGCTGTCCGGGCCGCTGACGGTCTTCACCGTGTAGTGGCGGTCACCGCCCGGGTAGGCGGCGTCGGCATAGGTGTGCGTGCCGGTGGGGATGAGCAGGGAACCGTTCACCGGGACCGGAACGCCCTCGATCAACAGGTTGTAGCCGTCGATGGCGCTGCCGGGGGCCGGCTCCCACGTGAGCACCGGCGCCTCGGAATCCACCCGCGAGACGGCCAGGCTGCGGACCGGCAGGAGGCTGACGTTGGCAAAGGCGGCCACGGGAGGCGATTGGTTGCCCGCCGGGTCAGAGGCGACGAGGGCGTAATAAGGCTGCCCGCCCTCGGGGCGCGGATCGACGGCCTCGGTGGCGGCAGACGGGATCTGCGCCACGGCCGGCGTGAGCCCGGCCACGTCGGCGATGGGGCTTGCGCTGCGATAAAGGGCAAAGCCCGCCACGTCTTCGGGACGGGCCGCCGGCGGCGCCCAGGAAGCCTGGAGGCCCTGCGCCACCACCTGGAGAACCAGGTTGGTGGGCGCGTCGGGCGGCACGCGGTCGGACCGCGCGGTGGCGACCGGACTCCAGCCGCTGAGGGTGGTCTGGCCGTTCAATGTGCGCACACTGGCGATGCGGTAGGAATAGGCGCCGTCTTCCGCGGGCGTGTACTGGTGTTCGGTGGCCGCGCCCGAAACTATGAGCAGATCCTCGAAATCGGCCTGCCCGGGACCCTTGACCTGGAGCGAATAGGCGGCGGCGCCCGGGACGGCCGGCCACGCCAGGCGGATGGCGCCGGCCGGCAGCGCCTCGGCCGTGAGTCCGCTGGGCGCCGCGAGCGGCGGGAGATCGCCTTTGTACACCTGGAAGACATGCGGCGAGACGATGTCCCCGCCGGAATTATCGAGGTCATCCGCGGCCGTGAAATGCAGGGTGAGATCCTCGGTCTCGATGCCCGCATCCGCCGGCAGGGTGAGCTGGACCAGCCAGGTGCGGGCATCGCTGTCGCCCGCATCGGCGACCGTGAGCGCCAGCGGATCGCCGGAATGGCCGGACAACGTAGCGGTGACGACCGGCGCGGCGCCGGGTTTGGGCGCCTCGTCGAGGGTCAGGCGCCAGGCCACGGAGACGGCGGTGGCCGGCGGCACGGGGTCGTTCTTGATGACCTCCAGTTCCGGCAGGTCCTCGAGGGCGCCGGTTTCGGTGACACGCACCGGGACGAGGCCGATCGCCTTCGGCCCGAGGGTGTCGATCACGGCGGGAGTCGACAGGGTGATGGTCGTGCCGCGGTTGCCGGCGGCATCGATGGCGGAGAAGACGGGGCCGACCGCGCCCGAGGAGGTGGAGGCGGCGATCGAGAAGGTGCCCTGGTAAACATTTTCTCCCTGCGGGGTCAGATCGACGAAGATGGGCGAGCCGCCCGCGACGGTGAGATTGAAGAAAGGCGCGGCGCCCAGCGTTTCGGTGGCGGTGAGCGTGGCCTCGACCAGGCCGACGCCGAAGCGGTGGCCAACGGCGTCATAAAGCGGGCCGAGGGCGGTGAGGCTCACATCGGCCGCGGGCAGCGAGCGATCGGAGACGGCGTCCGCCTCGTTCGAGAGCACGCTCAGGGTCGCGCTGTCCCCGACCGCGTAGGCGGTGACGGCGCGGTAATAATAGCGGCCATCCGCCGGCGGGGTGTCCGTGTAGCTCTGCCCGCGAATCATCGCCCCGCCGAGCGCGTTGGAGACCGAGAGCACGGCATTGTCCGGCATCGACGACTCGGAGCGGAACAGGTAATAGCCGCTGGCGAGTCCGCTGGCCGGCGCATACCAGGAGAGTGCGATCCTGCCCTCGGCCCGGGAGCGCGCGCTCAGGGCGGTGGGCGGAGCCGGCACGGTGTTGTCGTAGGTGACGTGGACCGGAGCGGACAAGGCACTGGGCTGCGGATGGCGGTTGCGGGCGGAGGCCGTGAGCTCGTTGGAGCCCGCGAGCAACGTGATGTCCAGGGCGAAGGCCCCATCGGCGCCGGCCGGCACCGTCCCCAGCGCGTCGGAGCCGCGGTAGAGCGTGACCTGGCTGTTCGGCTGGGCCGTGCCGCGCACGGCCAGGGCGGCAGTGTTGATCTTCCAGCCATCCGGTGGCGAGGTGATGACGGGCGGCGGCGGCGGCGGATAGGCGACCGTGAACGACGCCGTGAGCACGGCGGAGGGCGCGTCATAGACGTCCCAGGCCTGCACCGAGAGGGTGTGCGCGCCGTCGGCGACGTTTTCGATCACGAAGGGCGCCGTGAAGCCGTCGGCGGCGATGGTGTCGGCGGCCAGAAGCGCGCCGTCGAGCAGGAACTCCACCCGCTTCACGCCCGAGGCGTCGGTGGCGGTGACGCGGAAGGTCCCGCTGCCGGCCACGGTCGCCGGCACGGCCGCGCCGTTGAAGGTGAGATTGGAGAGCGTGGGACCGGCATTATCGAGGGTGTAGGAGGTCACCAGGATGCCGCTGTCGTTGCAGCCGGCGGCGTAGGCCCGGGCCTTCAGGGTTGCCGATTGCTGCAAAGTGACGGGGCCGGTGTAGAGGGCGGCCGCGGTGGTGGGCTCGTCGCCGGTGAGGGTGTAGTAGATGCGCGCTCCGGCCGGACTGGCGCTCGTGAGCGCGATGGCGACATGGTCGGAGAAGGTGCCGCCGGCCGGCTCCGCCGCGGGCGTCGCCACGGTGCCGGGGTAGGCCAGGCCGGAGGCGACCTGGCGCGTCGGCACCAGTTCCCTGGGGATGGAGAGCCCGCTCCAAGACAGGGTGATCCGGTCGGAGGCGCTGTGCGCGGGATCGCGCACCCCGTAATCCAGGCGGAGGGGGTAAGCCTGGCCCGCCTGCAGGTGAATCGAGCCGGCAAGCTCCCCGTAAGCGGTCTGGCCCGAGCCGTCGATGACCAGCGTGTCGCCGATCCACAGGCGCGGGGCGCCGTCCGATTTGACGTGGAAGGTGCAGGTCTCGCTGAATTGAGCGGTGAGGACGCCGGTCCAGCGCACACTGCCGGTGTTGGCGACGAGCGCCCGCCCGGCGGCGGCGTTGGGGAAATCGATCAACGGATCCAGGCGCAGCACCGAGGTGCCGCCAAAGTCGGCAGTCTGATAATAAGCGGCCGAGAAACCGGAGGTCGGGCCGGCTTCGCCCGGCGGCACGCCGATGCTGTAAAGGGCGGAAGCGACGGCGCTCGTCCGTTCGTTCTCACAGGCGATTGCCTTGACCCGGGTCGTTTCCGTCAGCTCGACGGGGGCCGTGAACAGCGGGGAGACGAGGGGCTGCGGATCCGATTCATCGGTGGTGTAATAGATCGCCGCGCCGGGCGTCGCCGCCGCGAGCGAAACCGCGACCTGGCCGGCATAGCGTCCGGGCTCGGGGGCGAACAGCGGCGTGGGGAGGGCCAGGTCGTAACGCTGGAAGAGATAGTGCTCGACCGCCTGGCGTTCCGCGTCCGAGAGCACGCGGTCGAAGACCATGATCTCGGCGATGTCGCCGTCGAAGAAGTAATCGTTGGCGAACTGGGGGGTGCGGCCCAGCATCGGGTTGTTGCGGAAGGCCACCTGGTTGGTGATGGAGGCGAACAATAACCCGCCGTCGAGCCGGGCGATCCATTCGTCCGGCTGGCTGCTGGCATTATAGACGTGATACGCGGACAGATCCTGGGCGGGGACGCCGAGGTCCCATTGCGTGGTGCTGCCGAAATCGTCGAACAACCTGTTGCCGCTCGGATAGGCGGCGCCAAAACTGCCGCCGAAGCTCCATGGCTCGCGCGAGCGGTCGCTGGGCACGACGCGCGCCTTGAGGACGGCGAACAGCTCGCCGGCGGTCGCGCCGTTCATGAAATCGGGCAGGTTCAAAAAGTCGCCGGTCCCGTCAAACCGCACCACGGGACGGCTCTGGACAACCTCCGTCACCAGGAGCGGCTGACTGGCGGACACCGACTGGATGGCGTCCTGGCCGTGGCCGGATTGGTCGGGCCACCGCGGGATCGGGCCAACCGTGAGACCGGCGTCCGCCCGGAGCCACAGCCGCATCGAAGCCACGGGAATCCCCGCCCGGTCGCCCATGGGCATCGTGACGGAGGCTTCGTTGCTGTAGTCGCCGGTCTGGTCAACCTCATCCCGGGCCCGCACGCGGTAGGTATATGGGGCGCCCGCCTCGACGGTCGTGTCCAGGTAGCCGAGGCCGGAAACAACGTCCGCCAGGTGGGCAAACGTCCCGGATGCACCTGCCTTGCGCTCGACCTCATAAGTCAGGCCGGCGGTGCCCAGGCTGCCGTGCCAGAGCAGATTCGCCTGGGTTGGCGCCAATGCCATGACCGTGAGCGCGGTGGGTGCGGCGGGCGGCGGCGGCCAGGCAATCGTGATCGGCGCCGACAGGACGTCGGAGGGCGCGTCGAGCATATCCCAGGCCTGAACCGCCAGGGTATGCGCGCCCACCGCGACATGCTTGAGGACCAAGGGCGCCGTAAAGCCGTCTTCCGGCGTGGTGTCGGCGGCGAGCAACTGGCCGTCGAGGCTGAATTCCACCCGTTTGACGCCATAAGTGTCGAAGGCGGTGACGCTGAAGGCGCCGCTGCGATCGATGACGGCGGGCACGGCCGCGCCGTTGAACTTCAAATCGGAGAGCTCGGGGCCGGGATTGGTTGACGGCAGCGTTTTGCCGGCAGAGCCGGCCTGGTAGACGGCGAGAACCTCGGACGCCGCCAACGGCCGACGGTAGAGGGTGAATTCGTCGACGACGCCTTTGAAGCGGTAGTCGTTGAAGCCCGAACCCAGGTAGAGATAGCCGCCGGCCCGGGTGTCCGGTTGTCCCGTGCTGAACGTCGTCTCGGAACTCGCCGGTTGCCCGTCCACATAGAGTCGGCCGATGCGCGTCGCGGCGTCGAAGGTTACAGCCAAGTGATGCCACGCCCCCGCCGTGATCGTCCCGCTGTTGGTCGTCACATAACCGCCGGTGCCGCCGTCCCCCGTCATCGGCAGAAACACCCGGTAGTTGTTGCCGTAGTCGACAAACATGCCCTGGACCCGCTCCTGGTTGCCGGCGTTGTACCATTGGAACACCTTTCCGTCCGCCACCGCGTCGCGCTTCACCCAGAACTCGATCGTGAAGCCCGTGGCCGAGGCGCCGATGTCGAAGTCGGCGTGCGCCGGCGTGCGCGCAAAGCTGCTCGTGCCGTTGAACACAAAACCCTGCGACACTTTGCCCGCGGCGTACGTAGCGCCGTTGATCAGCTCAAAATCGTGCCCGTCACGGATCACTTCGCGCGGGTGACCGTTGCCCGGCCACCAGGCCGCAATGTCCGCGGGCGGCTCCACCGTTACCACGCCCACGCGCACTTCCATCAGGTCGGACACCGGCGCCGTCAGTCCGTCGCTGGCCACGAGCTGGAGCAGATACGTGCCCAGGGTGCTGAAGGTCGCGGTCGTCGCTGCGGCCGACGCATCGGCGAAGGTTGCCGTTCCCGGTCCCTCCACCAGGCTCCATTGCACCGCCGGCGGACCGAACGGCTTGTTGTCGTCGGTCACCGTGCCATAAAGCGTGGCCGTCGCGGTCACGTCGGGGATGTCGATGTCGGGCCCGGCGTTGACCAGCGGCGGCGCGTTGTCGTCGGGCGGAGACTTGCCCGCGGCGCCGACGTCGTACAGCGCTCCGATTTCCGCAAGACTCAATGGCCGGTTGTAGAGAGTGAACTCATCGACGACGCCCTTGAAACGGTAGTCGTTGAAGCCCGAACCCAGGTAGAGATAGCCGCTGGGCCGCGTGTCGGGCACGCCCGTGCCAAACACCGTCTCCGGGCTTGCCAGCCGCCCGTCCACGTACAAGCGCGCGATGCGCGTCGCCGCCTCGAAGGTCATCGCCAGGTGGTGCCACACTCCGGCGGTGATCGTCCCGCTGTTGGTCGTCACGTAGCCCCCGGTGCCGCCGTCCCCCGTCATCGGCAGAAACACCCGGTAATTGTTCCCGCCGTCGGCAAAAAAGCCCTGCACCCGCTCCTGGTTGCTGGCGTTGTACCACTGGAACACCCGCCCGTCCGCCACCGCGTCGCGCTTCACCCAGAACTCGATCGTGAAGCCCGTGGCCGAGGCGCCGATGTCGAAGTCGGCGTGGGCCGGCGTGCGGGCAAAACTGCTCGTGCCGTTGAACACAAAGCCCTGTGAGACTTTGCCGGCGGCGTACGTAGCGCCGTTGATCAGCTCAAAATCGTGCCCGTCACGGATCACTTCGCGCGGGTGACCGTTGCCCGGCCACCAGGCGGCGATGTCCGCGGACGGCTCCACTGTTACCACGCCCACCCTTACTTCCATCAGATCCGAAACCGGCGCCGTCAGCCCGTCGCTCGCCGTGAGCTGGAGCAGATAGGTGCCCGGAGCGCTGAACGTCGCCGTCGTCGCTGCAGCCGACGCATCGGCGAAAGTCGCCGTTCCCGGTCCCTCCACCAGGCTCCATTGCACCGCCGGCGGACCGAACGGCTTGTTGTCGTCGCTCACCGTGCCGTTGAGCGTCGCCACCGCCCCGGTGCTCGCCAGGACCACGTCCGGTCCGGCGTCGACCACTGGAGGCGTATTGTCGTCGGGCGGTGACTTGCCCGCGGCACCGGCGCCGTACAGCGCCCCGATCTCCGCCAGGCTCAACGGCCGGTGGTAGAGGGTAAACTCATCCAGGACCCCTTTGAAGCGGAAGTCGTTGAAGCCCGAGCCGAGGTAGAGATAGCCGCTGGGCCGGGTGTCGGGCACGCCCGAGCCAAACACCGTCTCCGGGCTCGCCAGCCGACCGTCCACGTACAGGCGGCCGATGCGCGTCGCCGCCTCGAAGGTCATGGCCAGATGGTGCCACACCCCGGCGGTGATCGTCCCGCTGTTGGTCGTCACGTAACCGCCGGTGCCGCCATCGCCTGTCATGGGCAGGTGGACCCGGTAGTTGTTGCCTCCGTCCACAAACATACCCTGCACCCGCTCCTGGTTGCTGGCGTTGTACCACTGGAACACCCGCCCGTCCGCCACCGCGTCGCGCTTCACCCAGAACTCGATCGTGAAGCCCGTAGCCGACGCCCCGATGTCGAAGTCGGCGTGCGCCGGCGTGCGGGCAAAACTGCCGGCGCCATCGAAGGCAAAGCCCTGCGACACTTTGCCGGCGGCGTACGCGGCCCCATTGATCAGCTCCAAATCATGACCGCCGTGGATCACTTCGCGGGGATGGCCGTTGCCCGGCCACCACGCCGCAATGTCCGCGGGAGGCTCCACCGTCACCACGCCCACCCGCACTTCCATCAGGTCGGACACCGGTGCGGTCAGCCCGTCGCTCGCCGTGAGCTGGAGCAGATAGGTGCCCGGAGCACTGAACGTCGCCGTCGTCGCTGCCACTGCAGCGTCGCCAAAGGTCACCGTGCCGCCATCAGGGCCATTGACCAAGGTCCAGAGGACGGCAGGCGGGCCGAACGGCTTGTTGTCGTCGCTCACCGTGCCGTTGAGCGTCGCCACCGAGCCGGTGTCGGCTAAGGCCACGTCCGGCCCGGCGTCAACCACTGGCGGCGCGTTGTCGTCAGGTGGGGACTTGCCCGCGGCACCGGCGTCGTACAGCGCCCCGATTTCCGCCAGACTCAATGGCCGGTTGTAGAGAGTGAACTCGTCCATGACGCCCTTGAAACGGTAGTCGTTGGAGCCCGAGCCGAGGTAGAGATAGCCGCCGGCCCGGGTGTCGGGCACGCCTGGGCCAAACACCGTCTCCGGGCTCGCCAGCCGACCGTCCACATACAGGCGGGCGATGTGGGTCGCCGCCTCGAAGGTCATCGCCAGGTGGTGCCACACCCCCGCGGTGATCGTCCCGCTGTTGGTCGTCACGTAACCGCCGGTGCCGCCATCCCCCGTCATCGGCAGATACACCCGGTAGTTGTTGCCTCCGTCGACAAAATAGCCCTGCACCCGCTCCTGGTTGCTGGCATTGAACCACTGGAACACCCGCCCGTCCGCCACCGCGTCCCGCTTCACCCAGAACTCGACCGTGAAGCCCGTGGCCGAGGCCCCGATGTCGAAGTCGGCGTGGGCCGGCGTGCGCGCAAAGCTGCCGATGCCGTCGAACGCAAAGCCCTGCGACACCTTGCCGGCGGCGTACGTAGCGCCGTTGATCAGCTCAAAATCATGACTGCCGCGCACCAGCTCTACCGGCGACCCGTTGCCCGGCCACCACGCCGCGATGTCCGCCGGGGGCTCCAGATAGGGGCCGCCGGGGGCCTGAGCCCAACCCAACGCCGGGAGGAGCGCTCCCGCCGCCACGGCCAAGCGGCTGATGGCGCGGAATACCCCTACTCTCGAAAAAATGTCGCGTGTCATGAGAGGAAGCTGGAGTTTCGGCGGACGCTATTTGGGGCAGGTGTTGCAGCCGCCCGCGACGACCGGCTGCCCGCGGGCCGGCCTGACCTGGACGATCTGGCGGGGATTCGACGAAGAAGCGGCCTGCGCCTGGAGATAGGCCTCGAGGGCGGACCGTCCGTCAGAAAGATAGAAAAGTGGCGCCGGATACCTGCCGCCGAAGCGCGCCTCGATCCGGTCAGAGGTCGCCGCGTCCGGGGCGATGACCAGAATCCGCGGGAGCTGGCGGCCGGCGGAGGCCCGGCTGAGCGCCGGCAGCACCCGGGCCAGATCCTCCCAGCGATCGACCCGGGCAGCCGAGGCCGGCGACGCGAGGGTGTTGCCCGGGCCCTTGATCTCCACGACATGCCATTCGGCGCCCGGGCTCGTGCGTACAAAATCCGCGGCCGACAGGCTCGCCATTGCCAACGCCGTGGATCCGGGGCCCTCCACCGGCCCGCCCTGGCGAATCCAGGCCGCCAATCCGCCATCGAGCACGAACAATTGCCGGAAGCCCTGGCGGCGCAGCTTGTCGGCCTCTTCGAGCAGGAGGGCGGGCGCAAAGCCTTCGTCCACGAGCACGAGCGGGCGCTCCCGCAAATCGCGCCGGCTCTTGATGGCGAAAGCCGGCAGGTTCAACGAGCGCGGGAGATGGCCGCGGGCGAATTTGTCCGGGGAGCGGGTGTCGACGATCACGACATCCGGCATCCGGTCCGGACCGAGCAACCGGGCGACGGGCAGCAGCCACGCTTTTTCCGCGACAAAGCCGGTGACGGTGTACGTGCCGAAGACCTCGGAAGCTTCGGGGCCGCGCACCTGCACGTTCACCGAGAAGCGTCCGCCGACATCGGAACGGTAGGCGAATCTCAACCGCGCCGTTCCCCCCGGCGCAACCTGCACCGGCGCAAACCGGCCCACGAGGCATTCGCAGGACGAGGTGGCATCGACCACCCAGACCGGTTGTTGGCCGGCGTTCGCATAGGAAAGTTCGAAAACGGTCTCCTCCCCTTGAAAGACGACCCCCAGCGAGCGGGTTTCCGCCTGCGTCCAGGCGGCAGCAAACAAGAGCCCGACCACCCAGGAAATGAAGACCGGCGGACGCATGATCTATTCCGGGGGCGGCTGCACCCAATAACGGCCCGGCCGCTCTCCTCGCAGGCGAAGGATATAGCCGATGCCGGGCTGCAGGGTATGATCGTCGGCCGCGGTCCCGGCTTCGTACCAACCGGTGTCCAGGACGTAGAAGCGACGGGCGGGCGGCAGCGCGAAACCGCGGCGTTCCGTGTCGAATTCCAGCAAGACATCGCGCAAATCCAGCGCGTCCGGGGAAGCCTGGATCACGCTTCCCGCCGGGCCGGCGGAGAAAAGGCCCGCGTCCGCCAGCGTAGGCTCTTGTGGATGCGCCAAAGCCACGGCCACGTCGTGGTCCGCACCGGCAACCAACGGAGGGAGACGCACCAAAAAACGCTCCGGCGACACATATCCGGCAACCACGAGACCCGCCGGCTCCGCCCGCTGCCTCCGAACCGCGAAGGGCATCCCCGGCGGCAATTCCTGCGCGGCCAGATCCGCGGCCGGGCTCCCCGGCGCGCGCCAGCCCGCACCCGCAAGATAGGCGATGGCCGTCAACGGTCTCTTTTCGGCGCCGGCGGCGGCATTGTCGGGCAAGAGGATCGCGTCCGAGGCGGTGTAAGGCCCCCCGGTCAGTTCCGAGACCGGGTCGAGCTGCAACGAACCTTCATCGGATCCAAAGACCTCCGCCACGGTCCAGTACGGCCGGATGCGGACAATATCGCCGGACTCGCCCGCCAGCACGGTGCCCAGGCTGTGGCTGGTCAAATCCTCGTCGCCGGTCGCCAGCGTGAAGACTCCGGAAGCGTTATTGAGGATTTTATAGCAGACTCCTTCCAAGGCGCCGGAAGCAAACTGCACATAGTAGCTCGCTCCCGATGCGGGCGCATAGGCGCCGTCGGTTGCTCCAGCCGGGGTCAGCGTGAGGGCGCCGGGACCAACCGCGGAGACCCGCGCCACCATGGCGGACCGTTTGACCAAAGGGATCGAAAGCAGGCTGTCGCTGGCGCCGCGAGCGGTCAGCTTGAAATAGCCGGCCGCCGGCGTGGCCGCGACCGTCTGGCCGTGCGCGACGGAGACCAACGCCAGCGCGAGCAAACCGGGGAAAAGGCGGAGCAGCGTTTTCATCAGTTGTCCGAGTGAGTGACGCGCAGCCGCAGGTAACGGTGGAGCGGGCCGGATGCGACCGGCACGCTGTCCCGCACCTTGATCCGCTCCATGGCCGCCGGCAGGTCTTCCTGGCCCACCGTCAGGGTCTGGCTCTGGACGGTCCAGCTCGCGAGCGGCGCAAAGAGATTGTCCGAGGCCACGACCTCGTAGTTCAGCGCGGGATCGTCCGTGCGCCGGCGATAGGTGAGGGTCAGATACCGCTGGCCGTCGACCGTCTCGAGGCCGATTTCGGGAAGCAGCGCATCATCCGCCACGGTGGGATCCGCATCGAGGGCATATTCGAGGAGATTATTGATCCGGTCACCATCGGGATCCGCATCGGGGCCGACGATGGCGGGATCGTCGGTGTCGGGCCAGTAACGCTGCTGCCAGTCCTTGAAGGTCGCGGGCACCGTCGCCAAGACCTGCACCTGCGCGCTCTTGCTGTCGGTGGCCAGGCCGTCCGAAGCCCGGAACTGGACCGCATAGGCGCCGAGCTGATCGGAACGCGGCGTCCAGCGGAAAGAGCCCCGGCCGTCCCCCCGGTCGGTGAAGCCCGCTCCATCCGGCAACAGGCCGGTCGTGAGGACCGGAATCGTGCCATCCGGATCGACGCCGAAGACACCGATGGCGCAGGGCCGGCCCGCCGCAAAGCGGAAAGCCGGTCCGCTGATGATGGTCAACACCGGCGGGCGGTTGGCCGACGGCAGGTCGGTGAACGTGAGCGCGTAGGTTTGGCCGGCCTGTTTGCCCGTGTCGAACAGGTTGAGCCAGTAGACCCACTGCAGGTTGCTGTCCTTGTTCTTCGAAACCCAGCAGTTGGCGGCCGGCAGCACCTTGCCATCCGAACGCACGGCGCGCACGAGCTTGTCGGCGCTGATCGGGCTGGCGGTGCGCACGTACAAAAGCACGCTCGCGGCATCGAGGCTGAGCGTCGCCGAGCCGCCCTCCGCCGTCACGGCGACGGCGGCGTTGCCCGGGGCAAAATAGTCCACCGGCTGGTCGACCTGGTCGTTGTCCGACTCATAGAGCCGGGGCGCGGAGGGGTCGCCGGTCATCGCGTCGCAGCCCAGGAAGTCCGGGATCGCGTCGCGTCCCGGCAGATCCACCACCACCTGGCCGAGCAAACGGTGCGTGCTGATCGCGTCTTCCGGGATCAAGGACGTCAGCGCACCGCCAAATTCCGGGGCATGGGTGATCTCCGCCGTGAACTTGACGAACCGGCCGGAGAGCGAGCACGACATCAGCCAGTCGCCCATCGCGGCGCGTTGGGGCGCCACGTCGCCGAAATCAACGAGGAGCGACGGCTGCGCCGGCGCCCCGTTCACCGCGCAGCCCAAAATGCGGAAGTCCACCAGCAGGCCCAGCCGGTTGTCGATGATCTCCGGCTGGCCCGACTGGATTCTCAGGCTGTGGGCGGCCGCCGACGCCGAATGGTTGGTGACCCGGACGCCCAAAGGGAACGGCACGACCGGCTCCTGCACATCGGACGTCATCGGATCGTCGCCGTACACGTCGCCCGGCAGGAAATACTGCAACTGGAGTTGCGGCATCGGGCGCACATGGATGAAGTCCGGCGCGATCTCCACGGTCTGCTGGACGCCGGCCACGGTGTATTTCACGGTGGCTCCGATGTAATAGAGATTGCCCTCCGACGCGCTGCCGGCCGCACCAGGCGCCGGCACGATGAGATAGGCCACCTTCTGCGCGGCGCCGGCGGCGATCGAGGCCGGCACGGTGGAACCGGTCTGCACCCGGTAGTAAAACAAGGCTTCGGGGTCCGGGGCGGCATCCGTCGCCACGCGCACCGCGTTTCCGTCCGCATCAGTGAAGCGCAGGGTCACCTGGAATTCGTCCAACGAAGACGGCTGCCCGTTGGCGATGCCGAGGCGCGCCTCGAAGCCTTCGCGCTCCAACGTGAGCTCCTGATCAATCTGGATCGTGACGCGGGCGCAGACACTGTCCTGCGCCCGCGTCAACGGATTCAGCGAGCCGAGCAAAAGGCCGAAGATGGCGAGACGGGAAAGGGAATGGCACCGGAGAGCTTTCATGGGTCAATCCACCGGGGGCGCGACGGTTACGGGAGCGTTGCTGAAGGAACCCGCGGTCTGGGCGCCCAACTGACCATGCCGATTGAATCCCCACGCTTGCAGCGAGCCGTCGGTTTTGAGCACCACGACATGGTCCCAGCCGGCGGCGAAGGCGCGGACATCGGCCAGGAGGAGAGGCACCGGCGAAAGGCTGGGCGCGGATTCACCGTTGCCGAGCTGGCCGACGTCGTTGGCGCCCCAGATTTGCAGGACACCGTCTGAACCCAGCGCCACGCTGTGATGGTTGCCGGCAGCCAGTCCGACCACGAGGGGGAGCGGGAGGACCCGCTGGGGCGTGACCTGACCGTGAACGATCCCCAACCCCAACTGTCCCTCATGATTACCGCCCCAGCCCCAAACCGTGCCGTCGACACACAACGCGAGAATTTGCTGCCGTCCTGAGACCAGCGTGACGACATTGGCCACGCCCGGGATCGCGGCCGGAGTCGGACGATCCGCGAGCGCGGCATCGGCCAACTGGCCAAACTCATTCGAACCCCAGGCCCACACGGCGCCGTCGGCGTCCAGCGCCACGCTATGGCGGGCGCCCGCCGCGATCCGGATGATGCCGGTCAAGCCGGGCACCTGGACCGGCGCCGTCCGGTTCTGCCTGGTGCCGTCGCCCAATTGGCCGGATTGATTGCCGCCCCACGCCCAGACCGTGCCGTCCGCGCGCAACGCCAGGCTGTGGTGGTCGCCCGCCGCCACCTGCACGACGCCGGACAGGCCGGGCACGGCGCCGGGAACACGATGGCTGATGGCGCCACCGTCGCCGAGTTGCCCAAAATAGTTGTCGCCCCAGGCAAGAACCGCGCCCGTATCCGTCACCGCCAGCCCATGCCCCTGGCCAAAGGCCGCGGATTTGAGCGGCGTGGTCACCGAGGCGAGACGCTGCATCTGGCTCCGGTCGACCGTCGTGCCATCGCCCAACTGACCCTGGGCGTTGCGGCCCCACGCCCGGGCGATCCCTCCGTCATCGAGCCAAAGCGATTGATCGGCGCCGACAGCCAGTTCCGCCGATTCGACCAGGGGGAAAACGTCAAAGGAGAGCGTCTCTCCCGGCGCTCCGCCCACGTAGACCTGGGCCGTGGCCGTCACCCGGCCGCTCCAGTCAGTATTCAGCCGCAGCCAGACACGGGCCACACCCGTGGCATCAGCGAGCACCGTCAATTCGCCGGCCCCGGTACTGTCCTCACTGCTGGCCAGCAACGTTCCTTTCAGGGCATCGACCTTGAACGTGATCGGGGCGTTGAACCTGGGGTTGCCGTTGGGCGCGTCGAGGATCGCGACCGCCAGCGGCAGCACGACGGGATTTCCCGGCCGGCGCACCTGGGCGCTGATCCCCACCCAGCTCACCGCCGGAGCCGCGCCGTTGTAATAGTCGTGGGGATCGGTGCCGGCGGCGAACTCCTGCAGATTGGTGAAGCCGTCCTGATCCGGGTCGGCGGCGGCATCGTTGGACCGGGGATCCAGTCCGTGGGCCAGTTCCCACGCATCGGGCATCCCGTCGCCATCGGTGTCCGCCGACTGGGGATTGGTTCCGGCCTGGTATTCCTGGAGATTGGTCAGTCCGTCCTGGTCGGCATCCGCGGCGGCATCGTCGACCTTCGGGTCGGTGCCGTGCTGCACCTCCCAGCCGTCGGGCATGCCGTCGCCGTCGGTATCGGCGAGATCGGGCCGGGTGCCGAGCAGCCACTCGCGCACGTTGCTCAGTCCGTCGCCGTCGAGATCGCCCGCGCGGTCGTTGACCGCGGGATCGAGGCCGTGGGCGCTCTCCCAGGCGTCGTGCATGCCGTCCTTGTCCGCATCGGCAAAGAGCGGGTTGTCGAAGCCGGCGCCAAAGTGATCAAAAAGCGTCGCCGTCGCCGGGTGCCCGGTGAGGCTGAAGCTCGAAAACAGCGTCGGGGTGTTGTCGAGGAAGCCGCCGTCTACCGCCACGATCGCCCCGTCGAGATAGAGATCCCAGGTCTTGGCCGCATAATCCGCCCGCAGGGTCAGCCGATGCCAGTCGGCGGCGAAGCCGTCGGCCTCCACGGCGAAACGGCCGCCCGTCGGCTCCCAGGCTCCGCCGCCGGAGCCATCGCCGTCAAAGATCTGGAGGACTCCCTCGCTGCCTGAACGGACGATCGCCAGCCTGGCCCCGTTGATTTCGTAGCGGCTGGCCGAGGCGGGGTCTACGCCGGCGGCGGGGAGCGCATAAAAGTCCACAAACACCACGGCGCCGCTGATCGAGTCGGGGAACGCGTGTCCCACCGACACCGGCGGATCGAGGCCCGGCACCAGGACCGATTGCTCGCCGTGCTGGGCGTCGGCGTTGGTCACGAGCGAGGCGCCGTTCGCCGTCCAGCCGCCCTGGCCGTCGAGCGAACCGAGCACATAGCCTTCCAAAAACTCGAAGTCGGCCGCAAAGGGCATGCCGGTCGCGACCGAGATCGTGCGGGGCACCGAAGTGGCCGTGGCGCCGGCGTTGTCCGTGGCGGTCGCCGTCAGGGCGTAGCCGCCCGGGGCGACATTGAGCCAGTCGAAGACAAACGGCGGGCCCGCCACCTCGCCGAGTTTGCTGGCTCCATGGAAGAACTCCACCTTGGCGATGGTGCCGTCCGGATCGGAGGCCGTGGCCTCCAGATGAATGGCGGCCGGCGAAGTGAACGTGGCCCCGTCGGCCGGAGCCAGGAGCGTGACCGTGGGCGGCTGGTTGACGGGCGTGGCGACCGTGATGCCGACCGGCGCCGAGGTCGTCGTGGCGCCCGCATCGTCGGTCGCCACGGCTGTGAGCGTATAACTGCCCTCCGGCACGCCGGTCCACGAAAACGCGTACGGTGCGGCGGTGGCTTCTCCGAGCTTGGTCGTGCCCTGGAAGAACTCGACCTTGGCGATGGTGCCGTCGCTGTCCGAGGCCGTCGCGACCAGGGTCACCGAGGCTGGGGCAAAAAACACGGCGCCGTCGGCCGGAGCGCTGAGGGAAACCGCGGGGGGCTGATTGGGAGCGGCCGCCGAAACCCGCAGCAGGCTGTTGCCATTGATGATCAGCCGGTCGCTCACAAGCGTGCCGACGAACTGGCTGCCGCCATTGAGGGTGACGGAGCCCGCCGAGGCCACGAGGTGAGCGTAAACTGTCGAGTGGCTGTTGACGGTGAGGCCCCCGCCCGCCACCCGCAGGTCCAGCCATTCGGGATTTGCCGCCGCTCCAAGCCCCGAATTGGCGTTGATGGAAAACCCGCCGTCGACGGTCACGATCACCGGGCCGACGACCTGCAAGGAGCTGCCGCTGTTGAAGGTGAGATTCTGGAAGTTGTAAAGGGACGGCGTGGTGGCGCCCGCCACCCCCAGGATAAAGCCCGATCCGCTGTTGGCGGTGAAACTGCCGTACGTGCCGGGCGGCACGGCGACCGAGCCGGCGTTGCCGTTGAGCGTGAGGTTGCGCAGGGTCGCGAAATCGCCGGGGCTCTGGCCGGGCTGGTTGAGGGAAACGTTGCGCGTGCCGGTCGGGGCGGGCGGCGGGTCGACCACCGGCAGCGTCACCGGATCGGTGCGGCGGACCACATGCCGCAGAGAGGCATTGCCATTGAGGGTGACATAGTAACTGGAGGGCGCAGCCGTCCCGGTGCCATCGACGGTGCCGCCGTAGGCGGGGCTCCCGTTGAGACGCACGGTCGGCGTGCCGGGCACGAACAGGTCGCCGGTCACCACCGCGCTTCCGTTGAGGGTGGCGCCTTCGGCGGTCATCATCTGCACCGAGCCCTCCACCCGGCCGTTGAGCGTCGGCGCATGACGGACCAGGACTCGCGCCTCGTCATCCGCCCGCACCAGACTCCATGACAGCGCCAGCACCACAGCCCCAACGGCCCACGTAGACACGCGCAGAGAATGCATCAGAGAAGCCCGCCCGGGGGACGGCCGATTGGCCGCACAGCGCGGGCGGGGAGAAGTTGAATTCGCGATGTTTCTAGGCAAACCTATTTGTCAGTTGCAAGTGATTTCTTGGTTTGGAAGTCGATTTCTGCGAAACATAATTTGAATGGCCAACAGTGGTTGGCGAAAACATTTTCGCCCGGCTCGACATCCTGTCGACTTGAAGTCGATTGGGATGGGCTCGAACTGCTTCGCAGCGCCAGCTTCGCTGGCGTCCCCACGGGGATTCGAACCCCGGTTCTCACCGTGAAAGGGTGGTGTCCTGGGCCGGGCTAGACGATGGGGACCCACTGCGGAGTCGGGCACCCTACGATCCGGGTCAACCCGCGCAAGGCTTTTCTGCCTCCGACCGGGGGCGGGGACCAGCCGAAAAAAGGGTCGCGGCGCAGCCCGGCATTTACTTTTCTCTGCGCCCCGCCGCACCGGCTCGTCCCTTCCATCCGCGGCCCGAGCGCAACGGACATCCGCCGATCCGTGGTTTCACTGCATGATTGCCAACGGGCCGGCGCGTCCTTTGCGTGCTTGATGTTAAACGTGTCCCCATGACCTTCGCCGACATCGCCCGCTCCCTCCCCCCGACCGCCATCACCCGGATCGACGGCCTGCCTTTCCCCAAGCTCGCCTCCGGCAAGGTGCGCGAGATCTTCGACCTCGGCGACGCCCTGCTGATCGCCGCCACCGACCGCCTCTCGGCCTTCGACGTGATCCTGCCCGACGGCATCCCCGGCAAGGGCATCGTGCTGACGCAGATGAGCCTGTGGTGGTTCGCCCAAGTCCGCGACCTCATCCCCAACCACCTGCTGCCCGACCAGGCCGGCCTGCTGGCCGGGAAATACGGACTCCCCCGCGACCTGCAGCTCCGCAGCATGGCGGTGAAGAAACTCAAACCGCTGCCCATCGAGTGCGTGGTGCGCGGCTACCTGATCGGCAGCGGCTGGAGTTCCTACCAGAAGACCGGCGAGGTCTGCGGCATCAAGCTGCCGGCCGGCCTGCGCCAGGCCGAGCGGCTGGCCGGGGCCATTTTCACGCCGACGACCAAGGCGCCCAAAGGCCAGCACGACGAACCCATCGACGACGCGCAGGGCGCCGCCCTGATCGGGGCTGCGCTTTACGAGCAGGTGAAATCCGCCAGTCTCGCGCTCTACCGGTTCGGCCACGACCGCGCCGCCCGGGCCGGCCTCATCCTCGCCGACACGAAGTTCGAGTTCGGCACCGATGCCGCCGGCCGGCTGTACCTCATCGACGAGATCCTGACGCCGGATTCCTCGCGCTACTGGCCGCAGGACGGCTATGCCGTCGACCGGTCGCCGCCGAGCTATGACAAGCAGTTCGTGCGCGATTACCTGCTCGGCCTCACGTGGGACCAGAAGCCGCCGGCGCCGCGCCTGCCCGCCGACGTCATCGCCCGCACGCAGGAAAAGTATCTCGCCGCGCTGAAGAGCCTGCTGGGCTGAGGTTTTCGCTGAAGGCGAAAACCTAACCGATCAGCGTCGTCCGGCGCGGCGGGGTCGAGATTTGACGGGCGGCCCGCACCAGCTCGCGCCGCAGCCAGTCGAGCGCGACGATGACGGCCCGCTCCTTCAGCGTGGTGCGTGCCGCGGCGTAGTGCAGCTTCTTCGACCACACCCCCTGTGGCGAATGCAGCCCAAGATAGATGGTGCCGACGGGATTGTCCTTCGTGCCGCCGCCGGGCCCGGCGTAACCGGTGATGGCGAGGCCGTAGTCGGCCTCGAGCGTCTCGGCGACGCTGGTGGCCAGCGCCACCGCGCACTCGGCGCTGACCGCGCCGTGCTGCGCGATCAGGCTCTCGGGCACGTCCAGAATCTGCATCTTCGCGTCGTTGCCATAGCAGACGATGGCGCCGCGGAAGAACTTGGAGGCGCCGCAGAGGTCGGTGAACATGTTGGCCAGCAGGCCGCCCGTGCACGACTCGGCCACGCCGAGCGTCTTGTCCTGCGCGCGAAAGAGGTCCGAGACGACCCGGGCCAGCGAGTCGTGCCCGTAGTTGGCGAAATCCTCGCCGAGCAGCGCGGCGCACTCGTCGGCGATCGCCTGCAACTCGACCCGCGAGAGGCGTCCATCGGGCGAACTCAGCCGCACGTCGACGTGCCACGGGTGCGCGCAGTAGGCCACGCTCAGCGCCGGCCCGGCGCGGTCGAAGACGGGCTGGAGCTTGGTTTCGAGCGCCGACTCGCCCACGCCGACGGTGCGGAGCTGCACATAGGCCTCGCTCTCGCTGATCAAGCCGAGCCGGGCCAGGCGCGGCAGCACCTGCTCGGTGAAGAGCGGCTGCAGCTCGTTGGGCGGGCCGGGCAGCATGACGAGCACCCGGCCGTCCTGCTCGACCCAGAGGCCGGGCGCGGTGCCGTGGGCGTTGGGCAGCACCTCGCCGCGCTCGAACCGGTAGGCCTGCTTGAGATTGTTGGGCGTCATCTGGCGGCCAAGGCGCGCGAAGCGGTCGGCGATGGCCTTTTCGATCGTGGCATCGAACACCAGCCGCTGCCCGATGACCGCGGCCACGGCCTCGCGGGTGCGGTCGTCGCAGGTGGGGCCGAGCCCGCCGGTGGTGATGACCACGTCGGCGCGCACCCAGCTGGCGCGCACCTCCGCGCTGATGGCCGCCGCCTCGTCGGTCACGGTGACATTGCGCGCCAGTTGCACGCCGTGCCGGCCGAGCTGCTGGCCGATCCAGGTCAGGTGGCTGTTGGGCGTGAGCCCGAGCAGCAGTTCGTCGCCGAGGGTGAGCAGCTCGAAGCGCCGGCCGGCCCCGGGGCCGGCCGGGGCGGAATGCGAAGCGGGTGTGCTGTCATGCGCCATAGATGCTTTGCCGAGCGGCTGCACGCTAGTATATTTTGGGGAAAATGCCAGCGCCCCCCCCTGATCCGCCCGCCGGCCCGGCCCGGTTGCCGACCCTCAAGGAGAAGGTCCGCCGCCTGCCGGATGCCCCCGGCGTGTACCTGATGAAGGACCGGCTCGGACGCATCATCTATGTCGGCAAGGCCAAGAGCCTGAAGAAGCGCGTCGCCTCCTATTTCCAGCCGTCACGCCACTTCATCCAGCAACCGAAGATCCGCGCGCTGGTGGACATGATCGCCGGCTTCGACATCATCACGGTGAAGTCGGAGCCCGAGGCCCTGCTGCTGGAGGGCCGGCTGATCAAGCAGTACCGGCCGCGCTACAACACCGATTTCACCGACGACAAGCGCTTCCTGCTCGTGCGCGTGAGTCTCGAGGCCGACCTGCCGCGCTTCGTCCTCACGCGCCTGCGCAAGGACGACCGCTCGCGCTACTTCGGACCGTTCGCCTACAGCAGCCTGGTGCGCCGGACGCTGACCGAGATGCGCCGGCGGTTCGGCATCCTGCTCGGCGACGCCCACCCGGTGCAGATCGCCGGCGGCCGCTACCGGCTCTACGACGACGTGCGCGCCGAGCTCTACGGCCATGCCAACGAGGTGTCGGCCGCGGACTACCGCCGGCGGGTGGAGGCCGCGTGCGAATTCCTCGAGGGCAAGAGCCGCGAGTGGCTGGAAACGCTGCGCGCCGAGATGCAGGCGGCCGCGGCGAAGCAGGAGTTCGAGCGCGCCGCCAAGCTGCGCGACGTCGTGATCGCGCTGGAGGAGACGCTCGCCAAGACCCGCCACTTCGAGCGCGCGCCGGTGATGCTCCGGACCGACGAGGTCGCGCTGGAGCTGCTCGCCGGCGCGCTGCGCCTGCCGGGGCCGCCCGTCCACCTGGAGTGTTTCGACATCTCGCACATCTCGGGCACGTTCGTGGTCGCCTCGATGGTGCATTTCACCGACGGCCGGCCGGACAAGAACCAGTACCGCCGCTTCCAGATCAAGAGCTTCGTCGGCAACGACGACTACCGCGCCATGACCGAGGTCGTCGGTCGCCGCTACCGGCGGCTGTACGACGAGGGCCGGCCGTTCCCCGACCTCGTCGTCATCGACGGCGGGCGCGGGCAGGTGGCCGCCGCGCTCAAGGCGTTCCTCGCGCTCGACCTCGCGCCGCCGCCGCTCATCGGCCTGGCCAAGGAGCACGAGACGATCGTCTTCGCCGACGAGCGGACGCCGCTCAACCTGCCGCTCAACCATCCCGGTCTGCAGCTGCTCCAGCGCCTGCGCGACGAGGCCCACCGCTTCGCCAACACCTACAACACCGACCTCCGCTCGAAGAAGATCCGCGAATCGATCCTGGACGATTTCCCTGGGCTCGGTCCGGTGCGCCGCGCCGCGCTGCTGGAGCATTTCGGCTCCATCGACCGGCTCCGCACCGCCGCCGCGGCGGAAATCCGCGAGGTCCCCGGCTTCGGCCCCAAGCTCGCGGTGGAGCTGCACCGGTTTTTACGCGGCGGAACGGAAGAGGCGCCGCCGTAGGTTCTTCGGCGGGTTCTCGTAGGGGCGCGATCTTGTCGCGCCCTCAGAATGGGCGCAGCAAGCCTGCGCCCCTACGATCTGTTTTAGACGCGGGGCTGCAAGGACAGGGTTGCCCGACCCCGTCGCTGCCCGCGATAAGTGGATAGGACAGGCAGCAACAACGAAAAGCTGACCTCCCGCCAGAATTCGCTTACCTTGCCGGTATGTCCGCACCACTGCCCATTAGTGAAATGACCCTGCCCGAGAAGCTTCAAGCGATGGAAGCCTTGTGGGAGGACCTCAGTCGTAACGCCGCCGCTTTTGAGTCGCCGTCATGGCACGGGGAAGTGCTCAAGGAGCGGCTGCAAGTTGCCGAGTCGGGTCAGGCGCAGTTCATCGACTGGAATCAGGCCAAGACCGAGATCCGCCAGCGAGTGCCATGAAGGTGGAGATCCTGGACCAAGCTCGCGACGACTTGGTTGGCGGGGCGCGCATTCGGATTGCAAGGCCCGGCGGGTTCTGCCTCGCTCCGCGCCGCACCGTCCTATGCGAACCCTCTCCCGGCTGTTCGAAAACAATCGCGCCTGGGCCGCCCGCATCCAGCGGCAGGATCCGGAGTTTTTCCGCCAGCTCGCCTGCCAACAGACGCCCGCTTACCTGTGGATCGGCTGCGCCGACAGCCGCGTGCCGGCCAACGAGATCGTCGGCCTGCCGCCGGGCGAGTTGTTTGTCCACCGCAACATCGCCAACCTGGTCGTGCACACGGACCTCAATTGCCTGTCCGTCCTCCAGTTCGCCGTCGATGTGCTCCAGGTGCGCCACGTCATCGTTTGCGGACACTATGGCTGCAGCGGCGTGCTGGCCGCCCTGCGCGGCGAGCGGGTGGGCCTGGCGGACAACTGGCTGCGCCATGTGCAGGACGTGAACGAAAAACACGCCGCGCGCGTGCAGGCGATCCCGGACCCGGTGGGCCAGGGCGACCGTCTGTGCGAACTCAACGTCATCGAGCAGGTCGTGAACGTGTGCCAGACCACGATCGTGCGGGACACCTGGCAGCGCGGCCAGGAGTTGTCAGTGCACGGCTGGATCTACGGCTTGCGCGACGGATTGCTGCGCGACCTCGGCGTGACCATCACCGGTCCCGACGAGGTCAGGCCCGGCCAGGAAGCCGCCCTCGCCGCGTTGCGTTAGAGGCTGGAAATTTCATGGGACGCGACGCCCTCGGCGTGTATTCCCTTGAAAAACGGCGACGGGGGCGTTGCCGCTCCAATTGGCACCACCATTATTCCCCGGCTTCGGATCCCGTGGTAGGGCGCGTTATCCGTAATGCGCCGAGGCAATCCGGCGGCTTAAGGATAAGCCGCCCTACCCCGGCCGGCTCATTCACAAGCGCCTCTGCGGCGTCTCACTTCCGCCGCGGCCGCACGAGGCGGTCGATCACGCGCGGCGGCAGGATCCACTTGAGGAAGAGCAGCAGTTTGGCGTGGGTGGGCCCGGCGTAGCGCGGGGCCGGCCGGCTCGCGGTGAGGGCCTTCTCGACCAGCCGGGCGATGTCGTCGGGCCGGCCGGCCAGCCAGTGCCACTTCCGGTAGTCGGCGCGGAAGCCCGCGCAATACGGCGCGTACGGCCCGGCCTGCTCCAGCACCGACTCCGAGGCCTGGTTCGCCGCGTCGACAAACTCCGTGAGGATGAAGCCGGGCCGGATGAGCACCACCTCGACGCCGAACGGCGCGAGCTCGCCGCGCAGGCCGTCGGTGATGGCCTCGAGCGCGTGCTTGGTGGAGTCGTAGACCGAGGAGAGCGGCCGGGCGATGCGCCCCGCCACCGAGCCGATGTTGACGATCCGGCCCGAGCCCTGCGTTCGCAGGTGCGGCGCCACGAGCTGGGTGAGGACGATGAGGGAAAACAGGTTGGTCTCGAAGTTGCGGCGGATGAGCTCGACCGGCACCCGCTCGACCGGGCCGCGCGTGCCATAGCCGGCGTTGTTCACCAGCGCGTCGATGCGGCCAAAGCGCCGGAGCGTCTCATCCACCACGCGACGCCGGCCGGCCTCGTCGGTCACGTCGGCCGCGACGGCGAGCACGCGCCGCCCCGCGGGATCGAGTTCGCGTGCCAGTGCCGCGAGCCGGTCCGCCCGCCGGGCGACGATGACCAGTTGCGCTCCGCCCCGGGCCAGGCGCCGCGCCGTGGCTTCGCCGATGCCCGACGAGGCCCCGGTGACGATGACCGACTGTCCGGCGAGGGAACGCATGACCGGTGATCCTGTCGAAACGCGCCACGGCGTCGAAACGAAAACGCGCGGGCTTGCCCTTCATTCCGGCCTGCGGTTTAACTGCCCCCCGCCATGTTCCAACGTCTTCTCCTCCTGGCCGCGTTATTCCCCTGGTGCCTGCGCGCCGACGTCACCCTGGCGTCGCTGTTCGTCGACCACGCGGTGCTGCAGCAGGGCCAGCCGGTGCCGGTCTGGGGCCGGGCCGCTCCCGGCGAGAAGGTGACGGTCACTTTCCGAGACCAGACCGTGCAGGCCACCGCCGGCCAGGACAGCCGCTGGATCGTCTACCTCGAGCCGCTCAAGCCCGGCGCGCCGGCCGAGCTCGTCGTCACGGGTAAGAACATCCTCAAGGTGCAGGATGTCGTCGTGGGCGAGGTGTGGGTGTGCTCCGGCCAGTCGAACATGGAGTTCACCGTGCGGGGTTGGCTGCGCGTGAACAACGCCGACGAGGAGGTCGCGGCCGCCCAGTACCCCCTCATCCGCCAATTCGCGGTCGAGAAAACCGTCGCCGACCGGCCGGCCGACACTGTGGGCGGGGCGTGGGCCGTTTGCTCCCCCGAGACCGTGGGCAACTTCACCGCCGTGGGCTATTTTTTTGCCCGCGATCTCCACCAGAAACTCGGCGTGCCCATCGGTCTCATCCACAGCTCGTGGGGCGGCACGCAGATCGAATCCTGGATGAGCGAGGCTACGCTCGCCAGCGATCCGGCCTTTGCCGTCGTGCAGGAGCGCTGGAAGCAGGCGGTGGCGGAATTTCCAAACCAGGCGGCTTATGAGGCCGCCCGCGCGGAGTTTAAGAAAGCCGAAGCGGCCGCCTACCTGGCATGGGTGAATGCCCCGCCGGCGGAAAAAGCGGCCTGTTGGGCCCGGCTGGGCGCGGTCTATGGTCATATCCCCCATGGGCCCGGCGATCCCGATACTCCGACCGGGCTGTTCAACGGCATGATCAATCCGCTCATCCCCTACGGCATCCGGGGCGCCCTCTGGTATCAGGGCGAAAGCAACGCCGGCCGGGCCGGCGAATACCGCGCGCTTTTCGCCGCGATGATCACGGCGTGGCGGAAACACTGGGGCCAGGGCGACTTTCCCTTCTACTGGGTGCAACTGGCCAACTTCAGCACCGGCGTCCCCGACGACACCAGCTGGGCCCGCCTGCGCGAGGCCCAGACGCAGACGCTGACCCTGCCCAACACCGGCATGGCCGTGGCCATCGACATCGGCGATCCCGGCGACATCCACCCGCGCAACAAGCAGGAGGTCGGCCGGCGCCTCGCGCTCATCGCGCGCCATCATCTCTATGGCATCCCGGGTGACTGGTCGGGCCCGATATTCAAGTCCGCCGCCCGCGAAGGCGCGGCGATGCGGGTGAGCTTCGATCACGCCGACGGCGGGCTCGTGGCGCATGACCGACCGCCGGCGGGCTTCCAGATCGCCGGCGCCGACCGGCAATTCCACCCCGCCACGGCCCAGATCGAGCACGACACCGTCGTCGTCTCCGCGCCCGAAGTGAAGGAGCCGGTGGCCGTGCGCTACGCCTGGGCCGATGCGCCCGAGGCCAACCTCTATGACGGGGCCGGCCTGCCGGCCGGGCCCTTCCGCAGCGACAATTGGTAGGAAACCGCCCGTCGCTACCGCATCGGTGCTTCCGGGGGAGGACGGAAACAGCCTTGCCGGCTGCGGCGCGGCGCGTGCCAGCGGTTTCCTAAACAAACCCGGCGGCGCTTTGGAATCGCCCCGCCAACGTTTTGCTTCATAGTTTCATGCACACGGCTTCGGGACTAAGAAAACCGGCCGCCAAACGTGTTATCCACATTCACGTCCTATTCCCTTCCCATGAAAACCCTGCGTGCCCTCCTGCCCTGCTCCCTGCTCCTTTTCTCCTCCCTCCCGGCGCTCCGCGCTGCGCCGGCTGACTCGCACATCTCCGCCGTCACGGTCTACGCCGACCGCGCCGTGGTCACCCGCATCGCCACGGTGGACCTGGCCGCCGGCGAACAAGCCGTCGCCTTCGAGCGCCTGCCGGCCGCGCTGCTCGACCAGTCCCTGCAGGTGTCCGGCCGCGGCACCGCGGCGGCCACCATCCTCGATGTCAACACCCAGACCGCTTACATCGATTTTGTGCCGAATGCCCGCGTGCAGGAGCTGGAGGACCAGATCCGCGGCCTGCAGAAACAGCAGCGCACCCTCGACGACCGGGCGCAGATTCTCAACGAGCAGCGTGAGTTCGTAAAACGCATGCTCCAGTCCGCGACCGGCAGCGTCATCTATCCGCTCGGCGCCGACGCCGCGCACGGAGGCGGCACCGCGGCGCGGCCGACGCTCGACGAGTGGCAGAAGCTCTACGTTTACTCCGAGGACACCTTGGGCAAAATCGCCACCGAACAGCAGTCGCTCGACAGCCAGCGCGAGGACGTGAAGGGCAAGCAGGCCGCCCTCGAACAGCAGCTCAACGAGCTGCGCGGCGCCGGCGGCAAAAGCTACAAGACCGTCACCGTGCGGCTGGCCGCGACCACGCCCGGCCGGCTGGAGGTCGCCCTGCGGTACGCCGTGCCCGGCGCCAGTTGGGCGCCGTCCTATGACGCCCGGCTGCGGGTGGCGGAACGCGCCGTGGAGCTGGCGTATTTCGGCCTCGTGCGCAACGGCACCGGCGAGGACTGGAACGACATCGCCCTCACGCTTTCCACCGCCCGCCCGAACCTCGGCGGCGGCGCGCCCGAGCTGCGCCCGTGGATCGTGGACGTGATGCGGCCAAGGCCGGCGGTTTTATCCGAAGCCATGGATGAGCGGCGCGCGACAATGAAAGCGGCCAAGGCGGAGGGCCAGGTTCAGGCCTTCAACCTGGCGGCGGGGGCCCCGGCGATGGGAGAACTCGAGGAGAAGGACGCCGGCATGCTCGTCGCTATGGTCGAGACCGGCGCGACGAGCGCGACGTTCAAGGTCCCGGTGACGGTCACACTCGCCGCCAACAACACAGTGCAGAAGGTGCCCATCGCCACGGCCAAGCTGGCGGCGAACCTGCAATACCAGGCCACGCCCAAGATGATGGAGACCGCGTTCCTCAGCGCCTACGCCTTCAACAACAGCGAGTATCCGCTGCTGGCGGGCCTGATGAACACCTTCCTCGACGACACGTTCATCGCCAGCAGCCGGCTCAAGACCGTGATGCCGGGCGAGAAGTTCGAGCTGCAGCTCGGCGCCGACGAGGGCATCGCCATCAAGCGCAAGCTCGTGAACCGCTTCGGCGAGGACACCGGGCTCGTGAGCAAGGGGCGCCGCGTCACCTACGAATACCTCGTCACCCTCACGAACAACAAAAAGACCGCCGAGCGGGTGGTCTTCAAGGAGCCGGTGCCGGTGTCGCGCCACGAGAAGATCGTGGTGACGCTGCTCGCGCCCGCCGAGTCGGCCGTGGGCACGAAGGAGAATCCCAAGGAGGTCACCCGCGAGGAAGACGGCAAGCTGGTGTGGCGCCTCGACCTCAAGCCCGGCGAGAAGCGCGAGATTCCGCTCAAATTCAGCGTCGAATATCCGGCCGATCTGAACGTGGCGGGATTGGAATAGCGGGAAGTTGCAGGGCGGGGTCTCCCGACCCCGCCAAGTTTGCCAAAACAAAACCCCGGCCCGCGGCTGGCCAGCCACGGGCCGGGGTTCGCCGATACTCAATCTTGCTTCTGCCGGAAGGAAACCGGTGTTTAGAACCGGAAGTTCACGCCCAGCGCGTAAGTCGTGTTCACCTTATTGTCCAGGCCGACTCCGGCGCTGACGCCCCACTGGCTGGTCAGCCAGTAATTGGCCTTCACGCCGTACCGCCAGCGGTTGTCGATGTGAAGCGAGGGGGTCTCGAGGTACTTCACATAGGGCGTGACGGACAGCGCCGTTGTCGCCTGAAACTCCACGCCGGTCTCAAGCTGATAAAGGAACGAGTTGTCCTTCACGCCGGCGTTTTTCACCCACGTCCAGCCGCCGCCCACGCTGAGGTAGGGCCGGCCCCAGACGCGGTCGGGCAGGAAGGCCACCGCGTTGGCGTCGAAGGACTGCTGGGTGTTGCGGTTGCCCGTGAAGAGCGAGGTGCGGGCGCCCGTGTAGCCGAGGTTCAGGTCAAAGCCGGTGTTCAGCGGCTGGTTGTACTCGAAGCGCAGCGCCTGCAGGTTGACCGAGGAATTGCGCAGATCGGTGTAGCCGTAGCCCAAGCCGACGTACGTCTGCCCGAGCAGGCCTTTCGCGTAGTTTGCCGAAGGAGCCGGAATCTCGGCGCCGGTGCTTTGCGCGCGCGCGGCCAGCGCCAGGCTGCAGCCCGCGAGGACGAGCGCGAGGGTTCTCATGGTGGTTTTCTGAGTCATGTTCATATTTGGGTTAGGGGCCCGCGAAAAGCCGCGGGATGAAGGTATTATGACCGGCGCGCGAAAAAAAGTTCCGCGCGCCGGATCACGGTTGCGGATTGCACGGGCCGCCGGGAACCGGCGTGGGTCTTCCCTCTTGAACCGGCCGGCCGGGGAGGCTTTCGTTGCCGCATGGTCACCACCATCGGCTTCGACGCCGACGACACGCTCTGGCACAACGAGTCGATCTTCGAGGCCACGCACGAGAAATACCGGGCGCTGCTCGGCCGCTGGCACGACGCTGCCACCGTCGACCGCCGGCTGCTGGCCACCGAGCTGCGCAACCTCGAGCTTTACGGCTACGGCATCAAGGCCCACGCGCTCTCCTGCATCGAGACCGCCATCGAACTCAGCGGCGGCGACATCCGGGCCGGGGAAATCCGCGAGATCATCGCCTTTGCCCAGGAGATGCTCGCGCATCCCGTCGAGCTGCTGGCCGGCGCCGCCGAGGCCGTGGCGCAGCTCGCGCAATCTCATCCACTGCTGCTCATCACCAAGGGCGACCTGCGCGACCAGGAGCGCAAGCTCGCCCAGTCCGGCCTGGCGCATCATTTCGCGCACAGCGAGATCGTCGCCGAAAAGGATGTCGAGACCTTCGCCCGCATCCTGCGCCGCCGGCAGATCGATCCCCGCCGGTTCCTGATGGTGGGCAACTCGCTCAAGTCCGACATCCTGCCTGCGCTCGACCTCGGGGCCTGCGCGGTGCTCGTGCCCTATCCCTTGCTCTGGCCGGCGGAACAGGCCGCCCCGCCGCCCCCGGCTGCTGCGACCGGCCGGTTTTTCCAGATTTCCTCGCTGCGCGAACTGCCCGCGCTGGTGGCCCGGCTGGAGGGCGAAATCTCCTGATTCTGCCAAAAAACATGAAGGCGGGATCGGGTGATCCCGCCCTACAATGCCGCCCGCGGAGGTTGTTGCCGGGTTGTAGGGCGGGGTCGCTGACCGCCAGAGACCAGGCCGGCCCGCCGGCTTTTTGCCGGCGCTGTTTGCGAAACAGCCTTTCCGGGCTATTGCTGCGGCATGCGCACTTTCCTTGGTCTGTTAACCATGCTGGGGGTTCTCACCATGTTCACCCCGGCCCGGGCCGAGCCGCTGGCCGTCGGCGACCCGGCCCCTGCCGTCACCGGCATCACGGACACCGGGGAGAAGCTCGACCTCGGCGCCCTCTATCCGAAGGGGTATACGCTCGTCTACTTCTTCCCCAAGGCTGACACGCCCGGCTGCACCGCCCAAGGCTGCAGCCTGCGCGACGCCTATCAGGACCTCACCGATAAGGGCGTAACCGTCATCGGCGTCAGCACCGACGACGTGGCGGCGCAGAAAGCCTTCAAGGAGAAGTACCACTTCCCCTTCACGCTGCTCGCCGACAAGGACCAGGCGGTCGTCAAGGCCTTCGGCGTGCCGACGATGGAGGTGCCCACACTGGGCGCGCTGGCCAGCCGTCAGGCCTTCCTCATCAACCGGGAAGGCAAAATCGTCTGGCGCGACCTGAAGGCTTCGACGAAGGAGCAGGCTGGCGACGTGCTGCAGGCGCTGAAGGAACTGGGCGGGTGACCGGCCCGGCGCGGTCAAAGATTGCAGGAGGGGGTCGCCTGCCGTGGACATGTCGGACCGGCTGATCCCGCGACAATTTCAGACGTTGTAGGGCGGGGTCTCCCGACCCCGCCTGATCTCCGCACTTCACATCATTTGGCGGGATCAGGTGATCCCGCCCTACAATTTCAGACGTTGCCGGGCGGAGGCGCCTGGGCGCGCCGAGAAGCACGGACGGCCCGGCGGTCCGTCCCTACCCATCAGGCAATTGGGCGAGCATCAATAATAGCTGCCGGGAGCGCCGAGAAGCACGGACGGCCCGGCGGTCCGTCCCTACCCGTCAGGCAATTGGGCGAGCATCAATAATAGCTGCCGGGAGTTCGCGGCCTCCACGGAGCGCGCAATCTGCTGCTCCGCCGTCAGCCTGCCTTTTTTTGTTCCACGGAGGGCGGCGGCACGCGGCTGACCAGCACCTTGTCGATGCGATGGCGGTCCATGTCGACGACCTCGAAACGCCAGCCGTGCCACGTGAAATGATCGCCCGCCGCCGGAATGCGCCCGAACTGCGTCATCACCAGCCCGCCGAGCGTCTGGTAATCGGCCTCGGCTTCCTGCGGCAGCTCGTCGAGGTGGAGAACCGCCTTGAGTTCGTTGACCGCGAGCGTGGCGTCCATGAGCCAGGAACCGTCCTCGCGCTGCCGGGCCTCGGGCTGGTCGCGCCGGCCCTGCGCGGGCAGGTCGCCGACGATGGCCTCAAGCACGTCGATGAGCGTGACCATGCCCTGGATGCTGCCGAACTCGTCGGCCACGAGGGCGGTGTGCCGGCTCGATTTTTTGAACGCCTCGAGCAGCTGGATGCAATTCATCGTCTCCGGCACGACGAGCGGCGGTGTGAGCAGGTTCTTGAGGCTGGTCGGGACGCTGATGGCCGAATGCGCCCAGAGGGCCTTTACCGCCACCATGCCGAGCACCTGGTCGCGGTTGTCCTGGTAGACCGGGAAGTGCGAGTGGCCGCTGGCGACGATCTTGCGCCAGTTGACCTCCTCGGAGTCGCCGATGTTGAGGAAAACGATCTTGGGCCGCGGCGTCATGATCGCGGTGACCGGCAGCTGGTCGAGGCCGAGCACGCCCTCGACCATCTCCTTTTCCGCCTTGTGGAAGACGCCGGCCTGGAGGCCCTGCTCGATCAGGATGTTGACCTCCTCGTCGCTCACGGGCGTCTCGCGCCGCCGGGTGAGGCCGAAGGGCTTGAGCAGAAGGTCGGTCGCGGCGCTGAGGAGATTGATGACCGGCGCGACCACGCGCGACATCCCCTGCAGGGGACCCGCGACGAGCCGGGCCATGCGTTCGGGGTTGTTCAGCGCGATGCGCTTGGGCACCAGTTCGCCGAGAATGATGGAAAAAAAGGTGATGAGGCCCACCACGCCGCCGAAGGCGATGTAATCAGCCCACGGCGCGAGCTGCGGAAAGCGCAGGAGCCACCGCGACACCTCGTCGGCCACGGTCGAGCCGCCAAAGGCCCCCGCCAGAATGCCGCACAGGGTGATGCCCACCTGCACGGTGGACAGAAACCGGGTCGGCTCCGCTCCCAATTCGAGCGCTGCTTGTGCGCCCTCGTCCCCCTCGTTCGCGAGTTGCCGGAGCCGGGCCTTCCGGGCCGAAACAATGGCAATCTCCGCCATGGCGAAGAGCCCGTTGGCCACCAGCAAGAAGCCAAGGAGGAAGAGCTGGGTGGTGATTCCCGACATGGAAAAGAGGAGCAGCTTACAGGAAATCGGCCGGGCCGGGCAACCCCTTTTACCATGGGAACCAGTGACGATGGGCGGGGGTCTCAGGGTCAGTTTCAGTCTCAAACCCGGCTTGAGCGATCATAACTTTCATCCGATGCTGTCCCCATGACCATGAAACCGCTGTCATGCCTCGCCCTGCTCGTTGCGCTGGCAGCCGGCGCCCGCGCCGAAATGTTCCGCCCGCCAATCGCCAGTGGACGCGGTTTCCATCACCCGACCCGTGTGCATTTCCGCGCCGGTCATGGATATCCGCATGCCGGCCACGGACACCTTCGGGGCGGCTTTGACCGTTGGCATGACCGGGATGCTTTTTGGGGTTGGGGTATGGGAACAGGCTTCGCCCTCAGCTACGGCGGCAGCCTGTTTGGCGATTATGATTATTATGGCTGGCCCCGGTCTGCCGGCCGCCTCCCGTATGATGACTGGCCTTTTTACTATGAACGGGTACCGACCACCCGGGTGTATCCGGCGGTGGAGCCAATCAGGGTCGTTCAGCCGGTCGTGATTCAGGTGGGCGACGGCCTGCGGGATGCGCGCTCCCCGGAACAATTGCGGTCCATCTACGGAGCCCAAGCCGAGGCGCTCATCCAGCGCAATTGAGGTCCAGGCTCTTTCGGGACCGTCAACCGCAGGGTGGCGCGGCCTCTTGCCGTTGGTAGGCGCGCTGGAGATTGGGCATGCCGGCCAGGTTGACCGCCGGGACGGCGGACCGGGGTGCCAGGCAGTGGCGGAGCAGCAATTGTTCGTTCTCCCGTTCGAGGTGGAGAATCTGCAGCGTCCGGGCTTTCGCCTGCTCGATGGCGGCCCGGCTTGACGGAGGCACCGCCTGCTCCCGCGACGCCGTCCGCAGGCTGGCCAGGGAGTCGTCGAGCCGCGCGAGCAGGGTCCGGCGGTGTTCGAGCAGCGCCGCAGAAGGCAGCCGCCGCTCGTTCTTCAGGAAACGGTTCTCGTCGAGGGTGAACTGGAGCAGCTCATTGCAGAGTACGAGGTGATTTTTCCACGGGTCCGGATGGGTCATTGCGGGGGGAGGGAATGGTGTGAAAAAGCGAAGCGACCTGCGTCTCGGCCTGCTCGGTCCGGTCGAGGTGCTGCCGCCGCCACGATGCCATGAGCGCGAGATCGTCCAGCCCGGCCGGCGCCTGATCCGGCGGCGGGACCTTCGCACAGTCATCGATCACGGTTTCGTAGTTGGTCCGCGCCCGGTCGTACTGGCCGAGGCGCTCATAGCAGAGTCCGGCTTCGTACAGGGCCGGCAGCCGCCAGGCCGGCTCCTGGGCCGACAGGCCGGCCAGCGCCTCGTAGATGACCAACGCGGCCCAGAAGTTGCCCTGCTCGTAGAACCCGTTGGCTAGTTCGTTGCCGGTCCGGCGCTGCCAATAGCGCCAGCGGCGCGGGTCGGTCGCCTGGCGGGCCTGTTCCGCCCGCAGCAACGCCAGCACGACATCCAGCGCCTCGGAGGTGCGGCCGAGCCGGCGGAGGGATACGGCCAGCAGGTAACGGGCCTCGGGCCCGTTTTCGTCGGCGGGATACTGGTCGAGGAATCCATGCAGGGCCTCGGCCGCCGCCGCATAATCTTTTGCCAGCACCAAGGCATAGGCGGCCTTGAACTGGGCGCGGGCCCGGTCGGCCGGCGCCAGCTCGAGGAGCTGCAATCGGGAAAAATACCGGCTCGCCGCCGCATAGTCGCCCTCCTGGAAATGCGTCTCGGCGATCTCGAACTGCGCGGTCTTGGCCAGCACCCGGTACTGGTCGAAATTATTGCCGGAGATTTTCAGCGTCGTGTTGATCACGCTGTAGAACCGGGCCAGCGCGAGCCGGTAGGCGCCCAGAGACCGGAGGGCCCGACCGAGCTCGAGATAGATGGCCGGCATCGTGTCGTCGTTGGGGAACACCTTGAGGTATTTCTCATAGCACGCCACGGCGCGGGTATCGGCACCCTGCTGCCGGTACATGCGCGCCAGCGTGAGGAGGGTCCGGCGCTGATCATTGCGCGTCGCCTTGGCGTGGTTCAGAATCTGCTGGTAAGCCAGCTCGGCCGAGGCGTAGTCCTTGCGATCGGCATAAGTCGAACCGAGATTGAAGAAACTTTGAATCTCGCGTTCCGGCTCCGCCGGACTGGCGGCAGGCGGCGCGACCGCATCCGGAGCCCCGGGTGGCGGCTCGGGGGCGACCGCGGCGGTGCCGGCGGAGACGACTGTCGCCAGCACGGCCAAGACCAGTCTGCCGAGCCCCACGGGCGTCAGCCGGCCGCGGCCACGGGCAAGACTAGTTGCAGAAATCATCGCTGACGATAAACGGCGGAACTTTTAGGCAGACGGTTTGAATCGGAATTCGAGGGCTCCGCCGGCGCGGCTTCGGCGGGATGGTCGGGACCGGGGAACTGGAAAAAGGGCAGAACATCCTCGGGGCGGGCGGCAGAGGGCTTGGTGTCATCGGGAAGGAGCAATGCCGGCTCCTTGGCCGGTGATTTTGCCGGGGATGTGACCGGTGCGGGCTGGACGGGCACCGGTTCGGGGCGGACGGCCACGGCATTGGCGGTGGCGATCTCCGCGATCACCGCGGGCCGCGGCGGCGCAGCCGGCGGAGGCCGCGTCGACACATCGGGCGGCGGCGATTGCTGAAAACGCAGCGGCAGGGGCCCGACCGTGGGCAGATACGGTGGTGGCGCCGGCTTGGGCCAGCCCGCCGTCGGACGCAGCCGGGACGCCACCGCAACCGTGAACGCCGGCAGCACCAGCAATGAGACATAACGAAGCAGCTTGGCGAACAAGCGGATCCAGCGGGAAGATGTGCGCGTGTTCATACAGGTCGCGGTCCTGAATACAGGATCGCTCGCGTTCGCCCGGCGGGTGATATCGGTACGCCCGGCGGCTCCCTGTAGCCGCGGCAGCCTGGGGTGTTTTACGCATCACGCGCATAGTGAGATTGGCGCCAGCACCTGCCGGATCCGCTGGCCGACGTCCTCGAGCCGGCAGGGTTTCTCCAGAAATTCCGTCTGGCCGAGCCGGACGAATTCAGCCTTGGCCTCCAGGCTGAGGTTGCCGCTGATCACGATGACTTTCATCCGCGAGCGGACCCGCCGGGCGATTTTGAATACTCCGATGCCGTCGACGCTGGGCAGATTGAAATCGAGCAACATCACGTCGATCGTGGCCGCGCCGGAGGCCAGGAGCTCCACCGCCGCCCGTCCGTCACCGACCGCCTGCACGCAATAGCCCTTCTGCTCCAGAACCATGACGAGCAGGGTGCGCAGACTCGGCTCGTCCTCCACCACCAGCACGGATTCATGTCCGGGGGGAAACTCCCCCAAGACGAGGGGCACGAGGGGCTGGTCCGTCTTGGCCGCGGTCAGCGGCAGATAAATCCGGAAGGTGCTGCCCTGTCCCGGCGTGCTCGCGACCTCGATGAAGCCGAAATGATTGAGGATGATGCCGTACACGACGGCCAGGCCCAAGCCCGTGCCGCCGCTGGTCTGCTTGGTCGTGAAAAACGGCTCGAACAACCGCGCCTGGACCTCCGGAGACATGCCGATGCCGGTGTCGCTCACCTCCAGGGCGGCGTAATGCAGCGCGGGATCGGCGCGGAACCGCTCGAGACTCTGGCCGGACACCTGGCGCAGCGACAGCGTCAGGACGCCGCCGGACGGCATCGCATCCCGCGCATTCACGCAGAGGTTCATGATGACCTGCTGCAACTGGTTCTGGTCGCCGCGCAGATCGGGCAACGATTCGTCGAGATCGAGATCAAACGTGATCGTGCGGGGAAATGTCTCCCCCACCAGCGCCGCCAGTTCCCGCACGAGCTGGGACAGGGACACCGGGGCAAACCGCACCTCGGTTTTGCGGCTGAAGGTCAGAATCTGCCGCACCAACCCGCAGGCGCGCTGGGCGGCGCTGTGAATCTCGCGGAGATGCTTGCGCAGCGCCTCATCCTGCGCCCGGGCGCGGCTCAGGCAGATCTCGGTGTAACCGTTGATGATCGCCAGCATGTTGTTGAAGTCATGGGCGATGCCGCCGGCCAGGGTGCCGAGACTCTCCATCTTCTGCGACTGCCGGAGCTGGTCCTCGAGCTGTTTGCGGGCGGTGATGTCCTCGCGCAGGCACAGGAGGTTGCTGACGGCGCCATCCTCGTTGCGGATCGACGAAACCTGGATCGACTCCCAGACGGTCCGGCCCTGCCGGGTGAGGCAGAGCTCGCCGCGCCACACGCCGGTGGTCCGCAGCGTCAGCCAGAATTTCCGATAGGCCTCTTCATCCGCATGGCCGGCGCGCAGCGGATCGAGACTGCGGTCCAGGATGTCCTCGATCGAACACCCGGTCGACTCGCTGAATTTGCGGTTTACATACTGCACGCCGCCCTCGGGATCCGTGATCAAGATCGCGACCGGCGACTGCTCCACGGCGCACGCCAGCCGGTGATATTGCTCCTCGGCCAGGCGGCGTTTGGTCACATCGGAGCCCGTCGCCTTCAACACCGCGCCCGGTCCGCCCGCCTTTCCCTGGAAACCGAGATCCCAGGCCAGCCAGCGCCACCCCTGCGGGGTATGCCACCGCAGCTCGAGCTTGCCGCGATGCGGCGGCCGGCACAGCCGCTGCAGCGCGTTGTTCCAGACCGCGATGTCCTCCGGATGCAGCAACGCGGCGACCGATCCGCCGGGCCAGGCCGGCGCCGGACGTCCGAATTTGCGGGCAAAGGAATGGCTGACCGCCACAAATCGGCCCTCCAGGTCGGCGAGAAAGGCGAGTTCGAAACTGTCGAGCCAGATCGCGTCGTCCGCGCCGGCCTCCCGTCCGGCCGGGCTGACCAGCCTCAATTCCAGCAGGCACCAAGGATCGCCGGCTCCCTCCAGCCGCTGGGAGCGGCCCACCAGCGGCGCGTCCCCGCCCGACCCGACCACTTCAAGTGGCGTGTCGGGCAGCAGCGACGCCCACCAGGGCGCCGAGAGTGGTGTGGCCTGGCTGGACAGCCGCAGCACCTCGTCCACCGGCATCCCGGCCACCTCCGATCCGGGCCGGCCGATGATCCGGACCGCCGCCGGGTTGAGCCGGCGGATGCGTCCCTCGACGTCGACCAGCACAAGCGCAGGGTCGGACTCAGCCGGTGATGAATCCGAGACGGGTCTCGACGGCAGCATATCGGGCAGCATGGGAGAGAGGCAAAACGCGCAAGGCAGTGCCCCGATTCTTCTTCGGCACAATCACCATTCGGATTGAGGTCCGTCGCGGATGTTTTTTGTTCCTGTCGCCCCCGGAGGCCGGCGCGCCCAAGCCTCGGCACCCGTCACACCAATCCCTTTAACAGGTCCGGCAGACGCTCGAGGCTGCTGGAAACCGCGGCGCGGGCCAGCTGCGTTTCGCGCTTGCCCGTACCAAAAAGGATCTTCCAGCCCGGCAGGCTCATCCACGCGTCTTCCCGGACGGGGTCGATCGCCTCAAACCCCTCGCGGATGCCCGCGTAGCGCACGAGGATGTCGGCCACCTGCACGGCGGCGGCGAAAAAACCGTGCAGGGAGGCTTTTTCGGGCGCGTTGTGAAACAACACCGCATGGGTGATCTCGGGCGCGAGTTTGTGACGCTCAAGATAATAGCCGCCGATCTGGGCGTGATCCCAGCCGATCAGCTCCCGCTCCCGTTCGCAAACAGCCGCGACATTGCTGACGGGCAGCGTGATGAGGCGGCCGAATTCCTCCGGGAATGCCTGGGCCATCACCACCTTGCCGATGTCGTGCAGCAGGCCGATGATATAGTCGGTGTCGTCATCGACGTAGACGTTCGTGTTCGACAGCAGTTCGCGCGTCATGATGGCCGTGCCGATGCTGTGCTTCCACATCTCGTGCCAGGGCAGCCGCACAGAGGACGGGTGGATCTTCTCGAGTTCCTCGATCACGGGGGTCGCCATCGACAACTCGCGGATCTGGCGCAGACCGACGTAGAAGACCGCCTCCTCGATGCTGTTCACCTTCGCGCTCAGTCCGAAATAGACGGAGTTGACCATGCGCAGCAGGCGGGCGGTCAACGACGGATCGCGGCGGATGATCTCGGCGATCTGAGAACTGTAGCTCTGTTCCGACCGGATGAGGTCGGCCAGGGCGCGATTGATGCTCCGGAGCGAGGCGAGCTTGGGACAAGCGTCGACCCGGCGGCGGATCTCCCCTTCGGGATAGGGGCCGGCGGCCGGGGTGCTCGGATGCGGGTTGGACATGCAGAAGGCGGGCGGGACGCGCCGGCGTGCGGATGCGGACAACGGCCCCGCCGGCACAGCCTCGTGGTCTGCCTCATCGTCACATCCGGGCTCGCATTGAGGAATTTCCGCCGCGCGGCCGGTGATGGGTCCGGGGCGGAAAATTGCCGTCCGGACTGAAGTCCGCGCGGTTGGAGCCGATGCATGGAGGGACAACCCCGGCGACCCGGTCGCGCTGCCGTGCTTTCTCCGTCCATCACTGTCTGTGATCCCACCCCGGTTTCTTCGCCCCCGGCGTGCCGGCGGGTGCGGAGCTTCTGCTATTGTCCGTGGGCCGGCCCGCTGGTGGAAACCGGGACGTTCCTGCGGCAGATGGAGCATGTCGATATCGCGCTGCGCGTGGCCAATCCGGCGGACCCGGGCCTGCTGCAGCTGGCGCAGCTCGACCGCGACTGGCACGCCGAAAACGTCCGGGTGTTCGCCGCAATGGCGCATCCGGAAATCGACTTCCTCCCCGCCCACGTGCTCGGCGCGCGGGGCCTGTCGGAATTCGTGTCCCGGATCCGGCCCCCCGAGGAGGAATGGTGGCTGATCCTGACCGGACAGCATCCCCGGCATCTCGCCGGGGTCATCGGCCGGACCCTGGCTTATCTGGCGCACCGCGGCGTCCGCATGCTCTACTATGCATTCGACGAGGCAAGCCGGAATCTGGAGTGCTTCAACGAGCTGGCGCCCCATCTCGACGTCCTGATCCATGACGAGGCGCCGCTGGCGGAAGCCGGACGGGCCGCGCTGGCTCCGCGCTGCCTGACGCTGCACCGCAGCTGGGTGGCCAACCTCCGGCCGTACGCCGCTCCCTTCGTCGAGCAGCCGGAGGAGAAAATCCTTTTTCTGGGTTCGCAGCTGGGCTTCACGCCGCATCGCCGCCGCCAGGTCGAGTTCCTGCAAACCCGGTTCAAGGATCGCCTGGTGGCGATCCACGACCACTCGGTGCCGGTCGGAGAGCGCCTTCGCCTCGCCCGCTACCAGGCCGGCTTCTGCCCGGAGGGGCGGATGTTCACCACTCCCGGCATGCGGGCGACGCATACTGATCGCCCCTTCTGGTCGGGCTGTCTCGGCCTGGTGCCGGTCGCCGAAGATTCGCGGGAAGGCGGCCGGCTGGAGGTTTTGCACCAAGCCGGACTCATCCACCGCTACCGGCACGGCGACCTCGAGGATCTCGCGCGCGCCTGCGAGGCGGCGCTCGCCCTGCCCGCCGCGGCCCGGCGGCGCATCTACGACCATTTCAACCGGCATGAAACCATCGGCACGGTTGTCGCCGCGGCGATCCACGCGGCGGGACACCCCGGCGCGGCCGGGAGCAAGGCGGCCGCGCCGGTTTCCGCCCTGGCCTCATGTCTCCCCTGAAACTCCAGCAGCTGCTCCAGCAGGCCGTTACCCATCACCGGGCCGGCCGGCTGGCGGAAGCCGAGATCCTGTACCGGCAGGCCCGGGCCGCCGCCCCCCGGCACTTCGATGTGCTACACTTGTCCGGCACCCTCGCCTACCAGCAAGGCCGCACCCAGGACGGGGTGGATCTGCTCACGCGCGCCTTGCGGCTGGACCCCCGGTCCGCCGTCTGCCGGATGCGCCTGGGCCTGGCGCTCGTCGCGGCCGGCAGCCTGCCCGAGGCGGAAAAACACCTGCGGACCGTCGTGCAAAAGAAGCCTGACTTCGCCGAGGCGTGGGACAACCTTGCCTACTGTCTCAAGGCTCAGGACCGCCTGCCCGAGGCGCTAGAATGTCACCAGCAGGCCGTGGCCCTGAAGCCCGATCATGCCCTGAGCTGGTACAACTACGGCCTGACCTTGAGCCTGATGGGCCACAGTGCGGAGGCGCTGCACTGCCACGAGCGGGCGCTGGCCGCGGATCCGGGGTATGCCCTGGCGCGTTTCGGCCGGGCGCAGGCGCTGCAGCAGTGCAGCCGCATCGCCGAGGCGATCGAGGAATACGGCCGCTTTCTCGACCTCGAGCCGGATCATCACCAGGCGCGCAGCTACCGGCTGTTCGCCCTGCAATATCTCGACGGCCCCTCCCGGGAGCAGATCTTCGCCGAGCATGTGGCTTTCGGCCGGGCCATCGGATCGCCGCCCGCGCCCGACCTGCCCAACCCGGCGGAGTCCGGACGCCGTCTGCGCGTCGCCATCCTCTCGCCGGATCTGCGGTCCCATTCCTGCGCCTTTTTCATCGAGCCGCTCCTGCAGCACCTCGACCGCACGCAGTTCGAACTGCTGCTTTACCTTGACCACATCCGCGAGGACGCGATCTCCGCCCGCCTCCGCGGGCTGGCCGGCGTCTGGCGGAATTTCATCGGCCAGCCCGATCCCGACGTGGAACGGACCATCCGCGCAGACCAGCCTGATATCCTGATCGATCTGGCCGGTCACACCGGCATGAACTGTCGTCTCCCGCTTTACGCCCGCCGTCTCGCGCCGGTCCAGATCACCTATCTGGGCTATCCCGATACGACCGGACTCCCGGCCATGGATTACCGCCTGACCGACGCCATCGCCGACCCGGTGGGCGATGCCGACCGGTTCGCCACCGAACAGCTCGTGCGGTTTGCGCCGACCGCCTGGACCTACCTCCCGATGGCGGGCACACCCGAGCCGAATCCGCCGCCCTGTCTCGCGGGCGCACCCGTGACCTTCGGCTGTTGCAACAACCTGGCCAAGATCAACGCCACGACGCTGCGCCTTTGGGCCGGCGTGCTGCAGGCGGCGCCCGACTCGCGGCTCGTCCTGAAAGGCCGCGGTCTCGGCGATCCCGCGGTCCGGGAGCATTACCTCGCGCCCTTCCAGGCCCTCGGCTTGGCGGCCGGCCGCATCGAGCTCCTCGAGCGGACGGTCGACACCCGGGACCACCTGGCGGTGTACCACCGGATCGACATCGCCCTCGACACCTTCCCCTACCACGGCACCACCACCACCTGCGAGGCGCTATGGATGGGCGTGCCGGTTGTCACGCTGCGCGGCGACCGCCACGTGGCGCGCGTCAGCGCCAGCCTGCTGACCGCGGTCGGACATCCCGAATGGATCGCCGCCACGGCCGACGAGTACACCCGCATCGCCGCGCACCTGGGCGCCGACCGGCCGCGGCTGGCCGCGCTGCGCGCCGGCTTGCGCGACGAGATGCGGCGCTCCCCCCTGCTCGACCATCCGGGACAAGCGGCGCGCTTTGGAGCGGCGCTGCGCGCCTGCTGGCACAACTGGTGCACCCAGCCCCGGGCAGCCCGGGTCGCCTAGGAGCCTGTCGGGCTTCGCCCTCCAGGCTCCTAAACCAACGGCGGCCGCCGTTTGGTGCAGAACGGCGAGTTTTCTTCCGATGCAGCGGGGAAGTTTTGAACTTTGGCGCAGGGGGTGCGTCAGAGAGGCATGCCCGCCCGTTCTGCTGGCCAGCAGAATGACCGTGAACCGCGAGACTCCGCTGCTGCTGCCGCCCGATTTGCGCGACTGGGTGCCCGCGGATCATCTCGTGCACTTCGTGATCGATGCGGTGGAGCAACTCGATCTGCGGCAGGTCGAAGTGAACACCCGCGGCACGGGGAGCGAACACTCTGCTGGCCAGCAGAGCGCCGGCGCATCGAACCAACGACCGATGAGAACGTGGCGGGGCGGCTGCTCGGCGGCGATCCGCACCCCGATCACGACCCGATCGGCTCGCGCCGAGATCGAAGCGCGTGCCTTGGCCCGGGCCCAGCAGGAGCGCGCCCGCAAAACACCGGACCAGCCCGGTCCGCCGGCGCCGCCGACCCCGGCGGCTTCCCACCCTCGGAGCAGTGCGCAAAGCGGCCGGAAACCCTCGGCGGGGGCAGTCCCGGGGTTGGCAATCGCCTCCGGATCAAGCAAACGGACGCCTGCGATCACCGCCGAGCAAGAAACCCGAAAATCACTTGACCCTTCCGGGCTCAGCCAAAATGGCGCAGCCATTTTGTTTAGCAGCGTGGAGGACGAAGTCCGACACGCTGCTAGCACCGGCCGGTCAGGCGGCGGACGATTCCACCCGGCTGGCGAGCAATTCCTCGACCAGACCCTCGATCCGGCAAACCGCCCCGTCGGTCGAGAAATCGAGCGCCCGCAACTGGCCCTGCCGCTGCAGCCGCGCAAACAATTCGGGCCGGGTCGCGAGCGCCGTGAGCCGGGCCGCGAGGGCATCGACGTCCTCCGCCTTGAAGAGCAGACCGTCGCGTTCGTCGCGGACGACCTCGCACGCGCCGCCCGTGCCGCTGGACACAACCACCAGGCCCGCAGCCATGGCCTCGACCTGCGAAATGCCAAAGGGCTCGGGGAACTGGCTGGGAAACACCAGCACGTTGCTGCGGGCAAACAGCGCCGCGAGCCCCGCGCGATCGAGGAAACCGGGGAACGACACCTTGCCGTCCATCCCGGCCTGCCGGCAGAAATCCTGCAGATTCGCCACGAACGCGGGATCCGTGGTGTCGCCGGCGATCTCGGCCGTGAAGTCGAGCCCCTGCTGGTGCAACCGGGCGAGGGCGTCGACCAGCACATGCGCGCCCTTGTAGGGAAGCACGAGGCTGGCGTAGGCGACGCGGAGACGGCCGGTGTCGGGCAGAAACATCCGGTAAAACCGATCGAGCCTGGCCCCGGGGTACAGCGTTTCCATGCGCGCAGGGGCAAAACCCGCCTGCCGCAACGCCTGCCCGTTCCAATGGCTGCAAGGGGCGACCCAGTACCGGGGCGAGCGGGGTTGTTCTGCCGGCGCATACCCCGGCACCGCGTTGGCCACGGCATGCAGCACCGGATGGCCCGCCGCGAGGACCGCTTGCAACAGTTGCGCGCCAAGGAAATCGAGATTGCCGAGCAGGACGACGTCGGCCTGGAATTTGCGGACGGCGTCCACCGCCTTGCGGGCGTTCGAGCCGGCCATGGCGGCGACTTTGCGCGCATTGGGTTCGATCCGGGAGCGTCCGTGCCGCCACGAGCCGAGCAGGTCCAGCGCGCGGGAGACGCATGATTCCATCTCCGCCTCGTCCGGTGTGGCCGGTTTGCGGAGATATCCGGCCTGGCCGGCCAGCACTTTCACGGCGTGGCCGCGGGCGCGCAGCCCCTGGGCAAACTCCCACATCATGCGGCCGTAGCCGCCGAGCTCCTGCGGGGGAAAGAGATTCGTGACAAGGAGAATCCGGCGGGCACGATCCACCGGTGGCACGGGCGCGCGGTGGGTGATGACAAGGTACTGACGCACCGTCGCTTCGCCGGCGCACTGCTGCGCGAGTTCATGGCGCAGCGGATCGACCCCCGGAGGCAGCGGCGCGATCCGCGCCGCCTCCTCCAGCAGGATCAGCACCGAGGCTTGGTCGCCGGCATCGAGGGCCAGGGCGGCGAGCTGGAGCAGCGCCGGAGCACAGTGACGGTCGAGGGAGACTGCGCGTTCCAGCGCCCGGCGGTACAGCGCGGCGTCCTGCAACCGGTCGGCATACTCCGCGTAAGCGACACAATCGGCGGCGTCCTGAGCGCCGGCCACCAAACCCGGGAGCAGGCGCCGCACAAGCTCCACGGCGCCGGCCTGCCAGGCTTGTTGCAGGAAGCGCCCGGTCTGGCGCCGGATAAACAGGGTCGGCGCCGCCTCCCGGGGCGCCCGCGCCTCAAATCCCCAGGCCGCGAGCAGTTCCGACGACGACGGCGAAGCCAGTACATGGGCTCCGGGAAATTGCGCCAGCAACGCCGGCACGTCCGGGGTGGCTTCGTCCACCCACAAGACCGGCATCTCGGGGCCGGTGGAAACCTCCGGCTCGATCGCGGCCAGCGCCGCGTGCGGCTCGAAGCGCAGGCGCGGCAGATCGGCGAGAGCCGACAGGGTCTCCAGCTCGGCGGCCGGAACATAAACCGTCACCTGACCACCGCGGCGGTGAAGCTCCTGCAGGGTTTCGTAAGCCGGGAGATCGCGCAAAGCCCCCTCCCCTGCGACGGGCCCGGTGTCCGCCGGCGGCAGGGTCATCGCGATACGCGGATCGAGACCGAGATCGTAGCGCGGGTTGACGCGACCCTTGAAAATCAAGTCATAGAATTCGCGCAGTTTCACCTCCGGGTGATGGGCGCGGACGATCTCCGCCTGGCCCGCGGCCCGGATGCGCTGCGCCTCCGCCGGGTGCGCGAGGTAATGGCGGATCTTCTCGATCAGCTCGCCGGGGGTCCGCCAGGTGTCGAGGTGGCGCCCGGATTCAAAGAGCAGGCGCAGGCCGGATTGCTCGGACAGCTCGTCGGTGAGCAGGAATCCGCCGGCGGAGAGGGCTTCGAACACGCGCAGGTTGAGGTCGCCGTTGAGGGAGACATTGAGCGTGACCTGCGAGTCCGCGTAGTAATCGGCGGTCTCCTGCAGCCGCCCGCGCAGCAGTGCGAGCGGCAGGCCCGCCGCGCGCACCTGCTCCAGCACCGCCCGGCGATAGGGATGGTGCCAGCCCACCTGGCCGACGAACGTGAGCGGACGCGTCGGCGCCGGGCACAAGTCGCGCGGAGTGAAACCGTAGTCGACCGCGGGCAGCCAGTAGAGATTGCGCAACCCGGCCTTGGCAAACCAGTGCGCATGGTGGCGGGTGTGGTCAAAGACGATAAAGTCGAACAGCTCCTCCCGGGCATAGCCGATGAGCGCCTGGAGCGGCGCGTCGAGGTGGTGGGTGTCGCCGACCAGCAGGATCTTCGGGCATTTCAGTCGCGCGAGGTTGCGCGGAAAATTGCGGCGCGTGGCGTCGGCTTTGACGATGACGATCTCCGGCTGCTGTTCGGCCGGCACCTGGCGCAGGATTTCGCCGACATCGTAGGAACCGACCGGCGCGCGCAGCGCGAAGGTGCGGGTCGCGGCGACCCGGAGGTCGGTGTCGGGGCCGCAAAACACTTCATGCCGCGAAAACAACGGCTTCCGGTAGCCATCCTGGTGGGACAGAAAAAACAGCAGGACGCGGGGCTGGGGGAGACCGGCGGGCGCGGCGGGTTGGGCGATGGGGGGCATGATACGAAAAGGGGGTTGGTGGAACCGGGGTTTTGCGGTGAAGCGGCGGGCTAGATCAGGATTTCCGGAGCGTTGACCGTGGCGACGCGGCCCTCCTGCAGGGCACGCGCATTGAGATAGAGCAGCTTGATGCGGTGGCCGAAGGGGACCTCGCAATGACGAAGCTGGAACCACGGGGCGAGCAGCCGATCGATGTCGCGGCGGCGGCGCTCGCTGTGGACCTCGAGAAAGACCACATCGACGGCTGGAAGCCACTCCCGCAAACGATCAAGCACGACGAACTCGAATCCTTCGGTGTCGATCTTGAGGATGGAGACCGGGTTGCCAGGAGGCACCAATCCGCCGATGGTTTTCCGGGCGTCGCGCAATTCGACCAAGGCTGATTCGCCCTCATGGTCACGGGTCCTGACCACGGAACTGGCGCCGAGCCCGAACTGGCGAGAGAGATAAAGGGTGCGGGTTTCATCCCCGGCGCCGAGGCCGTGGGGGTGCAACCGGACCTGGAGCACGTCGGCCAAGTTGGCGCGGAAGAGGTCCTGGTTCTCCGCCAGCGGCTCGAAAGCATGGATGCAGGCGTCGGGGAACTGCAGGTGGAAATAGAGGCTCGCAAACCCAACGTGCGCCCCGATGTCGAGGATCGTCGTGACGCCGGCGTGGCGAAAGAGTCCCACGGGATACTCGCGGCCCTCGAAAATTGCGCGGCAGTCGTCCATCGAACCGCGCGGGATGAGCAGACGGTGCGCCCGGCCCCGGACGGTGAATTCCGCGACCTGATGATCGGGGTGCAAAAGGGGCGGGGCCGGCAGTGGCGAAGCAGCGGGAGCGGGGGGCAGGGAGGTCATGGGAATACGGAAAGTCAGATGGCCAGGCGTCCGCGGTTCACCGGCGGAACGCGGGCGCGGCGGCTGTCCACCACGGTTTCCGCGCGGAGCGACCCCGGGGGCGCCGCGCTCTGAGCCGGAGTGCTCATGCCGCGGTCAACTCCCGTTTCCAGGCGGGAACGACGTCGCCGTAGCGCTCCTCCCAGACCGGGCGGATGCGGGAGCCATTCTTGCGGAGGGTGTCGAAGAGGATCTCGGTGCGCTTCACCGGCACGCCGGCGTGGTCGATCGCCCACTTGAGGATCGACTCCGGATGGAAGACGCCCCCCGCAGCCATGCAGGTGTCCACCAGCGCGCATTTGTCATGATAGGCGTCCATGGCGCGGACGCCGCCGAACGCGAAGCGGTCCTGATAGCCCCAGTAGTTGCAGAAGGTGGGCAGGTAGACGGCCGATGGATCGCAGGCCGCCAGGTCCTCGATGTCCGAAAAGAACTGCGTGTCCGGGCGAAGCCGGATCACCCAGTCGTAGGGCGCGCCCCGTCCGGCTTCAGCGGCCCGCCGGAGTTTGTTCGACTCTTCCATGCTCCAGAACATCCGGAGGACGGGCTGGATCCCGATGACCCCGCGGCCGGAGCGGTGGATATAGTTTTTTTCGTCGAACGTGGGCTGCGCGACGACGAGGCACTGCTTGGGCTCCAGCAGTTCGACCTTCCACGCGTCCTCGTCGTCGGCAACATGGGCGAGGACGTCGTAGTCGCCGATCCGGTCGAGCACGTGTTTCTGGATGGAGGTGATGCATACGTCGAGCGAGCGCATCTGGCCGGAGATGAGGACGGCGGTTTTCATGAGCGGAGGATCGGAGCCGGCGCCTAGCCATTCACCAATTCGTGGATGACGTGCTGGAATTTCTTCATGCCGTCGCCCGCGCGGACGTAGGCCTGGTCCATCTGGGCGCCGGCGTAGGCATCGAGCCTGCCGGTGGTGCGCAGGGTGTGGAGCGGCGTGCCCTCGATCTCGGCGGCGCCGGACTCCTGGACGGAATCGAACGGGAGCGAGGCGATGAAGCGCTTCGTGTCCTGCATCTGCTCCTTGGTCTCGCCCGGCAGGCCGTAGGTGAACGTGCCGTGCACGGTCAGGCCAAGTCGCTTGAGTTCAAAGACGGTGCGCCGCGCCTCCTCGAGGTCGAGGCCTTTGTTGACGATCTGGTCCACCACGTGCTGGCTGCCGCTCTCAAAGCCCAGTTTCACGCCGAAGCAGCCGCTGTCGCGCATCAGCTTCCACGTCTCGGGCTTGACGGTGTCGGCGCGGCACATGGCCGACCAGGGCAGCTTGATCCGCCGCATGACCTCGCACATCTTCACCACATGGGAGTTGCCGAGGTTGAAGGTGTCGTCGTCGAAATAGATCGAGGCGAAATGGAAGCGCGCCTGCAGGTCCTGGAGGAAGGCCAGCATGTACTCGGGCGTGTAGTGGCGGACGGTGCGCCGGTGGGTGCCGTCGGGATCGTGGCCGGTCATGGTCGCCGGCCAGACGCAGAAGATGCACTTGAACGGGCAGCCGCGGCTCGACCAGACGTGGGCGTGCGGGAAAAGCTGGCCGTGGGGGTTGTAGTCGAAATACCGCCGGGCGATCCACTCGTCGTAGTACGGGAACGGCGCCTCGTTCATCTCCCCGACGGTGAGCAGGTCGTGTTCGAGCACGCCGGTGGCGCCGTTCACGACCTTGACCGCGCCCTTCTCGTACTCGCCCTGGATGCAGGCGACGACGGGCAGCGTCGCCAGGATTTCGCCGGCCTTGAAGGTGGCGATGGGGCCGCAGACGGCGATCCGGGCGTGCGGCAGGTGCCGGGCGATGGAGGCGATGACCTTGGCGTCGTGGTCCCAGCTCGGGGTCGCACTTTCGAGAAAGACGACGTCGGGTTTTTCCTCGAGGAGGTAGTTGAAATAAGCCTGGTAACTTTCGCGCAGGGCGATGGAGTCGCGCAGCCGGACCTGGGCGCCGGTGTGGCGGGCGACATAGGCCGCCGCATAGCCCATGAAAAACGGGTACGGCACGTATTCGCCCCACACCGGATGGTCGGGCGTGGACCGCACGGGCTGGGTGAACGGCCAGCGCGAGCCGGCGCGGACACCGCCGCGCAAGCATTTACCGGCGGGATCGGCTTCCCACCAGGGGGGATTGGTGAAGAGGACCTTCATGGCAGGCACACGGAACGGAGGCGGATGGATCCGGCAGGGTCGGCGGATGGCATGGGTCGGCGCAGAAAGAGCAAAGCGCAGGCCAGCAGCAGCGATCGTTCTGCAAGAAGTTGAGCCACCGGGGCTAGCATGGCGTTATTTTGCGCCGGTCCGTCTGATGACCCGGGCCACACGCTATGGATGGCCGGGGCCGGCAGAAATTGCCGGCCGGCGGGCGGACTGCAGCCGGCCCAAAAGTAGAAAGGCCTCCGCGCGAGGCGGAGGCCTTTCATAGGACAAACCACGAGCGACAGGATTGCGCTTACTGCAGGAGTTTCAGCGCAATCTGTGAGCTCTGATTCGCTTGCGCCAGCATCGCGGTGCCGGATTGCACCAGGATGTTCCAGCGGGCGAGCTGGGTGGATTCCTGGGCCACGTCGACATCGGTGATGCGGCTGTTGGCCGCCTCGAGGTTGGCCTGGTTGACCGTGAGGACTTCGGAGGCGAAGCCCAACCGGCTCTGTTCGGCGCCGTTGTTGGCGCGCATCGTCGCGACGTGCTGGATCGCCGTCGTGATGTCCGACAGCTGGATCCCGGACAGCGAGGTTACGCTGGAGGCATTGAGCACGCCCACGCCCGAGGAGCTGTCGGCCAGGTTCTTGGCCGTGACCGCCACCGTCTGGGTGCCGTCTTCCGACACCTTCACGCTGATGGCCGAGTTGGTGCCGAAGAGCGTCACGCCGTTGAAGGCCTCGCCCGTGAGCGAGGTGAGCTGGCTCTGCAGCTGGATGAACTCTGCGTCGTAGTTCGCCTTGTCGTTGGCGTTCTTGGTCGGGTCCTGATAGAGGGTCTCGAGCTGCGACATGCGGTCGAGCACCTCCGCGGTGACCTTGAGAACGCCGTCCTGCGCCTGCAGGAACGAGGTCGAGTTGGCGATGTTGGTGTTGGTGGCCGCCGAGCGTTTGGCCGCGGCGGACAACTTCATCGAAACCGCGAGACCGCCTGCGTCGTCGGCCGGACTCACGATCTTGGAGCCGCTCGAAAGCCGGTTGAGGCTTTTTTGCAGCGATGCGTTGGAAGCCGCCAGATTGTCTGCGGCAATCTGGGCAGCATAGTTTGTGTTAATGACTACTGACATGGTATCTATCCTTGATCTTGTGCGACATCCGTTGTCGCCACGGGCCCGGATTACCGGCACCGGGCCGTGCCGTTTGAGGCGGATGCCTCAAAAGAGCCCGCGCCTGGAGGAGACGCGGAAGCGGGGGGAGGCAGGATCAAAAAACCATACCGTTCAGCCAAGTGGCGCCGGCGCGGGGGGAGGCGGGGCCCGGCCGTTCAGCCGGACCCCGCGACGGAAGCAGGCGCGTACTCCTACTGCAGGAGTTTCAGCGCGATCTGCGGACTCTGGTTGGCCTGGGCCAGCATCGCGGTGCCGGATTGCACCAGGATGTTCCAGCGGGCGAGCTGGGTGGATTCCTGGGCCACGTCGACATCGGTGATGCGGCTGTTGGCCGCCTCGAGGTTGGCCTTGTTCACCGTCAGAACCTCGGAGGCGAAGCCCAGCCGGCTCTGCTCGGCGCCGTTGTTGGCGCGCATCGTCGCGACGTTCTGGACCGCCGTCGTGATGTCCGACAGCTGGATCCCGGACAGCGAGCCCACGCCGGTGGCGGTGAGCACGCCCACGCCCGAGGAGCTGTCGGCCAGGTTCTTGGCCGTGATCGTGACGGTCGTGCTGCCATCCTCGGACACGGGGACCGTGAGGCTGCCGGTGCCGAAGAGCGCCACGCCGTTGAAGGATTCGCCCGCCAGCGAGCCGAGCTGCGCCTGCAGCTGGGTGAACTCGGAGTCGTAGTTGGCCTTGTCGTTGGCGTTCTTGGTCGGGTCGGAGTAGAGTGTCTTCAGCTCACCCATGCGCTGAAGCACCTCCCCGGCCACCTTGAGCACGCCATCCTGCGCCTGGAGAAACGAGACGGAGTTGGCGATATTGGTCACGACCGCCCCGGAACGGGTCGCGGCGGCGGACAGTTTCATCGAGACCGCCAGACCGCCGGCATCGTCGGCGGGACTGACGATCTTGGAGCCGCTCGAGAGCCGGTTGAGGCTCTTCTGCAGCGAAGCGTTGGACGCAGCCAGGTTGTCGGCGGCAACGGTGGCGGCGAAGTTGGTATTGATGACGACTGACATGGTATCTTCCTTGATCGAGCGTGCGACGTCCGTGTCGCGTCCGAGACCGGAGAGGGACGCCGGTCTGCGCCGGCCGGGCAATCCTTTGCCGCGGTTGCCACCTGTTACGGCGCGGCGGCGGGAAAAATAAGCGCGATCCGGGAAAATTTCCCCGCGTTCAAGCGGGGGCGTCCCGTGCCGATGTTGTGGCCGTCGAATCATCCCTTCTGCCGATGGCGAGCATCAACATCTCCGGTCTTACCTCTTCCGCCTACGGCTCCTTCGACTGGCAAACCATGGTCGACAGGCTCATCGCCGTGGACAGCACGCCGATCACCCGGCTGCAGGCCACGGAGTCCGCCAACAAGGAGAAGCTCGCGAGCCTCGCGCAGCTCCAAACCGACATTACGACCCTCCAGAGCAGCGTCCAGGCGCTCTCTGACTCCTCCCTTTTCAACGGCCGCACGGCGACCGCAACCGATTCGAACTGGAAGGTCTCCGCCGCGACCGGCACCGCGACCGGCACCTATGCCATCACCGTCTCGCAGCTGGCGACCGCCGCCCGGTTGACGGGCGCCGGGAACATTACCGCCGGCCTGAGCTCCACCGATGACGTCACGGGCCTCACCCTCGCCTCGCTGCCCACCGCGACCGCCGTCACCGCGGGCACGTTCACCGTCAACGGCCAGCAAGTCACGATCGCCCTGACCGACTCGCTGCAAGACGTGTTCGCCAAGATCTCCACCGCCACCAGCGGAGCCGTCACCGCCGGCTACAGTGCCGCCACCGACGCCGTCACGCTCAGCAGCGCCAGTCCGGTCGTGCTCGGCGCCGTCAACGACACGAGTAATTTCCTGCAGGCGATGCGCCTGGCCAACAACGGCACCGGCACCATCACCAGCTCGTTTGCGCTGGGCGCGGCCTCGCTCAACGTCCCGATCGTGAACGCGCGCCTCAACGCCGCCATCACCGCGGTCGACGGCTCGGGCAACGGCTCCTTCACCGTCAACGGCGTGAGCATCGCCTATAACGTCAACACCGACTCGCTCGCGACCGTGCTCGGGCGCATCAATGCCTCCACCGCCGGGGTCACCGCGAGTTATGACGCCGCCGCCGACCGCATTGTCCTGACGAACAATACCACCGGCGACATCGGGGCCGGGGTGAACGAGGCCGCCGGCGGGCTGCTCGGCGCCCTCGGGCTGACCTCCGGCGCGACCCTGGTCCATGGCCAGAACGCCCTCTTTTCCGTCAACGGCGGCGGCACCCTGACCAGCGCCAGCAACACCCTCGACGGCGCTGCCTTCGGCGCCGCGGGCCTGTCCGTGCAGGCCGCCTCGGCCACCACCCAGACGATCACGGTGGCCACGGACACGGACGCCATGAGCACGGCGATCCAGAACTTCATCAACCAGTTCAACGCCGTCCAGAGCTCCATCGACGACCAGACCCAGATCACCATCGATTCCACCACCGGCAAGGTCCAATCCTCCCTGCTCTCCGGCAACCACGACATCCAGAACTGGGCCGAGGGGCTGCGGGCGCTGGTCTTCGCGCAGGTGCCGGGCCTGACCGGCACGGTCCGGCGCCTGGCCGACCTCGGCATCGACTTCGACTCCACCAGTTCGCAGCTGACGGTCAAGGACAGCAGCAAGTTCGCCGCCGCCCTGGCGAACAGCACCCAGGATGTCGCAGCGTTCTTCGACACCGCCACAACCGGTTTCGCCGCCACGGTGAACGCCTCCCTGAACAACGTGCTGAGTGTGCACGGCCTGCTGTCCATGGCCTCCAGCACCCTGATCCAGCAGAACAACTCGATTGAAAACCAGGTGGCCGCCCTCCAGCGCCAGCTCGACCAGGAGCGCGCCCTGCTGACCACGGCCTTCGAAGCCATGCAGACCGCCCAGAGCCTCGCGCAGACCCAGCTCAATTATCTCAACCAAATGTTCAACAACTCGAGCAACAGCAACGAATGAGGCCCCGGCCAGTTCAGCTCATCCTCCCGGCGGAGCCGGCGGCAGACCGCCGCTTGATGCGGTGGCGCAGCGGGATGAAACGCCGCGTCCAGGGGCCCGGCTGGAGCGCACGCGCACTCCTCGGAGTCGCCGCATTGTGGCTGGCGGGCGGCTGCGCCTCGGTGGAAGGCTTGGGCGATCCGGCCGCCCGGGGACCGTTCTTCGAGCCGGTGAATCATACCGGCCGGTCGCGTTTGCCTGATTCCATCCGGCGGGTGGTGCTCCTGCCGGCCGCGGGCGTGCCCGGCGTGCCCACCGAAACCCTCGCCTCGTTCAACCCGGTCCTGCTCGCGGCGCTCCAGCAGTCGGGCCGCTTCGAGGTCGTGGTCGCGGACCGCCCGGCGCTCTGGCGCCTGTTCGGCATCCGGGCCGTGCTTTCGACCGACGCGCTGCCCTCCGAATTCCTGTCCATGCTGGCCCGGGAGTACGGCGCCGACGCGGTCATGTTCATCGACATCACCGCGTTCTCGCCCTACCCCCCGCTCACGGTCGGCCTGCGGGCCAAACTCGCGACCACCACGGACAGCGCCATCCTCTGGGCTTTCGACACGCTTTTTTCCGCCCAGGACCCCGCCGTGGCCAACGCTGCCCGCCGGTATGACCGCCGGCAGCACCCGGCCATGGAGCCGGGCGATGCCGGCTATACCGTCCTGCGCAGCCCGGCGCATTTCGCGGCCTACGCCGCGGAGGCCGCCTTCGCGACCCTGCCGCCCCGGTGACCGGGCCGCGGGCGCGACCCATCCTCAAGTTCTCCCGCAGCGCACCGATATGAACGGTTATCATCTCCAACGGCGTTCCCAGCATGAAGACCGGGCTGACCGTTACCGACCCGTCCTCCATGATCCGATCTACCACTCATTCTGACGCAGCCGGGCGTGCCCAAGCCCTGGCGGCGGAGGTTCGCTTTGTCCCTGCGGCAGCAGCAAAACGAGACCACCTCTCGACCGTGGGCGCCGATCACCTGCGGACCGCGCTCCAGGCGCATCCGGAAGTCCGTCCCGAGATCGTCGAACGCGGCCGCGCCCTGGCGGCCGATCCCACTTATCCCACCCCTGAGATCGTCGGGCACCTGAGCCGACTGATCCTCACCTCGCCCGATCTGGCCGACGATTCCAGCTGATTGCTGCTTCTCATGGCGGCTCACGGCTACGCTCGCACTTACCAGACCCAGTCGGTCCTGACGGCCAGCCCCGGGCAACTGGTCCTGCTGCTGTATGACGGGGCCCTGCGGTTCCTCGGGCTGGCCCGCGCCGCCCTCGAAGGCAGCCCCCACGACCCGCGCCGCATCGAGACCGTCAACAGCAACCTGCTCAAGGCGCAGAACATCATTGCTGAATTGCAGGGCGTGATCGACCACCAGGCCGGGGGGGAGATCGCTGCCAACCTGGACCGGCTCTATGAATACTACAACCGCCGGCTCATCGAGGCGAACCTCAAGAAGGACGTGGCGGCGGTGGTCGAAGTCGAACAGCTGTTGCGGGAACTGCGCGATGCCTGGGCCGAGATGCTGCGCCGCGATCTGCGCACCGCCCCGACCCCGGCGGGCGTCCAGAGCGTGGCCTGATGGAATCGCCCGGTGAGACCTGCCGCCGGCTGCTGGACGCGATCGAGACGCTGGCGATCGAGGAAGAGGCCGGCGTGCGCCACGGCGATCCGGCGACGATGGTGCTGACCCAGCACCGCGCCGAGCCGGTCATCGCCCGGTTGGTTGAACTGCTGGGCAAGCCGGAGACCCGCACGCACGTGCTGCCAGCGCTGCGACCACGGCTGCTGGCGGTGCAAGCCCGGCGCACCGCCTCGCTGCAGCTTTTGGCGGCGCGTCTCGAGGCCATCCGCGCCCGGCGCAACCTGCTCGATACCGTTCGCCGCCGTTTGGGGGGATTGAAAGCCGCTTATGGAGCCGTCGAGCCGACCGACTGCCAGACACCTGCTCCGCATCTCCACCGCTGCGCCTGAGCGCCCGCCGTGGCTCCGGCTCATCCGGTTGCCGCGAGCGCCGGGCCGACAGATGTACCAGCCGCAGGGGGACCAACGAACCATGCTTCCGCCACCTGGCGAGCCTGGGCAACCCAGTCCAGGCCCGGCACGGTGTAGATCTCGATCGTGCGCGGCGTTTCCCGGCCAACCCAGCTCAGGTGTGCCTTCAGGCAGATCCGGCCGTCGGCCAGGGAAAAGTGCTGCAACTGGACATGCCCGTGCCATCCGCCGCCAGCGGTGGCCGGCTGGCGAAAACTCAGCCGTGCCAGACGCGCGTGGAAATCGACGATGCGGGCGGTCTCCCAACGCGGGCCATTGGTGGCAGCGGCCGTGGCCTGGACCACGTTTTCGACATCGGTCAGAAACGAGAGCAGACGATAGGACATGGATGGGGGAGGGCGCGGCGGCAACCCGGTTGGAAGCAACATCGACACCTTGGGCGGCAACTTGAGGCGGTCCGGCCGGGGCCGGGCTCTTGCCGCCGGTAGGAAATTCCTGCCTAAACCGGTTTCTGTTTCGGCCGATTAAATCTTTTGCGGAGATTTTTTGTTGACCGGTGCCTGGCTCCACCCGCGCGCCGATCTCCGACATTGCATGAGCGTCGCACCTCCTCCCAAGTTCTGGCTGCCACTGTCGGCCGCCGTCCGGAAATCACCCGGCAAGTTCATCGAGCGAAGCAGGCACTCTGGATGGCCGGAACCAGGCGTACGACCGCAAGCCCGCACATCCGTTCTCACCGTTTCCACCGGCGGACGAGGTGCTGGCCGAGTCGGGGCCACTACTGATGGTGGAGGTGGAGGACAACAAATAATGGCAAGACATTGACAAAAAATAATGGATGTTTCGGTTGGATTTTGCGGCCCGCTTCAAGCAGCTTCACGAGCGGTTATCCCTTGGTGACTTGCTACCCCTCTCTGCCATGTCACTAGAAAAAATCCTCGTCCTAGACGACGAGCCATTAGTCCTCAACGTCTTGGGCGACATCCTGCGCCGGAAGCATTATCAGGTCAGCACCGCGCGTTGCCTGGCCGAAGCCGAGGCGTTGGTGTCACGCGAACCGTTTGACATCCTGTTTGTGGACATGCGCCTGCCGGACGGCGACGGCCACCAGTTCCTGGAGCGCGTCCGGCTGCTCCCGGAGCGCCCCGCCGTGGTCATGATCACCGGCCATGGCACGATCGAGAGCGCGGTGAGCTGTATGCGGGCCGGCGCGTTCGACTATTTGATCAAGCCATTCACGCCCGGGCAGATCGAGGTGGTGATCAAGAAGGCCGAGGCCGTCCACCAACTCATCACGGTCAACCGTTACTTCAGCGAACGGGAGGGACCGGCCGGAGAAATCATCGGCCGCAGCCCGCTGATGCAGCGGCTCCGGCAGATCATCGAACGGGTCGCCCAGACCGACGCCACCATCCTCATCACCGGCGAAAGCGGCACCGGCAAGGAAATGGTCGCCCGCGAGCTTTACCGCCACAGTCCGCGCCGCCAGGAGTCGTATATCAAGGTCAACTGCGCGGCGGTTTCGGAGAACCTGATCGAGAGCGAGTTCTTCGGGCATGAAAAAGGGGCCTTCACCGGCGCGTCCGAGCGGCGCGAAGGCCGGTTCGAACTGGCCCACCGCGGCACGCTGTTGCTCGACGAGGTGAGCGAGATCCCGCTCAACCTGCAGGCCAAGCTGCTGCGCGTGCTGCAGGAGCGCGAATTCGAACGCGTGGGCGGCAACAAGACCATCAAGGTCAACGTCCGCATTCTCGCCACGTCGAACCGCGACCTGCTGCATTGCGTCGAGCGGGGCGAATTCCGCCAGGACCTTTACTACCGGCTCAATGTCTTCCCCGTCCACGTGCCGCCCCTGCGCGAGCGACGGGAGGATATTCTGGACCTCGCCGACTATTTTCTCCAGCGGTTCGCGCGCAAGCACGGCATCCGTCCGCTCGGCTTCTCCGACAACGCGCGCGCCGCCATTCAGACGTACGCCTGGCCCGGCAATGTCCGGGAGCTGCAGAATACCGTTGAGCGGGCGGTCATCCTCACCGAGGACAACCGCTTCGTGTCCTGCGTCGCCTTGGGCCTGCCAAACCTGGCGCGATCCGCCGCCAAGCCCCTCCCGCCGCCCTGCCCCCGCGAAACCGCGCCGTGGTCCCCCGCGCCGGCCCCGGAAGCCGACGGCCGCATGTCGCCGGTCCCCGCCGCCCACCCCGAGCCGGCGGCAGCGCCTGTCGCCGGTCTGACCCCGCCGCCGGGGCCGGACGATCCGGCGGTCTCCGTTCCGGTCAACGGACACGGGAACCCCGCCGCCGCCGCCCCGGCGGTCATTCCGCTCGAGGAGGTGGAGCGCCAGCACATCCTTTCCGCATTGCACCACACCAACGGCAACCGCACCCGCACCGCGACCCTCCTCGGCATCAGCATCCGCACGCTGCGCAACAAGCTGCAGGAGTATCGCGCCATCGGCACAGCCGCCGACGCTGATGACGGCGCGGGCGCGTGACGCTCCGGTATCCCCCAATTCCTTAAATATCCTCAAGACGGCCGGGTTTGAGCCGATGAGGACTCTCCCGTTCAGTCCCATGACGCTGCGTCTCTCCAGCCCCCTTGTGCGATGCGCATTGCTGACTGCAGGCGCGGTCATCGTTGGGGCAATCGGGCTCGTTGTCGTAATCGACCTGCTGGCCGCGATAGGCCGATCGAACACCCACGGGCAACTGGCCATCAACCTCGCCGGCATTCTCGCCGCCGGCACCCTGATCTTTCTCGTCTTCTGGTTCGAACTGACCCGCCTGCGCCGCGTCGAGCAACAGCTCGAGGGCCGCGCCCGCCAGCTGGGCCTGGTCTCCGACACGGCCAACGTCGGCCTCTGGGAATGGAACCTCCGGACCGACCAAATCGTCTTTTCCCGCCGCTGGCGCAGCCAGCTTGGCTACGATGCCGAGGAAATCGGCAACAACCTGGCCGAATGGGACCGCCTGATTCACCCCGAAGACCTGCCGCGCGTCCATCAAGAGTTCCGGACCCACCTCACGGCGCCCGACGGCGACTTCGAATCCACCTTCCGCCTGCGGCACAAGGACGGCACCTGGCGGATCATGCTCGCCCGCGGCGGCGTGCTCCGTGACGACCAGGGCGCTCCCAGTCACATGATCGGGGTCGATCTCGATATCACGGAGCGGCAACGCGCCGCCGAGGAGCGCCTCCAGTTGCAGGCCCGGCTGCTCGAATCGCAGAAGCTGGAAAGCCTCGGCCTGCTGGCCGGCAGCATCGCCCACGACTTCAACAACCTCCTGACCGGCGTGCTCAGCAACGCCGAGCTCGCCATGCTCGACCTTCCGCCCGAGGGGGTGGTCACCGCCCGCATCGAGCAGATCAAACAGGCCGCGGTGCGGATGGCCGATCTCGCCCGCGAGATGCTCGCCTACTCCGGCCGCGGGGCGTTCAACGTGACCCATGTCGACCTCAACACGCTGGTGCAGGAGATGACCAACCTGCTGACCATGAGCATCAGCAAACGCGTGGAACTGCGCTTCGCGCTCGCCGCCACGCCCGTGATCGTGGAAGCCGAGGCCACCCAGATCCGGCAGGTGCTGATGAATCTCATCACCAACGCCTCCGACGCCATGGCCGGCCGGTCCGGCATCATCCGGCTGACGACCGGCGTGGTCGAGGCGCGCAGCCACAATTTCGCGGGTGTGCCGTGGGCCGATGAGCTGCGCGAAGGATGCTATGCCTTCTTCGAGGTGCAGGATTCCGGCTGCGGCATGGATTCCGAGACCCTGCGGCGCATGTTTGAACCTTTCTTCACCACCAAGCCCCGGGGCCGGGGCCTCGGGCTCGCGGCGGTCCAGGGCATTGTGCGCGGACATCATGGCGCGCTGCATATCCGGAGCACTCCGGGCCGCGGCACGACCGTGCGGGTGCTGCTGCCGCTGGCCGTTGGCGCCGGCGACGTCCCCCATCTCCGCCCGGAGGCACATGCCTGGCATGGCACTGGGACCATTCTGGTGGTCGAAGATGACGAGATTGTCAGCGAAACGGCTTCCATCCTGCTGGCGCGACTGGGATTCGAGGTGCTAGCGGCGCCCGAGGGCTACGAGGCTATCCGCCTGTCCCGTCAGGCGGCGGCCCCCTTCCGGGCCGTTCTGCTCGATGCCACCATCTCCGGCCTGGACGGCCGCGAGCTCGTCGGCCAGCTCCGGGCGCTGCAGCCGGCCGTGCCCGTGCTGTTGATCAGCGGCTACAGCGAACAAGAAGTGACCGCCTTGTACGAAGGCGTGCCCGTCGCCGGCTTCGTGCCCAAGCCGTTTGCAATCGACTGTCTCGAGCAGGCGCTGCGCCGGGTGCTGCCGGAAGCCACGGCCGACGACGACCAACGGCCCGCGGACCAACTCGAGCCCGGTCCGTTGCCGGTGTAGGCGGACAGGAACGGGTTCCGGCTGGCCGCCAAGAACCGCTTCAAAGACCGGCCCTCGGTGCCGATTACACCTCGATGAGCACACGTGCCACTCCCGGCGGGCCAGCCGCCCGTTCCACCGATCTGACCGGAAAATATCTGACGGTGGTGCTGCACCGCGAGGCGTATGGCATCGCGGTCCTGAAAGTGCGCGAGATCATCCGGCTGCAGAAAATCACGCCCATCCCGCACATGCCTCCCTACGTCAAGGGCGTCATCAATCTCCGGGGCCGGGTGATCCCGGTGGTCGATCTGCGGCTGAAATTCGGCCTCGAAGCCGTCATTGCCGAACGCACCTGCATCATCGTCGTCCAGGTGAAGCTGGCTTCCGAAACCACCGTGCAGATGGGGCTGATCGTCGACAGTGTCGACGAGGTGGTGAATCTCAATGATTCGGAAATCGAGCCCACTCCCGATTTTGGCAGCCGTCTGAACACCGAGTACATCCTCGGCATCGCGAAGGTAAAGGGCACGGTGAAGACGCTCCTCGACATCGACCGGGTGGTGGCGCCCGAAACCGTGGTGTCGCTCGCCCGCCATACCGGAAGCTGAGGCTGGCCTGGCCGTCCGCCGCGGGCAGGGCCGTCAGCAACGATTGCCGTCCATGGCCGCCGTGGGCGGCGACTCCTCTTCCTTCCGGGAGGGCCAAGCCGGCGGGCGCCCTTTACGCGCCAGCCGTCGCCGGTGTCGCGGTGGCCGTGGTGGTGGCGGGCGATGCCGGTCGCGGCTCGGCGCCATCGCGCGCCGGCGGCGCCTTGGCCGCCAAGTAGGCCCGGGCTTCATTCATCGATTCGAAGAACGACCAGTTGCGCGTGTCTTCAAACCCCTTGCATTCGGCGACGATCTGGGGATTGCCCACCAGCGAGAACTGCATCGCGAGCTCCCGGCAGGTTTGCATCGTCTGGAACAGCAGCTTGATGATCGTCATGTTGAGGCCCTTGACCTCCTCCACATCGATGATCGCGCGCGTCATGCCGGCGTTGACCGCCTCGGCCAGCTTGGGCTTGAGGTAGTTGGACACCTCGTTGATCACGATGGGCGAGCAGTTCTCCGGCAGCCGCATCACAAAGCAATCCTTCTCGAGCGTGAAATAGCGCGGGGAGGTGTCGAGGTTCATGGCCTTGGCCATCTTCGCCTCGAGTTCGGCAATCTCGATCGGCTTGGTGATGATCGCGGAAAATCCGATCTGCTGGGCTTGCTGCTGCGCGGACGTCTCGGTCTTGACCACCAGCGCAAAGACCGGGGTGTACTTCGTCTTCAGATTGGTCCGCAGATGGCGGAACAGCTTGAACGCGCCCTCGTCGGGCAGCGACAGGCTGATGAGGAAGATGTCGGGCACCTGGCGCTGGCAGGCGTCGACCGCCTCCCCGGTCGTGCTCACCCCGCGGATCGTCCACGGCATGTGGGCCAGCCCGTCCTGGATCTGCTGGATGATGACCGGCTTGTCCTCGGCCACGACGATGTCGCAGGGATCCAGGATCGACTTGGCCTTGACCGGGCCCTCGCTGAGCGGCTTGAGGTCGATGATCCGGCCGAGCTTTTCGATGAGCAGATCCTCCTTGAACGGCTTGACGATATAGTCGCGCACGCCGATTTTGGCGACCTTCAGCACATTTTCGCGCCCGCCTTCGGCGGTGAGCATGACCACGGGAATGCCCTTCAACTGCGGATCGGCCTTGAGCTTGGTCAGCATCTCGACGCCGTCCATCACCGGCATCGTCACATCCAGCAGGATCACGTCGGGCACGTCTTTGCCGGCCACGGCCAGGCCCTCGACACCGTTGGCCGCTTCCAGAATATCGCAGTCAAAGCCCTTGAACGCCTTCCGCACGATGATGCGGACGGTCTTGGAGTCGTCGACGGTGAGGATACGGTAGCGCATGGTTACGGAGAGGAATCGCCGAATTTCATCAGGAGATCGGTCACAACCCGATGGCCCGCGCAGTCGAAATAGAAGACCCGACGCAGAACCGACTTGACCGGTTCGATGCAGAAATCGCGGCCCCGGAGGATCGACGGGATCGTGAGCCGGCAGGAATAGCCCGAGTCGCACAATCCGTTTTTGAACACCCCGACGGTCATGTTGGTGAGTTCCCCGATGGCGTCGTTGATCGCTGCCTCCTCATTGCCCTGGCCGAGGTCGCCCTGGTCGAGGCCGAGCAGCCGGCAGGTCGCGAGCCGGGCAAAGGGTTCCGGCAGGTAGAGGTAAATCAGGCCGTTGACTTCGCCGATGAACCCCACCGTGCCGACGATATGCGGCGGATGCACCCCTTCGCGCGTGGACAGGGGCGGCCACGGTTGCCCGCCGGTCTCGCTCGCCCCCTCCATCGGCCGGGGATTCTGGCCCAGCATGGTCGTAAAGACCTCGTGGACGGCACGAGTGATATGGCTCTTGATCGCCTGGTCGGAAATACATTCGAGCGAGGGCATGCAGGAAGGGCGCGCGCGGCGTTGACAGATCGTATCGGCCGTTTCGGGCGGAAATTAACCTCCGGCGCGACCACTCGCGCCTCCCGTCATCGATCCCGGCGCCCCCGGGGCCGCAACCGATCTAAACTCCGTCCCGGTTCTGCCGATGAACAGGAGAGCCAAATCCCTCGGCCATGGCTTTTTCCGCAGAAACATTCGGCAGCGCCGACGATCTCGTCAGCCGGCTGGCGAGCGAATCCTTGCTCGCACAACCCGGACGCGACGACGGCCTGATCCCCGCCTTCAGCCTGCTCGGCGATCTGGCGCTGCTGCTGGCAGCGGCTCCCGCCATCGCCGCGCCGGTCGAGGGCATCCGCCATCAACTGGAAGTGCGGCTGGACGGCGCCCAACCCTTCGACGCCCCGACGCACTCCGCCTTGTGCCGCCTCGTCGACTGGCTGCCGAAGGCGCTGGAGGCAGCCCGCCTGGACCGGCCGCTCCCGCCGTTCGCGGAGCAGGCCGCCGCGCCACCGGAAGCCGCCGGGCCCGCCGAGGCGCCGGGCGCACCCGTCCCCGCGGATGAACTGCTCGACCTGCACCTGGAGGAAAACCGCGAGCTGCTGATCGAATTTCACGCCGAGGCGCTGGACCATCTGCAGCAAATCGAGGCGGCCCTGCTGGCGCTCGAACAGCGGCCGGAGGATCCCGAGGCTCTGAACGCCATTTTTCGCTCCTTTCACACAATCAAGGGCGTGGCCGGCTTTCTTCACCTCAAGCCCATGCACACGCTGGCGCACGAGGTCGAGTCCCTGCTCGACCTGGTCCGCCACCAGAAGCTCCGGCTTAATTCGGAAATCGTCACCCAGGTGTTGCAGAGCCGCGACGCGCTGCAGTCCCTGGTCGGGCAGATCACCGCGGCCCTGGAACACGGCCGGCTGCCGGACCGGGTGATCCCGGTGGCCGGACTCATCGCCGCAGTGAAGCGCTGCACCGCCGCCGCCGGGCCCGCCGCCGCCGCGCCGCCCGCGTCCCCCGTCGTTCCCCTCGCCTTTCCCGCGGCCGACCCCGCACCCGCGGCGACCGGGCCGGCGACCCCGGCCGCCACCGGCCCCGCCATGCGGATCGGGTCCGCCACGACGGTGCGGGTCAACACCGAGAAGCTCGACACGCTCATGGACGTGGTCGGCGAACTCGTGATCGTGCAGAGCCAGCTCCTCGTCAGCTCGCGGATGGCCGGCACCGACGGAACCGGCGCCATCCAGCGCGATCTGGCGCAGCTCTCCCGCATCACAAAGGAACTGCAGAACACCGCCATGGCAGTGCGCATGATTCCGATCAAGCCGACGTTCCAGCGGATGGAGCGCCTGGCCCGCGACCTCGCCCGCGAATGCGGCCGGCGCGTCGCCTTCCTGGTCAGCGGCGGCGAGACCGAGCTCGACCGCACGGTCGTCGAGGAGATCGCCGATCCGCTCACGCACATGGTGCGCAACGCCCTCGACCACGGCCTGGAGCCGCCGGCCGAGCGGGTGTCCGCCGGCAAACCCGATTCCGGCACCGTGCACCTCATGGCCCGCCACGAAGGCAGCCACGTGATCATCGAACTGAGCGACGACGGCCGGGGGATCGACCCGGGCAAGATCCTGGCCAAGGCGCGGGGGCTCGGCCTGGTGGCCGCCGGCGTCGAGCTGTCCCGCGAGGAGATCCTCAACCTCATTTTCCTGCCCGGATTCTCCACCGCGGAAAAGGTGACCGCGGTCTCCGGCCGCGGCGTCGGCATGGACGTGGTCCGGCGCAACATCGAACGCCTGCGCGGGTTGATCGAGATCGAGACCGAGGCCGGACGGGGTTCGACCTTCCGCATCCGGCTGCCGCTCACCATGGCCATCATCGACGGCCTGGTGGTCACGGTCGGCGGCGACCGTTTCATCCTGCCGAGCACCGCGGTGAAAATGGCGCTGCGGCCGCCGCCGGAGGCTCTCGTCACCGTCCACGGCACGGTGGAGGTGCTCGATCTCCGGGGCCGGATCCTGCCCCTGCACCGCCTGCACCGACAATTCGCGATCCCGCACGCGGTCGAAAACCCCGCCGACGGGATCGTCGTGGTCGTCGACGTCGCGGGCAAATCGCGCGCGCTGCTCGTGGACGCCATGCTGGCCAAGCAGGAGGTCGTGATCAAAAACCTCGGCGGCTACCTGCAGCAGCTGCCCGGTGTCGCCGGCGGGGCCATCCTGGGCGACGGGAACATCGCCCTCATCCTCGATCCCGTGTCGCTGTTCCAAGCGGCGTGACGGGCGCCCCGATGACACCGCCCACCTTCGACGATGTCTGCGCCCTGGCGCTGCGGCTGCCCTGCGCCCCGCAGCTGCTGCCGCGACTGAGCGCCGCCCTGGCCCGGGACGACCGCCCCTCGGACGAACTCGAGGCCATCATCCGGATCGATCCGACGCTCGCCAGCTCGACCCTGCGTCTCGCCAATTCGACCTATTTCGCCTCCGCCGAACCGATCGACCGCCTGAGCGAAGCCATCTTTCGTCTCGGCCGGCGGGAAATCTACCGCCTCGCGGTCCTGTCGCTGGCCGGCCGCTGGATGAATCATACGGCGGACGGCTACCGCTGGGAAGCCGGGGATTTCTGCCGGCACGCGCTGTGCCGCGCCATCGCCGCCGAGCACCTGGCGGAATGCAGCCGCCAGGCGGATCCCGGGCAGGCTTACACCGCGGGCCTCGTGTGCACCGTCGGCAAACTGGCCATCGCGCATGCGTGCGGCGCATGGTTCGGCGCGATCCGCGCTTTCCAGCAGGCGCAGGCGTGCCCCTGGACCCAGGCCGAGCGCAGCGTGCTCGGCTACGACTATGCCGACGCCGGCACCCGGCTTCTGCAGCATTGGCGCTTCCCGCCCTCGCTCGTGGCGGCGGCCACCTTTCAAGTGCGGCCCGCGCAGGCCCCCGATGCGATGAAACCACTGCTGGCGACCCTCCATGCCGCGCATTATCTCGCCACCGCCATGGGCGCCGGCGTCACCGAGGACGGTTTCCTCTTTGCGCTCGACGGCGACTTCCTGCTCGCCTGGGGCTTCACGCCGGAATTGCTCAACCAGGCCCTGCCGGTGGTGCTGGAGCGCGCCCGGAACGTGCTGCAGAACCGCCTGACCTGCGGCCCGGTGGCTTTCTGAACCGGCGGCGCCGGCCGCGCTTCAATCGAGCATGATCGTGCTCTCGCGGCAGTCGGGCAGGCGCCAGGTCACGCGCCCGGTGGCGATCTGCAGGTGCACGGTGCGGTTGACCGTCCCGCCGAGATCAGCCCCGGATACTGCCAGGCTGTTCTGCTGCACGAGCTGGCGCACGGCCCGCAGGTTGCGTTCGCCGATTTGAAACGGGTCGACGCCATGCAGCACCGACGCCCCGCCGGCCAGAAAGAGCTTCAGGCGGTGGGGCGCGGCCTGCAGGCCGGTCAGGTCGCGCAGCAGCCGGGGAAACCCGGTGTCGGCAAACATTGCCGGCTGCGCCGCCGCCCGCTCGGGCGCAATCGTCGAGTCGGGCAGCATGAGATGGAGGATGCCGCCCACGTGCACCTGCGCATCGAAGGCCACGACGCCCACGCAGGAACCAAGCGCATAGGTGCTCAGCGTCAGACTCGGGTCGTTGGAGGCCGCCAGTTCGCCGACGCCGATAATCACGCGTTGCGGGAAGAGCGAGGCGATGGTGGAAGATCCGGGCATAGAGGAAATCGACACGGCGGGGCGCCATCTCCTAAGACGGACGCCTCCCTTCCAACTTGAGCGGGCCGATCGGGGCCGGGGTGCGTGACCGCGGCTCAGGACAGCACCAGCAGGCGCTGGTTGATCGGTGCAACCAGGTTGTGGCTCCGGATTTTGGCGATGGTGCCGGGCGTGAGCATCATCCCCTCGCTGATCAGCAGCAGGCCGTGCGGACTATAGATGCCGCCCGCCAGCACCATGCCCGGCTGCAGCTCTTCCAGCATGACTTCGCGCACCTGGCGCGGCAACTCGACCAGCTGGGTCACTTTGAGGAAGAGCCGCACGGCTTCCGGATCAAGCGCGCGGCCGGATTCGCCCAGCACCAGCTCGGCCGCCTGCTCCTTCGGCAGGCCACTCTCGACGAACACCACCGCCACGGCCAGACAGCGGGCGGTCCAGGGGATGGCATAGCCGGCCAGGCTGTCGGGGTACCCGCTCCCGTCGAAGCGCTCGTGATGCGCCCGGATGGTCTCGCCCACCAGGGCGCGCGCGTCGACATAGGAAGCCAGGGTCTGGCTGTAGACCGGATGGTTGCGGATGAGCGTGCGTTCGTAGTCTCCCAGGCCGCCGGGATTGGTCCGGAATGTCCGCAACAGGTCCCGGGGCACGCCGATCAGTCCGAGATCGCAGAGCCAGGCGGCGATGCGCAGCACCTGCCGCTCCTCCTCCTGGAAATACTCCGTCTGCGCCATCTTCCCGGCGATTTCCACCATGGCCTTGGTCTGGCCGCCCAGCAGCGGATCGAACATGGTCAGAATCCGGCAGCACAGGTCGAGCGACCGGTCATACCGCAGCGCCAGCTCGCGGTTGGCGTGATCGAGGGCCTGCCGCTGCAGTTCGAGATCGCGCACCTGGACCGCGAGCGCCTGGTTGGCGGCCGTCAGCTCGGTGTTGAGCCGCTGGGTCTCCCGCTGCAGCACGGCGTTGTGCTGGATGAGCTCGTAGCGGTTGACGGCGTTTTTGACGGTCGCGATCAGCTCCTCGCGCAACCAGGGCTTGGTGAGGAAGCGGAAGATTTCGCCCTTGTTGATCGAATCGATGATCGTCGGCAGCGACAGCACGGCCGTGATGAGGATGCGCGAGGCGTGCGGCTGCAGTTTCTTGCACTCGACCAGAAACTCCAGGCCGCTCATCTCGGGCATGCGCTGATCGGAAATGATGACCGAAAATTCGCGCCCGGCCATGATCTCGATCGCCTTGCGCGCACGCTGGGAGGTGACGACCGGGAATCCCTCGCGCTCCAGGGTCTCCTTGAGCGTCTGGAGGACGATGGCCTCGTCGTCGACGATGAGCAGGGGCAGGTTGGACGGCGGCGGGCTCATGGGCGGAGGGAGGGCGCGGCCGCCCGGCGGGTGCCGAGGGACTCCACTTGGCGGCAGATGAATTCCGGCATGCGGGTGAGCGCCACCTGCCGCTGGGCGGCGCCGGTTTCCCAGGCCACGCGCGGCATGCCGTAGACGACGCTCGTCGCTTCGTCCTGGGCGAAGGTGATCGCCCCGCGATCCCGCAGGCGCAGCAGGCCCTCGGCGCCGTCCTTGCCCATCCCGGTCAGCACTCCGGCGATGGTCCGGGCTCCCGCCCCCGCGTCGGCCGCCGATTTCAGCAGCAGGTCCACGGCCGGCCGTTGATGCCACACCGGCGGCCCCGCAACGACCTGCGCCCGGTAATGCTCATCCTGCCACCGCAGCAGCAGGTGGAAATCCCCCGGCGCGACATAGGCCTCGCCCGGACGAAGCACATCGCCGTCGCGGGCCTCCACGACCTTGAATGCGCACATCTGGTCAAGCCGCTCGGCAAAAGCCCGCGAAAAGACCGCCGGGATGTGTTGCACGATGGCGATGGGCGGCAGCCCGTCCGGCAGCCGCGTCAGCACCGCGCGCAGCGCCTCGGTGCCCCCGGTCGAGGCGCCGAGGAGGATCAGCGCGCGCGGGTGCCGCGGCGCGACAACGCCCGAGATCGGCGGCGCGCCGTCCGGCATTGGGTGCAGCCGCGCGCCGGCCGCGGCCTTCACTTTGGCCGCGAGCTGGGGCCCGAAGTCGCCCATGGACCAGACCCCGCCGGGCTTGCCCAGCACATCGACCGCCCCCAGCCGCAAGGCCTCCCAAGCGCAGTCCGAACCGTTCTGGGTCAACGAACTCATCACCACGACCGGCATCGGCCGCTGCGCCATCAGGATCCGCAGGAACGTCAGCCCGTCCATCCGGGGCATCTCCAGGTCGAGCGTGAGGACGTCGGGGGCGAGGGCGACGATCTGGTCGCGCGCCGCGTACGGGTCGACCGCCGTTCCTACCACCTCGATCTCCGGATCGGCGGCCAGCGCCGTGCTCACCAGCTTGCGGACGACGGCGGAGTCGTCGACGACCAGGACACGAATCTTCGGCGGGTTCATGGGCGGGCGGCGGGCGGCCGGCGGTAGACCGCCGGATGCACCGACTGCAGCGGATGCCGGACACCCGTGAGACTCTCGGAATGTCCGACAAACAGATAGCCGCCCGGCACCAGCTGCCGGGCGAGCCGGTGGACCAGCTCCTCTTGGGTCGGTCGGTCGAAATAGATCATGACGTTGCGGCAGAAGATCACCTGGAACGGCTCGGAAAAGGGGAGAGCGTCGCCCACCAGATTGAGCTGCGCGAAGAAAACGCGCTCCTGGAGGAACCGCTTGGCGCGATAGTTGCCTTCCTGGGGCCCATAGCCGCGTTGGAAATAGCGCTGGATGATGTCGGGGGGCATTCGGCTCACGGCCTTCTCGTCATAGATGGCGGCCTGCGCCTGCGCCAGGACGCGCCGGGAGATGTCCGTGGCCTCGATGCGCCACGACCAGTCGGCCGCCAGCGCGGGCAGCGCCTCGGCGAGCACGATGGCCAGCGAATAGGGCTCCTCCCCGCTCGAACAGGCGGCGCTCCAGAGGCGCAGTTGTGGCCAGTACGTCTGGCGCCGGCGGCCCGCCAGATCCGGGAGCGCCACCGTGCGCAGAAAGTCAAAGTGGCTGCTCTCACGGAAAAAATACGTGTGGTTCGTCGAGACTGCGTCGATGAGATTGGCAACCTCGTCCTCCGGCGCCTCGCTGCGCAGAAACAGGCAATAGTCCGCGATCGACGCGAACCGCGTCGCCCGGACGCGCTTACCGAGGCGCGCGGATACCAGTTCCCGCTTGTCGGGTCCAAGATCTATCCGGCTGCGTTCGTAAACGAGATGACGAATAAACTCATAGTCGCTTGCCCGCATACGGGGTTGAATCTGATATCGGTCCGTTGGCGCATTAATGAAGCGGCGGCGCCGGGCGCGGGCTGCGTTCCGCCGGCCGGCAATATTTTCCCCGGAGGCCGGGCGCCGCCCGCTGCGGGCGGCGCGCCGGCGGCCCCAGCCGCGCGTCGAGCCGGATTATCCTCTTGATGTCACGTGAGTACCGCCGGGCGTGTCCGCGCTGGCACCGTCTTTGCTTGATTCACGGCATGATCGAGCCGCTGTTTGCGTCCGATAATCTGGTGCTGGCCGGCAAGCTACTCGACGCCGCCGTGCTCCGCCAGCAGGCCATCGCCGCAAATATCGCCAATGCCGAGACCCCGGGCTACCGCCGGCTCGATGTGGCGCCGAGTTTCGAAACCGAGCTGCGCGCCAGCCTGGCCCGCGACGATCTGCCCCGGACACTCGCGACCCTCCAGCCCACCCTCGCGGTCGATGCACGCGCCCGCAACGTCCGCCCCGATGGCAACTCGGTCGAGCTGGAAAGCGAGTTGCTCGCCCTGAACCGGAACACCATAGAGCACGATTTTCTCAGCGAAGTCGTCTCCCACAACCTCAAGCAGCTCAAGACGGCCATCACCGGCCGCACGGTCTGACACTCCCCTGCCGTCCCGCCTCCAACCCCGCGCCTTTCCGCATGAATCTTCTTTCCGGCATCGAAATCACCGCTTCGGCCCTGGGCGCCCAGAAGACCCGGCTCGACATCATCGCCCAGAACATCGCCAACGCCCAGACCACCCGGACCGCGGCCGGCGGTCCCTACCAACGGAAGCTCGTTTCATTTGAAACGGAACTGCTCCGCCAGGCCGGCCTCGGCGCTCCGCCGCTGCAGGGCGTGCGGGTCGCTGCGATCACCTCCGATCCCACGCCCGGTGAGCAGGTGTACGACCCGCAAAATCCCGACGCCAACGCCCAGGGCATTGTCGCGCTGCCCAATGTCAATCTCGCCTACGAAATGGTCGACCTCATCACGGCCACGCGCACCTATGAGGCCAATCTCTCGGTGGCCAAGAACGCGCGCGAAATGGCGCAGCGCACGCTCCGGATCGGCCAGTAACCGCCCATGTCCCCGGTATCCACGATCGGTCCGTCGCTCTCCGCCCTCCCGGCGCGCGCTCCGGTGCCGACGCCGCCACTGCTTCCCCCGGCCGGCGCCCGGACGGCGGCGGCTCCGCCCGCGGCCCTGGCCGGCGAGTCCTTTGCCCGGGTCTTCGACCAGCTCGTCGGCTCCGTCGAGGCCAGGCAGGCGCAAGCCGACGCCGTCACCCGCAGCGTCCTGCTCGGCGACCAGGGTCAACTCCACCAAAGCGTCATCGCCATGCAGGAGGCGTCGGTCGCGTTCTCCCTCATGGTCGAGGTGCGCAACAAACTCATCGATTCGTACCAGGAACTGATGCGCCTGCCGGTCTGACGCCGCCCGGCGCCACCATCCTTTCCCCGTCTCCACCGCCATGAAAGCCTTTGCGCAATCGCTGCTCGCGCTCTGGAAGCAGCTCGGCCTCAACCAGCGCGTGTCGCTCGTCCTTGCCGGCGCCGTCGTGCTCGCCGGCTTCGTGGCCCTCGTGCTCTGGTCGCGCCGGCCCGATTATGTCCTGCTCTACGGCCGGCTCGGCGACAAGGATGCCTCCGCGATCATCAGCCAGCTGCAGTCCCAGAACATCCCGCACCAGATTGCGGCCGGCGGCGGCGCGGTCTACGTGCCCGCGGACCAGGTCTACCGCCTGCGCATGGACCTGGCGGCGAAAGGGCTGCCCACCGGCGACGGGGTCGGATTTGAGATCTTCGACAAGGGGCAGTTCGGCCTGAGCGACTTTGTGCAGCGCACCAATTATCTGCGCGCCCTCCAGGGCGAACTCAGCCGCACCATCGCGCAGTTGCGCGGCGTGCGCTCCGCCCGCGTGATGATCGTCCAGCCCGAAAACCGCCTGCTCCTCACCGACCAGGGCGTCAAGCCGACCGCCTCGGTCTTCGTCGAGCTGGCCGGCGGCCGCCTGGCCACCGAGGCGGTCAACGCGATCCGCAACCTGGTGGCCAGCTCCGTCCAGGGCCTCCTGCCCGACCAGGTTGCCGTCGTCGACAACCAGGGCCGCGTCCTTTCCGCGGACCTCAAGGAGGACCCCCTGCTCAGCAGCGCCGCCGGTCAGATGCGCTACCGCGAACAGGTCGAGGATTATTTTGCCAAGAAGGTCCAGAGCATGCTCGCCGACGTCATCGGCCCCGGCAACGCCGTCGTGCGGGTCTCGGCCGAGATCGAAACCGACGCCACCACATTGACCGAGGAGAAATACGACCCCGAGGGCCAGGTCGTGCGCAGCCAGACCAACACCGAGGACACGACCAACACCACGGAGACGCGTACGGGAGGCGTCGTGGGCGTGACCGCCAACGTGCCCGACAAGGCCCCGGCGGCCGACACCGCCAAGCCGACCTCGATCAACGAGCAAACCCGCAAGAACCGCACCACCACCTACGAGATCAACCGCACCACCACCAACATCGTCCGCAACCCCGGCGCGATCAAGAGCCTGACCGCGGCGGTCTTCATCGCCCAGCGTCCGCCCGGCGCCAACGGCCAGGCCGCGCCGCGCACCTCCCAGGAGCTCGATGCGCTCCGCCAGATCGTGGTCAACGCCCTCGGCTTGCGCGCGACCGCCGGCCAGTCGCTGGCCGGCCTGGTCAGCCTGCAGGAGGCGTCGTTCCAGGCCGCGCCCATCGCGGCGCAGGTGGAACAGATCGAGCAGGAGACCCGCGTCGCCGCCTGGATGGAGGGCGCCAGCCGCTACGTCGCCCTCGCCCTCGCCCTGGCGGTCCTCGCGGTGTTCTGGCGGCTCCTCCGCCGGCAGAAGCCGGAGCCCCTGCCCGTCGAGCTGCTGAGCGAGGCCGCCGCCAGCGGACCCCGCAGCCGGTCCCTGCCGGGCACCATCACCCCCGAGTTGCTCAACGAGCTCATCCGCCAGAAGCCCGCCAACATCGGCGTGGCCCTGCGCGACTGGGCCGCGGTGAAGAAGAACTGACCCCGCCGCCATGGCCGAACTCGATTACGCCAAATTCTCCCGCCAGCAGAAGCTGGCCGTCCTGCTCATCATCATCGGCCCGGAAGCCGCCGCCGAGGTGCTGAAGCATTTTGAGGACCCCGAGATCGAGCTCCTCTGCCGCGAGATGTCGGCCTTCACGATGATCCCGGCCGAGGTGCAGCGCCAGGCGATCGAGGAGTTCTCCACCCTCATCGGCGCCAGCCTCACCTCCGCGCTCGGCGGCCTGCCCTACGCGCAGCGCACGCTCGAGATCGCCAAGGGCGACTACAAGGCCTCGTCCATCATCGGTCGCGTCGGCCCCGTCAGCAGCTCGGTCGAGGTGATCAAGGACATCAGCGAGATGGAAGGCCGGCAGATCTTCAACCTCATCAAGCATGAGCAGCCGCAGACGATCGCCTTCGTCCTCTCGTACCTCGAGCCGCACAAGGCCTCGGAGATCTTCACCCTGCTCAGCCCCGACATGCGCGAGGAGGTCATCGAGCGGCTCGGCACGATCGAGAGCACCTCGCTCGAACTCGTCGGCAAGATCGTGCGCAGCCTGGGCAAGCATTTCGACACCAAGATGCGGCCGACCTTCCATCACAGCGGCGGCGTGCGCGTCGTCGCCGAACTGCTCAACGGACTCGACAAGGAGATGAGCAAGGGCCTGCTCGCCCGGCTGGAGGAACGCAATACCGGGCTCGGCTCCCAGGTGCGCAAGAAGATGTTCAGCTTCGAGGACCTCGGGCGCCTCGTGGCCGCCGATCTGCAGCGCGTGCTGCGCGAGGTCGACTCCGCCAACCTCGCCGTGGCCATGAAGTCCGCCAGCGAATCGCTGCGCGACCAGATTTTCGCCGCCATCTCCAAGCGGGCCGCCGAAAGCCTGCGCGAGGAAATCTCCCTGCTCGGTCCCGTCCGGCTCAAGGACGTCGAAACCGCGCAGGACGCCATCATCCAGGTCGTGCGCCGCCTCGAGGAGGAGGGCCAGATCTCGCTCGAGATCGACGCCGAGCAAGCCGTCATCGCCTGACCCATGCCCCTCGCCACCCTCGTCCCGTTCGACCGACCGCTCACCGGCGCCCTCATCCCGGGCCGCTCCGCCCGCGTCTTCACCGAGGCCGAGGTCGAGGAGATCCGGCAACAGGCCTACCGCCAGGGCGGTGACGCCGCCCGGGCCTTTGCCGACCAGCAGCTGGTCGACATGCGCACCGACGTGCAGCACCTGCAGGATGGCATCTTCCGCCGGCTGGCCGGCCTCGAACCGGAACTGCTGGCCCAGTTGCAGGCCGCCCTGCCGGGCCTGGCGCTCGACCTGGCCCGCCGCCTCCTGGCCGGCTACGAGCCGCCGGTGGAGGTCATCGATCGCATCTGCCGCGAGGCGCTCGACCAGCTCTATCCCGAGCGCGAAAACCTCGAGCTCATCCTCAGCTCCCGCGACGCCCAGCTGCTCACCCAGCTCAACCCCGAATGGCTGCAGCGCTATCCGGGGCTGCGCCTGCGGACCGACACCGCGCTCGCACCGGGCGACTGCCAGGTGCGCAGCCGCTTCGGCCTCACCGACGCCCGGCGCGCCGCCAAACTCGACACCCTCTCCCTCAACCTCACCCACGCCTGAGCCAGGCGCGGGCCCGCCCGCCTCATGTACGCCATCGCCCCCTTCGTTGACGCCCTCCGCAGCCAGGTGCGGACCATGCCGGCCGCCCAGCGGCTCGGCACCGTCACCGGCGTCACCGGGCTCATCATCGAGTCCGAGGGGCCCAACGTCGGCCTCGGCGAACTCTGCCTCCTCCGTTCAGGGCGTGACGATGTTTCGATCATGGCTGAAGTCGTCGGATTCCGCGAACACAAGGTCCTGTTGATGCCGCTCGGCGATACCATCGGCCTGCACGCCGGTTGCGAGGTCGCCGCCTGCGACCGGCCGCCCGTGCCGTCCCCCAGCCCCGTTCTGCTTGGCCGGGTGCTGGATGCATTGGGCCGGCCGATGGACGGACTGGGGTTCCTGCCGCTGGAGCCCGGCGACCCGCAGATGTCCGTGCCGCCGCACCCGCTGCGTCGCCAGCGCATCAAGGAGCCCTTTGTCACCGGGGTGCGGGCGATCGATACGTTTGTGCCGCTGGGCCGCGGCCAGCGCCTCGGCCTGTTCGCCGGCTCCGGCGTCGGCAAGTCGACCCTGCTTGGCATGATCGCCCGCGGCGCCGAGGCCGATGTCGTCGTCGTGGCGCTCGTGGGCGAGCGCGGCCGCGAGGTGCGCGAATTCCTCGAGAAGGATCTCGGCGCCGACGGCCTGACCCGCGCCGTCGTCGTCGTGGCCACGTCCGACACGCCCGCCCCGTTGCGCCTGCGCGCCGCTTTCACCGCCACGGCCATCGCCGAGGCGTTCCGCTCCGCCGGCAAGAACGTCCTCCTGCTCTTCGACTCGGTCACGCGGTTCGCCATGGCCCAGCGCGAGATCGGCCTCGCCATCGGCGAACCGCCGGCCACGCGCGGCTACACGCCGTCGGTCTTCGGGCTGCTGCCGCGCCTCCTCGAGCGGGCCGGCGCGGGCGAGAGCGGCGCCATCACCGCGCTGTACACCGTGCTGGTCGAGGGCGACGATCTCAACGAACCGGTGACCGACGCCGTGCGCGGCATCCTCGACGGGCACCTCGTGCTGTCGCGCACGCTTGCCAATTTCAACCACTACCCGGCCATCGACGTCCTCGAGAGCGTCAGCCGTCTCTCCCGCGACATCTGCTCCCCCGACGAGGTGGCGCTGGCCGGCCGGGCACGCGAGCACCTCGCGCTTTACCGTCAGAACGAAGACCTGATCACCGTCGGCGCCTACCAGAAGAACTCCAGTCCGACGCTGGACCAGGCGATCGCCCTGCACGAACCGCTCCGCGCGTTCCTGCGCCAGGGGGTCCACGAACGCGTTGCCCGGGACGACAGCTACGCGGCGCTGCGGCGCCTCCTCCCATGAGACGCTTCCGCTTCCACCTCGAGTCGGTCGCCACCCTCCGGGCCATGCGGGAGCTGCGGGCCCGGGAACACCTGGCCGCCGCCATCCGGGCCTGCGAGCAGGCCGAGGCCGACCTCGCCGAGGCCAGCGGCCGCCGCATCCTGCTGGAGCATCTCCTGCGCACCGGCCGCGCCTTCACCCTGCGCGCCGCCGAGCATGTGGCGTTTCTCGCCGCCTTGCGCCGTGCCTGTGACGACGAGACGGCCGCACAGCGTCGCGTGGCCGAGGCTCGCGCCGGTCGCGACCGCCGGCTCACCGAGTATCACGAGGCCGTCCGCGACGTAAAAGTGCTCGGCAACCTTAGAACCCGCGCCCGGGCGGCGCACCGGCTGGCCCTCGAACGAGAGAGCCAGACCGCGCTGGACGAACGGGCCAGCATCGCCGCCGCGCGCGCCGCCCGGCTCCTCTCATGAGACTCCTCCGCCACCCTGCCGTGCTGATTCTCGTCGGCCTGGTCGCCGGCCTCGCCACCGGCCTGGGATGGTTCTGGCGCGCCGCCCGCATGGTGTCGGCCCGGGCGCTGGTTCAGCACGCCGCCGCCGAGGCGCGCAAGCCCGCCGCCCCCTGGAACTTTTGGACGATCGAGATCGAAAACCTCGCCTCCGATCTCAGGGAGGAGCGTGTCCAGGTCAAACAGCAGGCCGACGAATTCACGCAACGCGAGGCCCGTTTTGCCGCCGAGCGGCGGGAGCTCGACAAGATGCGCGCGGACATCGACACGATGCAGCGCGAGATCTCCGCCAAAGTCATTGAGATCCAGACCAACGAGACGAAAAACCTGCGCACCCTGGCCCAGACCTATTCCTCGCTCTCCCCCAAGGCCGCGGTCGCCGTCTTTCGGGAGATGGACGACACGACCGTGGTCAAAATCCTATTCCTCATGAAGGCCGACGCCGTGGCTCCGATCTTCGAGGAGATGAGCCGCACCTCCGCCACCGATGCCCCCCTGGCCCAACGGGCCGCCGTCCTGACGGAAAAACTCCGGATCGTCCGGGCGGCGCACGCGAACAACAGCTCCTAGCCCGCATCTTTCACAGTCTCCGCCGCCGCAATGGCTATGGCCAGCCCTCGATCAAAGCGCCGCCAGGAGCCCCACGCCATGCGGGCTATAAGCAAAACCGCCCTTTCAAAAAGAACAAGGCACCTCAATCCACTCCCGATGAAAAGATTGTCCCTCAAATCATTCTCCGAAGGATCGTCCTGGCATCTGCCCTTGCAAAGGGCGGTTTTGCCCTTAGCCCGGATGCCTTGGAGTCGAGCCGGCAGCCAGGGGTTTCGCATAGACTGTGCTCTCTTCTGCGTGCAGAGTGTGAAACATCCGGGCTAGCGCTCCCGCCCCCGGACGGGCGATCGTCCGTTCTCCACCGCGCTCACGGATGACGCGGCGCACCACGCCAGGGATGGAAACACCTCATGAATCTCACGCTCCCTTCCACCCCACCGTCCACTCCCGCGACAGTCGAAGTCGCGCCGGCGCCGGGGACGACATCGCTCGGGGCTCCCGCCGTGACGGCGGAACTAGTTCAACTCTTCGCGGATGTACTCGCCGGCGCCCAAGCCGCGACACCATCTGTGGCGGATCTCACGGCCAACGCCGCGGTTTCCGCAATCTCCATGATGCCGCCGGCGCCGGGGCCATCCGGCTGCCTGACCGAGCCCGATGATCCACAGAAGCCGGCGGAAACGGCCAAGCCGAATCTCCGGAAGCGTCAGCCGACAGAGGCGCTGACTGCCGCGCTGATGCTCGCCATCGTTCCTGGCGTCGTCCCGTCGGCTCAGGCGCCCGATGTGCCGGAGCCGATCGACGATTCTTCAGACGGCACGCTCCAGCCCTCCGTGTCTTCCCTCTCCACCATGGATGGCAGGGAATCAGATTCCGACGTCTCTGGGACGGTCATTCCGATCGTCCGACCGGACCACATCGCGACGGCGCTGCCCCACGCAGCACCGGATCCCGCTGAGCAGCGGCCGGCGCCGGCCGGCTGCGCGGTCGCCGCTCCTGTCGTCAGCATGCCCGCGGACTCCGTCCCTGACCGGATGGGCAGCACATGGCCACCGGTGCCGGGTCCCGTCTTCTCTGTCGTTGCGCCCCAAAATAATGCTCTGCCGCCTCTCGCCCCATTATCGTCAGTGCCGAGTCCCACCTTCTCTGTCATCGCGCCTGCCCCGGAGCGCGCATCGGAAAAAAATGCCGGTCCACCGGCGGCAAAGCTCCATGCTTCCGGTCCGGATTCCCCCGTCATCGCCGACCCGCCTGGTCATGATGAACTTTTTCACACTGGAGAACAGCAGGTTAGGCCGCACCCGCCCGCCGTTGGCATCGCTGGTGCTGAATCACCCGCTGTCATGCGCAAACCGGCTGAATCTCCCGTGTCGGCCCGCTCGGAATGGCCGCCGTTGATGGATGCCGTCAGGGAACCGTCGGGCATGACCCATGCGCCGGACGACGCGCCCCGCGAAGCCGCGCCAGTGCCCACCCCCCACGCCGGGGCGGCCGTGGAGGCCACGCTCGCCGCCATCGAGCGCATCCACGGCCCGAGTCGTTCCAGCGTGGAGCTGCATCTGTCGGTCGGCGACCACACCCCGCTCTCGGTGCGGGTTGAACTGCGGGACGGCATCATTCACACCACCTTTCGCACCGACTCGGCCGAATTGCGCCACGCCCTGACCCGCGAGTGGAACGTCGCCGCGCCCGCCCTTTCCGCCGGCTCCGCCGACCGGCCGGTGCACATCGCGGAGCCGGCCTTCGTCGCTAGCGCAGGCTCCTTCGACTCGGCGACGGATTTCCGGGACGGGCAGCGGCCGGCACACCCGCCGACCGCGCCCGAGCCGGTTTCGCCGGCCGGCCGCCTTGCGTCCCGGCCCATTGCGGCCGCCGACCCCGTGCCCCAAATCCCGGCTCCGGCCTCGACCAAGGGTCGCCTCCTTGCCTTTGCCTGAACCCATCCCGTCATGTCATCCGTCACCTCCGCCACCGATTCGACCCGCTCCGCCACAGACGCAACGAGTGCCTCCACCGTCCGCACGCCGACCAAGACCCTCAGCCAGCAGGATTTCCTCCAGCTGCTCTCGCAGCAGTTGCAAAGCCAGGATCCGCTCCAGCCGATGGACGATACGTCGTTCCTCGCGCAGATGGCCCAGTTCACCTCCCTGCAGCAGATGAGCTCGCTCTCGAGCGAGATCACCTTGATGCGCGGCGACCAGCAAAAGCTGGCCGCCAGCACCTACCTGGGTCGCAACGTCACCCTGGACGACGGCAATCAGGGGACCGTCTCCGGCTGCGTCACATCGGTGAACACCGCGGGCGATGTGCCCCAGCTGGAGGTCAACGGCATCTTCTACCCGTTGTCCTCGTTGATTTCCGTCGATGCCACTTCCCCCGCGGACCAGCCCGCGGCCTGATCCTGCAACCCCAACCTGCATTCATCCACCCATGTCCCTCATCGGTACCCTCACCTCCGGCGTCAGCGCGCTCAAGAGCTTTACCCAGGGCCTTGAAGTCATCGGCAACAACATCGCCAACGTCAACACGACGGGGTTCAAATCCTCCAAGGCGACGTTCGCCGACAGTTTCAGCAACACGCTCCGCGGTTCCGCCCCCTCCAACGGCAGCACCTCGAACCAGGCGCCGCTCCAAGTCGGCACCGGCGTCCAGATCTCCGGCATCACCGCGAATTTCGGCCAGGGCGCCCTGACCTCGACCGGCAACACCACCGATCTCGCGATCTCGGGCGGCGGCTTCTTCATTGTGAAGGACGCGGCCAGCGGCCAGCAGTATGCCACCCGTGACGGCGAATTTCGCATCGATGACCAGGGCTACCTCGTCAATCCCCAGGGCTACCGCGTGCAGGGGCTGACCGGCGGCACCCCGGCGGCACCGTTGAGCGCCACCAACACCGGCGCGATCGGCGACATCCGGATCGGCCAGAACCTGCCCGCCGCGACCGGGACGCCGCCCGTGCAACCCAAGCTGCAGTCGATCAGCATCGATACCGCGGGCAATGTCATCGAATCCTACTCCGACGGCAGTTCGGCCACCACCAACCGCGTGCAGCTGCAGAATTTTTCCGACCCGACCGCGCTGACGAAGGAAGGCAACAGCCTGTATGCCGGCTTCGAGGCGGCCGGTCCGCTCAATGGCGGCACCACGCCGGGCGGCAGCGTGCTGAGCGGCGCCACCGCCGGCGCCAACAATCCCGGGACCAACGGACTCGGGGCGATCCAGTCCGGCCAGCTCGAGCTCTCCAACGTCGACCTCACCGAGCAGTTCGCCGACATGATCACCACCCAGCGCAGTTTCCAGGCCAGCTCCCGCCTGGTGACCGTCTCCGACACCATCCTCGAGGACATCGTCAACCTCAAGCGCTCGTGACCGGCCGCGCCGCCCCGGCCCCGCCCCGCCGCTGATTCCCCGTCATGCCTGCCAAAGCCGACCCCTCCGGGACCGCGCCCGCGGCGCCCGCCGCCCCGGCCCCTGAACCGGCCGCCGCGCCCCCGGCGGCGAAGAAAAAAAGCGCCGCCGCCCTCCTGGGCGCGCTGGCGCCGATTGCGAGCGTGCTCATCGCCGCGCCGCTCCTCACGTGGGCCGTCGCCCAGTTTGTGCTCCTGCCGCAGCTCGAGCAACGCCTTGCCGCCGGGCCCGGCGGGGAAGCCCCCGCCAAGCCCGCCGGCGGCGAGGAGACGGCGGCCGAGCCCAAGAAGGGCGAGCCCGGCGCGACCACCAACACCTATGAATTCAACAACATCGTGGTGAATCTCGCCGGCACCATGGGCACGCGTTATCTCAAGACCTCGTTCCTCGTCACCGGCACCGACACCACGCTCCACGCCACCTTTGACGCCAACAAACCGAAGCTGCTCGACGTGACCCTCAACGTCCTGTCCTCCCTTTCGCTGTCCGACCTGGAGGAGACCGGGGCGAAAAACATCATCCGCGAAAAGCTGGTGCTGGCCTACAACCAGGCCCTGGGCAAGCAGCTGGCCGGACAGATCTATTTCTCGGATTTCGTGGTGCAGTAGTCCGCGCCGCCCCGACCTCCGGATCCGATGCCCGACGAAACCGCCAGAGCCCCCGAGTCGCCCGGCGTGGTGCTCGACCAGTCCGAGATCGACCGGCTGCTCGCGCAGCAGACCGCGGCGCCGAAGCAACCGGTTTTCCATGCCGCCGGGGCCCCGGCGGCCGATCCGAAGTCCCTCAAGATCGAGCCTTATGATTTCCGCAATCCGGTCTTCCTGACCGAGGTCGAGCTGCGCCGCCTCCGGCTGCTGCACGAGGATTTCATCCGCTATCTGGCCGCCCGGCTCTCGCTGTTTCTGCGCATGGAGTTCGGCCTCAAGATGGCCAAGCTCACCACCCTCACCTACGGAAAATTCACCGACGCCCTGCCCAGCCCCACCCATCTGTGCCTGTTCAAGGTCGAGCCGCTGGTCGGCGTGGGCATCCTCGACATCAATCCGCGCCTCGCGCTCACCATCGCCGACCGCATGCTCGGCGGCCGCGGACACTCGGTGAAACTGGAGCGCTACCTCACCGAGATCGAGATCGCCCTGCTGGAGGACATCATCGGCATCATCACCGAGGAGTGGTGCGCCCAGTGGAAGAACGAGCAGGAGCTGCGTCCGCTCATCCTCGGGCACGAAAACAACGGCCGCTTCCTCCAGACGTCGCCCAAGGATGCCATCATGCTCGCCCTTTCCCTCGAGGCCAGCTTCGGCGATTGCTCCGAGCAGATCCAGATCGGCGTGCCCTACTACACGATCGAACCCATCGTCCGCCGGATGCAGGCGCGGCGGCAGAAGGACACGAACACGGTCCGGACGGAAAAGCACGCCGCCTGGCAGCCGGCCTACGATCACATCCTCGTGCCGGTGCGGGCCGAGTGGGACGCCTGCGAGATCAACCTGCGCGAAATCGTGAGTCTCCGGGCGGGCGACATCATCGAGCTGCCCCCCGGCCTGATCGAGGAGACCCGGATCCTGCTGAACGGTGCGCCCCGCTTTATCGGCAAGGTCGGCCTGGATGGCGCCCACGCCGCCGTCCAGATCACCCGCCGGATTCACGACCACCCCCTTCTCCCATGCCAACCCTAAATGAAGAACGAACCCTGGACGTCGTGCTGGACGTGAAGGTGAAGGTCACCGTCCAGCTCGGCTCCTGCCAGCTGTCGATGCGTGAGGTGCTCGAACTGGCGCCCGGCGCCGTCGTGCAGCTCAACCAGCATGCGAGCGATCCGGTCGGTCTCTACGTCAACGACAAGCTGGTCGCCTACGGCGAGGTCGTGGTCGTCGAGGACAATTTCGGCATCAAGATCACCGAGCTCGTCGGCGCCGAGAAAATCGGCTGACCCCGTCTCTCCCATGCGTCTCCTGGCTCTGCTCGTCCTCGCCACGGTGAGTCTGGCCGCCGCCCCGGCGGCGCCCTCCGCCGGGGACATTGTCATCTATCCGCGCCCCGAGCACGCACCACCGGCCGCCGCCCGCGAGGACGACGGCTGGAGCCGCGCGCCCTGGCTGGCCGGGGCCCTGATCCTCGCCGCCGGCGGCGCTTGGTGGCTCCGGCACAGCCGGCCCCGCGGCACCCCGGCAGGCCGGGCCGGCGGCCGGCTGGCAATCGCGGAAACCCGCTCCCTCGGCAACCGCCAGTATCTGGTCGTCGCCGTCTACGCGGGGAAAAAACTGCTGCTCGGCGTGACCCCGGGCCGCATCCGGCTGCTGTGCGAACTGCCGGAGGCGGGCGAGGAGGAGCCATGACCACCGCCGGCCGGTGGCTGGCCGCGGCCCTGCTCGGCGGGCTGGTCGCATTGGCCTCCGTCCCGGAGGCACGGGCGCAGACGGGCGCCCCGCCACCGCCGGCCGAGGCGGCTGCATCCACGCCGGCCGGGGTCCGGCCTTCCGATCCGTTGCGGCTCACCGTCAATCTCGAAGGCACGCAGCGGCCGGGCGATGTCAGCGTGGCCGTGCAGATCGTCGTGGTGATGACGCTGCTCACGCTCGCGCCCTCCCTGATCATGCTCATGACGAGCTTCACGCGCATCATCATCGTCCTCGGGTTCGTCCGTTCCGCACTCGGCGTGCCCAACGCCCCCGCCAACCAGATCATCGTCGGCCTCTCCCTCTTTCTGACCTTGTTTGTCATGGGCCCGGTCTTCGACCGGATGAACGCCGAGGCGCTGCAGCCCTACCTGGCCGGAAAGATGACCTCCCCGGAGGCCCTCGACCGGGCCTCGGTGCCGCTCCGGGAATTTATGCTGAAGCAGACCCGCACCCGCGACCTCGAGTTTTTCCTCGAGCTGGGGCGGTTCGGCCCCACGCCCGTCAAGGACCTGCCGTTGCGGATCATCGTCCCGGCCTTTGTCCTCAGCGAACTGCAGACGTCCTTCCAGATGGGTTTCCTGCTCTTTCTGCCCTTCCTCGTCATTGACCTGCTCGTCTCCTCGGTGCTGATGGCGCTGGGCATGATGATGATGCCGCCCGTCGTCGTCTCGCTGCCGTTCAAGCTGCTGCTGTTTGTGCTGGTGGACGGCTGGCACCTGGTCGTGCGTTCCCTGATCGAAAGCTTCCATTCGTGAATCCGGACTTCGCCATCGATATCTTCAAGTCCACGGTGCTTTTCGCCCTCTATGTCATCACGCCGTTTCTCGCCGTGACCCTGGTGGTGGGCCTGGCCACGAGTCTCATCCAGGCGATCACCAGCCTGCAGGAGCAGACCCTCTCCTTCGCCCCCAAGCTGCTGGCGCTCGCCGGCGCCGGCCTGTTGCTGGCGCCGTGGCTGCTGCGTTCGCTGGTCGAGTTCACGACCTCGCTCTTCACGCGCATGGGCTCCCTCGGGCCCTGACCGCGCGATTCTCGCGGCGATCCATGCCCTTTGACCTGCTCTTCGCCTGGCTTATGGTGCTGCTGCGCGCGACGGGCGTGCTGGCGGTGTTGCCATCGCCCGGGGCGCGCCCGGTGCCGGTGATCCTGCGGGTGGGCTTCGCGCTGGGCCTCGCCACTCTGCTGTACAGACTTGTCCCGCATGCATCCGTGGGGCCGCCGGCGCCGGGCCGACTGGCGGCGGCGGCGGCGGGCGAGGTGCTGGTCGGGCTCGCCCTGGGCTTCATCGGCCGGCTGGTGTTTGCCGCCGTGGAGATGGCCGGCCGGATCATCGTGACGGAGATCGGACTGGTCGCCGGCCCCGGCTTTGACACCCCGGTGCCGGACCAGGAGCCGCTGCCCGCCTATCTCTCCCTGTTTGCGGGCCTGCTGTTCTTCACCCTGGGCGGGCATCTGGGCGTGCTGCGGGCGTTTGCGCGGTCCTTCGACCTGGCGCCGGCGGGAGCAGCCGGCTTCGGCGCGGAAGCAGCCGATGCCCTCGTGCGGCTGACGGGAGACTCGATCGAACTCGGCGTGCGCATCGCCGCGCCTTTCATCGCCTTGAATTTCCTCGTGACGCTGGCGTTCTCGATCCTGGGCCGCGCCGTCCCGCGGATGGGCGTCTTCGTCATGAGCTTCCCGCTGCGGGTCATGCTCGGCCTGGCGTTGCTCGCCGGATCAGGCACGCTGTTCGCCCGCTATCTCTGGGGCGAGTTCGACGCCCTGCCGTGGCGCCTGCTGCAGATCCTGCCGCCGCAGTGACGAGCCGCCGGCAAAAACTGCCGCGCGCGGCGGTCCGCGCGCCGCACTGTTTCCGCGACCGGTCCCTGGCCGGGATTTATTCAGTGTTAGCGTTTGCTTCCTAGCGGCTTACACGCTCCGGTCCGGCCTTGGCATCACCAGTGCTCAACCCGGGGCGGATGCCCGAGCACGAGCAAGACCAAAAGACCGAGCAGCCGACCGAAAAACACCTGACCGAAGCGACCGAACGCGGCCAGTTCGCAAAGTCGCCGGAAATGCATCTCGCCTTCGCGCTGGCGGCGGCGCTCATCGTGTTTTCGCTCACCGCGACGTCGGTGGCGCGCGAAATCGGCTCGCTGACGGTGAGCCTGTTCACGCAGCTGGGCGCGACGCGGATGACCCTCGACACCGCGCCGGCCCACCTCGGAGTCGCGGCCTACGCCCTCGGCCGCATGCTGCTGCCCGTGCTCGTCGCCTGCGCCGGCGCCACGCTGCTCGCCGGCAGCATCCAGAGCGGATTCCAGCTGACGCCCAAAGCCTTTGGCATCCATTGGGAGCACCTCGATCCCGCCGCCGGCTGGCGGCGCGTGTTCTCGCAGACGGCGCTCGCGCATTTTGGCCTCGACCTGCTCAAGCTGGGCGCGGTCGGGGCGGCCCTGTACGGCGGGGTGAAAGGCGTGATCAACGATCCGCTCTTCTGCGCCCCGGTGGAAACCGCCTATCTCGGCCAGTTCCTGCATCACGCCGCGCTCCGTTTTCTCGGCCGGCTGCTGGTCGCCCTCGGCGGAATCGCCGCCGTCAGCTACGCCTATGAGATCTTCCGCACCCGGCGCGAGCAGATGATGACGCGCCAGGAGGTGAAGGACGAGCGCCGCAACACCGAGGGCGACGCCCTCCTTAAGGCCGCCCAGCGGCGGCTGGCGCGCCGGCTCCTGCAGAAGCAGATGCTGTCCGCGGTGCCCACGGCGGACGTGGTGGTGACCAACCCGACCCACTATGCGGTGGCCCTCAAATACGAACGCGGCATCGACACGGCCCCGGTGGTGCTGGCGAAGGGCGAAAACCGGTTCGCGCAGCGCATCAAGGCGCTCGCGGCGGAACACGAGGTGCCGGTGATGGAGAATCCGCCGGTGGCCCGCGTGCTCCACGCCATGGGCCGCGTCGGCGAGGCCATTCCCGCCGAGCTCTACCAGGCCGTGGCCGAGATCCTCGCGGTCGTCTACCGCACGCATCGCTATTACTTCTATCGCCTGCCGGCCCGCCGGGCCCAGGCCGCCGGATGAGCCGAGCCATGCCCGTCTCGACCTCCGCCCATCTCAACCGCCTGCTGCAGCGCGCCGACCTGCTGTTCACGTTCGCGTTGTTCGGCACCGTCCTGCTGCTCATCCTGCCGGTGCCGCCCTGCGTGCTCGACCCGCTGCTGGCGCTGAGCATCGGGCTGGCGCTGCTCGTCCTCCTGGTGGTGGTCTACGTCAGGGACCCGCCGGAGTTCTCCGGCTTCCCCACGATCCTGCTCGCGCTGACGTTGTATCGCCTCGCGCTCAACATCGGCTCGACGCGCCTCATCCTGACGCACGGCTACGCCGGCCATGTCATCGATTCGTTCGGCCATTTCGTCGTGCAGGGCAACTTCGTCGTCGGCGTCGTCCTGTTCTGCATCCTCGCGGTGATCAACTTCGTGGTCATCACCAAGGGCGCCGGCCGGATCGCCGAGGTTTCGGCCCGGTTCACCCTCGACGCGCTGCCCGGCAAACAGATGGCCATCGATGCCGAGTTGAATGCCGGCATCATCGACGAGACCACCGCCACCGCCCGCCGCGTGAAGGTCCAGAAGGAGGCCGACTTCTACGGCGCGATGGACGGCGCCTCGAAGTTCGTGCGCGGCGACGCCATCGCCAGCATCCTCATCACGCTCGTCAACATCCTCGGCGGCTTCGCCATCGGCGTCTTCCAGATGGGACTCTCGCTCGCCGAGTCGCTGCAGCGATTCACCCTGCTGTCCATCGGCGACGGGCTCGTGGCCCAGGTGCCCGCGCTCATCATCTCGGTGGCCGCCGGCATCCTGGTCACGCGGGCGTCCGAGAACGCCAATCTTGGCACGCACATCGGCCGGCAGATCGTGCGCTACCCGCGGGCCATCGGCATCGCCGGCGCCATGCTCGGGGCCTTCGGCCTCATGCCCGGCATGCCGGCCCTCCCCTTTCTCCTGCTCGGCGGTCTGGCCGGCTTTGTCGCCCGCGCCCTGCGCAAGACCGACAGCCCGCCGGACGAGCTGGCCGGAATCCCGGCCCGGCCCGCCGGCAAGGCACCGGCCGCGGCCAAGGCCGGCGCCGCGCCGGTTCGCGCCGCGGACGACTTCCGCCAGCTCACCGCGGTCGACGTGTTCGCGATCGAGGTCGGCTATGGCCTGCTCGGCCTGGCCGACGCCCAAAGCGGCGGCGACCTGCTCGCGCGGGTGACCGGCGTGCGGCGCGCGCTCGCGCGCGAACGCGGCATCGTCGTGCCGCCGATCTCGGTGCGCGACAATCTCGAGCTCGAAGCCAACGACTACCGCTTCCTGCTGCGCGGCAAGCCGCTGGCCCGCTGCCAGATCATGCCCGGCCGCTGGCTGGCGATGAACGTCGCCGGCAGCCAGGTGCGCCTGCGCGGCGTGCCCACCCGCGAGCCGGTCTTCAACCTCGAGGCCACCTGGATCGGCGAGGAGGAGAAAAAGACGGCCGAGCTCAACGGCTATACCGTGGTCGACGCCGCGGCCGTGCTCATCACCCACCTCTCCGAGACGCTCAAGGCCAACGCCCACCATCTGCTTGGCCGTCAGGAGGTGCAGACCATCATCGACCATCTGAAGGAGACCCAGCCCGCGCTCGTCAGCGAGCTGCTCCCCGACCTCGTCAACCTCGGCGTCATCCAGCGCGTGCTGCAGAACCTGCTCCGCGAGGGCATCTCGATCCTCAATCTTCCGCTCATCCTCGAGGGCATCGCCGACTTCGCCGCGCTCTCGAAGAATCCCGACGATCTCTCCGAACTCATCCGCCGCCGCCTCGGGCTCTACTTTGTGCCCGAATACGAGTGCCGGCCCGGCGTCGTGAAGGGCATCACGCTCGATCCGCGCCTGGAACAGTGGCTGGCCGGCAAGGTGCACCGCACGCCCACCGAGGTCGGCCTCGCGCTCGATCCCGCCACCGGCCACCACCTGCTCGAGGAGCTCGGCCGCCGCGCCGGCGAACTCGTGCAGCAGGGCTCACCCGCCATCCTCGTGGTGTCGGCCGAGGTGCGCCTGCCAATCAAGCGCTTCTTCGAGCCGTCGCTGCCGCGGCTGGTCACGCTCTCGTTCCAGGAGCTGCCGCCGGCCACCGACGTGGAAAATGCCGGCATCGTGCCGCTGCCCGCCCATCTCCAGCGCCAGACCGAACCCGTCCTCAAGGCCGCCTAGGCCCGGCCCGCGCCGTGC
>JAQTYQ010000121.1 GCA_028688225.1 Opitutaceae bacterium | reverse complement strand
CTTCTGCCTGCTGGACGCCCGGGAAACTGAATTCGCGAGCCTCCGTAACGGAGTAAACTACTGACTGGAGAGCCGGATGCGGGAGATCCGCACGTCCGGTTCGGAGGGGGGAGCGGGGCGAGAGCCCCGTTCCTACCTCTATCCGGCGGTGTGCCCAACCGAACTATGAACCATCGATGAGTGGCTCTGATCCTGGAAACCGCAAAAATGAACGCGAATAAGAGCGGCGCGGTCAACGCGCTCACCACGGCAGCGCCAGCGGCTCGATCTTGAGATTCGCGATGGCTGAAGGTGCCGCGAGCGTGCGCTTGGTGGCATCGAACTCAAAGGGTTGGCCGCTTACCGGATCGCGGGTGATCCTTCCGCCATCCGATGCTGTTAGCGTGGAGCCCGCTTGTTCCAGGATCAGAAGCTCGAGGGCTGCCTGATATTGGGCGTGGACCGCAGCCGCACGGACATAGCCTTTGGTCCAGCCGGCTTGGCCGCTGGCAAGCACATCAATCATCTCCCGGCCCGCCTTGGAAAGGCGGGAGTCCTCGGCGGGTTGTTGGAAAACACGGTCCATGTCCGCCAATCCGCATGCCGGCAGCCGGGTCACGCAGTTGTTGATCCACGAGCTGTAGGTTCGTGCCACGGCCTCCGCATCGGGCAGTTCGTGATTTCTCCCGGCAGCCAGCAGGACCGGCAGGACGAGATACTCTGCGCCGACGTTCCATTCTCCACGGATTCCCCGGGCAAAATCGGCGGGGGTGAAGTCGCGCTTTCCGAGTGCGGCCTTCCAGCGGCCAAGATCGGCGTTGTGGCCGAGGGCGGGGAGAAGCGTTTGGAAAGCGGCTTTGTCGATGCAGCGGTCCATTAGGATTGCGATGGTTTCTCAGAGCAGTGAAGGGGTTTCCACATCACGGTAATGGGAACTCAGGTTTCCGGCGGCACCTATCAGCCGGAGTGTTTCGTTTTCGTCGCCCGCCTCCGCCGCCAGCCGGGCTTTGACCATCAGGATGTCAAAGCAGGTTTTTCCGGACCGCGTATTGATGAATCCAACGTAGTCCGGTGGCATTTTGATTGCGGATGACCGGGTGTTTAGAGCCGCGATATGTTCGATCCGGCTGACGAGCTTCGCGTGCTCGGCGAGGCACCGTCTGGCGATTTCCGGATTCCAGGGAGTGTTGTATCTTAGGATTTGTTTGAACTCCGTTGAGAGAGGCAGATCACAGAGCGCCAACCCGCCACCGGAGAGCTTGTACAGCAGAAGGAAGCCGTTTTCGTCATCGGGCACGGGCCGGGCGGTGGCTTTCAGCGCCGGGAACTCGGCGGTGAGTTTGTCCTTCAAGGCGAGGCTTTGCTGACGGTGCCGGGCGAACTGTTCCGGCGTCTGCGGGTTCGTGGCGAGGATGTTTTTGAATCTCAGGGTATCCCAAAACCCCAACTTGGTGCGGATCTCCGGCGGTACGGCATCCGCCTTGCGCCACGCCCAGGTCCCGGCCGCGCCCACGGCTAACAACATGGCCATGATGCTCACGAATGACAGGCTCGGGCGGTATCTCATCGAGCCCCGATGATGCACGGCGGGACTAACAACTCAAGCGCGGAATGTGACTCTTGCCGCTGCGCCACCTCGCGTATTGGAGAAATTCCGGGAAGGGATGGACGATCATTTGAAAAATCCGGGCTGTTGGGCGAGTAATGCTGCCGAAGCATGTCCATCCCGATCAACCGCCGCCGCTTTCTCTGGCCCACCGGTGTGGCAGGCATCGGATTGTCCCCGATCATCCGAGCGCAGACGCGCGAGCCCGCCGTGGCTCCGAACTCCAGGCTGCGGGTGCTTTCCATCGGTGTCGTCGGCACCATCGGCGGGGTGGACCGCAAGCAGGTGGCCCAACACCCGGCGGTCGAGATCGCCGGACTGTGCGACGTGGATGCCAACGCGCTGGCCGTGGCTGCTAGAGACCACCCCGCCGCCTTCACGTGCCGTGACTACCGCGAGGCGTTCGCCAAACACGGCGACGCGTTTGATGCGGTGATTGTTTCCACGCCGGACCACAGTCATGCGCCGATCATGCTCACCGCGCTGGCGGCGCGCAAACACGTCTATGGCCAGAAACCGCTGGTCCACCAGTTAGAGGAGCTGCGGATGATGGAGCGGGCCATCGCCGCGCGGCCGGATCTGGTCACCCAGATCGGCAACCAGCGGATGGCTTTCGCAGGCCGCCGCGCCGCCGTGGATATCCTCCGCAGCGGCGCTCTCGGCAAGGCGATCGAGGCCCACGTGTGGGTCAACTCGCCGAACGAACGCGATTATTTCAATCTCGACCGGGCGCTCGGCGAACCGTCGCCGCCGCCGGCGCATCTGGATTGGAACCTGTGGCTTTGCGCGTGCGAGGACACGCCCTATCGGGACGGCATCGCGCCGGTCGTCTGGCGCTCGTTATGGAACTACGGCAGCAACGGGCTCGGCGATTGGGGGTGTCATGTGCTGGATGTGATTTTTTATGCCTATGACGAGTTGCAGTCGCCGATCGCGGTGCAAACCCACTGTGTCAGTGCGCCCAACCCGTTGTTCCACAGCCACCCGTGTCGCTCCACGATCACATACGCGGTGGCGTCCGAGAAATTCGCCCGCAGGCAATTCCCCATTCACTATAGCGACTCGGCGCAAGCGGTTTCACGCGCGGCGCTCGGCCTGCCTGCCGGCAAGTTCCCGGAG
>JAQTYQ010000120.1 GCA_028688225.1 Opitutaceae bacterium | reverse complement strand
CAACGGGACCTGATGGCATCGGACCTCAATCTGCAGGAGTGACATTATGACGGCAGTGTTTCGTCCGGCAACCAAACAGAACACGCGACTACGTTGTGCGATCTTCGGCCCGTCCGGCAGCGGCAAGACGTTTTCGGCCCTCCGCATCGCCACCGGCATCGGCGGGCGGATCGCCCTGATCGATACCGAGCGATGCACGGCCAGAAAGTACGCTGACCGATTTCGGTTCGACGTCTGTGAACTCGCTGATCGTCGAATCGAGGGCTACATGCAGGCCCTGCGCACGGCGCACGGCTATCAAGTACTCATCATCGACAGCCTGTCGCACGCCTGGCAAGAACTTCTGGCCGAAGTCGACAAGCTCGCCAGCGTCAAGTTCCGCAACAACTCCTTCGCGGCGTGGTCCCAGGCCACTCCGAAGCAGCGAGAATTCATCGACGCGATCCTCAACCACCCCTCGCATGTCATCGCGACCATCCGCAGCACCACTGAATGGCAAATGGCCAGCGAGGGGGGCCGCAACAGGCCCGTCCGCGTCGGGCTGAAGCCGGAACAGGGCAAGGGCATCGAATACGAATTTGACACCCTGCTTGAGCTCAGTCCCGATCACGTGGCCCAGGTCATCAAGGACCGCACCGGCAAGTACCAGGACGCGATAATCGACAGGCCCGGCGAGGAGTTCGGCCGCGACCTCGCCGCGTGGCTGGCGACTGATACACCGCAAGTTCCTCCGTCCTCAAACCGCGGCGGGGTCTTTTCTGCCGGGTTGCCGCAACGACCCAGCCCCGCCGACGTCAAACCTCCGGCCTCCAAGCCGGCCAACAGGTACTGATCAAGGAGACCCAAATGAGCTACGCATGGCAACAAGCAGCAGACAAAGAGGCGATGGCCGCCCGCATTCCCAAAGGCAAGCACCGCGTCCGGATTTCGCGGATTCTCACCGGCGGCAACGACGGAGACTTCGTCAGCCGAGGCGGCGATCCGCAAATCATGTTGATTCTCCAAGACCAGGAGGCCCGCGAAGCCGGCCAAATGGTGACGCTGAGCGACAAGGCCGGATGGGTTCTGGCCAAGATCATGGCCGCGTGCGATCCGCCGGTGAACCTCGCGAGGATGGAGGCCGACGGAATTGAGCCAAGCAAGTTCGCCGATCCAGAGTTCGCGGGGAGCGTTCTTCTCAACCGCGAATTGACCGTGATGGTTGATTGGGAAGACGCGAAGGACGGCAAGCAGTACGCGCGCGTTACACCCATCCGACCTGCGACGGCCGCCGCCTCCGAGGCTTCGGCTCCGAATGACGCTCCGCCGGCGGAGTCGCCGCCGGACAACCCGCCGGCGTCTGCAGAGCCGCCGCCCAGCGAGCCGCCGCCCCCGTCGCGGCCGACGGTCACAACGAAAGACGAAGCCTGGACAACGTTTCTGCGTCTCTACCGCGGACCGCAGGACACTCAAGACGAGAAGGCCAAGCGCAACGAGAAGTGGCTAGCGGCCATTCGCAGCATCGGCAAGCCGGAGACGCAATTCACTCCGGACGACTGGGCGGAAGTCCTGGCCCGTGCGGAGGTGCCGTTCTAGTGAAAGTCCCCGTCGTCCGGAAAACCATCGTCGAGGTCGAGGCCTGCGACCGTTGCCGCATCCCCAAGCGGGAGGTACCGAGGTCCCTCAAGCTGACGTGGGACACGCCGGAGCCGCTGCTCGAACAGAATCAACCGATCGGGCAGCGGCGGGAGCTGCTGCTCTGCGAGTCGTGCTGCCAGATCGTCTTTCGGGCCTTGGCCAAACGGGCGTACACACGCAAGCCGGAAGCGGCATTGGTGGGCAGTGCGTGCTGCTCGGATCCCGATGCAGACAAAAGACCGAAGCGACAAAAGAAGAAACACTAAACGTGTCGCGGCGCGGCTGGGCACGGCATAGCCGGGCAGGGCTAGGCAAGAGCAAGGCATGGGCGCCTATGGCGCAAAGGAGTAAGGGACATGATCGCGGCACTCGTGATTGCCACCGCGGCCTCTGGCCCGGTCGACGTACCGACTATCTGGCTTGACCGGACGCGATTCCTTGAATCGACCGGCCGTAACCATGCCGTCGGCAAGGCGGGCGAGCACGGACCCTATCAGATCAAGCGGTCGACCTGGAAGCACTACAGCAAGCGCCCGTGGCGGACGGCCGCCCATGATCCCGTCGAGAGCCGCCGGGTCGCACGGATGATCTTGCGCGACTGCATGAAGGCCTGCCGCCGCGACGGTCGGCCCATCACATTCGCCAACGTGAGGCACTATTACCGACGAGGAGGATTCTGATGGGTCTTGTTCCGCTGTCACCCGAAGAATACGAGGCCGAGATGAAACCCGCCATGTACGATGAATCGGGACAAGAGGTCAAGGGTCCTATTCCCGAGTTCAAATACGACAACTATGGGACATTTTGTCGAGAACACAGCATACCATTACCGCCTGGCCTGCCGCCCGAAGAATACGAGGTCGACCTGAAACGCATTCGGCGTCGGTTAAGACGCCAGGAGATGAGTCTGTTGATAGTCCTGGCCGGCGGTGTGCTTCTGGCACTGTTGAGCATTCTTGTGACTTCCAGCCGGATCGGAGAATTCCTCGGCCTCATCGCCCTAAACGTGTTTGCGGCAGCATTGGGTTATTTGATTGGAGGCTGGCGATGACACGGCGGCGATTTCGAGGACGGAAGCCGAAGATAGCGCCGACGTCGCCAAGGCGCGGACGGCCGGAATCCGTTCGGATCGGGGCGATCAAGGTCGACGGCTCG
>JAQTYQ010000062.1 GCA_028688225.1 Opitutaceae bacterium | reverse complement strand
ATTTTCAACTTCGCGCCCATCAGATGCTCCCATCATGCGAATCGCCGCATCAGGGTATCGAATCCGATTTCGGCCGCGATGGGAATCCTCCTCAATCAAGAGTCAGCCTCAATCGGGGATGGTATCACTTGACGTGTTTTGTGAGATAAAAACAGATTGGCTGGGCTCAGATTGATTCAGTGGCATCTGGTTGCCGTGTACCCCATTTCCGGTTGACGGTCAGCCTGAAAAGTATGAAATTATCATACCGAACTACAGGAGACCCCGACCATGGCCGGCCGAACGGCGTCATCTATTGAGAAGCGGACCATCAGCCTGCCCGCGGAGCAGGCAAGCTATATCGATGGCTTGGTCGCCTCCGGCGGTTACGCATCGGCGAGCGAGGTGGTCCGGGCCGGGTTGCGCGCGCTGCAGGAGCGCGATGCGGCGGTGGAGCGCTGGCTGCGCGACGCGGTGGTCCCCGTCTATGACGCCATGCAGGCCGAGCCCGGCCGAGGGCGGTCCGCCGCACAGGTGGCCGATCGCCTGCGCGCCCACCATGAGCAGCGCCTGAAAAAAGACCGCGCGTGACGCGGGCCGTCATTTTCGCGCCGGAAGCCGAGGACGACCTGCTCCAACTCTATGACTTCATCGCCGATCAGTCCGGCCCGGACCGCGCCTATGGCTACGCCGAGCGGATCAGGACCTATTGCCTTGCCTTCGAGACCTTCCCGGAGCGCGGCATCCGCCGGGATGATCTGCGGCCCGGGCTGCGGCTGGTGGGGTTTGAACGGCGCGTCACCATCGCCTTCCACCTCACCCCGGCCGCCGTCGTCATCGACCGAATCCTGTACGGCGGGCGCGATGCGGAAGGGCTGCTGGCGGATGAGTAGCATCTACCCGCAACGTGGTCAGGCGTTGCGGCGAATAGCCCATGCGCCCCCGTAACCCGGCGATTTTGAGGCGCCCAGCCGGTGGCGGAGGCGCTTGTTGCGCCTCCGCGGCCCGGTTGCCATCCCCCACTCGATCGGCCAGAAATCAGGCCATAGATAGAGTGATGAAGAAGAGAAACGATGCTGACAGGTGAGATTCGCAACCAGATCGACCAGATTTGGAATAATTTTTGGACCGGCGGCATCTCCAACCCGCTGGAGGTCATCGAGCAATTCACCTACCTGCTCTTCATCCGCCGGCTGGATGAGGAGCACACCCGCGAGGAAGCCAAAGCCAACCGCCTGAAAAAGCCCATGGCGCGGCGCATCTTCCCCGAGGGCGTGGATGACAAGGGCTGCCCCTATGAGAGCATGCGCTGGTCGAAATTCCGCAATCTCGGCTCGCCCCAGGAGATGTATACCGTGGTGGCCGAGCACGTCTTCCCCTTCCTGCGCACCCTGGGCGGCGATGGTTCCACCTACGCCCATCACATGCGCGACGCCCGCTTCACCATCCCCACCCCAGCGCTGCTGGTGAAAGTGGTGGAAGGCATCGACAAGGTGCCGATGGAGGACCGCGACACCAAGGGCGACCTCTACGAATACATGCTCGGCAAGATCGCCACCGCCGGGCAGAACGGCCAGTTCCGCACCCCGCGCCACATCATCCAGCTGATGGTGGAGCTCACCGCCCCCACGCCGAAGGACATCATCGTTGACCCCGCCTGCGGCACCGCCGGCTTCCTGGTGGCGGCGGGCGAGTATATGCGCCACTACCACCCGGAGGTGCTGCGCGACGATGCACTGCGCGCGCATTTTCACCACGGCATGTTCCATGGCTTCGACTTTGACTCCACCATGCTGCGCATCGGCAGCATGAATATGATGCTGCACGGCGTGGATAACCCGGATATTCGCTACCGCGACAGCCTGGCGCAGGAGCATACAGAGGACGCCGAGCGCTACTCCCTGGTGCTGGCCAACCCGCCCTTCGCCGGGGCGCTGGATGCGGAATCCGTGGCGAAGGACCTCACCGCCATCGTGAAAACCCGCAAGACCGAGCTGCTCTTCCTCGCCCTCTTCCTGCGGCTGCTCAAGCCAGGCGGCCGTGCGGCGGTGATCGTGCCGGACGGCGTGCTGTTTGGCTCCTCCAAGGCGCATAAGGAGCTGCGGCGCATGCTGGTGGAGGACCACAAGCTGGACGGGGTGGTCTCGCTCCCCTCCGGCACCTTCCGCCCCTATGCGGGCGTCTCCACCGCCATCCTGCTCTTCACCCGCACGGATTCCGGCGGCACGGATGGGGTCTGGTTCTACGACATGCAGGCCGACGGTTTTTCTTTGGACGACAAGCGCCAGCCGCTGCTGCCCGATTCCAAGCTGGGTGTGGCACCGGAGCAGAAATTGGACGAGGCCGAGCACGCAAAGAATAACCTGCCCGACGTGCTGGCCCGCTGGCGCGAGCGCGGCGGCAAGGAGAAGAAACGCCCGCGCACGGCGCAGAGCTTTGTCGTGCCCAAGGCCGACATCGCGGCCTCGGGCTGGGATTTGTCGCTGAACCGGTACAAGGAGATTGTGCGCGATGCGGTGACCCATCGCTCTCCACGCGAGATTTTGATCGAGCTGGTGAAGCTGGAGGATGAAATCCGCGAGGGCATGGAAAAACTCGAGGAGATGCTCGGGTGATGCTGAAGGTTCTGTCCCGTGCCAACACGAGCGTTGTTAAGTTAGCGGACGTTGCCGAGCTAAACCCTCGTCTCCGTGAGAAACCCGCCCTCGATACCAAGGTATCTTTTGTTCCCATGGCGGCGGTATCGAGTGAAGCAGGAACCGTTGTCCGGGAAGAAATTCGGCCGTACCGCGACGTAGCCAAAGGCTTCACGGCCTTTGAGAATGGCGATGTACTTGTCGCAAAAATTACGCCCTGCTTTGAAAACAACAAAATCGCGCAGGCGAGTCTTTCACTGCCAATCGGGTTCGGATCAACGGAGTTCCATGTTGTTCGTGCTCGACGGGGTGAATCGGACGCCAGGTACTTATTCCATTTTCTTCGCCAGGATCATGTCAGATCTGAAGGCGAACGGAAAATGACGGGGAGCGCGGGGCAGCGCCGTGTGCCGGAACACTTCTTAGCAGATTTAGATATTTTCCTTCCCCCGCTCCCCGAGCAGCGCCAGATTGCGGCCATTCTCGACCAGGCTGATGCGCTGCGGGTGAAGCGGCGTGAGGCGTTGGCCAAGCTCGACGAAATAGCCCAGGCCATTTTCGTGGAGATGCTTGGCGATCCCGTCACCAACTCGCTTGGCTGGGATGATTCGCAGGTGCTTGGGGACGTTGCCGATGTTGCCTCCGGAATTACCAAGGGGCGGAAAGTCGGTGGAGAAACCCTGCGGACCGTTCCGTACTTGGCCGTGAGCAACGTGCAGGACCAGCGGCTTGACCTGACAGTGGTGAAAACCATCGAGGCTACAGAGCGGGAAATCGAGCGCTACAAGTTGATGAAAGATGATCTCGTCATTACCGAAGGCGGTGACCCCGACAAACTTGGGCGTGGTGTGTTGTGGAACGTTGAGCTGGCAGAATGCATCCATCAAAATCATATCTTTCGTATCAGGTTGTCTTCTGATGATTTGCACCCGGTATTTTTGGCTTGGCTGGTTGGCAGCCAGCGTGGAAAGCAGTACTTTTTTCGTGCTGCCAAGCAAACGACAGGAATTGCTTCGATCAACATGACTCAGCTTCGCGCCTTTCCGTTGTTGGTACCGCCAATGCCGATTCAAAAGCGTTTCATCAGTGCCATTGAGCAGGTCGACCTTCAGAGGCAACGATTGAGGGAAGCCTCTGCGGAGCACGAAGGACTCTTCGCCTCCCTCCAACACCGCGCCTTCTCAGGAACCCCGTAGCCATGTCGCAGTTCGGCTTTTTGCACCCAGAATGGCCGGACATCTACTCTGCCGCCGCGCGCGCCGAAACCCAAGCCCTCGCAGACCCGCGTGCGAGCGCCTTCTACGCCCGCCGCACGCTGGAGCTGGTGATGGCCTGGCTCTACAAGGCCGATGCGCGGCTGAACCTGCCCTACCAGGACAACCTCAACGCACTCATCCACGAGCCCAGCTTTCGCACTGTCGCGGGCCAGGCCGTCTTCGCCAAGGCCCGCTACCTCAAGGATGTCGGCAACAAGGCCGTGCACAGCGAAAAGCCCTTCTCCGAAACCGAAGCGCGCACGGCCCTGGCGGAACTGTTCCACCTCTGCTTCTGGCTCACCCGCCATTACGCCCGCGGCCCCAAGCCGGCGGACAGCCTGGCCTTCGACGTTGCAAAACTCCCGCGCCCGATGGCGCAGGTCGCCAAAATCACGCTGGAGCAGCTACGCCGCCGCGAGGCCGAGCTGCAGGAGCGCGACGAAAAGCTCGCCACCCTGCTGGCGGACAAGGCGCATCTGGACGAAGAGCTGGCCCGCCTGCGCGCCGAAGTCGCCGCCGCCCGCACCGCCAACGCGGCCGTGCCCGACCATCACGATTACGGCGAGGCCGCCACCCGCGACAATTTCATTGATTTGCTCCTCCGCGAAGCCGGCTGGAACCCGAACGCGCCGAACGTGGCGGAGTATGAAGTTACCGGCATGCCCTCCGCCAGCGGCCAGGGTTTTGTTGACTACGTGCTGTGGGGCGATGACGGCAAGCCGCTGGCCCTGGTGGAAGCCAAGGCCACCCGCCACTCCGCCCTGAAAGGCCAGCAGCAGGCCAAACTCTACGCCGATTGCCTGGAGCAGATGACCGGCCAGCGCCCCATCATCTTCTGCTCCAACGGCTACGAGCATTGGATTTGGGACGACACCGCCTATCCGCCCCGCGAGGTGCAGGGGTTCTACAAGAAGGACGAGCTGGAATTGCTGATCCAGCGCCGCACCACCCGCCGCAGTTTGGCCGAGGCGCAGCCGGACGAGGAGATCGCCGGCCGCTACTACCAGCAGCGTGCCATCCGCCGCATCGCCGAAACTTTTGAGGTGCAGAAGCAGCGGAAAGCCCTGGTGGTGATGGCGACAGGGGCGGGCAAAACCCGCACCGTCATCGCGCTGGCAGACCTGCTGATGCGCGCCAACTGGGCCAAGCGCGTGCTGTTCCTGGCGGACCGCGTCTCGCTGGTGAACCAGGCCGGGCGCGCCTTCTCGAAAAACCTGCCCGCCTCCTCGCCGGTGAATCTGGTGACGGACAAGCACACGGAGGGCCGCGTCTTCGTCTCCACCTACCCCACCATGATGAAGCTGATCGACGAGCAGGACGGCGCCGCGCGGCGCTTCGGCACAGGCCATTTCGACCTGGTGATCGTGGATGAGGCGCACCGCTCCATCTACCGCAAATACAGCGCCATCTTCGACTGGTTCGACAGCCTGCTGGTCGGCCTCACCGCCACGCCGAAGGACGAGATCGACCGCAACACCTACCGGCTCTTCGAGCTGGAAAACGGCGTGCCGACCGACGCCTACCCGCTGGAGCAGGCGGTGGCGGACAAGGTGCTGGTGCCGATGCAGGCCATCTCCGTGCCGCTGAAATACCCCCGCCAGGGCATACGCTACGCCGACCTCTCCGAGGAGGAGAAGGAGGATTGGGACGCACTGGAATGGGACGAGGAAGACGGCCCGCCCGAGAGCGTGGACCCGCAGGCGGTGAATAAATGGCTCTTCAACGCCGACACGGTGGACAAGGTGCTGATGCACCTGATGACCCACGGCCAGCGCGTGGAAGGTGGCGACAGGCTGGGCAAGACCATCATCTTCGCCAAGAACCACAAGCATGCGGAGTTCATCCAGGAACGGTTTGACGCTAACTACCCGCACCTCAAGGGCAGTTTTGCCCGCGTGATCGACTTCCAGATCGATTACGCGCAGAGCCTGATCGACAATTTTTCTACCGCCTCCAAGACGCCGCACATCGCCATCAGCGTGGACATGCTGGATACGGGCATCGATGTGCCGGAGGTGGTGAACCTCGTCTTCTTCAAGCTGGTCCGCTCCAAGACCAAATTCTGGCAGATGATCGGGCGCGGCACGCGGCTGTGCCCGGACCTGTTCGGGCCGGGGCAGGACAAGAAATTCTTCTACGTGTTCGATTTCTGCCAGAACCTGGAATTCTTCAGCCAGCCGGAAGCAGCGGTGGAAGGCAACGTGGCGGACAGCCTCTCGGCCCGGCTGTTCAAGACGCGCCTGAAGCTGGTCGGCGCGCTGGATGAGGGAAAGGGCGAGGACGCCTCGCATGCCGGCCTGCGCGGTGATGTCGCCGCCCAGCTCCAGCGCGAGGTGGCGGCGATGAACCTGGATAATTTCATCGTGCGGCCCAAGCGCAAGCTGGTGGAGACCTACGCGAGGCCGGAGGCATGGGAGCAATTGGATGACGATTCCCGCCATGTGCTGGCCGAGGAAGTCGCCAACCTGCCCGCCGAGCTGGACCCGGAACGGCTGGAAGCCAAGCAGTTCGACATGCTGATGCTGAACCTGCAGCTCTGCCTGCTCAAGCGCCAGCCCGGCTTCGTGAAGCTGCGCCGCCAAGCGGAGGAGATTGCGGCGGCGCTGGAGGCGCAGGCCAGTATCCCCATCATCCAGGCCGAGCTGGCGCTGATCCACGACATCCAGACCGATGCCTGGTGGCAGGACGTGACGGTGGAGATGCTGGAGCATGTGCGCCGCCGCCTGCGCGGCCTCGTCCACCTGATTGAGAAGCGCAAGCGCGCGATCATCTACACGGATTTCGAGGACGAGCTGGGAGAGGGCGCGCTGGTGCCGTTTGAGCAATTCGGCCCGCCGGATTCCTTCGAGAAGTTCAAGGCGAAGGCGCGCTTCTTCCTGCGCCAGCACGAGGACCACATCGCCGTGCACAAGCTGCGCACCAACAACCAGCTCACCCAGATGGATTTGGACGAGCTGGAGCGTATGCTGCGCGAGAGCGGCACGGGCACCGCCGAGGACATTGAGCAAGCAAAAGCCTCAGCCGCCGGGCTGGGGCTTTTTGTGCGGGCTCTGGTAGGGCTGGATCGCGGCGCGGCCAAGGCGGCGTTCTCGGCCTTCATGGCCGGTCGCACGCTGACCGCCAACCAGATCGAGTTCATCGACATGATCGTGGAGCAGCTGACCGAGAGCGGCGTGATGGACCCGGCACGGCTGTACGAATCACCGTATAAAGACCTCAACGATCAAGGGCTGGATGGGCTATTCGGCGGCGAGGCGGCGGACGCGCTACTGGCCGTGCTGGACGAGATCAAGCGCCGCGCAGCGGCGTAGGCCCGGCGCGGGAAGGGCACCTGGACCGTTTCGGTCCAGGTGCCCGGTTACCTGATCTTCAGGATATGGATGACGTCCCGCGGTTCACTCGGTCGCGCCGGCGTCCTCGCCGGCCAGCCTCCAGCCCGTCCATCCGCCCTCAATCCAGCCTTCCGCGGACAGCTTCGACAGCGAGGCGGAGATGGAACCGAGCGGCACTTCGCCGGCATTTTCCGCGGCCAGGAGGACGGCGATCTGCGGGCGGGTCAGGGTGGTGTGCTGTTTCAGCAGATCGGCGATTCGCGCGGCGACGGTGTTGGCGCCGGGGGTCCACGGCCCGCGGATGCGGCGGCGGCCAGCCAGCCTGGCGGCAGCGTCACGCACATTCGCCAGCCTGGACAGCTCCGCCTTGCCGGCGTCGATCTTCCCATCGAGCATCGCGATGAAGGCATCGGCGTCGGTGCAGGCGGGCAGCCCCAGCCCCGCGCCGAGGGTGTTCACTAGCTCGAGGTTGCTGGCGGCGGTGGTCTTCTTGGTCTTGATGCTCATGGTCATGAACTTTCCTTGCTTGTCGTGGTGATGGCTTAGCCGCGCATAGGCATTTGAAACCGAATGGCTCCTCAGCTTCGTGTTCGTTGCGTTTGGTCGTTTAACCCGGGTCACGTTCATCGGCATGCTCTCGCGGCGGCCGACCGTCAGATGACCTGCTGGGCGCGTTAGAGACCCGGTGGAAGGCCGGGCAACATGCCCGGCCTGGCCGGTCGCCCTTGTCGGCCACGCGGGCGGCATGGGCTGCCCGCGTGGGTGATCCGGCACAGGGGCAGCGCTTAGTGCACGGTGCCGCGCTGGCGATCCGGATGCGGCGCGCCCTCCATCAGGCCCAGCGTCAAGAGGCCGTCGAGCGTGGACCGCGCCACCTTCTTGGAAATCTTGCCATAATCCCCCGAAGCGCACCGTTCGACGGCCTCGTCGATCGACATGGGCCCCTCGTCATGCACAAGCCGCAACAGCCGCACCGGGATCGGCAGCTTGAGCATTTCCTGCCGCCGGGCCTTCAGCCGCATGAGCTCCAGGATCTCGTAGCGCGTTTCGGGTATCTCCGGCCCTAGATCAGAGAAGTCCGCGATGCAGGCGTCGAGCAGCATCAGCATCTCGATCAGATTCGCGGGGATGGGGCCTCCCGACGCGAGGCCGGCCTCGCGCGCGGCGGATAGGAGTTCCTTTTCCCATGTATCGAGGCTGGGGCGGTATTTGCGATCGTTGAACATCTTCTGCGCTCCAAAAAATATGGACATGGCCGGCTGCGGCCCGAAGGTCGCAACTGGGTGCGGTCATGAAGGTTTGTGCGGCGCCCCCCGGGCGCCCTCGCCGGTTCTCCGGCGGCTACAGGGCCGCGCGCCGATTTCGGCACCGCGACCCTGGCCCTAGCGGCTTTGTGCCGCCGGCAAGCCGCCATCCATGGAGGCCTGCCGCACTTGCGCGATTTAACCGGCCGTGTCGCTAGACTCGTCCAAGCCTTGGATTTCCCAGCCGTTGGGGCCGAGGCTGATCTTTTCGTCCAGAGCCAGAATCTCCAGCGCGTAGCGCAGCCGGCTCTTGGGGATATCCAGGCCGTAGGTGACGATCTCCTCGGTGGACATCGAAACCCCCGCTTCCAAGAGGATATCCATAACGATCAGCATGTCGTCGTAGGTCTGCCGCGCCTTCGCGCGCGCCTGCTCCTTGCGCGGCTTGGCCGGGCGCAGCGCCTTGAACGCCTTGATCGCCCTGGCCGCATTCCGCGCTCGCGCCTTGTACCACTCGAGCTCGTTTTCGGCCTCCGTGATGGCGTCGTCCAGGCTGTTCACCGGGTCCAGGTCCAACGCCTTATGGACGGCCTGGGCGATGGCAATAGCGTAGTCTTCCCTTGCGTCGCGGAAGAGCAGATCGTTCGTAAACATGTATGAACTCCTTTGCCGTATCCGGCCCGCCATGGCCTATAGGCCCATGGCGGACCGTCGTTTGTGGCGCCTGCCCGGGCGCCACTCTGGCCTAACGGCCCCTCGTCTGCTGTTCGCTCATTTCCTGCGCGCCCGCCCGGGGCGCGGCCTGTTGACGTGCATGCCGACACCGGCACGCCGTGCTGGCCCTTAGGCCCTTTTCTTCCGCGTCGGCTCAGCCTTCGCCGAGTCCGCCGGTACGGCGACCAATTCCACCGGCACCAGCGCCGGCGCGGCGGCGCCGTTGACCTCGACCTCCACCCGCTTCAGGAACATCGGCACCCCAGGCTTGCGGCCGTAGGAATCCTTGGAGACCTCGCGGCGGATGAAATCCGGCAACCTCTCGTCGGTGATGCCGTACCGATCACGCTCCGCCTTGGTGAGTTCCGATAGGATCTCAACATGGCGGGATGCGGCGCCGGTCGCACTGGCGCCACGCCCTGAATGAAGCGTGGGAGCCTTGTCCCCGCTCTCGGGTTTGGCTGTGTGGTGGGTCATCAGCACGGCGTAGTTGCCCTTCCGCGCGAACGTCCTCAGCCGCGCCATCAGCCCGTTCATCGCACCGTTGTCGGCCTCCGCCAGGCGGTGCAACTCGGCCATGGGATCGAGGCAGATGGCATCGGCCCCGAATTCCGCGACCTCGGCGAAGAAATCCGAGCCCAGGGTGGTCAACCGCACCCCGTCCACCCCTGGCTCGAACAGCACGCCCGATTCGCCGTAATAGGCGATCACGAGGTTCTCCTCGACCAGTGCCATGTCGGCATCCAGAACCTTGGCGGCAGCCTCGATTCTGTCGCTGATGACATCGGCCTCATCCTCGGGGCTGAAGAAGACCACCTTGCACGGCCTCACGGGCGTGTGCCCGGCAAACGGTTTTCCCGCCGCCATGGCTACGCCGGCCTGCAAGACGAACTGGCTCTTGCCCGCGCCGGGAGGGCCGTAGAACAGCGACACCTGCTTCCGCCGCACCCAGCCCCAGATCGGGGGCTGGCGGTGGCGCGCGGCCAGCCGCTTGATGGCACTCGGCTTTCGCAGGAGCCTTGGCTCGGCTCCGGGTTCGGCGTCACTATCGCCTTCTTCTACCAGCGGATGAGCGACGGTTTGCGCCGCGTCTTCCGCTATCTCGACCTGCGGGTTTTCCCGGGTCCCATCCTCGCCGCCGCCCTGATTGGGCCGGGCTGAGTCCGCCGTCTCCGGCGTTACTTCGCTGAAGGCTCCATCGCCCGCCGCTACCGGATATTCATCCGGCCCGAGCGTGAATGCCAACCGCGAGAAGTCGTCTCCACGATTCTTAAGAACCGCGTTGTCGCGATGGATGTCTTCCATCATCTCCCCGTAGGTACCCGGCCACGTCAACCGGGACAGGTCGTATAATCGACCTTCGCCAGAGATGTCTACCCTTTTTTTGTGGCTCGGTGATTTTTTGGTCGCCATTGTCTTCGCGTGGCCTGGCGCACGAAAGTTTTTGACACGAAAGTTTTTAATTCCATAGGGCATTTGTAGTGCCTGTGCCCACCCCATTCGGGCCAGCGATCAATGTGCCACCGTGCCCAGGCGTACTTGGGCTTTGGCGGCCTCGGCCGCGAAACGGCACGCCGGCCTGGGCGATGGCATGACACTGGGGGGAAGGGGGAAGGCCCTTAAAGCCTTCCCCCTTCCCCCCAGTGTCATGTTGCCCGCCCTTTTTTGCCAAAGTTGGGAGTGGCTCGTCTTCCCCTGTCTCCGACCGTCGAAGACCGGCGGTGGGTTGGAACGGAAGGGCCAGGCGCCTTCAAGCGCCTGACCCTTCCGTTCTTCCTCTGCACCACCCAGGGCGCGGCGGTGCTGAATCTCGACGGCATGTGATTGTGGCGCCCGCGCCGTGCGGGCCGCAGCAACCCCAGAAGGCACGAAGCGGCCAGCCTTTGAGGGCTGGCCGTCACGCGCCTTGGAGACCATCGACATGACTCAAATCCCAGCCCAGCTCCGAACCTTGGAC
>JAQTYQ010000119.1 GCA_028688225.1 Opitutaceae bacterium | reverse complement strand
TGAAGAAAGTCTGGCTCCTGCTCATTCCGGCGCTGGCTTACGGCTGCGTGCTGACCATGGGCCGGGGCGACCACTGGCACGTTTCCTTCCTTCACTGGACACTGACCTTCGGCCGCGTCGACTCCCTGAGCCTCGTCTTCGCCCACATCATGAGCCTGATGGGCCTCATCGGCACGCTCTACGGCCTGCACGTCGAGGAGGACGCCCAGCACATCGCGGCCTGGACTTACGTGGCCGGCTCGCTCGGCGCCATCTTCGCAGGCGATCTGCTCACGCTGTTCCTGTTCTGGGAGGTGATGGCCTTCGCCTCGGTCTTTCTCATCTGGTTCCGCCGCACGCCCGAATCCACCGCCGCCGGCTTCCGCTACCTGCTGGTGCACATCGCGGGCGGCCTGTCGCTGCTGGCCGGCATCGTTCTCCACGTGAAAGCCGCGGGGAGTACGGCCTTCACCAGCTTCGATGTCCACCATCCGACGCCGGCGGCCTGGCTGATCCTGATCGGCTTCGTCCTCAACGCCGCGGTGCCCCCGCTGCACGCCTGGCTGCCCGACGCCTATCCGGCCGGCACATTCAACGGCTCCGTCTTTCTCAGCGCCTTCACGACCAAGACCGCGGTCTACGCCCTTTGCCGCGGCTTTGCCGGCATGGAACTGCTCGTCGTGCTCGGCGTGATCATGTCGCTTTACGGCGTCGTCTACGCCATCATCGAGAACGACGTCCGCCGGCTCTTCGCCTACCACATCGTCAGCCAGGTCGGCTACATGGTGGCCGGCGTCGGCATCGGCACCGCCCTCGCCATCAACGGCGCCTGCGCCCACGCCTTTGCCCACATCCTCTACAAGGGCCTGCTCTTCATGGGCGGCGGCGCCGTGCTCCACATGACCGGCGAAACGCGCATGTCGAAGCTGGGCGGCCTTTACCGGAAAATGCCCTGGGCGTTCTTCCTCACCCTGATCGGCGGCCTCTCGATCTCGGCCTTCCCGCTCTTCAGCGGCTTCGTGAGCAAGTCGATGATCGTCCAGGCCGGCTTCGATCACCACCTGCTCTGGGCCGCGTTCCTGCTTAATCTCGCCTCGATCGGCACGTTTTACTGCAACGGCCTCAAGGTCCCGTACTTCGTCTGGTTCGGACAGAACAAGTGCGAACCCGCGACCTACGAGCGCGCCAAGGATCCGCCGTGGAACATGCTGGCCGCGATGGGCATCGCCGCCTTCCTCTGCGTCTTCATCGGCGTCTACACGCCATACCTCTACAACCTGCTGCCGTACCACGAGGCGGCAATGGAGTACCACCCGTACACCTCGTACCACCTCTCCGAGACCCTCCAAATCCTGCTCTTCACCGCCCTCGCCTTCTTCGTGCTGGTCCGGTTGCGAAAGATCGAGCCGCACGCTGGCATCAACCTCGACCTCGACTGGTTCTACCGCATGGGCGGGCGCGCCTTTCTCTGGCTGGCCCGCAAGCCGGTCCAGTCCGCCGACACCGGCGTGGGCGAGGTTTACCGGGTCGGCGGCCTGGTGCCGCTGATGAAATCGGCCGGGTTCGTGAACCTCTTCGACAACCGCATTATCGACGGAGCCGTCGACGGCCTGGCCTCCGCCGTCCGCGGTCTCGGCGGCCGGCTGCGCTTCGCCCAGCGCGGTGCGCTCCAGGAGAACCTCACCCTTGTGTTCGCCGTCGCGGCGATCCTCCTGCTCGGCTTCCTGTTCCTCTTCTGAACCGGGATCCCATGCGCAACAAACCGTCACTGATGAGGACCTCGTTGACCCTCCTTGGTTGTAGGGCGGCATCGTCCGCCGTCGCCGGTTGGCTATGGCGGGACAAGCCGAATGCCGCCACCCAACCGCCAATGGGCGACTGCACGATGGGGTCCAGCCTACGCTCCGTAGCCGTGGCGAAGGAAGGCGACCCCGCCCTACAAGGACTTCACCTCTCCTAGCTGCCATTTCCCCGTCGATGCCCTCCTCCGCCACCTCCGCCGGCTTCCCCCTCCTCAGCGTGCTGATCTTCGCGCCATTGCTCGCCGCTGCGGTCGCGGCGTTGCTCCGCCACGAGCGCATCCTGCGCTGGTGGACGCTCGCCAGCACCACGATCATCGCGCTCCTCTCCCTGCAGCTCTGGGCCGGTTTCAATCCCGAGACCGCCGACTTCCAGTTCGTTGAGCACGCCGCCTGGATTTCCGGACTCAAGATCAACTACACGGTCGGCATCGACGGTATCAGCCTGCTGCTCGTGCTGCTGACGACCCTGATCGCGCCGTTGTGCGTCCTGGCCTCGTGGAGCTACATCAAGACGCGGGTGAAGGAGTTCATGCTCTGCCTGCTGGTCATGGAAACGGCCATGGTCGGCGTCTTCTGCGCGCTCGATTCCATCCTCTTCTTCGTCTTCTGGGAGGCGATGCTCATTCCCATGGCGCTGCTGATCGGCGTGTGGGGCGGGCCGCGCCGGATCTACGCCTCGCTCAAGTTCTTCATCTACACGATGGCGGGGTCGGTCTTCCTGCTGGTCGCGCTCATCGCGCTGCGTCTGCACGCCGGCACCTTCCATATTCCCGACCTGATGGGCCGGCCGTACGACCCGGTTTTCCAGGGCTGGATTTTCGCGGCGTTTTTCATCTCCTTCGCGATCAAGGTGCCGATGTTCCCGTTCCACACGTGGCTGCCTGCGGCGCACGTCGAGGCGCCCACGGCCGGCAGCGTGCTGCTCGCCAGCATCCTCCTCAAGATGGGCACGTACGGCTTCCTGCGGTTCTGCCTGCCGATCACACCCCACGCCACCCACGTCTTTGCGCCGTACATTCTCTGG
>JAQTYQ010000118.1 GCA_028688225.1 Opitutaceae bacterium | reverse complement strand
TCAGACCTCCATCATGATGACCGCCGCCACGAAGGCCAGTATTTGCTTCGCAGCAACCTCGCCCGAAATCCGAACTCCCAGGCCTGTGGTGGAGACCTTTTGAAAAAATCAACGCAATCTCAACGATCCGGGACCCGAAAACCATCTAACAGCGGAAGCCGGGCTAGAAAGGCGGGGCAGGGCGGTTGGAAACCGCCGCCACGGAAATCTAACATTCGCCGCTAACTGGTCCTTCCCGCTCCGACGGCTCCCGGGGCCGCGCCCGAAGGCCGGAGACGGATGGGAAACCGGGTGGGTTCTGGAAAACCACGCCTAGTCGAGCACCTCGCGCACGGCGCCCTTATCCGCCGAGGTCACGTGGCGGGCGTAGATCTTGAGCGCGTTGGAAACCCTGCGCTGGCGGCCGGCGGGACGGTAGGCGTCCTTGCCCTTGGCCGCTTCCTCCCGGGCCCGCGCGGCTAGCTCGTCATCGCTGACGAGCACCTGGACCGTGCGGCCGGGAATATCGATCTCGATGGTGTCTCCATCCCGAATGAGTGCGATGGCGCCCCCTGCGGCGGCCTCCGGCGAAACGTGGCCGATGGAAAGCCCCGAGGTGCCGCCGGAAAAGCGGCCATCGGTGATGAGGGCGCAGGCTTTGCCCAGGCCCATGGATTTCAGGTACGATGTGGGGTAAAGCATTTCCTGCATGCCGGGGCCGCCGCGCGGTCCTTCGTAGCGGATCACCACTACGTCCCCCGCCTGGATCCTGCCCTTGAGAATGGCCTCGCAGGTGGCGTCCTGCGATTCGAAAACCCGCGCCGGTCCCTTGAAATGAAACGATGCGGGATCGACTCCCGCAGTTTTGACGATGCATCCGGAGTTGGCGATGTTGCCGGTGAGCACGGCGAGGCCGCCGTCGGGATAATACGCGTGGACCGCATCGCGGATGCAGCCTGCGGCTTTGTCCGCATCGAGTTCCTTGAAGGCGGCGGATTGTGAGGCGAATACCAGGTTGCGCCCGCCACCGGGGGCGCTCTGATAGATCTCGCGCGCCTCCGGGGCCGGATTCGGCACGGTAATGTCGAAACGGGCGATGGCTTCCGCGAGGGTCATGCCATCCGCGCGCACCACCGCTCCGTCCACCAGCCCGGCGGCAGCCAGCTCGCCGAGGATGCGCAGGATGCCGCCCGCGCGGTTCACATCCTGGACGTGATAGTCCGAGCTCGGGGCGACCTTGCAGATGCAGGGCACCTTGCGCGAAATCGCATCGATGTCCGCCATGCCGAATTCGACTCCCGCTTCATGCGCGATGGCCAGGATGTGCATCTATTCGCGCCAAAACCAGCGAACTGCTTTATCATGAACACATTAGCCCACCCTTCCCCAGGCGGGAAGTCCGGCCCGTCCAGCTTCAGACATTAAGGCTCACCCATACATGACTTCACCTTCTAAAACGAAGGCCAGAGACTTCAAATACACCGACCCCTTCGCTGCCCGCGAGGCGGAAAAATACGAACGCCCCATCCCCAGCCGGGAACTCATCCTCCAGGTCTTGCAAGAGCAAGGCGTGCCCCTTCGCCTGGAAGAACTGGCCCCCTTGCTGGGCTTGTTCGATGACGAAGACATCGAATCCCTCAGAAGGCGGCTCAACGCCATGGAGCGCGACGGCCAGCTCCTGCGCAACCGGCGCGACCGCTACTGCCAGATCAACCAGAAGGACTTGATCGCCGGCCGCGTCCTCGCCCATCCCGACGGCTTCGGCTTCCTGCGGCCCGACGAGGGCGGCGACGATTTGTTCATCCCGCCTAGCGAAATGCGCCTGCTGATGCACGACGACCGCGCCGTGGCCAGCGTGCGCGGGGTGGACCGGCGCGGCCGCCGGGAGGCCGCCGTCATCGAGGTGTTGGAGCGCAACACGGCCCATGTCGTCGGGCGGCTGAACCGGGACCGGGGCATCGCCAGCGTCACCGCCGACAGCAAATACATCACCCATGACATCCTGATACCGGTGGAAGGGCTGGCCGATGCCCGCCATGGCCAGATCGTCGTGGTGGAGATCCTCGAATACCCCACCCGCCGCCGCGAACCCATAGGCCGCATCGTCGAGGTGCTGGGCGACCATATGGCCCCCGGCATGGAAATCGAGGTGGCGATCCGCTCCCACGACCTGCCCAATGTGTGGCCCGAGGAAGTCGGGCAGGAAATCGCCGGGCTGGGCCGGGAAGTGCCGGAAGAGGCCAAGGCCGGGCGCGTCGACATCCGCAAGCTACCCTTGGTCACCATCGACGGCGAGGATGCCCGCGACTTCGACGATGCCGTGTATTGCCAGCCCACGCCCAAAGGCTGGAAACTGTTCGTCGCCATCGCCGACGTGTCGCATTACGTCCGCCCCGGCACGGCCCTGGACCGCGAGGCGCAGAAGCGCGCCACCTCGGTGTATTTCCCCGAGCGGGTCATCCCGATGCTGCCGGAAATCCTCTCCAACGGGCTGTGTTCCATCAACCCCGAGGAAGACCGGCTCTGCATGGTCTGCGAGATGCTGCTGAACAGCGAAGGCAAGACCACCCGCTCCAAGTTCTACCCCGCCGTGATGCGCTCCCACGCCCGCCTGACCTATAACGAAGTGGCGAAGATCCTGGTGGACAAGGACAAGAAAACGCGGGAAAAGCGCAAGCCCTTGCTCAAACACCTGGAGAACCTTTGCGAGGTCTACAAGCTGCTGCACAAGGCCAGGGAAGAGCGCGGGGCGATGGATTTCGACAGCCAGGAATCCAAGATCGTGTTCGGCGAAGACCGCAAGATCGAAAGCATCGTGCCGGTGAACCGCAACGACGCCCACCGCCTGATCGAAGAATG
>JAQTYQ010000117.1 GCA_028688225.1 Opitutaceae bacterium | reverse complement strand
CATGTAGGTCACACCGAGGAACTTGCCCGGCTGGGCGTGGGCGGCCAGATCCTGCCAGATCGCCGCATTGACCTGCGCCTGCGTCGTCTGGTCCTCGCGGCCGGCCGCGGCGTTGAAGGCATCCTCGCCGGTTTCGGAAATGTAGAACTGCAGATCGCCGCGCACGCCGGCCGCCTGACTGCTCTTCTGCCAATCGCCGAACACCGTGGCCGCCGCGCGTCCGCGGTAGATATTCAGGCCCCAGACATCCACCGACGGAACCGCCTTGAGCACCTCGGCCGCCGGAACCTCGCCGTGGGCGGTGGAGATCTTGTGCGCCGCGTCCACGGCCTTGGCCGCGCGGGCCGCCTTCTCGAGGCCGGCATACCAGACGTTCACATCATTGTTGAACCATTCCGGATGATAGTTGTACTCATTGCCGAATTCCCACATGCGCACGGCCGGGTGATTCTTGTAGGCGCGGATGTAATCCAGATACCCGCCGCCCTGGATGTCCGGACCGGCCTTGGTGTCGTCGTAGCTCGGGAACCCGATGATGGCCTGCATGCCGTTGGCGGCCAGCGTGTCGAGGAAGAGCTTCGAGGTGATCGGACGGTAGGTGCGGATGGTGGTGACACCCATTTTCTTCATCAGCGTGATATCGGACAGGTGAGCCTCCCAATCCAGGGTCCACGGCGTTTCTCCCTTGGCCACCGGCGAGTAGGTCACCCCGCGCACCGGGATCTCGGCGTCGAGCTTGCGCAGGCCCGAAACGGTCAGGCTGGGCAGTTGTTCGGCCGGGATCTGCGTCAGGGTCATGGCCTTCGCCACCGCCGCGCCCAGGACCGGCAGGTCGCTGGAGAGCCAGATCGACGGCGCCGAGGCCACCGGCAGGTTGATCGCGGGCACGAGCGGGGCCTCTGTCTTGGCATTAAATGTCTCAATCCCCAGGGCCTTCATCGGGGTGAAGCCGGCCGGCACCGGTTCGCCCTGCAGGACATACTGGACCGGTTCGCCCTCTTCATAGCGGCCGCTCAAGTCGGCATCATAGTAGTAGGCATACTTCGGCGCGCGGCCCGCGTCGGCCGGGCTGGTCACGGACGGCAGCTGCTTGCCGGTCAGCGGCAGGACCTCACGCTCGCCCAGGGCCTTCATCTGGGCGCGGGTCACGAAGCGGCCGAAGAGCGAACCGCCGACCACCTGGCCGACCGCCAGATCAGACGTGTTCAGCGCAGCGCGCTCGGCCGCGTTCAGGCCGGAACCGACCACCGGACGCCCGTCGACCATGTACAGGTCGCGTTCGGCATAGGCGCGGCTGATGGCCTTGAACTCATTCGACAATCCGACGGCCACGCGCTCATGGCCGTTGACATCCACGAAGGTCGGGACCTTCTCAAAGGCCGCGGCGGCCGGGATCGACAGGATGTTCTGGCCCGCATTGTCTTTGCTCCAGGCCACACCGAATTCCGCGGCGCGGTCGGACATTTCGGCCATGGTCAGGGAGACATTGCCGGCCTTCAGCGGCAGGGTGAAGGTCTTGCCGGTCAACTGCTTCATCAGCGCGATGCCCTCGCGGCCCAGATCCAGCAGAGCCCCGCTGATGTCGAGCCCGCGGTAGGTGAAGTTCACCGCAGTCATCTTCTGATTCATCTCGCCGGTCTTCTTGTTATAGCTGTAGGTCGGCTCGCCCTGCAGAGTACCGTTCTCGAGGCTGGCATCCGTCAGGACCTCGAGCATGCGGCGGGTCAGCGGAATGGAGCCCACACCCTGCACGCGCAGGACACCCAGCCCGGAGGCGAACTGCAGTTCGCGGTCGATGGAGCGGAAGGTATCCTCGACGATCACCGGATACGCGCTGTCGATGCGGGTGGAGAGCTGGCTGAACTGTTTGGGCAGGATCACCCGGGTATCGTCGCCGAGCGCCTGGCTGAACATCCGGCCGTTCTGCTGGAGACGGATATAGAAGCCGCCCAGGTTGCGGAAGATGCCGGCCTCGCGCAGGTCTTCCGGCGCGATATAGCGCAGCGGCAGACCGTAGGAGGCGTCCTTCTCGGTCAGGGCCGTCGGGACCTGGCCGAAGATGAACCCGATGCCCGCGGCCTCCGGATCACGCAGAACGGCCTGCATATGTTCCATCATGCGCGGCTCAGCCGTCACCTGCTGGCCGAACGGATCCAGGGTCACCTTCATGCGGTAGAGCTTCTTCCAATCGGCCTGATACTGCAGGTCCGTCATGCGCGGTTCGCCGGCCTCCGGAGCCAACTGCAGACGGTCACGTTCCGTCGGGACAAAGGCCAGGGTGTCGGCCTGCGGACGGTCGGTCTTGGTCGTCTCGCGGCCGGTCAGCCAGTCGTACACCGCGCGCACATCCACCTTGAACCCGGCCTGCGGTCTGCCGTTACTGCCCATGCCCAACATGGCGGCGAACGATCCGTCTTCGCCGGACCACTGACCATGGAACTCAAAGTTGCCCTGGGCATTGCTGGAAGCGCCCACACTCAGGGTCTTATTGATCTGCATGTCGACGCCCGCGCGTCCCACGCCCTGGAAGCGCTTGTAGTACCCGCTGAAGCGGCCGCTGCTCAATTCGACGGAGGTCTTGTCGACACCGATACCCTGCTCGACGGCATACTTGACCCCGTCCTCGCCGCCGATGCGGCCCTGGGCCCCGAGAGACACAAAGGTCAGCGACTCCGGCGACCACAGATCCAGCAGACCGCTCTGCTGATGGTGATTGATCGAGGCCGTCAGGGCCAGGTTTTCATTCACGGCATGGCGGAAGGTGAACTTCTGATAGTCATACTGGTCATAGGCCCGCAGGCGCAGATTGTTGTGGTTCGCCACCTCATCCCCGGTCAGATTATCGAT
>JAQTYQ010000116.1 GCA_028688225.1 Opitutaceae bacterium | reverse complement strand
GGAGCCGAAGCCCTGCCCGAAATGCAAATACGTTCGTGGTGCGGGCGTGCATGAGTGCCCGAAGTGCGGGTTCAAGCCGCAGCGTCAAAGCGACATTGCGGTCGCTGCCGGAGAACTTGTGAAGGTCGCCCGGAAGAGCAAATACGCTGACCGGTTTGACCAGGCCGACGCTTTCGGCGGCCTCCTTCACATCGCTCTCGAAAAGCGCTACGCAGCCAGTTGGGCCCGTCATAAATTCCGCGAATTGTTTGGGGACTGGCCTACCGGGATTCCTCCAGTCGTCACAAAGCCGAGTGACAAACTTCGCTCTTGGGTACGGTCCCGCAACATCGCTTGGGCGAAACGGCAAGGGGCTCATCATGGGTGACGCCAGGCTTGACGTTCGCACCGTCGCCGCTGGCCGCTGGCGCTCGATCCTGCTGAGTCTGGGCATGGACGAGCGCACGCTCAACGGGCGGCACTGCGCTTGCCCCATATGCGGCGGGAGGGATCGCTTCCGCTTCGATGACAAGGACGGCCGCGGCACCTACTTCTGCTCCGGATGCGGAGCGGGGGACGGCGTCAAACTGGTTATGGGGCTCACCGGCCAAGCCTTCAAGGATGCCGCCCGGCAAATTGAGCGGCTGGCGGGTGTGGTGCAGCCGACCGCCAGCAAACCCGAGCGCACCGACGAGGACAAGCTCGCCGCTCTGCGCCGGGTGTGGTCGGAGTCGCGACCGATTCAGCGCGGCGATGAAGCCGCCCGATACCTGGCCGAGCGGGGCCTGAAGCTCTATGAGCTGCCCGAGTCCATCCGCGTGCATCAGGCCCTTCGATATCACGACGGCGAAACGGTCGGCACTTACGCCGCGATGCTCGCCACCGTGACCGGCCCGGACGGCAAGGCGCGCTCACTGCACCGAACGTACCTTCAGGCGGCCCGCAAGGCGCCCGTGGTGGCCCCGAAAAAGCTCATGCAGGGGTTGCCGCTATCCGGCGCCGCAATTCGCCTGACGGCCGTTTCTCAGGTTCTGGGTATTGCCGAGGGCATCGAAACGGCGCTTGCCGCGTCGGAGTTGTTCGAGGTGCCGGTGTGGTCGTGCATCAGCACCGCCGGTATCGAGTCGTTCGAGCCGCCTACCGGCGTTCGTGAGGTGGTTGTGTTCGCCGACAACGATGTGAATTTCGCCGGACAGAAAGCCGCCTTTGCCGCTGCCCACCGCCTCAAGTTGAGGGGCTTCGAGGTGAGCGTGCGCATTCCTCCGTCGCCTGGCGATTGGCTGGATGAGCTAAACCGACGCGCCTCGAAACCTCGCAATGTTTAGTGAATGCTTTACTAAACCATTGAAGTAAATGGATAAATATTTTTAAGCCGGCAAAATCCACACGTTGCAATGGGATACGATGTGTATCACTCAGTGCAGTTACACCGCATAAAAGGATGACCAGGCCGTGACAACGCCAACGACTTCAGCCAGAAATTTGCCGCGCTGCGCTGGCGCTGCAATCTCGTCTCCGCTCCCTGATCTCGGCGGCTTGGCCGACGAAGTTTATCTCCGGCTGCCAGCGATGCGGCAGATCTATGGCGGCGTTTCAGGCGCGACAATTTGGCGCTGGGCGGCGCGCCAGAAAATACCCACTCCGGTTAAGTTGTCCCACCGCGTGACGGGCTGGCGTGTCGGCGATATTCGGGCCGATCTTGCCCGGCGTGCCGCAGCGTGACGACCCACAACCAGATTGCCGCCGCCAGCGCGGCCCTGCTGCCCCAGCAAGACGGGATCCAGCCGTCTGTAATCGCAGCGGGAATCCGCAACGCACCACCGGCCGCCTGGCTCGCCCAGCCCCAGAAAACCCACGAGGACATCGAAATGCAGGAATCCGCCCCCACGGAGCGCCTCCGGACAAAACCCCAAGCCGCCGCCGTGAAAATGATCGGTGCCAGGCTTCGGGAAGCCAGAGAAATGAATAACTTCTCCCTGTCCGAAGCCGCGCGCCGGCTGGGTTACGCGAACCCGTCGAAGTTATCGAAGGTGGAAAACGCCACCGACACGAACAGCGTGCCCGTGTTTTTGATCCGCGACGCTGCCGAGCTTTACGACGTGTCGGCCGACTATATCTTCGGGCTGGCTGACGATTGGGAGACGGGCATCCCCCGTGGCATGACGGGATGGCTCGCCGACCGGTGGGAGCAGCAGCGCCGCCGGGACATTGCGGCAATGGCCGCCCTTGGGGCGCGGGTCGACACCTGCGCGACGCTGATTCCCACCCTCGCGCAGGACGCGAAAGCGGTGCTGGATGCGATTCGCCGCCTCGAGACCCTGAATCCCGACACATGGCCCGAAATCAAGGGCGGCGGCAAGCTAACGACAGCGGCCGAGCGGCTGACCCGCAGCGCCAACGCAGCCGCTGTCGCGGAGAAGCGCCTCCGGATCGAGCTCGACAACGCCACCGCGGAGGGCGCGCAATGACCACCACGAACCACACCGAAACTGTAGTCGACGGCATCGCCCACGCCATGGCCACCGCATGCGTCGATACCCTCCGCGAAATCATCGTCCGTGCAACCCCGGAGGCCGTTCTTGCCGCCGCAGAGGCGCAAGTGCGCGGCGCTGGCACCGACACCCAGGAGGCCGTGCGCGGAGCGCTATACGCCTGCCTCGTCACCCTCGAGGGCGTTCGCCAGGCCATCGCGGAACCCGCTACCCGCGCGCAGATCGCCCCCGCCAGCCCGGACACGGAAGGCGGTGAGGAATGAGCGCGCCAAGCCTCGCAGCGACGGAATTGAAATCGGATTGGAAGGGGCTTTCACCGCACCTGCTGGCGCATTTCTTCGAGGTGGACAACGACAACGGTGTATGGAAGCGGACGGACAAGACCGATCCGGATACGGTGGTTGCAC
>JAQTYQ010000115.1 GCA_028688225.1 Opitutaceae bacterium | reverse complement strand
CAGGTGAAACATGCCCGCAACCAAGCGATCGCTGATCCAGCGGGTGCTGAAGTGGGGCGGGGCTACGGTCGCCGCCGTGAGCCTGGTTGCATGGGGCGTGGGCAAACAGTGGACGGTAGGGATCGAGGCCCCCGGCATCTTCTTGTACGTCATCGATGATGACATGGTCATCTTCGTCTACAACGGCTGCCCATTCGACCCCAAGACGATGGAGTCTCGATTGCTTACGCTTTGGCACGAGGATCGCGGGGTGCAGCCGCGAATCGAGCGGTGGCCACGTGCCAACCAGATTCGAGTCATCGGGCGGCCTCTCCAAGCGAGCCTCACCGTCCCCAGCCTTTGGTCGTTCCTGGGGGGCTTCCTTCTCTTCACCTGGCTCACTTTGCGCGAACGGCGACGATTGCCGTCGGGGCACTGCCTGAAGTGCGGCTATGACCTCACGGGCAACGTCAGCGGCCTGTGCCCGGAGTGTGGAACGGCAGTTTCCAAAGAGATCACGGCTGGACGGAGCTGACCCGCCTTTTTCACCAGATGGCGCAGGGCAGGGGACGCGAACAGAGCCGCGACCGCATGCCCTTTACGTCGCGCAGGCGCGGTTGGGATCATGCCGTGAGAAACGCAATCCAGAGTCCCTTACAGGATCCCCAGCCCCAAATTGATGACGATGTCCGTGCTGTTGACCAGATCGGCCTTGATGTTTAGCGAGCCGGAGTTGATGGTCAGGTTCTGGCCCGGGCCGGGCGCGAAGCGGAGCAGATACGTGCCGGCAGCGCGAACCTCGAAGCCGTACCCGCCGCCGGCGTTGGTCGTCTTGCTCGTGCCGCCGAGGGTGACACCGACGTTGGCCACGCCCTCGCCGTAATCGTACCGTCCGTTGGCGTTGCCGTCGTTGTAGACCACGCCGAGGACGAACGTGCCGGCGTTCGTCGGCGTCCCGTAGTCCTGCGTCTGCATCAGTGCGTCGAACCGTGTGCCGCCGTCCGTGTAATTGCCGCGGACGATGCCGATGCCGACCTCGCGGAACACGGCTTGCAGCATCGTGGTCCGATGACCCCTGTCAGACACGCCGGCATCGACAAACAAGTCGATGTGTTCCTGCTCGGTGGTCGCGGCTTCGTCGAGCGGGCCCGTGGTGCCGCGCCAAGCGAGGTTCTCTCCGGCGGCCGCGTACAAGTATCCGGCGGCGTTTATCCGCTGGAAGGGCGTCGTGCCTTCCGGCGTGTTGTGCTCGAAGTAGTTCCGGGTGAGCATGTCCTGGCTGTGCTGTCGAGCCGCCTGGGTCAGGCTCGTGTTCATGGCCAGGGCCTGCTTCGGGTTGGTGCTGATCTGCTCGTCGGCCGGCACGCCTTCGTTGAGGCCCACGCCCGCCAGGGCCGCTTCGGCGGCAGGCCGCAGCCTGGTCCGGTTGACCAGCTCCAGGGCAAGCTGCTCAAGAGCGGAGGAGTCCGAGCCCGCGCTGTTTGTGCCGCCGGCGCCGGTCGTTCCGCACCCGCCGGCAACCAGGAGCAGAAGACTCATCAGAAACCACGGCCGCACGCACCGAATCCGCCTTGCCAAGCTGTTCATCGTCGTTACCTCGTCCTTTGGTCGGCGCGGATATGATACGGCCCGCGGTTCTCCGCTTCCATGCGGCGGGATCAATCCTGTGTCCTCGGCGATGCGAATGAAATCCGTAGCCGGGACCGGCCCGCGCCGCGGGCGGTGCCAGGGAGCAACGGCCTCAGAACCCGCCAGACGCCGCTCACTCCTATTCGGACCACTGGTCGCGGCGCATGTTTGTTGCGAATGCGGGGCTGGGAGAGTAATCTCTATCGGTCGAAGAGGATCATTCTGGAAAGAGAGAAGTTGGCGATGCAGATCAACGAGTCCGTGCTCGAGAAGGCAGTGGCCCGGTGTCGCGAACGCGGCGTGATAATCCCGACGTTCGCTCAGCAGCTTGATCCCGCGCGGGTGCCCGAGTCCGTCCGCGCCCGCCTGCGCAAGGTGGGCCTTTGGGATGTGGACCCGGTCAACCTGTTTCGTATCACCTGGAAGAACGAACCCGTCGAGCGCGGCGGCCTCTTCAATGATGGAAACTGGGTCGAGTTCCCCTCCGTTCTCACCGGCGTCTCCACGCGCATCGTCGGCCTTGTCGGCAAGTGGTTCCCGACGGGTGCTCACAAGGTCGGGGCGGGCTTCGGCTGCCTGGTGCCGCGGCTGGTTTCCGGGCAGTTCGACCCAACGAGCCAGAAGGCCGTTTGGCCCTCCACCGGCAACTACTGCCGGGGTGGGGCCTTCGACTGTGCCCTGCTCGGGTGTCACGCCGTCGGCATCCTTCCCGAGGAGATGAGTCGCGAGCGGTTCGAGTGGCTGCGGGAGATCGGCGCCGAGGTCATCGCCACACCGGGCTGTGAGTCCAACGTCAAGGAGATCTACGACAAGTGCTGGGAGATCCGCCGTACTCGGCCGGACTGCGTGATCTTCAACCAGTTCGAGGAATTCGGCAACGCCATCTGGCACTATCACCTCACCGGCAGCATCATTGATGAGACCTTCCGGCGCATCGCCCGGCCAGGAGACAGGCTGGCCGCGTACATCTCCGCCACCGGCTCAGCCGGCACGATTGCCGCCGGCGATTTCCTCAGAATCAAATACCCCGCCATCCGCGTCGTGGCCACCGAGGCCCTTCAGTGCCCCACGCTGCTCTTGTGCGGCTTCGGCGGGCATCGCATCGAGGGCATCGGCGACAAGCACGTACCCTGGATTCACAACACACGCAACACCGACGTGGTCGCCGCCATCGACGACGAGCAGTGCGTAGCCCTCATGCGTCTCTTCAACGAGCCGCAAGGCCATGCCTTCCTCGCTGGCCTGGGCGTCCCGCAAGCCCTCGTTGCCCAACT
>JAQTYQ010000061.1 GCA_028688225.1 Opitutaceae bacterium | reverse complement strand
TGTCGCGGCTGAGTTATTCGCCAAGTCTCCTCCCAGCCCGCAGCCACCCTGACGGGTCGGGGCTGCGGGCCACCGGAGGCTTCGCGAATAACTCGTCACTGCACTACGGCGATAAGCAGAACGCGCCAATCGAACCGCAGATTCGATGGCGGCGGCTTAAGGATAAGCCGCCCTACCTTTGGTTGCGGCCCTCGCCGCGTTTTGGCTGGACCGCAGAAGAGAGCAACGCGACGAGGGCGTCGCGTCCCCCAAAAACATCCGGGCGCTGGCGGGCCCAGCGGTCCCGCCCTACCCTGTGCGCACGGCGAGGCGCGACGAGGGCGTCGCGTCCCCATGAAATATTCGGGCTACTCCGGCGCCACCGGGGGCTCGCCGGCTTCGCTGGCGATGACGGAGTTTCTGCCGTAGAGGCGCTGGGTGCCGTCGGCGGGCGCGGGGATGGTTTCCCGGATGTCGTCGGTCGGCCGGCCCCGGGTGTTCACCAGCCGGCCGTCGATGGCACGGAAAAACTGCACGTTTCCGCCCAGGAAGACGATATGCCCTCCTTCCTCGCCGTACACGCCGCGATCGCGATCCCAACCGCCCTGGGCGTTGAGGCCGCGGGTGAAGGCGATCGGCGTGGTCGCCGGATCGCTCATCTTCAGGCCGCCGACAAACTCAAAACTCAGCGTCTTCTGCTGCAGCGCGGCGGAAACCTGCCGGCGACTGGCGTCGTCGGGATCCATCACCGTGGCGGGCGCGGCGCCGTCAAACAGCGGATCGCTCTTGGAAAAATAAAAACCGGCGTCGTTGAGCGTGCCGGCGCGGCCGAGCTGCCCGATCCAGCGGTAATAATTGCTCGAGGCCTGCACGCTCTGCGACGCGGCGGCCGCCAGCGGATCGGGCAGGCGGTCGTTGTTGTCGGCGGCGTAGATCATCGCCGCCTTGCCGATCTCGCGCAGGTTGCTGGCGTCGACCGTGCGCTGGGCGGTCTCGCGCACCTTGCCCACGGTTGGGATGATGATGGCCGCCAGGATGCCGATGATCGCAATGACGGTCAGCAATTCGATAAGCGTAAAACCGCGGATGCCGCGGCAGACATTCGCTTGCATAGGGGGAGGGGATTGCGGCACAGATGCCGCCATTTTCAGGCGAACACAAGGCGAAATTCCCCGCAAGGCTCGACAAAGGGGCGTCCCGTTTTAGAGTGATGCCTGCGTATGAAGATCTATCTGGACGGAAAGTTTGTGGACACCGCCGACGCGAAAATCTCCGTGTTCGATCACGGCCTGCTCTATGGCGACGGGGTTTTCGAGGGGATCCGTCTGTATCAGGGCAACGTCTTCCGCTTGGAGGAACACCTGGAGCGCCTGTGGTATTCGGCCAAGGCCCTCCTCCTCACCATTCCCCTCTCGCGGCCGGAGATGGCGCAGGCCGTCTGCGAGGCCTGCCGGCAAAACGGCCTGCGCGATGGCTACATCCGCCTCGTGGTCACGCGCGGGGTGGGCGACCTGGGGCTCTCTCCATGGCTGTGCCCCAAGCCCTCGGTCATCATTATTGCCGACAAGATCTCCCTTTACCCGCCCGAGTATTATGCGAGCGGGCTGAGCATCGTGACGGTGCCGACCCGCCGCATGAGCCCGGCGGCGCTGTCGCCCTCGATCAAATCGCTCAACTACCTCAACAACATCCTGGCCAAGCTCGAGGCCCGGCAGGCCGGGGCGCTCGAGGCCATCATGCTCAACGAGCAGGGATTTGTCGCCGAGTGCACCGGCGACAACGTGTTCATCGTTCACAAAGGCCGCCTCTTCACGCCTTCCGCCCAGCAGGGCGCGTTGAAAGGCATCACCCGGGACACGATCTTCGCCATCGCCCAGAGCCTGGGCGCGCCGCTGGAAGAGCATGACCTGACCCGCTACGACATCTGGAACGCGGATGAATGCTTCCTGACCGGCACCGGCGCCGAGGTCATCCCGGTCGTCAAGCTCGACGGTCGCGAGATTGGCAGTGGCAGGCCCGGCCCGACGACCAACCGGGTGCTGACGGAGTTTCGCAAGCGCGTGCTCACCGAGGGCACGAGAATCTGACCGCCCGGGCCGGCGGCGCCGGCGCCCGGTGAACCCGACGCCCGCCGGCGTGTCACAAAAAGAGGGTAAATTTCCTCCCTGCGCTCATCCTTGCCAGCGGGCGTGCCGATGGCATGATTGGTGCAGGTGAAGAAGGGAAAGGCGCCCGTGTGTCACACTTTTGTGCGGCGCACATCGCCGTTTCCGAGCAACGTGTTATATTAGTGTCATGGCCAATTCACTGAAATGCGACCTCTGCGGTAAACCCGCGACCGTCCATCTCACGCAGATCGTCAACAACAAGATCCACAAGGTTGACCTCTGCGAGGAATGCGCGCAGGCCAAGGGCGTCACCGACCCGAGCGGATTTTCGCTCGCGGATTTGCTGCTGAAAACCTCGCTCAATCCGGAGCCGGCGGCCGAGGTCGTGCGGTGTGAGCAGTGCGGCTTCACCCAGGCGGATTTCAAGAAGCACGGCCGCTTTGGCTGCCCGGCCTGCTATGAGACGTTCAAGGAGGTATTGACGCCGATGCTGGGCAACATGCACAAGGGCACCACCCACGTGGGCAAGGTGCCGCAGCACGCCTTGGAGCGGAAGTCCCTCTACGACCGGCTCACCCAGCTGCAGGGGGACCTCGACCAGGCCATCAAGGCCGAACGCTACGAGGACGCCGCCCGCTTTCGCGATGAAATCCACCAGGTCAAGCAAGCCTTCGGCGAGGAAAGACCGGGCTGACATGAAGATTGCACCACTTTTTGAAGCCCAGACCGAGCCGGCCGATAGCGCGGCCGGCAAGTGTGCGATCGTGCTCACGACCCGCGTCCGGCTGGCCCGCAACCTGGCCAGTCAGCCTTTCCCCGGTTGGGCCAAAGAGTCGCAACGGAGCGCCATGTTGGCCGGAACCATGGAGGCCATGACCGACCTTCCGCCGCTGAAGAAAGGGCTGAGCCTCAAGATCGAGGAACTCTCCGAGCTCGAGAAGCAGATTCTGGTTGAACGACATCTGATCAGCCGCGAACTGAGCACGGCCAAGCACGGGGCCGGCGTGGTCATCAGCCGCGACCAGACCACCTCGGTGATGATCAATGAGGAGGACCACCTCCGCATCCAGGTCATGCGGACCGGATTCCAGCTCAAGAAGGTCTGGAACGCCATCAACGCGCTCGATACCGAGGCCGAGACGAAGCTGGACTATGCGTTTTCCCCCACGCTCGGCTATCTCACCGCCTGCCCGACCAACCTCGGCACCGGCATGCGGGCCTCGGCCATGATGCACCTGCCCGCCCTGGTCATCTCCAGCCAGATGGAAAAGGTGGTGCGCGCCGTGAACCAGTTGGGCATGGCCGTGCGCGGCCTCTTCGGCGAAGGTTCCGACGCCAGCGGCAGCATTTTCCAGATCTCCAATCAAACCACCCTCGGCGAGACGGAGGAGGAAATCATCAAGCGTCTCTCCAGCGTGCTGAACACGATCATCGAGCATGAGCTCAACGCCCGCGCCAAGCTGCTTGAGAGCGACGCCGGCAAACTCTTCGACAAGGTCGGCCGCGCCTTCGGCATCCTCCAGAACGGACGGCTGCTCACCTCGGCCGAGGCCATGAACCTGCTTTCCCTCATCCGCCTCGGCATTGACCTCGGTGTGTTTCCCGAGACCCGGCGGTTGGTGATCGACCGCCTTTTCATCGAGGCCCAGCCCGGCCACATCCAGTATGCCGCTCACGGAGCTTCTGAATCGGCCCAGCGCGACCTGCTCCGGGCCCAGTTTCTCCGCGGCGAGTTTGCCAAATTCGGGTCGCCGGATTTCAACATCACGGGGAAGAACTGACACCCCGGACTTCTCTCATGGAACCAATGAATAATTTCACGCCCCGCGCGCAACAGGTGCTCGCGCTGGCCCGCAAGGAAGCCGACCGCTTTCACCACAACTATGTCGGCACCGAGCACATCCTGCTCGGCCTCATCAAGCTGGGACAGGGAGTGGCGGTCAGCGTCCTGCAAAAAATGGGGCTCGACCTGGAGACTGTGCGTGCCGCCGTGGAAAAGCAGGTCGGCACCGGCGCGGAAACCAAGACGGCCGGCAGCATCCCCTACACGCCGCGGGTGAAGAAGGTGCTCGCCCTGGCCGGCAAGGAGGCAAAGACGCTCAACCACAGCTACGTCGGCACCGAGCACATCCTGCTCGGCCTGCTCCGCGAGGGCGAGGGCGTGGCCGCGCGCGTGCTCAAGTCGCTCGACGTCGACATCGAGCGCACCCGGCAGGAAATCCTCCGGGAGCTCGACCCCCAGTTTTCCGGCGAGGGCGGCGAGGAGGCCACGGCGCCATCCCCGCGCGGCGGCGGACCCGAGGACAAGAAGGAGGTCAAGACCCCCGCCCTCAAGGCCTTCGGCCGCGACCTCACCGAGCTGGCCAGGAAGGGCGAGCTCGATCCCGTGGTCGGACGCAAGGCGGAAATCCGCCGCGTCGTCCAGATCCTGTGCCGCCGCACCAAGAACAATCCCGTCCTCATCGGCGAGGCCGGCGTGGGCAAGACCGCCATCGTCGAGGGCCTGGCCCAGGAGATCGCCAACGGCATCGTGCCCGAGATCCTCATGGACAAGAAGGTCATCACGCTCGATCTTGCGCTCATGGTCGCCGGCACGAAGTACCGCGGCCAGTTCGAGGAGCGCATCAAGGCGGTGATGGACGAGATCCGGCGCTCCAAGACGGTGCTTCTTTTCATCGACGAACTGCACACCATTGTCGGCGCTGGCGCGGCGGAGGGGGCGATGGACGCCTCCAACATCTTCAAGCCCGCGCTCTCCCGCGGCGAATTGCAGTGCATCGGCGCCACCACCCTCAACGAGTACCGCAAGTACATCGAGAAGGACAGTGCGCTCGACCGCCGCTTCCAATCCGTGAAGGTCGAGGCCCCTTCGGTCGAGGACACCGTCCTCATCCTCAAGGGCATCCGGGGGAAGTACGAGGACCACCACAAGGCGGTCTTCACCGACAAGGCCGTCGAGGCCGCCGCCAAACTTTCCGACCGCTACATCACCGGCCGTTTCCTGCCCGACAAGGCCATCGACGTGATGGACGAAGCCGGTTCGCGCGCCCGGATCTCCGCGCTCAGCCGCCCGCCGGACGTCGAGGCCCTGAACAAGGAGATCGAATCCGTCTGCGCCCAGAAGGAGGAGGCCATCTCCCTGCAGCATTTCGAGGAGGCCGCCAAGTTCCGCGACAAGGAGAAGCAGCTTCGCGTCAAACTCGAGCAGATTACCGAGGACTGGAAAAAACAGCGGGAGGAGAAGCGCGTGACCATCGACGAGGAGCTGATGATGCAGGTCGTCGCCGACTGGACGGGCATTCCGCTCAGCCGCATGGAGAAAAAGGAGAGCGAAAAGCTGCTCCAACTCGAGAACGAGCTCCAGCGGGTCATCATCGGGCAGGACGCCGCCACTGTGGCGGTCGCCCGCGCCCTGCGCCGTTCGCGGGCCGACCTCAAGGATCCGCGCCGGCCCATCGGCTCCTTCCTCTTTGTCGGGCCGACCGGCGTCGGCAAGACCGAGCTGGCCAAGCAGCTGGCGGCGCAGATGTTTGCCAGCCAGGACGCGATCATCCAGTTCGACATGTCGGAGTACATGGAGAAATTCTCCATGTCCCGGCTCATCGGCTCGCCGCCCGGCTACGTGGGCTACGAGGAGGGCGGCCAGCTCACCGAGCAGGTGCGCCGCCGGCCCTACGCCGTGATCCTCTTTGACGAGGTCGAGAAGGCGCATCCGGACGTCGTCCAGTTGCTGCTGCAAATCCTCGAGGATGGCCGCCTGACCGACTCGTTGGGCCGGACGGTCGATTTCCGCAACACGATCATCATCATGACGTCCAACGTCGGCGCGCAGCAGCTCCAGCGCCAGACCACGATGGGCTTTGCCGCCGGCGGCAGGGACGACTTCCGCAACATCGAGGCCATGCGCGAAAAGGTGCTCGAGGAGGCGAAGAAGATCTTCAAACCCGAGTTCCTCAACCGCATCTCGGACATCATCTTCTTCCGGCCCTTGAGCAAGGACGATCTCCTCAAGATCGTCGACCTCGAGGTGGCGAAGGTGGCGAAGCGGATCGCCGACAAAAAGATCCTGCTGGAGTTCACGCCGGAGGCGAAACTGCTGCTCATCGAGAAAGGCTACGACGAGAAGTACGGGGCGCGTCCGTTGCGCCGCGCGGTCGAGCATTACCTCGAGGATCCTCTCGCCGAGGCCGTCCTGCGCGGCACGGTCAAGGAAGGTGAACCCATCCTGGTCGTGCGCGAAGGCGAGAAGCTCGAGTTCAAGCAGAAGGAGCCGGCCAACGGCGCCACCGGCGTGTCGTCGTAGGTGGCCCACTGGGCGCACCCGCGCCATCTGACCGGAAGATAGTGGATCTTTCGGCCGCAGGGCAGGACCGGCGACCCAACTTCAGCGAATCCGGCTGGCGGATTTGCTCAGAGGAGTGTCCCCAAGTCCTCCAGATGATCTATTTCCCGTGTGGCCGGTTCGCGGTCCTTCCTGCCACTTGACATTTTTTCACCAGACTCCCCATCTCTCTCTCGCATAAGATGATGAAAACTACACTGGTGTGTCTTGCCTTTTTGCTGGCGGCCGCCGTGCTCGCGGCCGCGCCGCAGGCAGAAGAGAGGATGCGCGACGAGCGCCTCTGTTTCCAGGTCGCCGTCCCTTGGTCCCCCCGCATCAATCTCGGCGCCGACGTCGCGATCCCCTACGGCATCGATGCGGGACTGCCGGAGCGCATCGCAAGCTGGCGCCGACGCGGCTACACCATCCACGTCATGACCGGCGTGGCGTGGGGCAATTATCAAGATTACCTCGAAGGTCGCTTCGACGGCAGGAAGCACTGGGATGAAGCCCAGACGGACAGCCAGGGTAACCCCATCCTGCACGGCGGCTGGAAGGAGATTCCCTACATGTCGCCCGGTCCCGATTATGGCCGCTATCTCTGTGTGGGCATCCAGCGCGCTCTCGATGCGGGCGCCGACGCCATCCACCTCGAAGAGCCCGAATTCTGGGCCGCCGGCGGTTGGGAGGGAAACTTCAAGCGCGAATGGCAGGCTTTCTATCACGAGGCGTGGCAGGCGCCCGATTCCTCCCCCGACGCCCAGTACCGCGCCTCCAAGCTCAAATACTATCTGTACCGGCGCGCGCTCTCCGAAATCTTCGATTTCGTCAGGGAATACGGCCGCGCGCACAACCGCGTCATCCGCTGCTACGTTCCCTCGCACTCCCTGATCAACTATGCGCACTGGGGCATCGTCAGCCCGGAATCCTCGTTGATCCAGGTCGGCGCCGACGGCTACATCGCCCAGGTCTGGACCGGCACCGCGCGCACACCCAACTTCTATGAGAGCCGCCGCCAGGAGCGCACGTTCGAGACTGCCTTCCTCGAATACGGCGCGATGCAGAACCTGGTGCGCGCTTCCGGACGCCGCGTCTGGTATCTCAACGACCCGGTTGAGGACGACCCCAATCACGATTGGAACGACTACCGTTTCAACTGGGAAAGCACGCTCACCGCGTCGCTGCTCCAGCCCGAAGTCTGGCACTACGAGATCATGCCTTGGCCGGATCGAGTTTTCGACGGTCGTTATCCGGCCCGCAGCGTCCCGGAGACCAGGTCTGTGGCCGAGGCCGAAAAAGCGCCCGCCGGCACCGGTTTGAACGGTGTCCTGCGTCCACGTGGCGACGCGGAGCTCGTCCCGATTCCGCCGGCGTATGCGACCGAGCTCCAGACGGTCGTCCGCGCTCTCGGCGAAATGAAGCAATCCGACGTCCGCTGGCGGATTGCGGGCACGCGCGGCGCCGGTGTCCTCGTCTCCGACACCATGATGTTCCAGCGGGCCGCCCCGCATCCCTCCGACCTGAACCTGGGCTCGTTCTACGGCCTGGCGTTGCCGCTGCTGAAGCGCGGCGTTCCGGTCGAGCCCGTGCAAATCGAAAGCGCCACGGCGCCGGGTTTCCTGGCGCGCTACCGCCTGCTCCTGCTCACCTACGAAGGCCAGAAGCCGCCGGAGTCGCGATTTCACGAAGCGCTCGCCGGCTGGGTTCGCGCCGGCGGCGCACTCCTCGTCGTCGATGACGACCAAGACCCCTACCATGCCGTTCGCGAATGGTGGAACACCGCGCCGCTCGCGTACCGCACGCCGCGCCAGCATCTGTTTGAACAGCTGGGCCTCGCCCGGGATGCCGAGGGGCCGCATCGGGTGGGGCAGGGCATTGTTGTGCGTGCGGCGCTTTCCTCCGCCGCGTTGACCTATCAGGCCACCGGCGCCGACATCGTTCGCACTCTCGCTCGCCAGGCGGCTGCTGCCGTGCGCCTCGAATGGCGGGAATCGAATGCGCTCGCCCTCCAGCGCGGGCCTTATGTCGTGGCTGCGGGGCTCGATGAATCGGTTCCCGAAGTCCAGCCAGCCGTGCTCTCCGGCCGCTTCGTTGATCTGTTCGACGCCGAACTCCCCGTGCGCGATCACGTCGATCTCGCTCCCGGCAAGCGCGTACTGCTTTTCGACCTCGATGCCGCGCGCGGCACCCCGCCGCATGTCGTCGCCGCTGCCTGCCGCATCCGCTCCGAGCGTTTCGACGGTGCCGCCCTGACTTTTACCGCCGAAGGCATCGCCGAAACCCGTGGCGTGGTGCGGGTGGCGGTCCCGAGACCCCCCGCCAAGGTGCTGGTGGCCGGGAAGCCCGTCGAGGACGCCGAGTACGACGCGGCGTCTGCAACCGTGCGCCTCGTGTTTCCCAACACGGTCGAACCCATGCCGGTTGAAATCACCCTCGTGGGAGGTTAACCGCCGCAGAGCCGCCGGAGGCTTCCCGCGCCGGCGGCATTGCCTGCCATCGGTTTTCTGTCTTCGTAGAGGCCATGGCGCGCCTCTTCGTCCTGTTCCTCGCCAGCCTGCTCGGACTAGTCCAGGCGGCCGCGACTGAAATCCCGGAAGGCGAGCTGGCCCGGCCGCCTTCGGCGGAGCGGATCGCCGCGCTTCAGGCCGAGGCGGCGCAGGCGGACTGGGGCGCGGTCGCAACGCAGTTGCGCGGCGTGGCCGTCAGCCTCTACGAACGGTCCGCGCGGACGGCCCAGGCATGGTATTATCTTTTCCGCTGGGCTGACCTTTTCAGCGCGACCGAGGCGCAGGCGGTCGCGAACTGGAAGGCCGCCGTCCATGAGGCGAAAGCCTTCTATCCCGATCTCGCCGGAGGCAACCGTCCGGGCGAGCCGCCGCTGGCCCCGACCAGGTCGGGGCTGGCCGACTTATGGCCGGCCGAGCTGCGCGCATATGCGATGGCGGCGCCGGATTTTTCCGACCAGTTTTTCACCCTGCTCTCGCCGCTCGACAACCCCGCAAGGGTCATGTCGATTCTGGCGGAAATCTGGCGGCACCATCCGGCGGAATTCAAGGACTATGCCGGCCTCGCGCTGGCCATCGCGGTGGTCGACGATGTGCCGCCGCCGCCCGACTGGCCGCACGCCCAGGTGAGCCTGCAGGCGCTGCCGCGCAAACTGCCGCCGCCGGTGGACGCCTTTGCATTTTTCGTCAAGGCCGACCAGGCCGGCGCCACGCTTCAGCACCTGCGGCGGCTCCCGGCTGCGGACCTGAAGTTTGTGGTCGATACCGGCGCCATGTTCGACGAGTTGATCTGGGCCCAAAAGAACGTCCGGACGCCGCTGACCCTGCTGGCCAAGGTCTACGATGTGATCCGCTACCGGCGGGACCGGGTCGAGAGCGGGACGCTCCTCTGGCCGCAACCCAGCTACCGGCTGCCCGACATCCTGACGGCGGGCGGGATCTGCGTGGACCAGGCCTACTTCGCCGCGATGGTCGGCAAGGCCTGGGGCGTGCCGACGCTGCTGTTCCGCGGCGCGGGGCTGGATGGACGCCACGCGTGGTTTGGCTTTCTTGACGGGGCCGGACACTGGCAGCTCGATTGCGGCCGCCACGCCGAGCAGAAGTACATGGCCGGCTTCGCCTTCGACCCGCAAACGTGGACCAACATCACGGATCATGATCTCGCCTTCCTCAGCGAAGGGTTCCGCCGGCTGGCGCCGTTCAAAACCTCGCGGATGCACGCCCAGTTTGCCGAGATTTACCTCAAGGCGGGTGATGCTCCCTCCGCGGTGAAGGCCGCCCGCAGCGCCGTCAACATCGAGCGCCGCAACCTGGATGCCTGGAATCTTCTGCTCATCGCCCAGCAGCGGCTCGGCGCCGATCCGCGCGCGTTCGAGGCCTTGTTGCAGGAGGGGGCGTTGGTGTTTCAGCGCTATCCCGATATCGAGTCCGAGTTCAAGGCTCTCCTCAGTCGCAGCCTGCGGGCCCGCGGCGAGACCAGCGCCGCCGACTTTGCCGAGCGCAGCACCGCGCACAAGTATGAGGCCAGCCGGACGGACCTGAGTGTCCAGCAGGCGCAGGAGATCCTCCAGCGGAGCCTGGACCACGACGATCTGAACAATCGCATTCGCACTTATTACAGCGTCCTCAACTCCTTTGGCCGCGGAGCGGGCACGGATTTTTTTGACCGGATCGTGCACCCGTTCGTCGAACATCTGCTCCAGAACGACCGGCCGCGCGAGGCCGCCCAGGCGGTGGAACGGGCCCGCCGCACCCTGCGGGTGGAAGCGAACACCCAGCTGGAGCAGGAGCTGAACGCCCTGGGCGAACGGGCGCAGCAGGCACTGCGATGAACCCCGCGGACTGCGCCGCCGGCCGCTAAGCCAAAAGCCATGCAGTTGGCCTGTGGCAGCCGACGTGAGGAGGCTGAACTGAAAGGGGTGTCGGCAGGAGCAGCCTCGTCACCTCGGCTGTTACCCGGCAGAGCTGTCTCCGATCTGAATAATTCCGGCTGAGACGCGGCCAGGCGCATGGGCAAATTCCGAGACTCGCCAACACCGGCGTCGGCCCTAAGATCGCCCTCATGGCACCGACTACGCTTTCCCTGGCCGAGCTGCGCCGCCGCGCGGAGATGGAACTCACGGAGGACATTCTTCCTTTTTGGGTCCGACATGCGTTCGATCCGACCACGGGCCGGCTGGCCGGCGTGGTGACCAACGATCTCCGCCGGTTCGACGATGCGCCGCGGCATGCCGTCATCTGCGCCCGCATGCTCTGGACCTTCGCGGCGGCCGCGCGGCGCGATCCGCGCCCGGAATGGCTGGAGACGGGGCGCCGGACGCTGGCGCTGCTGACCGGACCCTTCTGGGACGCACGGCAGGGCGGGGTGTTCTGGAGCCTTGATGCCGCGGGCCGGGCGCTGGCGGACCGCAAGCAGGTTTACGCCCAGGCGTTCGCGATTTACGGACTGGCCGAATGGTACGCCGCCACCGGCGACGCCGCGGCCCTCGCCCGGGCCCGGACCTTGTACGAGCTGGTCGAGCAGCACGCGGCGGACCCGCAGCAGGGCGGCTATCTCGAGGCGCGCAGCGCGGCGTGGGGTGAGCTCGCCGACATGCGCCTGAGCGACAAGGACCTCAACGCGCCCAAGTCGATGAACACCCTGCTGCACGTGCTCGAGGCCTACACGACGCTGTTCCGCAACTGGCCCGATGCCGGTTTGCGCCGGCGGTTGCAGGAATTGCTCATCGTGATGCTGGACCATGTCGACACCACCGAGCCCCATAGCTGCTGCCGGCTGATCTCCAAACGGGACTGGC
>JAQTYQ010000114.1 GCA_028688225.1 Opitutaceae bacterium | reverse complement strand
GAAACCCGCCTGCAGGGCGCCAGCGACGATGATGATCGTCTCGATACCCTGTGGATTGTCGGTGACGACCCGGAGCCAGGCCCAAGCCCCGCCCCGGCGGGGCTTGGCGGGACACTGCCCGTCGGCACCCGTCTGGCCGAGTTCGAGATCACCGGCCTGATTGGTCAGGGGGGCTTTGGCATCGTCTATCGGGCCCACGATCATTCCCTCGGACGGGACGTGGCGATCAAGGAGTTCATGCCTCTGTCGCTGGCGGTAAGGGGTGATGACGGCCTGTCGGTGCGGGTACGCAGTCATGCCAATGCCGAGGTGTTTGGTTCGGCCCTGCGCAGTTTCATGAATGAAGCCCGCTTGCTGGCGCAGTTCGATCACCCGTCCCTGGTCAAGGTCTTCCGTTTCTGGGAGGTCGGTGGTACCGCCTGCATGGCGATGCCCCTGTACCGCGGCATGACGCTGTGGCGGGGCCTGGAAGCCGGCATCGTGGATCTCAGCGAGACGGGCCTCAAGGGCCTGCTGGCACCGCTGCTGGAGGCCATCGAGACGATCCATGCGGCGGGCGTCTACCACCGCGACATTTCGCCCGACAACATCCTGATCCTCGCCGATGGCCGGCCCCTGCTGCTCGACTTCGGCGCTGCCCGCCAGATCATCGGTGACGGCACCCAGAACATCACCTCGATCCTCAAGCCCGGCTATGCCCCGATTGAGCAGTACGCGGGCGACAGCACCTTGCGGCAAGGGCCATGGACCGACATCTATGCCCTGGCGGCGGTGCTCCATTTCGTCATCATGGGGGTAAAACCGGAGCCCTCCGTGGGGCGGATGTTGCGTGATTCGAGCCGCCCGTTGGCAGAAAGCGCCAAAGGGCGTTTCAGCGAGGCCTTTCTGCAGGCCATCGACCACGGCTTCAGCCTGATGCCGGAGGCGCGGCCCCGGTCGGTGGCCGAGTTTCGGCTGGCCTTGGGGATCACCCCGGGAACGGTGCCGCTGCCGGTCACTGGCGGCGCGGCTTTCGAGCCGCCCGGGCCCGAGCGCGGCGCGGAGCGCAAGGGCATCGCGTCCCGGCCGGCGTCGGCGGGGCGCAAGCGGGCCCTGGCTGTGGCCGTGCCGGCCCTGATCGTGGCGGTGCTGGCCGGAGCCTTTGTTGCCTTGCGTCCAGCGGGCGACAAAACCGTGGCGCCGTCGGTCGAAACGCCGGCGCCTGCCGTTTTGCAGTCGCCGACAGCTGCGGCAAAACCAGTAGATCTGCTCGAGCAGATCTACCTGCATCGAGAGGCGGAGCACACCGTCACGGTCCTGCCTGATCGGACCCTCGTGCGGATCAACAAGGATCGCCTCCGTTTCGGTATCCGTTCGGATCGGGGCGGCTACCTTTACGTCTTCATGGTGGGGACCGACGGCCAGCATCTGTACATGCTTTTCCCCAACGAGCTCGACAAGGAAAACCGGATGACGCCGGGTGTTGACCTGAGCCTGCCCCGGCGGGGATGGGCAATGGAGGCCTCCGGTCCGCCGGGCACCAATCATTTTGTGGCGGTGGTTGCCGATCAGCCCCGCGAGCTTTCCGCCGCCGGGCTGGTGCGTGTGCCCCCCTTCGCCGAGCTGCCGCTTTCTGCACTCGGAGACGGCGCGCGCTTGCCTGGCCGGGTGCGTTGCGACAAGGCAGACTCTTGTAGCGAGGGCTATGGGGCCGCTTCTTTCAGTATCGAAGAGACGGATGTGCAGAGTGCACGTCCGTGACGAATCCGACATCTTTCGGGAGACGCTGGCGTGTTGAGGATACGTGTTACCAATTTCAAGGGGCAGGCGCTCCCGAGCCCTATCGAACGGATTTTCGGACCGGATGGCGGCTCCATCGGCCGCGAGCCGACCAACCTGCTGATCCTGCCCGATCCGGATCGCCTGGTGTCCCGTACCCATGCCCATATCCGTTGCGAGGGAGGTAGCTACAGCCTCACGGACACCGGTCGCAATCCACTCTTTGTCAATGGTCAGCCCATCGGTCCGGGGCAGACGGTCGGCCTGAAGGACGGGGATATCGTGCGCATCGGCGAATACGAACTGTTGGCGGTGCATGACGCCGGCGCCACGATCTGGAACGAGCCGCCGGCGAGTGCTGCCGGCCATGGTCTCAACTTTGCGACGGCAGGGAAGGCGGGGGACTGGGAGATGCCGGGTGGCGATGTGCCCCGGGGCGAGAACCCCCATCTCGATGCCCTGAGGGATGGCCTCGGTCTGCCCGAGCAGGATCTGTCGCCGGAGCAACTGCGCCTGATCGGCCGTCTGTTGCGTGAAACCGTGGGTGGACTGCTCGGCCTGCTGCGCGCCCGGGCCGACGTCAAGCAGGGCCTTCAGGCCGAAGTGACCGTTCTGTCGTCGCGCCGCAACAATCCGCTCAAGTTTGTCCGTGACGAGAATCTGGCTCTGGTCCAGTTGCTGTCGCCCCCCTTGCGGGGCTTCATGCCGGCCGAGGAGGCTGTACGGGACGCCGTGGATGACCTCCACTCCCACCACTTCGGTGTAATCGCCGGGATGCAGGCGGCCCTGGCAGGGCTTCTGGATCGCTTTACGCCGGAGGAGCTCGAGCGGCAGCTCGGCCCGCACATGGTCCTCGATCTGCTGCCGATGCATCGCCGGGCGCGTCTGTGGGATACCTTCCAGGCCAAGCACGGCGAGATCCGCCGCGAGGCGGAGGAGAACTTCCACTCCATTTTCGGCCGCGAGTTCTTGCGGGCCTACGAGGAGAAGATTCTGGAACTGGATAGCGTAGCCGCGTCGCGGGGACGCTCCCATGGCTGAGGCTCGCGTGCAGGAGTCCGTCCGATGAGGGTCATCGCTGATCAACTCAGCCAAACCGGAGACCGGCGCCGCAACGAAGATCGTTGCGGGATGTTTTCGGCCGGCGCGCTGCACTGCTTCGTGCTCGCCGACGGGAGTGGT
>JAQTYQ010000060.1 GCA_028688225.1 Opitutaceae bacterium | reverse complement strand
CGCCGAAAGCCATGATGGAAGCCATCCGTCAAGTCGTTCACAAGAACCTCAAGCCTGCCGAAGCCTACGACTTGTTCCTGACCCTCAAGCAAAAGGCAGCCAAATAGGAGCGCCGTGCCCATGCCTACCCTGTTTGACCAACTCCATGAAACGGCGCCGCTCGTCAGCGTTGGCGTCCTCACGGCGGACCTGCGCGCGCTCGGCGCAGAGGTTGAGTTGCTGGCCGCCACCGGCGTGAAACTCGTCCACTTCGACGTGATGGACGGGGTGTTCTGTCCGATGACCACGTTTGGCCCGCCGGTAGTCGCCGCCTGCAAGTCCCGGTTGTTTCGCGACGTGCACCTCATGATCGACGAGCCGCTCACCAAGCTCGACGCGTACGTTGCTGCCGGCGCGGACATCGTGACCGTGCACGTCGAATCCACCCGCCACATTCATCGTGTCTTCCAGACGCTGGCCAACCTGATCAATGTCAATGATGCCAGCCGGGGCGTCGTGCGCGGCGTCGCTCTGAATCCGGGGACACCGATCGAAGCCGTCCAGCCATTGTTCGACTGTGTCGAGTACATCCTGCTGCTGGCCGTCAATCCCGGTTGGGGCGGGCAGAAGTTCATCCCGTCGACCCGCCAGCGCCTGGCCCACCTTCAGCGGCTCCGGCAGGAGACGAAACGCAAGATATTGATCGGCGTGGATGGCGGGATCACCCGCGACAACGTCGCGGAGATTGCCGCGTTGGGCGCCGATATCATTGTCACCGGCAGCGCGGTGTTTGACGGCAAGAATGCCGCGGCCAACGCCGCGCACATGCTGCAAGCCGTGAAACTCCCATGAAGGCACCGCATCCAATCCACGAGATCGCCCCGATCTTGCGGGGTTTGCTGGCCCAGCCTACCGGCAACGACGACCATCCGTTTCGCGCGCCCCTCATTCGCACCATGGCTGGCGATCAGAGCAACTCGCAGTCGCTGCGGATCGAGTTGCCGGGCGGAGAGGTCACGGACGAGACGTTGCGCGCCCATTTGTCCGCGGCGATGGCGGACTACGAAACGCGGCACCACGCGAAACCGGCCACGGTCTGCCTGCCGGGCGTGGGCGCTTTTCAGTCCGAACACCCCGGAGGGGATCTGCCGCTGGCCGGCAAAATCGCTTTGGTCACGGGTGCGGCCGGGGCGATCGGCTACGGCATTTGCCAGGGCTTGATCGCCAACGGCGCGTATCTCGCGATCACCGACCTTCCTGGCGAGAAGTTCGAGAACTTCGTGCGCGAGTTTCAGCAACTAACGCCCGCGCGGGTGTTCGGCGTGCCGCTGGATGTCACCGACCCGGCCTCGGTGGCGGGAGCGTTTGCGCAGGTGATCGCGCAGTGGGGCGGAGTGGACCTCGTCGTGATCAATGCCGGCATCGCGCTGGCCAAGCCGCTGGTGGAGATTGAGCTGGAGGCGTTCCGGCGGCTGGAGCGCGTGAATGTCGAAGGCACATTGCTGGTGCTGGCGGAGGCGGGCCGGCATTTTGCGCGGCAGAACCTCGGCGGGGATGTGGTGCTCATCTCCACCAAAAACGTTTTCGCCCCCGGGGCCGGCTTTGGCGCGTACAGCGCCACGAAGGCCGCCGCGCATCAACTGGCCCGCATCGCCAGCCTGGAGTTCGCGCCGCTGCGGGTGCGGGTCAATATGGTCGCGCCGGACGCGGTCTTTGCCGGCGGCACTCACAAATCCGGTCTCTGGGCCGAGGTCGGCCCGGGCCGGATGAAGGCGCGCGGGCTCGATGAAAAGGGTCTGGAAGAATACTACCGCAGCCGCAACTTGCTGAAGGCCCGGGTGACCGCCGAACACGTCGCCAAAGCCGTGCTGTTTTTCGCTACGCGCCAAACCCCGACGACCGGCGCGTGTCTGCCCGTAGATGGAGGACTACCCGATGCCACACCACGCTGATTCATCTCGTGAACGTTTCGTACGGACGCTGAACTTCGATCGGGTTGATCCGGCCTGGATCCGATGGGGCAGTTTCATCTGGGATGAGACGGTCGCCATCTGGCGGACACAGGGATATGACGGACGCCCGCTGGATGATGTGTTCGGGTTGGACCGGCTGGTCCGCGTGGATCCGTGGTATGGTCCCGTCCCGCCGTTCGAATACCAGGTGATCAAGGAAGACAAGCTTACCCTCACTTACATCAACCACGAAGGCATCCTGATGCGGGAGTTCAAGAAACATCGCGACACCAGCATGCCCCAGTTCCTCAAGTTTCCCGTGGAAAACGAAGCGGAGTTCGATCGCTTCGTTCAGGAGCGGCTGCAACTCAACCGCGCGCAGCGTTTTTCGGAAGATTGGAAACGGCAGGTATCAAGCGGCGGGCGTTTGCAGGACAAGGTTGGCAAGGGGGAGGAAAAGGCGGCGGTATCCAGCGGAGCCGGAGCCGCGTCCGAAGAGCGGTGGCCGCGCCTTTGCTGGGCCGACCGCTGGGGCGGGTTCTTCGGCGCCCTGCGCAACCTGATGGGGGTCGAGGGGCTCTGTTACGCGTTTTATGACCAGCCGGCGTTGGTGGAAAAAATGATGGCCGAGCGTGCCCAAGCGATCATTGACATCACCCAGGAGGTCCTCAAGCACACCGACTTCGAGACGTTCTGGTTCTGGGAGGACATGGCGTACAACCACGGTCCGCTGGTGAGTCCGGCGTTGTTCCGCAAGCTGGCTCTGCCGCATTACCGGCGGGTCTGCGACTGGCTGCATCGCCAGGGCATCCGGCATATTGGCCTCGATAGCGATGGGGACATCGCCAGTCTCATCCCGATCTGGCTCGAGGCCGGGATCAACATGCTGTGGCCGTTCGAGGTTCAATCCGGCATGGACGTGGTCGCGGTGCGCCGGACTTACGGCCGGAACCTGGTGATCATGGGCGGCATCAACAAGAAGGAAATCGCCAAGGGAGGAGAGGCGATGCGACGCGAGGTGGATCGCGTCATGCCGCTGGTCGAGGACGGCGGCTACATTCCGGAACTCGATCACAGCATCCCGCCCGATATTTCGTGGCCAGCTTTCTGCGACTACATGGCTTATCTGAAACAACGTCTGGCACGCGGCTGATGTGTCCGGCCGCCACGAAAGGAGCACTGCGATGTCTCAACTTGATGACTTGAACCAGCCCAACCAGCAACGGCTGTTGGCCACCTTGCGGGGCGAGAAAACCGACCGCGTTCCGAACTTTGAAATCCTGATCGAAGACGAGCACGTCGAAAAGCTGCTGGGACGCAAGGCGGGCAACACCCTCGGTGTCGGCGGCGACCCGGCCAAAGGCAGCGCGGCGGCGGAGGGCACGCGACCGATGTACCCCGCCGATTATATCGAGCTGTGCCGGTTGATCGGCCAGGATGTGATTGCCTTGGCTGATTTCTGGACGCCGATCCGCCAGCGCAAACCCGATGGCACGGTCACACTCCTGAACGACCGCAGCTTCAAAACGCGGGCGGATTTGGAGCGGGTGATCTGGCCGGACGAAGCCGACCTCGAGAAGGCACTCGGTTACGTGCGTGAATACGTCGCGGCCGCCAAAGGCACCAACCTCGGCGTGGTCTTCGCCGGGGCGTGCATCTGGCAGACGCTCTATGAGTTTGTCATCGGCCTCCACGACTGCTTGATCATGATGGTCGAGGAACCGGAGTTGTTTGACGAATTGATGACCCGGTCGGCCGATTACTACACCAAGCTGGTCGCCGGCGCCATCGCCGCCGGTGTCGACATCTTCTATCCCGCCGACGACTTTGCCTATAACAAAGGGCTGTTTGTCGAACCGCATCAGTTCGAGCGGCAATGGCGGCCCCATTACGACCGGATCTTCGCTCCCGCCCGCCAAGCCCAGATCCCCATCTGGTTTCACTCCGACGGCAAGATTGATCAAGCCGTCGAAATGTTGCTGGAGATGGGCGTCAGTTGCATTACCCCGATGGATCCGTCGGGCATTGACTACCGCGCCTACAAGCAGCGCTACGGCCACCGCGTCACGCTGCACGGCAACGTGGATATCACCTGGCCACTGGTCAACGGCACCCCGGCCGATGTGGAGCGCGATGTCAAAGCGCACATGGACGTGCTCAAACCTGGTGGCCGGTGGATCGCGGGGTCCAGCCACAGCATCGTCAACTACATTCCGCACCAGAACTTTCTCGCGATGATCGAGGCCATCCACCGGTATGGTCGGTATTAACCGCGTGCGGCCACCATCCTCGATTGGCTCTCTCAGCGATTTTGAAAACACGCCCTCGCTGTCTGCCCCATGTCATCTAGTGAGAAAAGGAGATGCCCATGAACCATGTTGAACGATTTCGGGCCGTGATGAATTTTCAGCCGGTGGACCGTTTGCCCCGCTGGGAGTGGGCGATGTGGTGGGATCAGACCATCGAGCGCTGGCATCGCGAGGGACTGCCCGACAAACTGCACTTCAGCCAGGTTTTTGACATCGCGGAATACTTCGGGCTGGATCCGTATCAGCAGTTCTGGCTCAGCACCACGACGACGACGATTGAAGCCACCCAGCATCATGTCGAAGGCGTCGTGGCCAACATGGACGACTACCGGCGGATCAAACCCCGGTTGTACCCGGACCATGCGCGCGCCATGGAGGCGATGCATCCGTGGTGGGAACGGCAGCGCCGTGGGGAAGCGGTGGTGTGGGCCTCGTTCGAGGGGTTCTTCTGGTTCCCACGCACCCTGATGAACATCGAGCAACTCAGCCTAGCGTTCTACGACCATCCCGCCCATCCATGAGCTGGGAACCGGCCAGCACACCCGCCGGGGAGGCGCTGCCTCCGCAGGCCGCGGAGTCGCAGTTCGCCAGGGGCGGCCACCGGGCGCTTCAGGTGGGGGAGGGGATGCTGACGATATTCCGCAGCGTAGCCGCGCTTCTGATCGTCGGATTCTTCCGGCTCGTTTGGTTCGAGGTCTACCGGCTGACGGGGGTGGGACGACCATCGCCACGGTTCGAGATCGGAGATCGCTTCGCCCCATCAAGTGGATGCGAGCCCGTGGAATGATCGGGCTCCGCCAGAACTCCTGACCGGATCGCCACCCATAATCCAGGCCCTTCATGAACCCCAACCCGTTTCTCGGCGTCTTTTTTCACTGGCTCGGCGGCCTGGCTTCCGGGTCGTTCTATGTGCCCTACCGGGGGGTGAAAAAATGGTCCTGGGAGACCTACTGGCTAGTGGGGGGATTCTTTTCGTGGATCATCATGCCGTGGCTGCTGGCCGGGCTGATGACCCACGACCTCTTGGGAGTCCTTCACCAGCAGTCCGCCCGCACCTTGTGGTGGACGTATTTTTTCGGCACCATGTGGGGGTTTGGCGGCCTCACGTTTGGGCTCACCATGCGCTACCTTGGGATGTCGCTGGGCATGGGCGTGGCGCTGGGTTACTGCGCCGCGTTCGGCACGCTGCTGCCGCCCATCTTCAAGGTGTTCGTGCCTTCGGTCCCGGTGGCGGAGAGCCTCCGGCAGATTGCGGCCACGACGCCGGGCCAGATCACGCTGGGCGGCGTGGCGGTGTGCCTTCTGGGCATCGGCATCGCGGCGCTCGCCGGCTTCACGAAGGAGCGGGAGATGCCCGAGGCGGAAAAGAAGAGGGCGATCGCCGAATTTAGCTTCAGGAAAGGCCTGCTCGTGGCGACCTTTTCCGGCATCATGAGCGCCTGCTTCGCCTTCGCCCTCACCGCCGGCAATCCGATCGGGGAGGCCTCGCTCGCGGCCGGCACGCACAAGATCTGGACGGGCCTGCCGAAGCTCGTCGTCGTGCTGCTCGGGGGCTTCACTACCAACTTCGTCTGGTGCGTGTTTTTGAACCTCAGGCACAAGACGGGCTATCAGTATCTGGCGGCCTATGCCCACCCCGAGCACGCGGGCCTCACGGCCTCCGGCAGGAATCATGATGGAGACCCGATTGCCATCGCCCGCTATGCCGATCATGCGCTCAAGGTGCCAGTGCTCCGCAACTATCTGTTTTCGGCGTTGGCGGGCACGACTTGGTATTTCCAGTTCTTCTTCTACACCATGGGCGAGACGCAGATGGGCAAATTTGGCTTCGCCTCTTGGACGCTGCACATGGCGAGCATCATCATCTTCAGCACGATGTGGGGCTGGATCCTCCGCGAGTGGAAGGGCTCCAGCCGCAAGGCGCATGGTTTGATCGCCGCTGGCATCGCGACGTTGATCGCGTCCACCATCATCATCGGCTTCGGCACGTACCTGAAGGCCGGCCCCGCCCGGTGAGCGCGTCCTCTTACATGGATGATCACATAAATACCGCCCGATTAGCGGCTGCCGCGGCCTTTGGGTATGATCCGGGGACATAGGTAACAGATTGTCCGGGGACATGGGTTACACTTTGGGGCTATGCCCTGGAGCCAAGTAACCCCGATGGAAGAGAAACATCGTTTCGTCAGTCTCGCGGCCAGTGGCCGCTTTACGTTCACCGAGTTGTGCGCGGACTTTCACGTCAGCCGCAAGACCGGCCACAAGTGGCTGCGGCGCTACCGCGAGCACGGTGCGGCCGGCTTGCGCGAGCGGAGTCGGCGTCCGCACGGCTGTGCGCACCAGACCGCCGCGCAGATCGAGCGGCTGATTCTGCGCGAGCGCCGTCCGCACGGCCGCTGCGGTCTCCCGCTGAAGCTCTTTGATGGTGTAGGCACACTTCACGTCCCAACGGTAGGTCTGGAGATCTTGCTGTCTGGAACAATGTCAGCGGTTGGTCTCTCCGGGATCAATGCGTTTGGCGAACATCGCGAGCCGGCGCGGCAATTGTTTCAGACCGAAAGCTGCGAGCCGGCGCAAAGGTGAAGCCGCCAACGCTTCACGCGGCATCACGTCGACCAATCCTGCCCGGTGCCGCCGCTCGAACTCAACAGCGTTTCCGGAAGTCAGGACATCGAGGGTGTTGCTGAGCAGCGTCAGGGTCGGCTGCTCGTTGGCCGCAGCCGCCGATCCGACCACCTCGGCAAGAAACTCGCGCAGGACCAACCCCAGGATCTTGACGTGTTTCACATCCTGCCGCCCGGCTTGATCAAGCGCCAACGCATTCGCCAATTTACCCTGCAAAAGCAGATGCGGGAAAAGGACCGGAACCCCGAACCCGCAGACTTCCAGCTGGATGGTGTCTTGGGAGGTTATTTTCGGCACGCCTTTCATCGAGCGCAAAACATCGATCTCGCGAGTATCAGGCGCGGTGCCGACGACCAGTGTACCCTCAGTTATTTCACGGGGTCCGCTCAACAGCAGCCTGCCTCCAAGCTCATGGTGAAGGGCAAGCAATGCGTTGCGCGTTGCGAACACATCCATGTCGCCACTCGTCAGCGGCAGCAGCGGGTGTAGCGCGGCCCCGATCCGGTCTTTGTAGGTGAGCGCCCATACGTTCACCGCATGGCCGCCGACCAACACCACCGGCTCGCGCGTCTGCCGGCTGATCGCGCAAAAGACGGCGGCAAAATCCTCAACCGGGCGGCGCGGCGGGCGGGTCATGGCGGTTCAGCGGATCGATCTGGCCCGGGCGTGGCGGCGAATCGCCGGCCAGAGGTTCAGGATCCGAACCGGTCCACGGATGGGTGCATTACGGTCTTGCGCTGCTTCCGGCGACAGCGCTCCCGATGTGATCTGCTGGACAGTCGTGGTTCGGCCCGACGCCTTGGCGGCGGATCGCAGGGCAAAAAGGCCGGCTGACGGCTCGGGGTTCTTGTGCTGCACATAATACGCGGAAGTGGCTTCGCGCAGCAGCACCGACACGGTCGTTTCGCGCATGGCAGCCTCTCGCTCCATCCAGGCGAGCACATGGATGTTTTCGAGGTAGGTGACGGAGCGCTTATCGGCGGCAATCATGTTTGGCATGGGTGAAAGATACCCGGTATAAGATACCTCCCGCAAGGGGAAAGCACCAACCGTGGGAGAGGCGAAAGCTGACGGAGGGGGTGGGATTGATTCGATTCGCTCAGGGCTGCGCCCCAACGCTGACGCGTTGTCCCCTATCCCACCTCCGCGCCGCTGCGCATCGCACCCGCTACGCGGGTACCGCCATTTTTCGCCGTGCGAAAAATGGCGGAGAGGGTGGGATTCGAACCCACGGTGCCTTGCGGCACGCCTGATTTCGAGTCAGGTACGATAGACCACTCTGTCACCTCTCCGGAACAAGCGGGCCGAGATTGCGAAAACGCTCCGGCAAATGAAAGCAGAAAAGCCTGGCTCCGGGTTCGGTGGATGCAGGCTTGCCGAGTCGAAAAACCAAGCTATTAGCAAAATAACAATGAGCAGGAATAAATCTAATGGCTTGTCTATCACATCATAACGCAAACTTTGCGTAGCATTGATCAAAATATGCGGAGTCGCATTCTCCCCAATACCGTATTCTGATCGGCGCTTGATCAAGTCTACCTCCCGCCCGTCGGGATCGTCTCCCACCCCGTGTCCTTGTCAGCAGACCTTTAACTCCATGCATCCTCACCGCAGAAAATCCATCCGGAACTGGTTTATTTTTGCAGGCCTGTCGGTCTGGGGACTCCTCGCGGTCTCCTGTGTCACCACCGAACGCGCGGTCGTCGCGCCGCCTCAGATTCCCGGGGCCAAATATGTGGGCTCCAAGGAATGCGCCCAATGCCACACGGATATCACGGATCATTTCGCCACCGCGTCGCACGCCCGGCTCGCCGCCACCGGCAGCAATGCCCAGGAGACCGGTTGCGAGTCCTGCCACGGTCCGGGCAGCCTGCACGTGAAGGCGGGCGGCGGCGCCGGCACGATCGTCAATCCGCTGAAATCTCCGGAGACCTGTTTCCAGTGCCATCTCGACAAGCGCGGCCAGTTCAGCCTGCCGAACAGCCATCCGGTGCTGGCGGGTCAGATGAGCTGCGGAGACTGCCACGATCCGCACCGCGGCTCCGCCCTCCCCGAGAGTGCCACCAAGCTCACCCGGCTGAACGAGTCGTGCCTGAAATGCCATACGCATCAGGCCGGACCGTTTGTCTTCGAACACGAAGGTTTGCGCGACGGCTGCATCGCCTGCCATGAGCCGCACGGTTCGGTCAACGCGAAGATGCTGCGCGTCCGCAACCAGAATCTCTGCCTCCAGTGCCACTTCCAGGAGCAGGCCGCCGCCGGCAAGCTGCTCATCGGCGGCCGGGACCATGCCAGCTTCGTCAATCGCGGCACCTGCTGGAGCGCCGGCTGCCACGAGGCCGTGCATGGGTCCAACGTCAATCGTTCCCTCCGCTTCTAATCGCCACCCCAACCGAAGGTTTTCGATGAAAATGATGCTGCTTCGCCGCCCCGCCGCCCTGGCCGTGGCCGCCTGTTTCGCCACCGGCCTCGCGCCTCTCGTTGGTTCCGCGGCCGACTCCTTGGCTGCGGAAGACGCCTCCGCCAACTACCTCGCCCTGTCCGCGGGCGGCGCCCTCCAAACCGGCGACCGCGCCGGCTTCCAGAAGCGCTATGGCCTGAACAAGTCCGGCTTCGGGGGAATCGACGGATTCAATTTCACCAGGGATCTGGACAAAAGCACCACCCTCACCGCGAGCGGCCACGCCTTCCTCATCGGCAACAACGACTATCTGCTCGACCTGCGCGTGACCCGCGAGGACGTCGGCTTCATCAACATCGGCCTCAAGGGCTTCCGCTCGTGGTTCGATGGCAACGGGGGTTACTTCCCGCCGAACAGCCAGTCCTTCAATCTCTATGACGCCGACCTGCACGTCGATCGCTCGAACCTGTGGCTGGAGGCCGGATACGTGCCGGCCGAAGGGCCGCACTTCAATTTTCGGTACGACTACCTCACGCGCAAGGGGCTCAAGGATTCGACGATCTGGGGTGACACCAGCCTGACCGCCGGCAACGGCACCCGCGCCATTGCGCCCGCGTTTCTGCGGCTCGATGAGCAGCGCCACATTCTGAACGCCTCGATGTTCAAGGATGGGGAAGGCACCAACTGGAATATCACGACCCGTTACGAGGCCTCCAAGCTGGACAACGCCCGGGAAATCCGCCGCCGGCCGGGAGAGTCCACCGTGGACCGCGACGTGACCCAGAAAGACGGTGTCGATTCCGATCTTTTCATGGTGCACAGCAGCTTCGAAAAGAATCTCAGCGAACGCCTGCTGCTGACCTCGGGCGCCGCTTACTACACGATCGACACGACCCTCGAAGGCAGCCGCATCTACGGCACGTCCTATGATCCGGTTTTCGATCCGGCCTACGCCCGCCGCCAGTACCACGATGAGGGCTTCTACGACCTCGAAGGCGGGACGCAGATGCGCCAGACCATGGCCACCCTCAGCCTGATGTACACCCCGAACGAGGTCTGGGCCATCGTGCCGTCCCTGCGGGCGGAAAAGACCACTTGGGATGCCGACGCGGACTTCATCGAGACCGCGGTCGGCGCCGCGCCGGCGCTCGCCATGGGCTACGAGGATCTAAACTCCGAGAGCAACAAAAATTGGCGCGAGCTCGCCGCCACTCTGGAGACCCGCTACACCGGCATCAAAAACTGGACGTTCAACGCCCGGGGGGAATTGATCTCAAGCTACGGCACCCTGAGCGAAGACCTCATCGAACTGGAGACCGGCGTGGACGCCCTCTACCGCACGACCAATTTCCGCCGCGACGCCCAGAAGATCGCCCTGACGGGCAACTGGTATGCGCGCCCGGGCCTCAGTTTCAGCGCCCAATACTACTGGAAAGGCCGGCAAAATTCCTTCAACAACACCCGCACCTCCGTCAATCCCGCTCCCACCAGCGGCGACCGCTATCCCGCCTACATCACCAATCAGGATTTTGAGACCAACGACCTGAACCTCCGGGCCACCTGGCGTCCGCTGTCGACCGTGCGCCTCGTGACCCGCTACGATTATCAGGAGTCCACGATCCGGACGCAGGAGATCGGGCTGCCGTCCGCCCAAAGCGGCAAGCTCACCAGTCACGTCATCAGCGAGACTGCCACCTGGAATCCGTTGGCGCGCTGGTATCTGCAGGGCAGCGCCAATGTCGTTTTTGATCAGACCGTGACGCCCGCCTCCACGCTCACCGGCGCGGCCGAAGGCATCGTGCTCAATTCCGACAACAACTACATCAACGCCGCGGTGAGCACCGGCTACGCGCTGGACGACAAGACGGATGTCACGGTTGACTACAACTTTTACCGAGCGAACAACTTCGTGGACAATTCCAACCGCTCCCTCCCCTACGGGGCGAGCGCCACGGAGCATTATGTGTCCGTCACCTGGCAGCGGCGTGTCTCCCCCCGCATGCAATATGCAATCAAATACGCTTACGCCGACAACGACGACAAGACCTCCGGGGGATTGCGGAACTACCGTGCCCATCTGCTGTATACCAAGATCCAGTACTACTTCTAGCCCTCGTCTTTCAACCCTCCTGCAGATCCGCCTTACCATGAAAATCAGCAAAATCTTCGCCCTCCTCTCTGTCATCCTTCCACTCGCCACGGGCGCGGCGTATGCCGCGAGCGCCAGTGAAAACTGGGATAATGGCTGTGCCAAGTGCCATGCCGCCGACGGCTCCGGCAGCACCAAGATCGGCAAGAAACTCAAGCTGAAGGACTACACCGATGCGCAGGTGCAGGCCGGCCTCAAGGACGAGGAGATGGCCAAGGCCATCAAGGAAGGAGTCACCGAGAACGGCAAAGAGCGGATGAAGGGGTTCAAGGATGAACTCTCCGACGCCGAGATCAACGACCTCGTCGCTTATATCCGCGCGCTGAAGAAATGATCCTTTGCCGCCCCTTCCCCGCTGGGACGGCGGAAGGTTGCGAATCGAGTAGCCGGGGGAGGTTGCCCTCCCCGGCTCTCACACCACCGGACGTACGGTTCACGTATCGCGGCGGTTCCGAAGCGGCTGATTGGTCCATGAGCGGTGCAGATCAGATAGACTGAGCAG
>JAQTYQ010000059.1 GCA_028688225.1 Opitutaceae bacterium | reverse complement strand
TCACCTATCGGGTCTACTCGCTCATCCGCCGGATGTCTTTTTTCTTGAGGCTGATCCTCACCCTCGCCGGCATCGGCGCCTATGGCGGGGTGACCAGCTGCACGCGGCTCCTGCATCCGGCCTCCCCGCCCAGCCAGACCGCCACGCAACCCGCGGGCAATCGTTCCCCCACCGGACAGGCCGACCCGGTTTTGCCGGCTTCATTCTGGCCCTGATGCGGGGGCCGGACGGAATGGTTTGGCCTGGGCCAACCAGGCCGGCCAACTCGTCCACCCGCGGCCGCGGTAGATGCAATGCGGACTTTTGGGAATGACGCCACGCGGCAACGGCGGTAAATGGGGTAGATCACCGGCAATGTACGCGCGCCATTCCCGGCTGGTTGTCAGCCCCAAACGATAGACCCACGCCGCCGCATCACGGTAGGGCGCATAGCCGCCGACTTTTCGGCCATTCTCCTTGCCCGCCAGGAAGTGGGCGTACGTCCGCCAGCCGCAGCCGGCATAAGCCCCTGGTGGCGTCCGGGGGATATCGGATGGCAATGGCGGCAGGTCGGTACGCTGGCCCGCGACATAGCGCCGCCAGTCACGGTAACTCTGCAAACCCAAACGTTGGACCCATACGGCCGCCTCAAGGTACGGGCGATAGCGGGCCGGCGGCGCCAACCAGTAGGCCCAGCCGCGCCACTGCCGCTGGTATGCTACTTGTGGATGGCGCGGCATCCACCTCGGCCGAGGTGTGAGTTCGGGAAACTCGCCGCCGCACCAGGCGGCCCAATCCTTCCGGGTGCGCAACCTCAATCTGATCGCGAAAGCCCGCGCCTTGGCGAATGACCGGGGGGCCCAAAGCCAGTCCGACCAATCCCGCCAGCCCCGGCCTCGATATGCATTTTGCGGACGATCCGGAATGTCCGCCGGCTTGACGGGAAGATCTCCGCGCCGGCCGGCGCAGTAGTCCAGCCACGCGCTCCGGCTCGACAGGCCCAGTTGCCGCGCAAACTTGCGCGCAGAGTCAAAGGCACGGAAATGCGGGGAGCCGCAGCCGAGAAAATCCTTCCAGCCGCGCCACCACCGGCGATAGGTCCGGTTGGCGGCCACCGGTACCGCCATTGGCCGGAGCGGGAGGTCCGGCCGGCGGCCGGCGCAATAATCCCACCAATCATTGACCGAGCGGAGGCCGAGGCCGCGCACGTAACGCCGCGCCCGGGAGAAATTCCAATATACCCGAGGCTCGGTCCCGAGGAATCGGTACCAGTTGCGCCATCCGCGGCCGCGATAGATCCGGTCCGCCCCCCGGGGAATGTCTTTCGGCCGGGACGGGAGATCGGGCCTGGTGCCATCGCAATACGCGAACCATTCGCGCATGGTGCGCAGCCCGAGCCGCCGGGCGAAGGCAGCAGCCGGCCGATGGGACCGATACCGGCGTTGATGGGGACGGGACATAAAAAAGGGCATGGGCGATCAGACCCACGCCCTCAAGATTCAGGCTAAATCACGTGGTCTTAGAACTTGATGCGGGCGCCGGCCTGGATCTGCCAGCGCGACTGGTTGGTGAAGACCAGGGGCGCGCCCAGGGTGTTCGAATTGAACGTGTACGTGTACTGGCCGGCGCCGCTGTTCGCCGTGGCGCTGTAGGAGGAATTGACCACTGAGCGCACATACGGGAAGTCGATTCCTTCGACGATGCCGTACTTCTTGTTGAAGAGGTTCGCAAGGTTGAGGAAGTCGAAGAAGATCTCCAGTTTCACGTTCTGCCAGACCGGCAGTTCTTGCGCTACATGCAGATCGAGAGTCTGCTGCCAGGGATTGGTCTCGCTGTTGCGCGGCATGATCCGGCCCTCGTACTTCGTGAGCCCGCTCGCCTGGAGCCAGTTGAAGAAGGCGGTCTGCTGGGTCGCATCGGCCCAGGCGACCCGGGTGTCGGTCGGAGTCGGCACGTACAGGAGGTCGTTGCTCGAGATCCCGTCCCCGTTCGCGTCGTTCAGATACACAAGCGAGTAGGGATGGCCGCTTTGCGCGCGGTAGACGAGGGCGGCCGTCGTGGCCGCGTCATGCTGCTTGAAGAAGTAGAAGCGGCGGGAGAGCGCGAACACGAACCGGTCGCGGATGTTGTAATTCGAGATCGAGGCGACGTTCTCGTCCGGATTGGCGATCGCCCGGCCGGAGAAGTTGGAGAAGGCGACCGACGAGGTCATGGGGCTGACCTCGGTGGAGTGGGTCCGGGTGTATTCGGCCGAAGCGCTCCAGTTGTCCTTCATGGGGCGCAGGAGCCGCAGCGTATAGGCCTCCGAGCCGCCGCCATGCGTGTCCTTCAAGAGCAGCACGTCGCCGAAATTGCTCTTCGGGCCCGCGGTGCCCAGCGCCGGGGAACTCGTATAACGGTTGCGCCCGTCGGGCAAGGTGGTGGGCCCCGAGGTCGGCTGCCACAAATTCAGGTGCACCACGTAGGGCGCCTGCAGGGTCCACGCCCGATCGGTCTGGCCGGTCAGAATCAATCCCCACCAGGGGAGCTTGTAGTCGAGGGCGAGATTGCCCTTGAGAAACACCGGCTGGCGGAAGCCGGAATCCGTGATGTTGATGTTCTGTTTCAGGACGCCGGTCTGGACCGAGGTCGTCGGCGTGAAGGTCGTGGGCACCGGCGTGATGTTCGAATTCGAGAGCGCCCCCACCGTCTGGTAGGCGTTCGTCAGCCAGACCGCCGGGTTTTTCCCCTGGAAGACGCCCAGGCCGCCCCGGAGTTGGAGCTTCTGGGCCTGGTCGACCTGATAGTTGAAGCCGAGACGCGGACCCACCGTGTAATTACCACTGTTGGTGACGTCATTGCGCCGGCCGAAGGCGTCGAAGAACGCCTGGTTGAAGAGCGGCTTGTTCCCGGTGTAGGGGTAATCCAGCCGGATGCCCCCCAGAAGCATGAGGCGGGGATTGATCTGCCAGCGGTCCTGGACGAAGAAGCCGTAATTGGACGAGGCCCAAGCCGCGAAGGCCTGCGGCAGCGTATAGCCGGGGAAGAGATACGCCTGGCGCAGGCTGATGATGGGGCTCGAGGCCAGCCAGCCGCCGTTCGGATTAGAAGTGGAGACGGCTCCGTTGATCACGTAGCTGCCCAGGATGTACTGGGCAAACCGGTCGTCGATGTCGTCCTTCTCGGCGTCCATGCCGAAGGTGATCGTGTGCTTGTCGAGCGTGTACTCGCCCACGACGCTGCCGTTGTAGGTGTTCGTATAGAGAAAATTCAGCTGGCGGCTCCGCTCGGAGCCCAGGTAGAGGTCGCCCTTGACGGCGGCACCCGAGCCGGCGTCCGTGCCCGGGGTGTTGCGCACGTCAACCTCGGGGAAATTCGGCCCATTATTGACGGGCGAGCCGTTGTAGCGGGTGAAGGCGACCGCGACCTCCGTCCGGAAATCCGGGGTCCAGCTGCTGAAAAGCTGGGCCGTGTAGCTGTCCGTGATGCGCGGCTGCTGGTACCAGTGGTTGGAGAGCGAAGTGCGGTAATTGGTGGTGGCACCCGTGACATTGATCGAAGTACCGGACTGGTAATCGGCATACTGCGGGGCCGACCCGTCGTTGCGCCGGTAGGTGAAGCTCATCCGGTGCTTGTTCTCCGGGTCGATGTTCCAGTCGAGCTTCAGCAAATAGGTCTTCTGGTAGGAGATCGCGTCCTGGCGGAGCGCGCCCGCGTCGTACCCGTAGGCCTTGGCCGTCGCGATGATGTTCGCCAGGGCGGCGGCCGTGGGGATGAACTGCTGACTGGGGGCGGCGGCCTCGCGCCGGAAATCGTCATAGGCCAGAAAGAAGAAAAGCCGGTTTTTGACGATCGGTCCGCCGAAGGTGAAGCCGAAGGTGCGATCACGGAAGGTGTCCTTGATTTTCGTCACCGGATTCTCCGCGCGAAGATTCTGGTTGGTGAAGATATAATAGGCGGAACCGTGGTAGTCATTGCCGCCGGACTTGATGACCGCGTTGAGCAAGGCGCCGGTGAAACCGGCGCGCCGCACCTCGTAGGGGGAGAGATCGATGCTCAGGTCCTCGATCGCATCGAGCGGGATCGGGCTCCGCCAGGAGGAGAAGCCGCTGCCGTTCAGGCCGAAGGGGTCGTTCGCCTGGACGCCGTCGATGAGGAACGAGTTGTAGCGGTAGTTCTGGCCGCCGACGCTCAGCTGGAATTCGCCCGTGCTCGTGTTCTCCGTCAGGGCGAGGCGGGAATCGCGCTGGGCGATGTCCTGCACGTCCCGGCGCACGTTGGGCGTGCTCATGACCTCGCTGCCGGCGAAGTCCAGGCCATTGCCGACCTTGGAGCCGTTGAAGGTGGCGTCGCGCGACGCCGTGACCTCGACGGCCTCCATCTTCACCACCTCGCCCTCCCGGGCGGCCGCAAGCTTGAAATCGGCCTCAGCGGCGTGGTCAAGGTCGATGAAGATCTGCGACTGCGCGGCCGGCACAAAGCCTTTGGCCTCGATGGCGACGGTGTACGGACCGCCCACGCGCAATTGCGAGACGCTGAACTGGCCGTTCGAACGCGTGACGGCGGTGGCCCGTGATCCGGTCGGTTCATGGGTGATGACCACGGTGACGCCGGCGATGGGCCGGTCATTCGCGTCGGTGACGAAACCATTGATGCCGGAGGTGGTGAGACCCTCGGCGTAGAGCGGGCGGGCGGCGAGCAGCGCGACCGCGATGACAAGCTGAAGCAAGAATCGATATGGTTGATGCATGGCTCTGGTTGGGTTAGGTTAGGTAAGTCCCCGCCATCTCCGGTAGTCCAGCACGAATTTTCCGGTCTTGTTACAGCCAGGTAATACCGGGTGCAGCATGTGAAAAACGAGTGACGGGACCAACGATCCCGGCACTGCCAGCAAGCCTGGGGTGAGGGCTTCCATCGCCCTCGCCAGGGATGAACATGTCCTCGATCGCGTGTGATATCCGGCGGGGGCCGGCCGGTCCCGGCCCATTCCCCGAGGGCCGCTATCATGGCGCTTATGGAACGTACGATTACCGTTGCAACCAGCCGGGTCCAGAGCCTGGAGCAGGCGGTTCGCAGCCTCGGCCGGGCGGCAAAACGCCTCGGGGTCGCACCCCTCCCTTTGCTCAGCGTCAACTGGTCCACCCGGCGCGAACTCAAGCAGACCAGTGAAACCGCAATCATGGACGGAGCGACCCTTGAGGATGTGGACACCCGGATCACGGTGGTGGCCGTGGTCGATTGCGTCATCACGCTTCCCGATTGCGGGGCGAGCGCCCCCGGCCAATGGCGCGTGGCCGGTGTGATCGAGCGCGTCCGGCGTGAGGATGGCAGCCCGGGTGAGCGGACCAATGAGATCTTCTGCGATCCCAAAGACCTGCCGAAACTCGAAGTCTTTCGCCATGCCGAACTCGGTTGCGAGCACTGTCAGGCCCGGCGCCTGCGAGCCAAGACCCTGGTCCTGGAGGAGGCGGCGAGCGGGCGGCAAATCCAGGTCGGCAAGGAATGCGCCGTCAATTACGTCGGTGACCGCTATGAGCGCGACATCGAATCCCTTCATTTTCAGGAATTCATCGGCCGTGTGATCGATCCTTACGCAGAGGAGGCGGAAAGAGGCTTTCGCGGCTGCGGCGGGCCGCTCAGCGCTTGGGATGCGGAGGAAGTCATGGCCCATGCCAACGCCTGCGTGCGGACACGGGGCTGGCAGCCCGCCAAGATCAAGGCCGTCGGCCGGCTGGGATTTCAGGAGGAAATGCCCAACCCCGACGCCACCTCTGCCCATGTCAAGGCAGTCCTGACGGGCGAATATCTCACCGTCGAGGCCCTCGCCGCCGCCCGTGCGGAACTATCCGCGGCCCGGATCAAGGCCGAGGCCGATCTCGCCGCGATCAAAAAAGCGGCCGATGCGACCCCGGTGATGATCGAGATATTTTCCGGCATACTCATCGAGGCACAAAGACGCGAGGCTGGCGGCATCGAGGGGCCTCCGTACGATGTGACCGAGGCCGACCGGGCACAGGCCCGCGAGCAGATCGCCTGGCTGGCCGCCCAGACCCCCGATCCGGAAAAGGACAATTTCCTCGCCTCGCTCAAGGCGTGCTTCGAACCGGGATGGATCTCGGAGAAGCGGCTCAGTTTCGCCGTGGCGCTGGTCCGCGTCCGCGACCTGGCCCGCACCCGCGCCGAAATCGAAGCCGGTCGCGCGCGGAGCGAATTCGTGGGCCAGCCTGGCGAGCGGCGCGAGTTTTCGGTCACGGTCAGAACCCGGATCCCCTACGCGAGCCAGTTTGGCCCGGGGATCATCTACCTCCTCCATGACGACTCCGGCAATACCCTCAAATGGATGACGAGCGGCACCGGCCTGCCCGAGGGCAACACCTTCAAGATCAAGGGCACGATCAAACGGCACGCAGAGTACCGGGGTGAAAAGCAGACTGAACTCACCCGCGTCAAGCTGATCGAGGAACCGACGAAACCGGCGCCCCCGGAGACAGGAAGTCCGGCGCAATCGCCGGTTCGGTCCGAGGCCCGGTTGGAGATGGTGGAGCAGAGTCTCGCCATCAGCCCTTCCGCCTCCGCACCCGCCCGCTAACTGCTCACTGCCGATGAAATACCCCCTGGTCGAGTATGCCCGTCGCGGAACCCAAGGCTCCGAGCGGCGCTTGATCTTCTTCGATTCTGCGAAAGAGTCACTTGGCCAGGAGGTGATCGGGCCCACCCGCGCTGCCGGCGGCAGCTACCATCCCGGTTTCGCAACGGAGATACCGGCCGATGAACTGGAGCGCGCCCGCCGCGTCCTGCAGGACATCATCCAACTCAGCCTGGCCATCGCCGACGGACTCACCTCGGCGAAGCATCCGGCCGCAGAGGTGAAAGTAGGACGATGAGCCCTGAGGCCCAATCATTGCCGCCGGCCATCCACGGGCGCGACCTGCCGGAATCGCGCATCTGCGCGGCCGCGGTCGCGAAATTGCGCAGTGGGGGCTGGCAGGTGGCCTGCGAAGTTCCTTTCTGGGAACGCAGCATCGACGCCGTCGGGGTGAACGAGCGGGACGAGTTGTTCGCCATTGAGGCCAAGACGTGCTTCAGCAAGCGCGTCATTTCCCAGGCGTGGGGCGCCCAGTCGCATGTCGAATACGTCGTGATCGCGGTGGGCACGCGGCCCCGGGATCAGAATCTGGAGCTGGCGCGCCAGCATGGCCTCGGCGTGTGGCGGGTCGATGATTCGGGGACTGTCCAGGTCCTGCTGGGACCGGTGCGCCAGGAAATGCGGCCGGGAGACTTCTACCGGACCCGACTGAGGGAAAGTGTCCGGCAGATGGATGGATCGGTCCCCGGCGGCATGCCGTGCCTCGATGGGGTGGGGCCCACAGCCGACTTGCAACGGCGGGTCGATGAATTCAAGGCCGCCAACCCCAAGGCCACCTGGAAGGTGATCTTCGCCCAGGTGCCCAATCACTTCACCTCGGCCAGGAACATGTATTCGGCCCTGCGGGCGAACCGCGAACGCAAGAGCCTCCGCCGGAGACTGCGCGAATCGAAGCTGCGGCGGGAGGCGGAGTGCGGGGCGGGGATCTAAGCCGACGAAGTCGGCCCGGTAACTCTCCATTCATGCCCGCCCAATTTCCCACACAAACCCAATTGACCATCCCCTTGCTCGATTGCCTTGCGGAGGCCGGGGGCAGGGCGTCGGCCGCGGAAGCCTGCGAGCGGCTGGCGGAGAAGATTCATTTGCCGGCCGAGGTGAGGCTCGATTCCGGCCCGGTCAATGCCTGGGACCGGCACATCCGGTGGGTGCGCCAGCGCGCCGTCCTGCGCGGCTTTGTCGCGAGTCCCGCGTTCAAAATGTGGGAGGTGACGGAAGCGGGGAACGCTTTCCTGCGAAATGCCCGGCCCGGAGTGATTGTAACCGTGTTTGAAACCGAACTGGGTTGCTGCCTGTGGAGCGAGGCCGAGGCGGCCGCCGCCGTGATCGAGGACGGCTCGGTCCAGATGTGCGTGACCTCGCCGCCCTACTGTCTTCTCCGGAAGAAGGCCTACGCGGGCCAGTTCTCATCGAATGAACAGGTTGCCTGGCTGACCCGGTTTTTTGGCATCGTGAAGTCAAAGCTGAAGGATGAGGGCAGTCTCTTCCTGAATGTTTCGGACGTTTGGGAGCCGGGGCAGCCCACCACCGACCCATGGAACGAGCGCCTGGTAATCGCACTGATGGACGAATGCGGTTATCATTTGGCCCAGAATTTGTACTGGCATAACCCGGCGCGACTCCCGGGTCCCGCCTCCTGGGTCACGGTGCGCCGGATCAGGGTTGTTCCAGACGTCGAGCGGCTGTTCTTCCTGGCGAAGAATCCAAATCCCTACGCGGACAACCGGAACGTGCTGCGGCCGTATTCCGCGAGCATGCGGGCGCGGCTGGCGGGCGGTGAACATCTGCAAGCCCGGCGGCCCAGCGGGCATGTACTGTCGGCGGGGGCTTTCAGCCGGGATAACGGCGGCGCCATACCTGGCGCACTCATCACGGCCGCCAACACCTCTTCGAACGATACCTACCAGCGCTATTGCCGCGAGCATGGATTGCCCGCGCATCCGGCGCGCTTCCCTGAGGCAGTCGCGGATTTCGCCATCCGCCTCGCCAGCCGGCCGGGAGATATCGTCTGGGATCCGTTCGGCGGCAGCCTGACCACCGCGGCAGTCGCGGAAAGACTGGGGCGGCGCTGGATCTCGGGCGACAAGTCGCTCACCTACCTCATGGGAGGGCGCAGCCGTTTCCCCGGGGCTCGATGGGCCCTGCCCGAGGCGGCAACCGGCTGACGAATCCGGCGGGGCCCGCAGGCCGCTATCATGGACCGAGAGAAATACTCCCAGCGGTCAAGAAGACGGCCGGGAGCATGCTTATCTGAACCATACCCTCCATGACGTGATTCGCCATGTCAGTCATCCTAAAGCCCATCAAGGAGGTCGACCCGGAAGACGCCGAGGGACTCCACATTACAAACGACGCCTGGCGAGAACTCACAGCCGACGTTCCGGGCGTCACGCCATGGAATGGCCTGCACGATCCGATCCGCTACACCCCCGATGAATTGCGGGCGATCGCGGTCCGCCATCCGCAATGGGCCAGGCAACTCGAGTGGCTGGCGACTGAGGGTGGGGCCGAACTCAACTGATTCGATGGCTCCGGGAAACCCCCAGTCGGCGGTGATCAAGACCCTCCCGGTCACGGTTGGGAACGAACGCTGCCATCGCTGCGGACGCGGCCCAGTACCCATGGACGCAGAATATCGGCATTTATGCATCGGCTGTGCGGCCAGGTGGATCGAGGCGCGCGCCACCCATGATGACTTGGCGGCGCAGGGCAAGCTGACGACCCTGCAGACGGTCCGCCACCGGGCGGCAAGTCATTTCCCGAGCACCAGCGTTCGCAGCGGACCGGAACATGCGGTCAATGCCATGGCGGCGGAGATTCGCCGGTGGATCGAAACCCGTCGCCCGCGTTATGAGCTCCCCAACCCCGAACTGCTCCTGCGCGAACTCATCTTCAACTCCGTCAACTATTGCTACTGGGAAGGCCGGGCCGATCACAAACCCGCCGGCGGCGGAGCCAGCCTGATGTACCGGCTGATCGACGGGGTCTTCCGGGAGCACTCCACCTTTGCCAGCCGGCTCGACGCTGCGCGGAGGCAAGTCGCCCTGGCCGGATTTCCCCTGGCGGGTGATCGCCTGCATTGTCTCGATGAGTTCGAACAGGCCCGCGAAACCGCCATCCGGGAATTCCTGTCGGCCATCGATGCCGAGATGAATATCGAATTCATGCTCGACTGGCTCACCACCCTCCTGCCGGGCTTCGGACATGATCCCTTCCGCAAAAGGGCGGTGCTGTTCTTCCATTGCTGCCGATGGCGATTCGGTCTCTACCGCCAGGCGATCGCCCTCCTGCCCGCCCCGATCGACTACCATATCCCCAATATCCTCCACCGGCACGGTCTCCTGGAGTATGCGCCCGATCTCGATGGTATCATCCAGCGCGGCGAATCGATCACATCAGGCTCGGAGCGGGAATGGGCCATCCGGGCGGCAGCCATGTGCCGGTGCCAGGACCTGGCCGCCCGGGCACGGGTGACGGAAGGCGACGTGGATGCCTGCCTCTTCAGGCTCCGCAAAACCGCCTGCGGGCCGCATCATCTCACCGTGACGATCGACTACTGACTTTCCCGCCGGCGCCGGCGCCAGTAACTTGTCTCCATTATGCCAGAAGTCTCCAGTTTCCTTGCCAATCTGAGCGCGGCGGCGCGCGAAGAACTTGCCATCGATGATGGCACGGTCGCCAACATCGCGTATCTCGAGCATCGCCTGGCCAAGAACTGGGTCGCCCGCGTGGTGAAGGACTACGAGCAGACCGGCGGCCTCGCCCGGGAATTCTTCGAGCACGGGCCGCGCGACCGGGTGTTCCTCCTCAATGATCTCGCCCCGGGCCAGTGGCTCGAATTCGGCGGCGACAAGGTCACAAGCCAGGGGGCGAAGAAGGTCCGGCGCCAATACCGCGTGATCGTGGAGGTGCGAACGGACAATCTCATCGTGCGGCCGGTGAAATTCGAGGAAATCGGCAAGGTGGCGGGGACCGCCCCGTCGCCACCGGCCAATCCCCTTGCCGTCTTCCCCGATGAGGCGATCATGGCGGAAGTGAAACGCCGGGGTCTGATGCTGATTGCCGAATGAAGACGGTGACTGACCGAACCGGGCGGTGCCCAACTGCGATTTACTCCTGATCCCCACTGATTCATTCAACCCAACCTAATCAGCTGCATCTCAGCAAACCATGCACATGAAATCCTTGATGATTCTGATCGGATTCGTAATCGCGCCTCAGTTGTGGGCCGCAGGCACCGAGGAGGCGAAATCCACGGAGAGCAGCGCCGCATCGCTACAGGCCGGTTCCTCCGCATACTATAACGGAGTGGCCTTATCGAGTGGCAATGTGCTCGGGATGAAATTCGATATCACGGCCTACTTTTGCATCCACACCGAGCAGGGCGACATCCGGATCAATTGCCGCACCGGAACCATAGAGATACCGCCGAACCTGTCCATAGACAAGGCGTCGGTGGAATTCTGGAAGGGGCTGGCAAATGCCTTCCCGGTAGCGAAAAAGCAGATCATCGAGGGCGAGGCCCAAATCAAAGGCAGCCCCAAGTGACCCGGTAAGGGTCGGACTACCAGCGAACCGCACCAAAACTCATGACGACCGAAACTGCGCGAAAGATCAATGCCGCCGCCTGTTCGGCCTGGCTTTTCCAACAGGGCGTCCTCGGCAGGATCGGGAAAGGCGATGTCCGTCTGCTCCAATCGCTCTCCGTGGCCCAGATTCAGACCGCGATCGACATCATTGAGGCCGTCAATCGCGATGCCCCCTCCATCCGTGGCGTTCGAACCTTTTCTGCGCACGTTGACTGCCAGTCCGTAGATCAACTCAAGCGTTACGCTGATTCCCTCGCCGTATAAGTCTCCGGGTAGCGTGGCCTTGGATAGAGGCGGTATCGGCGGGGTTATGCCCATTGAACGAGTGCCTTCGGTGGCGGTCCCAGGCGGGTCGCTATCTTGGATGTAGGCCATACACCCTTGAGCACGAAGATATTCAATGCCTACCGGCATACCGGACGCCCCGTCGAATCGGTGGCCGCCCTCTTCGCGCTTTCGAGCCGCATCCAAAAAACCCTCCAGCCTTATGCGAGCAAGGCCTTCTACGTCACCGCGGCCAATGCATTAACCCGTGAGGTCGACCTGGCAAGCGCCCGCAAGGCACTGCCAGGGGAGAGCACCCCCATCGCCCGGGTCATGGCGAAGCACATGGAGGCCTTGAAAAACCTGCAGGAGGGCCGGCGCGAGCCATGTTGGGACTATTCCGCCGAGTGGACCTTCCATTTCATTCGGGGCCGGTTGCTGCTGCGGGTCTTTGCCGAAGACAAGCTCCTCCGGCATTTCGAACGGCGGTTTCCGGAATTCGCCGACTATCACTACCAGAACTGCACCGACCGGCCCGCTGAAGTATCGGAACGAGAATGGTCGCAACGCGCCCGCGATTGGGAAGAGGCGATCGGATCGCGATCTTCGTCGGAAACGGGGCTCACGATGAGCCTGTGGGGACA
>JAQTYQ010000113.1 GCA_028688225.1 Opitutaceae bacterium | reverse complement strand
GCCGGCAGACTGACAAAAATGACTCCCGCGGCACTCAGAATGCGGAGTGGTTTCATGTTCGGGCTCCTTTCGAATCTGGATTGAGAATGATGGTCATCTCCTCGTCCTCTTGCAGCAAGATCGCCACGGCCGAGTAATTGTCCCGGTTGGAGCGGGGGTTCAGCAGAATGCGCGCCTCCATGCGGGCCAACCATTCCGCCGGATCCAGGTCTGGCGCCAGCATTGCCGGGATGTCGCCGGGCGCCAGGCTTTCCCACCAGCCGTCGGAGCACAACAGGAAAGCGTCCCTGCTCCTCAGCGGCTCAGGGCCGGCCACGTCCGACACAGGCTCCTCCTCGCTCCCGAGGGCGGACAACAACTGACTCCGGTTGGGATGATCCAGCGCCTGGAGCGCGGTGATGAACCCGGCGCCAAGCAAGGTCTGCACCACGCTGTGGTCGAGGGTGCGGTGAAGCACCTGCCCGTCACGCACGCAATAGAGGCGCGAGTCGCCAATATGCCCCCAGGCCGCAGCGCCGATCGCCTCGTCGATCAGCAGGACGACCAGCGTGGCGTGCATGTCGTGCCCGGCCGGGTTCTCCTGCTGTCCGCGCAGAACAGCCCGATGGGCGGCATCCAGCAGGACACGCACGGCATCGCCGGTCGCACCGGGCAGCCCGGCGAGCTCCGCACCGACCGCCGCCAGGGCCAGTTCCGCGGCCCGGTCTCCCGCACCGTGGCCACCACTCCCGTCGGCAAGCGCAAAGCAGCGCAGCGTGCCGGCTGAAAACATTCCGCAACGATCCTCGTTGCGTCGCCGGTCTCCGGTTCGGCTGAGTTGATCAGCGATGACCTTCATCGGACGGACTCCTGCACGCGAGCCTCAGCCATGGGAGCGTCCCCGCGACGCGGCTACGCTATCCAGTTCCAGAATCTTCTCCTCGTAGGCCCGCAAGAACTCGCGGCCGAAAATGGAGTGGAAGTTCTCCTCCGCCTCGCGGCGGATCTCTCCGTGCTTGGCCTGGAAGGTATCCCACAGACGCGCCCGACGATGCATCGGCAGCAGATTGAGGACCATGTGCGGGCCGAGTTGCCGCTCAAGATCCTCCGGCGTAAAGCGATCCAGAAGGCCTGCCAGGGCCGCCTGCATCCCGGCGAGCACACCGAAATGGTGGGAGTGGAGATCATCCACGGCGTCCCGAACGGCCTCCTCGGCCGGCATGAAGCCCCGCAAGGGGGGCGACAGCAACTGGACCAGGGCCAGATGCTCTTCACGGACAAACTTGAGAGGATTGTTCCGGCGCGACGACAGAACGGTCACTTCGGCCTGAAGGCCCTGCTTCACGTCAGCCCGGGCGCGCAGAAGGCCGAGCAGGCCACCCACGGTTTCCCGCAGAAGGCGGCCAATCAGGCGCAGTTGCTCCGGCGACAGATCCTGCTCCGGCAGACCGAGGCCATCCCTCAGGGCATCGAGATGGGGATTCTCGCCGCGGGGCACATCGCCGCCGGGCATCTCCCAGTCCCCCGCCTTCCCTGCCGTCGCAAAGTTGAGACCATGGCCGGCGGCACTGGCAGGCGGCTCGTTCCAGACCGTGGCGCCGGCATCATGCGCCACCACCAGTTCGTACTCGCCGATGCGCACGACGTCTCCATCCTTCAGGCTGACCGCCTGTCCCGGACCGATGGCCTGACCATTGACAAAAAGAGGATTGCGACCGGTGTCGGTGAGGCTGTAGCGTCCGCCCTCGCAGCGGATGTGGGCATGAGTACGGGATACCAGACGATCCGGATCGGGCAGGATCAGCAGGTTGGTCGGCTCGCGGCCGATGGAGCCGCCATCCGGTCCGAAAATCCGTTCGATAGGGCTCGGGAGCGCCTGCCCCTTGAAGTTGGTAACACGTATCCTCAACACGCCAGTGTCTCCCGAAAGATGTCGGATTCGTCACGGACGCGCGGTCTGCACGTCCGCCTCTTCGATACTGAAGGAGGCGGCACCATAGCCCTCGCTACAGGAATCCGCCTTGTCGCAAAGCACCCGGCCAGGCAAGCGCCGACCATCTCCGAGTGCAGAAAGGGGCAGCTCGGCAAAGGGGGGCACGCGAACCATCCCGGCGACCGAAAGCTCGCGGGGCCGATCGGCAACCACCGCCACAAAATGATTGGTGCCCGGCGGACCGGAGGCCTGCATTGCCCATCCCTGCCGGGGCAGGCTCAGGTCGACACCCGGCCTCATCCGGTTTTCCCGGTCGAGTTCATTGGGGAAAAGCATGTACACGTGCTGCCCGTCGGTCCCCACCATGAAAACGTAAAGATAGCCGCCCCGATCTGAACGGATACCGAAACGGAGACGATCCTTGTTGATCCGCACAAGGGTTCGATCGGGCAGAACCGTAACCGTGTGCTCCGCCTCTCGATGGAGGTACACCTGCTCAAGCAGATCTACCGGTTTTGCCGTAGCAGCCGACACCTGCGGTGCGTCAGGCGCCTGCGCTTCGACTGACGGCGCCACGGCTTTGTCGTCCGCTGGACGCAGGACAACAAAGGCTCCGGCCAACAGCACCACGGCCAGGGCCGGCACAGCCACGACCAAGGCCCGCTTGCGCCCCGTCGGCACGGGCTCAGGCGGCTCGAAAGCCGCGGCGCCAGCAAGCGGCGGCGCCACCGTTCCCGGGGTAATCCCCAGCGCCAGCCGAAACTCGGCCACGGACCGGGGCCGCGCCTCCGGCATCAGACTGAAGCCGTGGTCGATGGCTTGCAGAAAGGCCTCGCTGAAACGCCCCTTCGCGCTTTCTGCCAACGGGCGGCTCGAATCACGCAACATCCGCCCGATGGAGGGCTCGGGTTTGGCCCCCATGATGACGAAATGGAGCACTGCCGCCAGCGCATAGATGTCGGTCCATGGCCCTTGCCGCAAGGTGCGGTCGCCTGCGTACTGCTCAATCGGGGCGTAGCCGGGCATGAGGATTGAGGTGATGTTCTGGGTGCCGTCACCGATGATCTGGCGGGCAGCGCCGAA
>JAQTYQ010000112.1 GCA_028688225.1 Opitutaceae bacterium | reverse complement strand
CTTCCTGACCGGCACGGCCCTCGTCGGCGCGGTGCCGTCGGTCCCGCCTCTGCCCGTCCCGGCTCCGGCCCCCGAGCCTGAACGCTGCGTGACGCGGGCGATCGAGACGCGCCCCGAACTGGCCCAGGCCCGGCTCGACCTCGAGAAGGACCGGCTCGAGATCGTGCGCACGGCGAACGGCCTCCTGCCGGTGCCCGACCTCTTCACGACCCTCGGCAACACCTCCTACTCCGACACGATGCTCTCCTCGTTCCGCGGCAGCCGGGCGGCCAGCCGCGACGTGCTCGTCGGCCTGCGCGCGAGCGGGAACCTCCACCGCCGGGCCGAGCGCGCCGCCGCCAAAAGCGCGAAAACGAACGCCGAGATGGGACGCCTCTCGCTCGTCAATCTCGAGCGCACGGTCGAGCGCGATGTGCGCGACGCGCTTCTCGCCCTGCGCACCGCCGAGGAGAAGGTGAAATCGACCGCCGTGACGAGCCGCGCCCAGCAGGCCGCCTACGAGGCCGAACAGGTGAAGTTCGACGTCGGCCGCAGCGACGCCTACACCGTCGCCCAGGCGCACCGCGACGCGACCGCCGCCCGCGTCGCCGAGGCCCGCGCGCGTGTCGATCTGGCCCGCGCCCGCATCGAACTCGACCGGCTCGACGGCGATCTGCTCGACCGCTTCGGGATCGTCGGGCGCTAGCGATCCGATTCCGGAAGCGGACGGCATGAAATAGCGGGGAAGGCGGCGCGCGCGTCGCCTTCCCCGCCAGGGCGAACGCATCTAATATTTGAGAGGCAGCGTCAGATGCGCGGACGCTTTCCGGCCCACGTGACACACAAAAACTGAGGATCCGTCATTAACCGGAGCGAGATGAACTTAATGAATCGGGCGGTTCAGGCTTAATTTCGACGAGATGTGTAAGTGTAAGAGCGGGGAGGGGTATCGCTCGGGGCATCGGCGCGGGACATCAAAACCGGATAAAATCAGGTGGGATCGACACCGAGCAAATGGAGCAGATACCGGTGATCCCATCCGGCGTTTTTCTGTTTGCCCCGGATGCCGCGTTTTTTTGTAGTCTCCCGTTTGAGCAGGTTGAGTGCCAAGCGGCGCAAGGTGGCCAGGTTCTCGGCGGCATGGCCCGTGCGAGCCCGAGATTGGTCTTCTCCGAAACTGACGTCCATGTGCCAGTGCACTTTGTTCTCGACCCCCCAGTGGCCGCGCACCGCCTTGGCGAAGCGGGATATGTCGCATGAGAGGCTGGAGAGATAGTATCGACGTTCCGTTGAGATCTTCCCTTTGATTTCACGGGTCGCTTCGACGACCCCGACGCTGCGCAAGCCTTCCCACTTCGCGAGATCGGCAAACCAATCGATTGTCTCGCTTTGCCAGTAGCGGCGTGTTTCCAGGCGTCCATGGTTCTTCTCCACTGTTTCCGTGGTGACCAGTTCGGGGATCTCGCTCCCGTTCTCAGGCCTATCTGTCGTCTGCCGGCGGATCGTGTCATCAAGATACGTTTTGACTTCTTCGTGCACGGTTTCGTGATTGCCTTTGAGAGCCAGGACATAATCGGCGCCGGAGTCGATGATCTGTTTGACGATCTTTTTCTGGCATCCCATGGCGTCCGTGGTGACGGTGCAACCGCGCACATCCAAGACGCGCAGCAGTTCGGGCACGGCCTTGATTTCATTGGACTTGTCAGCGACTTTGAGTTGGCCCAAGACCAAATTGTTTTCCACGGCCCAGGCGCTGACGATATAGGGAAGCGACTGCCCTTGATCCAATGCGCGGCGCAACGCCTTGCCGTCCATCGCGACGATTTCTTCCGCGACCGAAGTTCGCAGGCTCTGTGTCCAGCGCAGGAAACAGTCCAGGAATTTTTGCGGATCCAATGCCGCAAAGATCCTGTTGAACGTGTCGTGCGTCGGGATACCTTTTGGCAACTCAAGAAAGGTCGCGAACCAATCGTGCTTGGCTTTTCCGAAATCCTCCATGTCGTTGAAAGTCTCTCCGCCACACAAAAGCGTGCAGATGCTGATGACAAAAACATCAATTAAATTGTGGCGTTTCGTACGATTCACCCGTGGATCGGGTATGCCCTGGAAACAGGCGATCAGGCTGGACGTTGTGGGTTTGGCAACAAGTGGTTGTTTTGGATTTGACATAGTATATAGATATCTATATACTATAGAGCATGAAGTCAAGCCCCGAGAAAATCCTGGACCAGATTCGTGAGATTCGGCAGATGGAGAGGGGCAAACTTTGTCCCCTTCGCGATGGCCGTTACTACAATCACCAGACTTGGCAGTCAGGCCGCAATGTCGTCCGATATGTGCCGGCCGATCAGGTCCCTAGCCTGCAAGAGGCGCTCGCCAACTATCAGCGCTACCTGGAACTCACGCAGGCATACGCCGATCTGATCATCCAGCAAACCCGAAAGAAACGAACCGAACATTTCCCGAAGAAGCCTTCGAAGAAGCACCGCTCCAAGCAATGATTCCGGAAAGCCCGCAGCCACGTAGGCAACGGGCGAGAAGGCTCTGAAAATAAGGAGTTAAGATGCGTCTGCCCTGGTTGAAAGGCGCATTTGACCGGCCGGCCGTGATTTGCTAGGATAAAAGAGGGATGTGATGCCCGTGACCATGCGCAATACCTGCCGCGCGCTCCTCGCCGCCTTCGCTTTCGCCCTTGTCGCCGGGTTCGGCTTCGCCGACGCGCCGGGCGACGTGGCGCAGAAATTCGTCAACGCCCTCTTCGAGCGGCGTTACGAGGACGCTTACGCCCTGACCACGAAAAGCGAGTCCGAGGAGGCGGCCTTCGCCCGCTACGATGCCTGGGCCGCGAACTATTTCAGCCCGTCCGATCTCAAGGTGCTGCGGATGAAGGAGGAGAAGGGGGGCGGCCGACAGACCGGAAACTTGATCGTGCTGACCTTCAAATACAAGAACGCCAATGGTGTCGACGCCATCGCGCGGGCCGAGCTGATCGTCGCCGGCGCGTCGGGCGCCTTCAAGGTCGAGGGGATC
>JAQTYQ010000111.1 GCA_028688225.1 Opitutaceae bacterium | reverse complement strand
GGGCCAGGTCACCGCCGACATGATTCGAGATGATCCGTTGGCTGAGGATTGGCTGGGCTGCTATCGGGCGGGTGACGAGGTCGGCATTTCCGGCGTCGAGCGGCTCGCCGAGGAAATGCTCCGCGGCAAGCGCGGCTTCGAGGAACGACGTCTCGACGGAACCCTGAACGCCCACCAGGCTCCCAGTGACGGCCTCGACGTCCAACTCACCATCGACCTCGATCTCCAGCGGCGGATCGCGGAAATCCTCGCCATCGCCGTGGAGGAACATCCCCCGTCCACGGGGGGAAGCTGCGTTGTGGTGGACGTGCAAACGCGGGAAATCCTGGCCCTGGTCAGCGTGCCGACCTATACCTCCTCTCAACGCCGCTACGACTTCGTCGCTCTTCGCGACGACGCGATTCGTCTTCCACTGCTCTTCCGCGCCGTTCAGGCGGAGTACCAACCCGGGTCCATCATCAAGCCGGTCGCCCTGCTCGCCGGTTTCGCCGAGGGCCTGGTAAGCCCCGCCGAGACGGTCTTCTGCACCGGCCAACTCATCCCCGGCGTCAACAAGTGGCACTGCTGGACTCATTGGCGCGGCATGTCCGGTCATGGGGCGATGAACGCCGAGGAGGCCATCAAGCATAGCTGCAACGTTTTCTTCTACACCATCGGCCAGCGAATCGGAGCCGAGCGGCTGACCACATTCTACCGCACCGCTCTCAGCGGCCGACTTGACGAACAGCAGCCTCAACAGGATACCGGCCTGATCGAGGAGCGCAGCGGACTGATTCCGACGCTCACCTGGATGAGGGAGAAGCGCCGCCGCGGCTTCCGGCAGGCGGACGGGCGCAACTACGCCATCGGCCAAGGCGAGTTGGGCGTCACGCCTCTGCAGGCCGCCAATCTCTTCGCCACCCTCGCCGATGGCCGCCACCGGGCGCCGACCGTCATCGCCAACGACGGCCGGCGCCGGCCGGCGCTGGAGATCCAAGGCATCTCTGCCGATCTCTGGAAGCTGACCCGCCGCGGACTCTATCGCTGCGTCAATGAGGAGGGCGGCACGGCGTTCAAATACGCCAGGCTGGACGGGCTTGAAATCTGCGGCAAGACCGGCAGCGCCGAGTGCGTCCCTCGTGTCATCGAGCAGAGATTCACTTTCGAGGTTGACGACGGCGCCGGCATCAAGGAATGGTCGGTGGTCGCGCCGACGGTGGAAGTCGCCTGCGAGATGCTGGACTTGCCCGCGGGCACGCCTTGCGCGCGGGCCGAACCCCTCCATCGCTATCCTCCGCTCGTCACTGACAATGGCGAAGGAGGAAAGGTACCGACCCATGCCTGGTTCGCCGGTTACGCCCCATACCGAGACCCGAGGATTGCTCTGGCCGTCATCGTTGAATACGGCGGCGGCGGAGGTCATACCGCCGGTCCTGTTGCTCGGGCGGTCTTCGAGACCCTCTTGCAGTGTCCGCAGGACTACCTGGGCTTGGCCAAGAGTCGCTCGGCGGCAGGTGGGCCGTCATGATTGCATCCGTCGCCAGACTGCTGCCTTTCCTCGGTTGGGCGGTTCTGATCTGCGCCTTCATCCTGACGGGCGTCGGCCTGTTGGGCCTCTATGCCAGCGAGGCCGGCGAGGAAGGCCCCGCGGTCCAGACCCTGAGACAGATCGGCTATCTCGGCGTGGGTCTGGCCGGCTTCCTGCTCGTTCAGATCGTGGGATACCGCGAGATCGGGCGCTGGGCCTACCCGCTGTTTGCTCTCATGCTGGTTTTGCTCACCTTGCTCGTTGTGGCGAGGAAGTTCTCGATGGAGCCGATCATCCCCGCCCGTCGGGGCGCGTACCGCTGGATCGTTCTCGGCCCGATTAACATCCAAGTATCCGAGTACGCCAAGGTCATCTACATCCTCGCTCTTGCGGCCTACCTCCGCTTCCGCACAAACTACCGAACGCTGCGGGGCTTGCTGGGACCGTTCGTGCTGACCTTGATCCCCGTCGGTTTGATTCTCAAGGAACCAGACCTCGGCACCAGCCTCCTCCTGCTGCCCACGCTCCTTGTGATGCTCTTCGTGGCGGGGGCGAAGATAAAACACCTGCTCCTTATTCTGGTGCTTGGCCTGGCGGCCATGCCCGCCTTTTACTTCTCGTCGTTGATGAGTGATTACCAGCGAGCGAGGATTCAGTCTCTGTTTCGGCAGAGCGAAGGCGACGCCCACTGGCGGCTGAACGCGGGCTATCAACTGAACCAGTCCAAGATCGCCCTCGGCAGCGGCCGGGCGTTCGGCCAGGGCTTTCGCGAGGCGGCCTTCTTCCGCCACGACCTCTTGCCGGAGGAGCACAACGACTTCGTCTTCGCGGTCGTCGGGCACCAATGGGGCTTTTTCGGCTGCCTCGGCGTGCTATTCTGCTACCTGATCATCATCGTCTGCGGCTTGACCATCGCCTCGACGACCTCGAATCCCTTGGGGCGGCTTTTGGCGGTCGGCGTCTGCGCTTTGCTCTTTGCCGAGGTGGTCATCAACGTCGGCATGACCATCGGGCTCATGCCGGTCACCGGCATGTCGCTGCCCTTCGTCAGCATGGGTGGCAGCGGTCTTATCAGCAGCTATCTGGCCATCGGATTGCTTGTCGACGTCGGCCGCCGCCAGCCACCAGACATTGCTCCCAAACCCTTCGAGTTCGACTTCGCCGACGAGGGCGCCTGAGGCAGGCAGGAGGCTCCGCCATTTGCCGCCAGGCGCTTTCAAAACTTGTGAAAGCTACTGAAACCTCATGCGGCCCCGGGCGCCGCCCAGCTAGAATGGCCGGTGGGTCAAGAGGTCAAGAGGCCGTGGAAACTCTGCTCGACCGAAACACCTCCCTCTCCTCCGCCATGCGGCGGGTCGTCGAGACTTTCGACGCGGAGGTTCAATCGGATCTGCCCTTTGTGTCCAGACTCTTAGACGGCGTGCGGGGCTACCGCGGCAAGCTGTTGCGGCCGAGGTTGCTCCTCCTCTCGGCCGAGGCCGTCGGCGGCATCCGGACGGAGCATTTTGT
>JAQTYQ010000110.1 GCA_028688225.1 Opitutaceae bacterium | reverse complement strand
GGTGCAGCATCCGGCCGTTACCCCGTCCTTCGTCCTGCTCGGTTACGCCACGCATTTTCTTCTGCAGCTTTCGGCGACCGCGCGGCGCAACGGTCTCGGCGAGCCGGTTCTGCTTGAAGCGCACCAAGCCCAGGAAGAAGCCGAAGAGCGACGCCTGGCTCCTTGCCAGCGAGCGCGGTAGCGCGAGAGACCAAGCCCGATCCCTGGGCCCCTCGCCCTTCTCCAAGGAAAGCCGTCGGCGCAAGCATGGAGCCACCCTTGTATGTTCCGCGCTGCGTACCCCGGACAGTTGCTCGTGCCGCGAAGCCTGCGAGCCCGCAAACCAGGTCGGGGACCTTGGTCGGGTTGTTGACGTTGTTGTTGGTAGTAGTAGTCGCAGTCTCTCCGGGCCCCTCCTAGCCTCCAACTCAGCACCGGTTGTGGATAGACCTGTGGACGAGGGGGGCGTGGGGGGAGACTCGCAAGCTGTGGGCTCGCTGTGGGAACGCCCCCGCATCGCCATGGGTCAAGAGTTTCCCTGCGGCCGAAGCGAGCTGACCCTTGAGTGGTGCGCCCACATGTCCACGTCCCCAGTCGCCGATGTGCTGCTTGTCACGAATGGTTCACGCCCAAATCGCGGGCGGCGGCCGCTCAGCTCACCTGCAGTTTGAAGTGCCGCAAGAAGTACCGGCGAGCGGGGGCGAGGAGTAGGCGCCAGACGAAGGCGGATGACCACCGTGCCGCCGAGGTAGTCCGACAGCATCGGTGCCGCGAGAAGAGGGCTGAAGCACACGACGCCACAGATCCGCCCCGAGCCTCGAGCGAACCCAACGCCGCCAGTCTCAGGCTCATCGAGCAAATCCTGAAGAAGGGTCCGAGGCAGAGCAGGGCGACCCTGAGCAAGGCGCTCCTCGACCTCGTGCGCCTTGCTGTGCCCGCGGCAGACACGTGATGTCACGCGCACCCTCCGGCGGCTAACCGCCCGTAATCGCAGTGGAAAGCGTGGGGTTTTGCGCAATTTGGTGCAGTGTCACGCGCACCCCTCCGCGGCCAGCGGCGAAATCGGAGCCCAGTTTTCACTCTTGGGCGCGAGGAGGTCGCGCGTGAGCATGGTGCAGTGTCACGCGCACCCTTCGGTCGCCTTCATAGGGAAACGCCGACTTGTCACGCGCAGGCCTGGTGACGCGCGAGGTAGTGGCTGCAGTCTGCTGCCCATGGGCGAGCCCACCAACGTTTCGCTGGCGGTCCCCTCTCCCTGTGCCCGCAGCAGCTCCAGCCACCCTCGCGCCGATGCGGTCTGTCGAGCCCATGGGAGAGCGCCCGCGCGGCGGGCACATGTTCTTTTTCGCGCCGACCTCACCCCGGACAGTTGCTCGGGCTCTGCAGCATGCGGAAGCCCGCATTCACAAGCACGGGGGACCGGCATTGGAGATTCACATGGCTGCTGTCTACGTAGGCATCGACGTCTCGAAGGACCAGCTGGACTGCGCCAGCACCCGGGGCGAGGAGTTTGAGTTCGACAACACGGAAAGCGGGATTGCGCTCCTAGTCGCCAAGCTGCAGTCGCTCGATCCCAAGTTGGTGGTCATGGAGTCCACCGGCTACTTCCACCGGGAGGCGGCCCACGCACTTCATGTTGGCAGCGTGCCCGTGGTGGTGGAGAACGCACGGCACATACGCTCCTTCGCGAAGGCGCTCGGCGTGCTGGCGAAGACGGACAAGATCGACCCGCCGTTGATCGCCCGCTTCGCCGAGAAGGTCGCGCCGCCGACCCTCCGTCCGGAGCCCCCGCTGGAGGTACGGGTCCTCGCAGGGCTCGTACGACGCCGTGCTCAGTTGGTGGTCCTCAGGACGCAGGAGCGCAATCGCCGCCTCTCGGCCTCCAAGGAGTGGGAGGTGGTCTGCGTGGACATCAAGGAGAGCATCGAGGCCCTGGCGACACGCATCGCGGCGATCGAGATGGCCACCGCGGACCACGTCAAGAAGCACCCGACCCTGCGCACGAAGGCGAAGCTGCTGCGAACCGTCCCCGGCATCGGGCCGGTGATCACCCACTCCCTGCTCGGCTGCCTGCCAGAGCTCGGGACGATCAACCGCGGGAGAATCGCCGCGTTGGCCGGGCTGGCCCCGTTCAACTGCGACAGCGGCCGCATGCGCGGGCGTCGCAGGATCTGGGGTGGTCGGTCGGAGGTACGCACCGCGCTCTACATGGGCGCGGTGGCCGCCACCCGCCACAGCCCGGTCATCCGGGCCTTCTACGAGAGGCTCGTCGCAGCTGGAAAGGCCCCCAAGGCGGCCCTTATCGCCTGCAGCCACAAGCTGCTGCTGATCCTCAACCAGATGATGAAGGAGCAGAAGCCGTGGAGCCCGCGGGTGCCCGTGGCTGCGCCGGCGCTCCCGGGAGTCGTTCCTCCCGCGGCGGTGCCGACACCGGCCGGTTGCACAAGGAAGGCGAAGCCGTCGAAGTCTTGTGCAACGCGGACTCGGCGGTGAGCCGCAAGCGAAGCGGGGTGCTCGAGGGCCAGTGGCAGCTGCCCCTGGGGGTGCCGCGACGCCACTCGGTCCGAGAGGAGTACCGGCGCTGCGGCTCCGGCGGCTGTGCGACCTGCCGCGACGGCCAAGGGCACGGGCCCTACCTCTACGCCGTCTGGCGCGACGGCACCAAGACCCGCCGCAAGTACCTGGGCAAGGCGGCAACCGCGCTGACGGCGCCACGAACCGGCAAACGCCGGGGCTGATCACCGGCAGCGCAGAGGAGTGGGGCGGCGGGCTCGCTACGAGCCCGCCGCTCGTCGTGTAAGGCCAGGTCAGGCCTCGTCACGTCCCACTGCATTCCCGGCCTGGTCTGGTGCCGCGAGCCGGCCTTGGTGGAGTCCCCTCGGTCTGGAACCGCCTTGACCCGCAACACAGTTGCTCTCCCAGGCCGTATGCGCGAAGCGCATAGACGGCCGGCAGGGAGAGGGCCGGGGTGAGGGCCCCGAAGGGGCCCCCTTCTTCGCTCCCGCTCACCCTCCGACCCGCTCTTCACCCGCCCTCTCTAC
>JAQTYQ010000109.1 GCA_028688225.1 Opitutaceae bacterium | reverse complement strand
ATTACTGCAAGAAGCCGGGGATCATCACGTGTAGCATCCGGACATTTATGCGGAGACGATCCTGGCACTGACAGAGGCCGGCTTCACGGTTTCGCGCGCAAGCCGCATAACGATGCCGGGCTACCTGACGGTGACCGCCTTCCGGGGAGACGAGGAACAGAGCGTCTCCTTCACGTTGATTCCCTGAGACGGCTCATCGGCGGCGGTGCCGGCGCCGGTATCTTCCTTCCATGCGCAAGGACCTGTACCTTTCCCATTTGAATTTCCGCCCCGCAACCGGCTACAAACGCATCTGGATCGAGGACAGCGCCCAGCGCCTCTCCCGGAACGGATTTGAACCCGGCACGATGCTGAACGCGCAACGGCGAGCCGGCCCCGGCCTCAACCTCCGGCCGCAGACCCTCGGCGACTACACCGTCTCCCATCGCCACCAGACGCCGATCATCTCCCTCGAAAACCCCATGGTCGCACAAGCCTTCCTCGTCGATGAGCTGCTCGTCCGCATCTCCGTCGGTCTCATCTCCATCGTCCCCAGCATCCGCGCCTTTGCCGTGCGCATGGCGCAGGACGAACACTGGACCATCCGCGACAATACCGTCATCACCCCGCGGGCCATCTTGCCCTTCGCTGCGACTCCGATCCACCCCGCGGGCCGCCCGATGGTCATGGAAGCCCAGATCACCGACCGGAACCTGATCGCCGCCACCGAGCTGATCGCTTGGGCCAAGCCCGCCGAAATTCACCTCCAGGCCGACGGTCTGGCCGGCCTCACCGCCACGCAATTTCTCAAGGGCTGCGGCTGGCAGGAGATCTCCCCCGGATTCCTTCGCCGTTAATCATGGGAATCACCACCTGTGCACGCCGGCGCTGCTGGGAGTGCAAGAGGGATGCACAGCAAACATCATCCCCATAACCCGGAGCCCCAATTTCTTTGTGGCGATACAAGCAAGGCAACACCCAACCCACCATTCCGATGGCCAACTACTATTGCACGGCACGCACGAATTATTTCAAGGTCAAGGACGAGACTGCCTTCAAAGCTTGGGCGGCGTCACATGGCTTCCAAGTAGCTGAGAGCGAACTGGGCAAGGGCTTCGCGCTGTTTGCCGGCGAAGCCAATGATTCCGGCGACTTGAGTTACTTTGACGAAGCGCAGGACGAAACCGTGCATGCGGCCGACGAGATCAGCCAATTTCTGGCCCGCGACGCCGTGGCGGTCTTCATGGAGGCCGGGAGCGAGAAAGCGCGTTACGTCATCGGGATCGCTTTGGCCGTGAATGCCGAGGGTGAGCAGATCACAATTTCCCTGAACGACATTTACGCGGAAGCCGAGAAGCGTTTCGGGATCGCGCCGAGCCGCGCCGAGTATTGAGGCGCCGGATCAGTATCTTTCCGTCATGCGCTTCGCCATCACGGAGATGTTCCCCGGCTTGGGCACCCTGACCGATCCCTTCGCCCGCGGGCTCAGGAAGCACGGAGAGGTGACCATCAACGCCGGCCTTGAGCTCGACGCCCGTTACCTCGCCCTCTTCAGCCGACAACACCCGGAAGCTTCGACCGCCAATGGCGACGTCACCGCCTATGCCCCCGAGGAGACGTGCTTCCCGGTCGACGCCGACTGCCGCATCCTCGTCGCCGGCATCCCGTGCACCGGCGCCAGCCGGGCCGGCCGCAGCAAGAACGCCATCGAGGCCCCCGAGGCGCATCCCAAGGTCGGACACCTCTTCATTCCGTTTCTCCATCATGTGCGCCGCTTCGCCTATGATCTTTGCGTCCTCGAGAATGTCCCGGAATACCAGACGAGCTTCTCCGCCGAGCGCATCCGCGAATCACTGGCCGCCCTCCGCTACCAGATCACGGAATACGTCATCAATCCCTACTCAGAATTCGCCACGCCGACGGAGCGCCGACGCTGGGTCCTGATCGCCAGCCGGAAAGCGCCGTTCAATTGGAACTACCGGCCCGAGGCCTTCGCGGGCACCCTCGGGCAATACCTTGACGCCCCCGGACCGCAGGACGCCGACGACGAGATGACACCCGAGCAGGTGGCGGCGGACAAGAAATACATCGACCGCAAGGCGAGCGAAGGCTGCGGCTTCCGCATGCGCCTGATCGACGCGGCGGCCACGAAATGCCCCACTATCTGCCGTAGCTACGGGAAGCGCCAGCCCAGCGCCACCTTCGTCCGCACCGCGAACAGTTATCGCATGCTCAGACCACGCGAAGTCGCGCGTTTGCATCGGCACTCCTCCCTGATTGAACATACGATCGCCACGCTGCCCGCGACGCTGGCCTACGAAGTGCTGGGGCAGGGGGTCGTGGCCCCGCCGTTCGAATCGCTCGGCGATCACCTCGGCGCCTTTGCGACCCATGGCGGCATGACGGAGGAGCCGATTCGCAACGGGCAGTTCGAGTTCGCGCTCACGGCCTGAAGAACAGCGGAACGCGCAAGGCCGGCCCTCTGTTCACAACGCTATCTTCCCTCCATGAAAACCTCTCCATTCACCGCTGCTCTCGCTCCCGGCACAGCAAAAATTGCCGGGGGTTTCGCGGCCAGCGGCGTCACTGATCCGTCGCAGTTTGTGGATGCCCTCTTCAAGGGCGAAATTCCCGGACCGTGGCTTTGCTGTTACATGCTGCGTCGCTTCGGTTGGCCGAATAGCGGTAGTGATTCGTATAAAGAACTCTGCACATGGACGCTCACCACTCCGATGCCGGGCCTTTCCTCGGCGCGCGCAATCTGCATTTCTCGGTCTACTTCACCAAGAAAGTGGGAGAGCAACTCCGGCGCGATCCGGGCCGGGAGTCGTTTTTCGCTCGTCGCAAGAAAGTCATCGAACGATGGTGGATCACCACCGGTCGCAAGCTCTACACCATCGGGACCGGCACGAAGGAGGGGGATGAAGATGAGTTGGTCTACGCGAGCGCGGAGCGGGCCGGCAAGGTCTACGGACCTTGGCGCCGCAATCCGACCCACAAGTGGTTCAACGTAGTACCCAAGAAGGACGGTTACTTCACATGGTGGCT
>JAQTYQ010000058.1 GCA_028688225.1 Opitutaceae bacterium | reverse complement strand
CGGTCCAAACCGCCTGTGACGCCTTTGGCCTCAAGGGGAAAAACGGCGACGGTGCCAACTTCCACAAGCTCTGGCTGTCCGGCGACCCCCAACTCAAGGCCGAAGGGCGCAACTACCTCGCCAATGACGTCACGCAGGAAGCTGCGCTGGCCGAAGTGCTGGGGTTTGCCCACCCGCAGATCGAAGTACCGAATCCCCCGGCGGAACGCCTTGACGTGGTCGAACGGCGGATCCTCGAACCCGAGCCGGCCTGCCCCGAATTCGACTAGATCCGCACCGGTAGCTTCTCCCCGTTCTCCGCGAAACACACCGCCCAGGTCCTGAACCGCAACTCCGGGATGAGGTCTGCGTGAAGGATGGGGATTCGAATCCATGGTCCGCACGCCGCCGCCACTATCTACCCCCGGCATGAACCGCGATGTCATCCACTACATCGTTCCGCCTGGCCGGGAGGGCTTCCAGGGCACCAGAGCCAACCTGGAGGCTACCAGCATCTCACCGTTGCCGGACCATCCCGGGCTGTACTGCCATTGGGACGACACGCTCTGGTCCGGGCGATTCCGGGATCAGATTTGGAGCGGCGCCGCCCTGGGTTGCGAACTTCGGGCCGGGGCTACACCCGTGGGCCGCGCCGAGGCCACGGTCTTCCGCTTTCCCGCCGGCACCTCCGGCGGGCAGATGCGGGCCGCATTCGAGGCCGTCAACGCAAGCCTGGCCGCCCTGGGGGCAGTGCTTGAGCGCAAGCCCTCATGGGCGCGGCTCGCGCGCTCCACCCGGATTCTCTATCTGGAGGAGATTGAGATCGTCGCCGGCCGGCGGGGGACGGGCCTCGGGACGGCCTTTTCCCGTGAAATCCTGCATCATGCCCAGATTTGTTTCGGCGCCGGCCGGGTGATGTTGCTCGCCTGGCCGTTCAACCATAATGCCACCCCGGGTGCTTGCGCAGCCCAGATTCCCCGCGGGGCTGTCCTCGTGTCGGATCGGGAGGCGGTCGAGGCGCATCGCCGCCTGCACCGGTTCTATCAGCACATCTTGGGCGTGCGACCCGTTCGGGCGGACGGCGGTCATTATTGGTTCAGCTCCCCGCTGGGGGCCATGCATCCGGCCCGGGCCGCCGCTTAGGACCGGCTCGGGTGTTCTACGCTTCGAATCAGGATAGACAGAGCATGCCTTGAACATGCTGAATAAGTTCTCATAGGAGAAGATGAGGCTGAATCCGAGGGAATTGGCCGAACATCACGGGGCAGGGGAGTGGAGATGAACGGGGAAATGCGTGGACCGGCGCTTTCGCCTCTGAGCGCCATGACGGCAAAGCCACGGTTCATGACGGCAAAGCCACTGCCCAAAGACCGGCAAACCACGGAACGATGACGCCAGAGCCACGCGACGGTGACGCGAAGACCACATTCCCATGACACCAGGACCACGGAATCATGACACCGGGACCACGCTCCAAAGACCGGTAAGCCACGGAACGATGACACAAAAGCCACGCGACGGTGACGCGAAGACCACGCTGGATCATCGGGGCGCCAGCGCCCGCCGATAGTAGTCTTTCAGGACCGTACCGACAATCCGACCGGGATTGCAGCCACCCACCATGCGATACTCCAGGACCGAGACTTTCGCCTGTCCCAGAGCGAGTGCAAAGGCGCTCTCTCCCATGAGGGCCCGGATCTGCCGCAAAAACGTCTGGTTGCCGCCCTGCTTGTAAGGGTAGCCGGACGCATCGAGCAGCTCCACCTCGTAGCCGGACAGCGGTCCCAGACCGCGGCGCAGCCGCTCTTCGAATTCCTCCTGGGAGCGGCCGCTTTCAATCCAGTAGCTGTAGAGGTAGCCGTCGCGGTTGTAGTGCAGGCGGCCGGCCCCGCCCTGCGTCCGCTCGATCCAGGCGCAGAGCAGATAGTCGTCCCCGGCGCTATTCAGCGCCAGACTCACCCGCAACCGGCCGTTCATCGTTTCCGCCCCATCGAGCATGCGCACGTGCCTGGCGCAGCGCTCATACCGCCAGGCCTTGGCCTTCCAGGAGCCGAAGGCGCAGCCGGCGGCGGCAAACAGATCGCGGAGATTTCTTTTCCATGGGTCGGCCGGCGTGATGCGCTGGTGCGAGGCCAGGGCGGGCACCACGAGGTACCAGAGCCGCACCATGTCGCTCTCGAAGGAATTGAACACATCCAGCCGGATGGCGCGGCCCGTGTCATCGATCACGCGCAGAAAATCCCGATTCATGCTGAAAGCCTCGATCCACTCCGCCTGGATGTTCGCCTCGGTGTGGGCGAAACCGGCCCGGTACTGCGTCGCCTTCCGGAAGCGAATGAGTTTGTCGGCCTCTTTCTGGGCCTCGCCCACCTTCCAGGGCCGGTCCGACAACACCCAGAAGGTCTCGAGATGCTCCAAGTCGTCGCGCAACGACTGGATCCGATGGCCGCCCGCCATGTCCCGCGGATCCGGTCCGGTCTTGATCCGGCGGTAGAGCGGGCGCAATTCCAGCCGGCCGAGGCTGAACTCGGACGACCACGGCGGACGAAAGCTCAGCAGTCCGGCCAGCAGGCGGACTTCCGCCAGGGTCAAATGGCGTTCCGCGACGAATTTCTTCGAACGCGGGCCCTGCATCCCGCCGATCATCACGGTCAGGTGCTGCTGCGGGCCCTCCTCGATCATGAAGGGGGGCGGGGGCGGGGCGGCGATTTCCCGGCCAGCCTCGTCGAAGTTGCGCGTGGTCCAGTTGAGCCGGATCGCCCACTCGGTCGTCCAGAGTTTGGGCAGATGGACGATCAACGGCCGCTTCGCCGGGGGCGCGAGGCCCGGAAGCGCGAGCTCCGGTGATGGCGCAAGAGCGGCGGCCTCCGGGCGGCGGTCATGAATTACAACCTCAGACACGATTCACTCCTTCCGCGGCCACAAGCGGCATTTCCAACTGGGGGAGGGGATTGGCGGCCAGCCACTGCCGGCCGGCCCAGGTGACATCCAGACTGCGCGAGCCCGCGGTCTTTGTGATCAGGCCACGCTCGATCAAAGGGGCCAGATACGGGGTGACGTTGTTGGTGGAAAGACGCAGGCCGGCGGCAATCTCCCGGTGGGTGGGGCCGATCCCACGGCGGGAGCGATAATCGGCCAGCCAGCGCAGAGTTTCCGCCTGGCGGGCCGGCAGCACGAACGGCGGAGCGGAGGCCATTGCCGCGTTAGTAGCGCATTGCGCTAATAGCGCAAGTAAAATCACCATAGATGCCAATGGATCGACTGCCATAACCATAACCAGAACCGGGCATAAACATAGATTTGCTTTATTCGATACCATCATCTATCTGACTTGGCGATGCCAAGAGCCATCGTTTCGCCAAAATCGGTACCGGACGTACTTCGACAAACCATCCAGGATAAAACCTCGGACCTGCGGGCGTCCTTGATCAGTGGCCTCCGCCACCCTCCCTCCCAATACGCCCGCCTACGCTGCCTCATCCTCCTCGCCTGGGCTGATGGCCACCCCCAGGCCCGGATCTGTGCCAACCTGCACTTATCGAAATCGAAAGTGAACCGGCTCCTGCGCGAATCCCGAAATTACCTGAACACCCACGGGGGGGCCGCGCTGAACTCCGATTCACTCGTGGGGAACATGCTCCGGCTGCCGGTAGCGAAAGCGGGCCGGCCGCGCGTGACTCCGGAGATCGAGCGGCAGGTGCTGGCCGCCTCAGCCCATGCACGGGTGAAGCCGCCAGGATTTCGCGAACTCGCGCCGCAACTCGGCATCCATCTGGGCACCTGTTACAAGATCGTCCGGCGCGCACGCCAGGATCATTTGGTCTCGATGATCGCCGCCAATCGGAAGTGATCCGTCCATAGCGCCAGCGCGAGCTGGTTGGGACGCCGGGCATACGGAGGGCGAAGAATGTCCCCGCCGGCAAAATGACCGGCGCCGGCGAGCACGATCCGGTCGAGGAGCAGATTCTCCACGTGGGTCGGGGCAAAACCGAGCTGGTCGGCAATCTCCGCCCCGAAACCGTAGATCGAGGAGCCGGGCTTGCTGCCGGTGTCGTTGGTGTCTCCGGCCACGACCAGCGTGCAGCCGGGGTTTTCCGCGAGCCAGGCCAGCGCCCAGGCCCGGACGGCGGCCAGTTCGGCCGCGTGCTTGGTCCCGTTGCTCGACGGTCGAACATGGTGCACCACGAGAATCGCCGCCCTGCTTCCATCCTCCCGCGAGACCAGGCCGACCAGCGCGTGCTTCGACAGCAGATGCAGCGACGGCACCCGCACCGCGGGGCCGGCGCGCCAGCGACGCCCGACCAGCACCCCCACCTCTTCGCCGGTGTAATGGTCGCGACCCGGGACATGCCGCCATTCGGTTCCGGTGGCGGCGGCAAGGTGCGCGATCTCCGTCGGACCGCCGGTCTCGGCCAGGGCCACCGCGTCATAACCGGTGACGAGGGTGGCCAAATTGATGGTCTTGGCCTCATACTGCTCCGGGGTCAGCGGGTGTTGGGATGCCACCTGACCGGCATGGGCAATCCGGGGATCGAAATAGAGCCGGCAATTGAGCGAGGCGACCTTGAGTTCGGCCGCCTGCTGGGCCGCGGCGGCGAGCAGCAAGATCGCCAGAAAAAACGTCATCCGGGTGGATTTCACAGCCAGTCTATACGGCTGATCCGGGATCGATTTAGAGCCAAATCTGGGAATGCAGGATGTTTTTTACATTTCCCCTTGGCCTCTTCAGCGGGCCGCTATCATACATATTGCTCCCTTAACTTTCCTGCGGCATGAACAAGATCACGCTCACTCCCAAGCGCACATTCAAGGTCCAAAAGCGCGACGGTACTTCCGTCCACTACACGATCGACCGGATTGTCCGTGCCATTGCCCTGGCTTGGTATGAGGTCGCCCATGGCCTCGATAATCCCGCCCGCGATCGCGCGGAAGAGCGTTATGGACTGAACCCGGAGGAATTCGCCGAATGCGGGGTGATCGCCCGCGGGGTCGACGCGACCCTGCGCAAGCAGCATGACGACGGACTGATTCTCAAGGTCGACTCCATTCAGGACGAAGTCCAGCTGGCCCTGCTCAAGGCGGGCAAGGTGGAAATCGCCTGCGCCTTCATCCGTTACCGGATCCGGCATGACGAGAGCCGGCCCGCGCATTACTCCGACAACGGACTCCAGGAATACATCGGCGTCTCCCGGTACTGCCGGTACGACGAAAATCTCGGGCGGCGCGAAGTCTGGCCGGAGGCGGTCCAGCGGGTCCTGGGCATGCACCGCCGGCGCTTCGCCTCCCGTTTCGCCGACGAATCGCGCGTGCGGCAGGTGGTCGCCGGGCTGCTGGCCGACGGCATCATCACCCCGGAAGCCCTGGCCGATGCCGGCGGCTTTCAAACCCTCGACCGGGAGATGGCGGACGCCTTCCAACTGGTGACGGACAAAAAGGTGCTGCCCTCGATGCGGAGCCTGCAGTTCGGCGGCAAGGCGATCGAGGCGCACGAGGCTCGGATCTACAATTGCGCCTTCACCCCCATCGACCGGATCGAGGCCTTCGCCGAATACCTCTACCTGCTGCTGTGCGGCTGCGGCGTCGGTTTCTCAGTGCAGAAACAACACGTGGCCAAGCTTCCGCCCATCGCCCTGCGCGAGCCGGAAATCGAACTGCCGCGCAAGGACCACCATGTCGTGGATACGATCGAGGGCTGGGCCGACGCCTTCGGCGAATTGATCCGCTCCTTTGTCGAGGGCTACTATGCCGAGTTCGACTACACCCCGATCCGCCCCCGGGGGGCGCTGCTGAAAACCAGCGGCGGGCGCGCCCCGGGGCAGAAGCCCTTGAAGGACGCGATGGCCTCCGCCGAACGGATCTTGCGCGGGGCCGCCGGACGGCAGCTGCGCCCGATCGAGATCTACGACCTCCTCATGTTCGCCGCCCATTGCGTCCTCTCCGGCGGCAGCCGGCGTTCGGCCACCATCTGCCTCTTCTCCGCGGATGACGACGAGATGATGGCCGCCAAGACCGGCGACTGGCTCAAGCAACACAAGCAGCGCACCGCCTCGAACAATTCCGCCGTGCTCCTGCGCGACCAGACTCCGCGCGAGCAATTCCTCAAGATTTTCAACGCGCAAAAGCAGTTCGGCGAACCCGGGTTCTTTTTCGTCGACAACCTGGATCATGGCGCCAACCCCTGCGTCGAGATCGGCCTGCATCCCCGTCTGGTCGTGACCGAGCGCGAGCTCGTGAAACTCAAGGCCTACGGCTACACCAAGCCGGTTGCGGTCGGAGAGGTCCTGTCCGGCTGCCAGATGTGCAACCTCAGCACCATCGCGGGCGGGGCGATCACGAGCGCGCGTGATTTCCTGCGCTTCGTCAAGGCCGCGGCCGTCATCGGCACGCTCCAGGCCGACTACACAAACATCCCCTACCTGGGCCCGGTCACCCGCGTGATCAACGAACGCGAGGCGCTGATCGGCGTCTCCATCTGCGGCGTCCTCGACAACGCCGATGTCCTCCTCGATGCGGATCTCCTCCGGCGCGGGGCGGCCGTGGTCAAGACCGCGAACGCCGTGATCGCCGCCCTGCTCGGCATCAACCGCGCCGCGCGCACCACCTGCGTCAAGCCGGAGGGCACCTCGGCGCTGATGTTGAACAGCGGTTCCGGAGTGCACGCCCGGCCCGCGCGACGCTACCTGCGCCGCGTCGAGGCCTCAACGAATGATCCGGCCTACAAGTGGTTCAAGCGGCACAATCCCCACATGGTCGAGCCCTCGGTCTACAAGGAGGGCACCGATGTCATCAGCTTTCCCATGGAATCGCCGCCCCACGCGCTTTTCAAGGACGACATTCCCGCCCTGCGCCTGCTGGAGATCGTGAAACTGGTCCAGGAGAACTGGGTGCAGCCCGGCCGAGCGTATGCGACCTACACCGACATGCACCACAACGTGAGCAACACGATCACGGTGGAACCCGACGAGTGGGAACAGGTCGCGGAATACATCTGGGAGCACCGCCATCATTTCACCGGCGTCGCGCTTTTGGCGGCGAGCGGAGAGAAGGACTACCAGCAGGCCCCGCAGGAGGCCGTGAGCACGGCGGAGGATATCCGGCGCTGGAATGCGCTCGCCTACCGGCCGGTGGACTACACGCAGATACCCGATCGCGAAAATGCGACCGCCGGGGCGGAACATCGGGCTGTTGCAACCGCCTGCGCCGGCGGGGCTTGCTCTCTGGCCTGAAATCGCCCCCCGCGGGAGAAACGGGCCGCTATCATGGAGGCATGCGCTTCTGCAAATGGTCCATTGCCGCGTTCAGCCTCATTGAAGTCCTGGTGACCATGGCGGTGATTGCCGCCGCGACCGCCACGGTCGTCGTCGTCTTCCCGGGAATTCTCTCCCGCACCCGTTCGGCCGCCCTGAGCCAGGTCGCCGCGACTCTCAACCAATCGAGTTCCGCCTTTGTGGGCAGCGGCGGCCAGTTCGACCCCCAGGGCGGCGCCGACCAGGCCCTGCTCCTGCTGCAAACGCCCGTCGACGAAAAGAGCCAGCAGGCAGGCTTCGGCGTGTTCCCCCTCGTCGATCCCCGCTGGACCCTCCAGACAAAAACTTCCGAAGGCGAGCGGCTCATCTGTGTGTTCGACGCCGCCCAAAAGCGCCCGGTGTGGTCCGTGCAGGACAGCGGGGCCGGGTTCGACGTGCTCGTCGACCGGTCCAAATCCACCCCGGCCGTGGCGGACTGGAGCGCCCAGGTCGATGCCGCGGGCCATGTGACCGCGCGCGCTTCCGCCTGGGTTTGGGATTATCATGATGCCGCGGCCACCGGCAGCGGTTCCGCCGCCCCGGCCACAAGTCCCTATGCCGCACCCACGGCGGCGGCCGGCCTGACCATCACCGGTCCGGACACGATCACCACCGCCGGCATCTATTATTGGACCGGGGCTTCGCCGCAGCCCGGTTCCCTGACCATGGCCGTGGGCGCCAGCCAGAATCAGGCCGACGGCATCACCCAGCTCCAGTCGCCCTCGCAGACGATTCACGCCGGCGACCACACCACGCTGGCCGTGACCCTCACCCGGGGGGACGGCGCCACCATCACCAAGAACGTGACGATCAACGTGCCGCCGAGCCTGAATCTGGTCATCGCCGGACCGGATACCATCGCGGACACCACCCCGGCCAGCTGGACCGCCATGGCCGACGCGGCGGCCAGCGCCATCTCCATTGCCGTGCAGGGATACGCCAACAAGACCGCGCTCAACCAGGCCAGCGTCACCTCCGATCCCCTGAGCTGGCCGGCGGGTTCCGACGTCTTGGTCACGCTGCTGGCGACCGCCACCAACGCGGCCGGGACGGTCAGTGCGACCAAGACCGTCACGGTCAAACTGGCCAAGGAGGTCGCGGTAGCGATCGAAATCACCCCCGTGCTCAACGCCAGCACGATCAACGCGCGCGGAGACTACACCTTCACCCTGATCAGCAAGTCGGGAACCCCCGCCCACATGGACCTGACGGCCACGGCTTCCGACGGACGGACCGTCTCGGCCTCCCTCGACAACGTGACCCAGATGCCCGTCAACCTGGCCTTCAATCCGGCCGAGACTGACCGTCTCGACGGCACCGTCACCATTAACGGCACGGTGACCACGGCCGACGGATCAAAATCCGTTTCCCAAACGGCCGTGGTGGCCATCCCGCGGATGAAGCAACCCTGCCAGTGGACCATCGCCACGGCCGACGGGACTCCGGCCACCTTCACCATGGTGGTCTCCGCGGGGGGTGCGCCCATCTACCAGTGGACCTCGACCGCGGCCGCAGCCTCGTTCACCACCCCGATGACCAACCTCGGCGCCGGCACGTACACGATCTCCGGCAGCGGCGTGGTCGACGGCAAGAGTTTCAGCGCGGACCCGATCATTTTCCAATTGTCCCCATGAACCGCCCCGCGCGCTAACTTGCCGTTCGATGAACGGCAGAAGCGCAGATAACCGCTGGTGAACCATCACGACTCATGGTCAGCATATCCTGTCAGAAATCCGCAAAATCGTTTCCCGGGGCACTCGGTCAGGCGCCGGTTGGCTGCAAAACCTACATCCTCGATACGAACGTGCTGCTGCTCGATGTCCGGTCCATCTTCAACTTTGAGGAGAACAACGTCGCGCTGCCCGCCGCCGTGCTCGATGAACTGGACCGGATCAAGGGCGAGCAGGATTCCGAGCGGGGACGCAACGCCCGCGAAATCCACCGCCTCCTCCTGCAACTCTTTCCCGACGAGCGCGCGATCGAGGAGGGCGTCAAGTTGCCCGGAGGCGGGAGCCTCATGATCGCCATCCCCGGAAAGCTCGGTGGATTCCTGACCGAGCGGGTCCGCCACGTGCTCGGGGATCTGGAGAAAAAGGACAACCAGATCCTCCTCTGCGCCCTGTATATCAAACACACCTATCCGCCGCCGACCGTGCTCGTGACCAACGACGCCAATGTCGCGCTCAAGGCCCGCGCGATCGGCATCGCCGCCGAGGATTATCAAACCGACAACGTCGATCCGAAGGACGTCACCCAGGATCACCCGTGCGACATCGTCAACGTCCGCGCCACCGAGCTCCAGTCCTTCAACGCCAGCGGCGAACTGCAGCTCGCGGAGAAGGAATTCAGCCTCAATCAGTACGTGCTTTTGCGCACCCCGGAAGGCCATACGATGCCCGCCCGGGCGGTCGGAGTGCACCAGCTCGCCCACCTGCGCCACCCGGACACCATCCATCCCGGCACCGTCGGAATCCGGCCGCGCAATCTGGAACAGCGATTCCTCTGCGACGCCCTCTTCGACCCGGCGATCAAGATTCTCACCGTGCGCGGCCATGCCGGCACCGGCAAGACTCTGCTCTCGATCGCCGCCGCCCTGAGCCAGGCGCAGGGCCCGGAGGCGCGCTATGACCGCGTGCTCATCACCCGCCCGGTCATCACCGTCGGCAAGGACATCGGGTACCTGCCCGGGTCGATGGAGGAAAAACTCCGGCCCTATCTCCAATGCTATTTCGACGCCCTGGAGATATTGTACAATTCCAAGAAACCCGTCGCCCCGCAATTCCTGGATCGAAAGAAGAGCCAGCGCAAGGAACGCATGGGGGATGCCTCGACTGACAAGACCGGCAACGGGGGCAAACCCTATGAGCGCCTGATCAAGTCCGGCGTCCTCCAGATCGAGGCCCTCCAGTACATCCGCGGCCGCTCGATTCCCAACAGTTTCATCCTCGTCGATGAATGCCAGAACTTGTCCCGGGGTGAGATCCGGGTCCTCTTGACGCGCGCCGCCGAGAACACGCGGATCGTGCTCATCGGCGACGAATCGCAAATCGATTCACCCTACCTGGACGCCGTCTCCAACGGCTTGGTCCACGTCGCGGTCAAGATGAAGGGGCTGCCGTTCGCCGCCCATGTGAATCTGACCAAGGGTGAGCGCAGCGAGGTCGCGGAGGCGTCCGCCCGCCTCCTGTAGCTGAACGCGCCGCCCCATAAGCAGGCTCGCATCCTTGCAGACCGCCTCGCAATCGGCCCTGCCGCCGGCGGAGGGCGGTAACTTGACCGGCATGAAAAAGCTCCTGCTGCTCATCCTCACCCTCGGCCTCCTGGTTCCCGCCTACGCCCAGTTCGGCCCGGCCCGGCCCGCCGCCACCCTCACCGACGAGGAATGCCGCCTGCTTGAGGCCTTCCGCCAGGACCCCGAACCCTTCCGGCGCATCCTCGGCAACCTCAACGCCCCGGACGCCGGCGCTCCCGACCCGGCCGGCTACGCCGAGACCGGCCCCCGCGACCTGATCGACGTCGTCATCTCCGGCGGCCGCGTCGCCTTCTACGGCAAGCCCCGCGAGTTCGAGCCGTGCTCCTTCCGCATCGCCCGCGGCCAGGAGGCCTATGTCGTCTTCCGCCAGAACGACTCCATCACCGAAACCCGGGTCAAGGTCGCCTACCGCGCCGACGGCCTGCACTTCGACGTGCCCGAAGCCTATGGACAGACCGCCGCCCCCGAACGCGGCTACCTCGTCATCCCCGAGGACAGCCGCTGGTACGACGGCACCCCCATCGCCGGTCCCGGCCGCATCAGCCAGCCCCGCTCCCTCTCCCGCGCCGAAAACCTCTCCTTCCAGATCCATTACGCCTTCTCCGCCCGCACCCCCGGCGCCGGACGCAGGCAAGGACGTTAACCCCGCCGCGGTCGATTGTCTCTTGCCCCGGACCAAGGATCGGACGATTGATTCCGAAGCCCCATGCCACCATGAATAATCCCACGGAAACGGACATCAAAGCCGCGGCTGATCAATTGATGCACTCCGAAAGAGGCGCGCAGGCGATGAAGGATCTGCTCGCCTTTTTTGATCACGGGGCCAATGCGCTCGACTTCACGAACCAGCAGGCGGTGGCGACCATCCTCCGCGCGGTCTGGAGCAGCGGCATCCCTGGAACCGCCCGTTGCATCCTGCGGGAACGGTTGGGTGGATCCGGTTCCTAGCAAGTTGGTTCAGACGGATCATTCATCCGCCGCGCCCGCGAGATCCTCCATCTCTCCTTCGTCGTCCTCCTCCTCGCCGTCCTCATACGCATCCTCCGGACGGTCGTCGCCCGGGTCGTCATCCTCGGGATCTTCATCGCCGCCGTCCAGGGGCAATCCCGTGACGGGATTGAGCAGCCGGACTTTCCCGGAGGCATGACCCGGCTCCGCCGCCGGCGGCGCCGGAGCGGACGGTTCACCCGTCCGCTGACGGCTCAGTTCCTCCAGCGAGCACAATACCGAGTCGTACAGCGGATGCGTCGGCGTCCACGCCCGCAGGCCGGCGATGATCAGGCCCATGCGTCGGCGGTCCGCGCATTTGTCCTGCTCGATCAACCATTCCAGCCCCCAGGCGGGATCGCCGGTCAACAACTGCCGTTCGGCCGCCTCCGGGTCCTCGCACCCGTCGTTGGCCAGCAGCAGATACAACCAGCGGCCGTCCAGCGGGGCATGGAAATCATCCAGGGCGAAACGCATGCCAAAGGTCGCGGAGGCCGCCACCGCGTATTTTGGATTCAGACTCAGCACCGGGCGGAAAGGTTCGGGATCGATGGCTTCGGCCACCGACACCGTCCAGGCCGCCGCGGCGTATTCGTGAGTATGCGATCCCGCCCATTCGAGCAGGTCGGCCGAAAAATCCCGATCACCCACCGCGATCGACCAGAGAATCCCATGCAGGGGGTCGCGAATCAGGCAGGCCCGGTACTGGGCGAAGGGCAGGGGCAGGGCGACCTTCATTTGCTGCGCCCATGACAGGTAGAGCATCAAGGTTTCTCCGTCTGCCAATATCGCCGGCTCGAGAGCCGGCGCCAGGGCGAGGAACCGGTCGCGATGCGCG
>JAQTYQ010000057.1 GCA_028688225.1 Opitutaceae bacterium | reverse complement strand
AACTTGCGCTCGACCTCATATTCCTCGGCAAAACCGAACCCGCCATGGAACTGGATGCAGGCGTTCGCCGCCTCCCAGCTGGCCTTGGCGGCAAGATATTTGGCCATGTTGGCCTCGGCGCCGCAGGGCTCGTTCGCGTCGTAGAGATCGCAGGCCCGGAAGCGCATCAGATCGGCGGCCTCGGTCTCAATGTAGCATTCGGCGATCGGGAACTGGACGCCCTGGTTCTGGCCGATCGGACGACCGAAGACGACACGCTCGTTCGCATAGGTGGTGACACGGTCGATGAACCACCAGGCATCGCCGATGCATTCGGCGGCGATCAGCACACGTTCAGCATTCAGACCCGACAGCAGATGCTTGAACCCCTGCCCCTCGGTGCCGATGATGTTCTCGGCCGGAACTTCGAGGTTCTCGAAGAACAGCTCGTTGGTCTCATGGTTCACCATGTTGGCGATGGGCTTCACCGTGAGCCCGTTCTTCTGCGCATCCTCCAGGTCGACGATGAGGATCGACATACCCTGCGAAGGGGTCTGGCACTGGTCCACCGGCGTCGTGCGGGCCAGGAGGATCATGAGGTCGGAATGCTGTACCCTGCTGATCCAGACCTTCTGGCCGTTGACGATATATTTGTCGCCGCGCTTCACGGCCGTGGTCCGGATCTTGGTCGTGTCCGTGCCGGTCGTGGGCTCGGTCACCGCCATCGACTGTAGGCGGAGATGACCGGCGGCGATGGGCGGGAGGTATTTTTCCTTCTGCTCGGCCGAGCCGTGCTTGATCAACGTGTTGATGACATACATCTGGCCGTGGCAAGCGCCGGAATTGCCGCCCGAGCGGTTGATCTCCTCCATGATGACCGAGGCCTCCGCGAGGCCAAGGCCGGAGCCACCGTATTCGGCGGGGATGAGAGCGGCGAGCCAGCCCTCGCGGATCAGCGCGCCAACGAATTCCTCGGGATAGGCTTTGGCCTGATCGACCTTACGGTGATAGTCGGCGGGGAACTGGGCGCAAAGCGCGCGGATGCCATCGCGGATGTGCTGATAACGGTCTGAGGTTTTCAGAGGCATGTCCTGTTTGTCCTTGCGGTTCGGGGGCATGTGCGCCGGTCTTGCGCACCGGCCAGTGGCGCGGGCCGGATCACGACAAGCGCCTCATTTCGTGCGCGGCACGCGCAAGCGCCTCGCGGCGGTCCGGGTGGGCGATGGCGATCAACCGCACCGCCCGCTGCGCGAGGCTGACCCCGCGCAGGTCGGCGAGGCCATATTCAGTGACGATGACACAGGCATCGCTGCGCGCCACCGTCACCGGCCCGTTAAGGCGCGGAACGATCCGGCTGGAGGCCCCGGCCATCGACGGCAAGGCAATGACCGGCACGCCGCACCGGGAAGCGCCCGCCGCGCGCAGGAAGTCGTTGATGCCGCCGATACCCCCGACATAAGTGCCACCGGCGATCTCAGAATTGACCTGCCCGGACAGATCCACCTCGACGGCCGAGTTTATCGCGACGAGTCCGTCGATCCGGCCAAGACCAGCCGGGCCATGCGTGTAGTCGGTGCCGCGCAGTTCCAGTGCCGGGTTGAGATGGGCAAAGCGGCGCAATGCTGACCCGCCCATCAGGAGCCCGCCGACGGAGATGCCGGCATCAACGGACTTGCGGGCGTTGGTGACGGCGCCGACTTCGATCAGCCGCAGCGCACCGTCGCCGATGATGCCAGTATGCAGGCCCAGGTCGCGGTGCCCGGCCATTTGCGCAAGGACGGCATCGGGGATCGCGCCGATACCCGTCTGTACGGTCGCGCCGTCTGCGACCAGAGAAGCGACATTGCGACCGATCTCCTCTTCGACAGGCCCAATCGCGGCGGCCTGCGGGTCGGGCAGATCGCTTTCGGATTCGACCAATGCCGCAAAGTCGGCGGCGGTGAGGTAAGGCCCCCCGAAGGTCCAGGGCACATCGGAGTGAACCTCTCCGATGATGGCCCGCGCCGTGGATATGGCCGGAACCAGATATTCCCGCGCCAGGCCCAGACTGTGGCGCCCTTGGGCGTCGGGAGGCGATACCTGCAGCATCAGCACGTCGATCCGCAACGTGCCGTCGCGGATCAGATGCGGCAGGCAGGAGTAGTGCACAGGCAATATGTCAAGGACGCCAGCTTTTTCCAGCTTGCGGTTTGCGCCGGCGCCGCAATAGGACAAAAACTCGATCCTGTCCGCGTGCTCAGGGCAAAGCTGCCCCCCGGCGCCGACGCCCAGAAAGACGCGGACACCACCGAGACGATCACGTTGCTCGATCAGCCTGCCGATCAGCGTGCGGGGCTCGGCGACTGACTGCCCCCAAGTCAGCCGGTCGCCCGGGCGGATCAGGCGGGCCAGGTCGAGGTCACGCGCTCGGAGCATCGGAGGGGCTTGCTCTTCCCTCAGGCGCGCTCGAAGACCGCGGCCATGCCTTGCCCGCCCCCGACGCACATGGTTTCCAGCCCGTAGCGGACAGCCCGGCGCTGCATTTCGTGGACCAGCGTCGTCATGATGCGCACGCCGGTCGCGCCTACCGGATGGCCAAGCGAGATACCAGAGCCGTTCACGTTCAGCTTGTCGCGGTCGTCCCAGTCCATGCCCTTCAGGCAAGCCAGCACCTGGACCGCGAATGCCTCGTTGATCTCGACAAGGCCCATGTCGGACATTCTCAGCCCAGTCTTGCGCAGAACCTTGGCCGTCGCGGGAACCGGGCCGATGCCCATGCGCGATGGCTCGCACCCGACCGCAGACCATCCGGCCAGGAAGGCTATGGGTGTCAGGCCAAGTTCTTCAAGCCTGTCTTCGGACACCACCAGACAGGCGGCTGCAGCATCGTTCTGCTGCGCCGCGTTGCCGGCGGTGACGATCCCGCCCTTTCGTAGGATTTTGAGCTTTGCCAGAGACTCCGATGTGGTTTCACGAATGCCCTCATCGCGGTCGAAAATCAGGGCTTCGGCGTTGCGCTGGGGAAGGGTCACCGGAACAACCTCGTCCACGAAACGTCCGCTCGCCCAGGCCGCCGCGGCACGCCGATGGCTTTCGGCGGCATATGCATCGGCCGCGTCACGAGTGATGTTGTAGTCAAGCGCCAGATTCTCGGCCGTCTCGATCATGCCCGAGATGTAGCCAAAGCGATGCTCGGGCTGCGAACGCTCGCGTCCACGGTCCAGCCGGTCGTAAAGCTGGGTGGTTCCCGCGCGCCGCCCCCAACGCATGTCGGTAGTATAGTATTCGATGTTGGACATTGACTCGACGCCGCCGGCCAGCACGATATCGCAGGCGCCGGTCTGAACCATCATCGCGGCGGTCACCAGGGCCTGAAGCCCGCCGCCACACCGCCGGTCGGTCTGAAGGCCGGGAATCTCGACGGGAAGACCCGCCTCTAGCGCGATCCAGCGACCGACACAGGGGGTTTCGGAATTGGCATAGGACTGCGCGAAGACCATATCCTCGATCAGTGCCGGGTCAATTCCGGTCCGCTCCAGGACGGCCTTGGTGACAATGCTGCCCAGCACTTCCACGGGCACGGTACGAAGCGCCCCGCCAAATTTGCCGACGGGCGTACGGACGGGACAGACGATTGCGGCACGGGGCATGGTTTCCTCCATTTTGCGGGTTTGCTCCGCGGGGTGCGGAGCGGGCAGGGCACTGAATGCGGTCGTGACACCAGGACTGGACAGCGATTCCAGGCAGGTTAGATGATGTCAGCAGGGATCCCAGCTGAAGATGTCCTGACTGCGGTCGAGCGGATAGAACGACGAGCGCATCGCCGGAATGGCACGGTCGCGGATTGTTTCCGGCGTCCAGTCGTCAGCCGTATGGACCGAGCGAAGTGGGCGGCTCTGGCTCATCAGGAAGATCTCGTTCTTGCGCGTCGCGAAGATCTGCCCCGTTACATCCCTTGCGTCGTCCGATCCAAGGAACACCGCAAGCGGTGCGTTCTTTTCCGGCGTCATCTTCTTGAGGTTCTCGAGACGGGCGATCTGGTCGGGGGTCTCGGCCGGAATGTTTGACGTCATGCGCCCCCATGCAAAGGGGGCGATGCAGTTCGACCGGACATTGTAGCGCTTCATGTCCAGCGCGATCAATTTCGATAGGGCCACCATACCCAGTTTGGCCGCCGAATAGTTCGCCTGACCCAGATTGCCGATCAGCCCTGAGGTTGAAACCATGTGAACGAACGCGCCGGATTCCTGCTCGCGAAAAAGTTCGGCGGCGGCTCGGCTGACAAAGAACGAGCCGTTCAGATGCACATTTATGACCGACAGCCACTGTTCGGGCGTCATCTTGTGGAACATGGCGTCACGCAGGATGCCCGCGTTGTTCACCACGATGTCGAGCCGGCCGAAACTATCCTTGGCCTTCCTCACCATCTCCTGCGCCGCCCCCCAGTCGGCGACCGAGCCGGTGTCGATAATCGCTTGGCCGCCGAAGGCCTGGATCTCTGCTTTGACTTCCTGGGCCGGTGTGACCGAGCCGCCCTCGCCGGAAAGCGAGACGCCGGCATCATTGATGATGACCGCCGCGCCCGCGCGCGCCATCGCCAGGACGATGCCGCGGCCGATGCCGCCACCCGCTCCAGTGACCAGCGCCACCTTGCCGTTCAGTATCTGTGTCATGGAAAAGCCTTCCAGTCAGCCAAGGTCCAAGAGCGCCTTGGCAAGAGTGTCCTTTTGAAACTGCACCGTGCTGCCATAGAACGGAACTGTGCGCGCGTTCAAGAGCTGGGCCCGGATCGCATGATCGCTCGATCCTTCAAGCGGCCCGGGCAGGCCTAGAAGATAGGCGGCGGCCAAAGGAAGGTAGAACTTGTGCGCGAAAACTCGGCCATCACGGATATCCAGATCGCAAGAGGGCTCCAGCGCGCTGCGCGAGCCAGCCGGGCGCACAGATCTCCCTCCCATACCGAACGGTCGAAACCGGGCAAGGTGAAGCGCAACTTGCGGATGCGGGTCAGATCCTGACCGGTGATCCCGCGCGCGCTGTCATGGATCATTTCCATCGAGGAGAGAACGTCGCCGGATAGCATGACTGACTCCGGGTTCAGTGTTGGGTTGGGCCGTCGAACCATGCAAAGCCACGGTCCACCACCACGACATCGCGTTCGACTGCGCGAGCGCGGAAACTGCCGTCACGCCAAATTTCGGTGCGGATCGTTTCGCCCGGATAGACCGGTTTCGAGAATCGCAGGTTGACGGCGCGCATCGACTCGGCCTGATAGTTCCCCAATGAGCGCAGAAGCGCATGACAGACCACGCCCATCGTGCACAGCCCGTGCAGGATGGGCCGCTGGAACCCGGCCTGCCGCGCCATATCGGGGTCGCTATGCAAGGGGTTCAGATCGCCGTTGAGACGGTAGAACAGGGCCTGCTCTGGGCGGGTCGGCAGATCGACCACGTGATCGGGCGGCCCATCCGGGGCTTGCCGGACCGGGGCGGGGTTGGCCGCTTCGGCCGCGCCGCCGAAACCGCCGCCGCCTCGTATGAAGGTGGTGCGCTTCAGCTGCGCGAAAACTGCGCCCTGCGCATCGGAAATCCTGGTTTCCGACAGGATCAATGCAGGCCCGCCCGGTCCCTTGTCAACGACCTCGGTGATGCGAGTGTGGCTGGTGACTTCGCCCACCGCGGGAATCGGACCGATCAGCTCGATCGCCTGCTCGGCGTGAAGCACTGCCTTCGGGTCCACGCCTGATTCGGGGCTGGCAAGATAGAAGCCGGGATGCGCCATGACCAGCACCATCGTGGGCATGACGACCGGACCCCGAAGCGGGTCCACAAAGGGCAACTGGCAAGCATCACAGGGATCGCTGCCGATGCCGATGGACAGCGCGTAAAATGCGATATCGCGGGGCGCCAGCTCTTGCCGGACTGAGGGCGGGACGAAACGCATCAACCGGTCGATGTCAATCGGCATGACCAGCCTCGCTCGTTACCTTTGCCGACATCGCAAGATAGCCGCCAGGCCCCTCGGCCCAGAGATCACCCCCTTCGCCAGTGCGTCTGCCGCACAGCATGATGGTGTCGTCGCCGAAAAGCGGCGCCTGCCCGCGAAAGCTGTAAGTCCGGGCAACCTCTCCCGTTTCGCGCTGGTAAGCATCGAGCAGTAGGGTCGCGGTCAGCGGACCCTGCACCACCAGCCCGGGGTAGCCTTCTTCCTGCGTTGCGTAGGGCAGATCGTAGTGGATGCGATGGCCATTGAAGGTGATCGCCGAGTAGCGAAAGAGCAGCACCGGGTCGGTCGGGTATGCCCGGCGCCAGTCCACGGACGGGAGGCGGGCGCTCAAAGCGGCGGGTCGTGCGGTCGATGCGGCCGCGCGATAGACGATGTCCTGCTCTTCCTCGATCGCCAGCCCGGCGCTATTGGTAAGTCGGTGCCGAAGCGTCACGAAGACCAGCGCGCCCTGGGCGCCGGATTTCTCGGCGATGGTGATAATCTCGGACGTCCGCGTCACGTCTTCTCCCAGACGAAGGGGCTGATGGAAGGTGAGCCGGCCTCCGGCCCACATCCGCCGCGGCAGCGGCACTGGCGGCAGGAGACCACCACGGCGCGGATGACCGTCGGCGCCAAGCTCCGATTGCGCGGCATGTGGCGTGAAATAGAGCCAGTGCCAGAGCTGCGGCAGCGGGTCCCCTTTGCCGGGCCGGTCGTCGCGATTCAGGGTCGCCGCCAGCTTATTGGCCCGCGGCACACTTATTTGTTCGGTCACGGTTTCCGTCCGGCCAAGCCATGTCCTGAGGTGGTCCATGTCGATTCCGATCATTCTGGTTTTGCCTCCGCTTCGGCCATGCCCAGGTAGCGCATCGCGAGCTTTAAATGTGCCAGGTCCACCATCCGCCCGCCCACAACGGCGACACCGGAAGAAGTGGCACCTAGGGCTTCGACCGTGGCCTGCGCCCAGGCGACTCTGTCGGGATCGGGCCGGAAGGCCTCGTGAACTGTCGCAATTTGGCCGGGGTGGATGCAGAGCTTGCCCGCAAATCCCGACGCGGCCGCGAGTCCGGCCTCGGTGGCGAGGTGATCCGGCCGCCGCGGATCGGGAAAGGGGGTGTCAATGGCCCTCACCCCGGCCGCGGCCGCCGCGAAGGCGACGCGATGGCGCACATGGACAAGCAACGGGTTCATCTCCGCCCCGGCGCGGGCATCAATGCCAAGATCGGCTGCCAGATCCTCGGCCGCGAAGCAGAGGGCGGCAAGCCGCGGCGTCACTTTGCCATAGGCCACGTCGGCAAGTGCCGCCGCGGTTTCGGTGATCAGCGGCAGGATCGCGACGCTGCCTTGTGGCAGACCGAACGCGGCCTCGAGCGCATCGAGCCGGTCCGACAGCCGGCGCAGGGTCGCGGGCTTGTCGCATTTGGGCAGCATAACCGCGTCGGGGCGCTTGGGCAGGATCGCTGCCAGATCTGCAAGATGCCAGCCGGTATCATCGGCGTTCACCCGGACGACCACCGGCACCGGCCTGTCGCCGGCCAGGACCTGGACAACTAGGGCGCGTGCCTCGTCCTTGGCGTCGGGATGAACCGAATCCTCCAGATCGAGGATGACCGCGTCGGCACCGGCGGCCATCGCCTTGTGCATCCGCCCATCGTTGTTCCCCGGGCAGAACAGCAGGCTGCGCAGCAGACCGTCCGTGATCCGCTTGCGTCCCTGCACCCCCGGTGCAGAACACATCCGTTCCATCATTGCCCCCCCGCTCCGGCGACCGCGATTTCCATGACAGCATCCAGCGCGAAGGCACCCTCGCCCTCGGCGAGCGCAAGCACCGGGTTCAGATCGACAGATCTCAGTTTGACACCGGCGCCGGCGGCAAAAAGCGATAGGCGCGACAGCATTCGCGCCAAAGCCCCGATGTCGGCAGGTTTGCGGCCCCTCGCCCCTTTCAGAATTGCCGCCGAACGGATGGACAGGATCATCTCGCGCGCGCTGGCCTCGTCGAAAGGGCACTGGCGCAGGGCAACATCATTCAGAATCTCGGTGAAGATGCCGCCCAGGCCGAACACTGCCACCGGACCGAAGGTTGGATCGCGGCTGATGCCCATCAGGCACTCCACGCCTCCTGTCATCTGCCGGGCGACCAGAACACCGGCGATGCGCGCATCCGGCGCCTTGACGGCAACGGACGCCATGATCTCGGCATAGGCGCCCCGCACGGCTTGGGCATCGCCGATGTTTAGCTTGACGCCGCCGATGTCGGATTTGTGCAGGATGTCGGGCGATAGGATCTTCAGCACGACAGGATAGCCGATCTGATCCGCCGCACGGACGGCATCGCCGGGCGTCCCTGCGGTGCGTTCCGGCGCGACCGCGATGCCGGCGCCGGCAAGAATGCGCTTGGCTTCGGCCTCGTCCGGGGTCTGGTCCGGCAAGGCGGCGACGGCCGGCGGTGGCGGCAAGGCCCGGCGGGGCGCCGAAAAGGCGGCGCCGAGTCCGACCACGGCATGAAGTGCCCTGACCGCACGGCTCGGATCGGTGAAGAGCAGAAAACCGGCCTTCTCATATTGCCCAATCACCTCGGCCGGCCCGGTGCCGCAGATAACGATGAGGCGGTCGGGGAAGTCCCGGCGCAAGGGCGCCATGGCCTTCAGGATGACCGGCGCCAGCGTCGGGCTGCCCGCGACATAGGTCATGAAGCAGACGACAGCGCCGTAGCCGCCCTTCTCCAGCGCGGCGCGGGTGAAGCGTTCGAACAGCTCGGGCTGGTTCAGCGCCTGGGCGGTGCAGTCCAGGGGATTTGTCGGCGTCGAGATCGGCATCAGGGCCTTCAGTTCGGCCTGCGCGTCCTCGGGCATCGGGGGCATGGCGAAGCCGATGGCCTCGGCCTCATCCGAAGCGATGATGCCAGCGCCGCCCGATACCGTGACGAAGCCGAGCGTGGCGGACCGGGGCTGGATGCGCTGATGGGCGACATAGGCCACGTCCAGCAGCTGCTCGCTGTCGCGCACAAGGATCGCGCCATGCGCGCGCAGAACCATGTCGGCCACCATCGCATCGCCGGTCAACGAGGCGGTATGAGATACCGCGGCATGCGAGCCGATGCTGCTGCGTCCCGCCTTCAGAACGATCACGGGCTTTCGCGCGTCGCGCGCCGCGTCGAGACCCGCGAGCAGTGAGCGCGGCTCGTTGATCCCTTCAAGATAGGCGCAGATCACGTCGATCTCGTCGCTCTGCGCCATCCAGCCGATCGTCTCGCCGGCGGTGATGTCGGCTTCGTTTCCAGTAGCGACCAGCACCGAGGCGCCCAGACCGCGATCGCGCGCGATCACCGCCAGATGGGCGCCGAAGGCGCCCGACTGGCTGGCGATGCCGATGTTGCCGGGCAGCGGCAGCCCAGCTTCGAACGACGAGGAAAACGTGCCGAAATAACGGTGGTTCACATTGAATACGCCCAGCGTGTTCGGCCCGAGGATCCGCATCCCGTGGGACCGGGCAATCGCGATGATCCGTTCCTGTTCCTGCCGTCCGGCCTCTCCGGTCTCGGCGAAGCCGGATGAGAACAGGGTGGCCGTCCGGCAGCCCCGGCGGCCCAGATCGTCCACCACTCGCGCCACGTCCCTTGCCGGAACAGCAATCAGCGCGGCATCCGGCGTTTCCGGCAGTGCCGCGACGGATGGGTAGCAGGGCAGGCCCTGGATCGCATCGCGCGCCGGGTTCACCGGCAGGATGCGGCCCTGGAACCCGGCGGCAAGCATCGTCGCAATCGGCCGCCCGCCGATGCGCGCGGGATCGGACGAGGCCCCGATCACGGCGACGGAACGGGGGGCGAGCAGCGCGGTTATGGCAGCGTAATTCATCGGGACTGCCTTACCCAATCCGACTGTTCCTGTCCCCGCGATCGCGGATTTTTCCCTCAGATGCTGCATCTGGGCGCCTCATCCGGCAGATCGAAGACCTTGCGCCGTTTCCCCGCGTGGTGCTCGATCCGCGCAAAGACGGCGGCCCGGATCATCAGCAGCCCCTGGGCCAGCCAAGTCTCATAGGCGGCCTCGGGTTCGGCCTGGCTTTTGAGCGGGAGCCGCACGACGATCACCTCAAACCGCTGCCTGCGTAACCAGCTTCGAAATCAGGTAGGAGTTGATGGCTTCCGAGCCGCCCTCGCTCCCATAACCGGAGTCCTTGACCCCACCGAGCGGCAGTTCCGGCAACCCCAGTAGCGTATGGTTGATTGCCAGCATGCCAACTTCCAGTTCGGTCTGGAACTTCTGCGAATTGCGGATGGACGACGTGAACGCATAGGCTGCAAGACCATAGGGAAGACGGTTGGCCTCGGCGATCGCCTCATCGACCGTATCGAATGGCGACAGGATCGCGACCGGCCCGAAGGGCTCCTCGTTCTGGATGCGCGACGAAAGGCTGACACCCGTCAGAATTATCGGGGTCTGGAAGAACCCTGTCTGCGGTGTTTCGTCACCAGCCACCAGGACCTGCGCTCCCTCCCTTAGAGCCTCCCCGATCAGATCGGCGACCGCCTTGACCCTGCGCTCGCTGACGAGCGGTCCCATCGATGTCCCGGGCTCCAGTCCCGAGCCGGTCCGGACCTTCTTCACGTGCTCGGCCAGCGCCTCGGCGAAGCGGTCGTAGATGCCCCGCTGGACCAGAACGCGGGTAGGAGAGATGCAGACCTGCCCTGCATTGCGGACCTTGAAACCCGCAACGGCTGCGACCGCCGCCTCGACATTCGCGTCGTCGCAGACGATCACCGGATTGTGGCCGCCCAATTCCATCGTGATGCGCTTCATGTATTTGCCGGCAAGCGCCGCGAGCTGCTTGCCCACCGGCACCGAGCCGGTGAAGGACACCTTGCGGATCACCGGGTGTGGAATGAGGCAATTCGCGATTTCAGCCGGATCGCCGTAGACGATATTGAGAACGCCGGGGGGAAGCCCGGCGTCCAAGAGCGCCTGTGCAAGCGCCGCTGGCGAGGCCGGCGTGTCTTCTGGCGGCTTGGCGACAACGGTGCAGCCGACCGCCAGCGCCGGACCGAGCTTGCGCACCAGTTGCGACATCGGGAAATTCCACGGCGTGAATGCCGCGACCGGGCCCACCGGCTGCTTGAGCACCATCTGCGTGATGTCCGGCGCCCGCGCGGGAATGACTTGGCCATAGGCGCGCTGGCCTTCGCCGGCGAACCAGTCGAGCAAATCCGCCGACGACATGACCTCGGCCCGCGCCTCGGCAAGGGGCTTGCCCATTTCCATGGTCATGCGCGGCGCGAGCGTGCCGGCGCGCTCGCGCAGCAACACGGCGGCACGGCGCAGGATACTTCCGCGCGCATAGGCGCCCGCGTCCCGCCAGGCCGGGAAGGCGCTGCCGGCGGCCTGCACCGCCTTCTCCAGATCGGCAAGTTCGGCGAGTGCGTAATGGCCGATCACTTCCGCCGTCGCCGGATTGTAGACGGCGTTTCGCCGCCTGAGGCCGCCATCGCGCCAATGTCCGGCGATTAGGAGTTGAGTGTCAGGATAAGTCATATCCATAATATCCTCTGAGCTGTAGCGATCGTTGATTCTTCGTCGAAGCCAACTGAGCGCCGGTTACGCATCGGACAGAATCGCCCGGCCAAAGATCTTGCCTGCGGCGAGGCTGTTTAGCACGTCCTCAGCCCCGTCCAGCTTGTAGCAGGTCGTCGGAATTGGATTGATCAAGCCCTTGCGGGCCAGACCCATCAGCTCCGAGAACTCTCAAGGCGAACCGGCGTAGCTGCCGCAACCGGTCCAGGGATAGACCACATAGGTCTTTCCTGTGTCGATTCTGCCCGCATCCGGACCCGGCTCCGGGGTGATACGGGAAACGGACCAGAGGCCCTGGGCTGAATTCGTCAGGAAGTGTGCGAGACTGCCGGCATCCACCGAATCTTCCGGTCGGCGTCCGGAACACACACTCCGAAGAGGGTTCCGGAAGCCCGCGCCCTCGGTCTCCACGCGGCCGGAAGCGGGCGAAACGATGGTCTCGAAATAGGTCTCCATGACCGTGCCGAATAGGCCGCGCTTGTCGTGGAACTTGGCATAGAGGCCGTGCCGGCTGACACCGGCCGCACCAACCAGATCGTCGATCGAAGTCGCGTAGTAGCCGCGCGCCCAGAACAATCCCATCGCAGGAGTGAGGATGTCTTTGCGATCATATTGGTTTGAACGCGGCATGGCGGGACGGTATCAGAGCGCTCGATCTGATACAAGCGATGCGCCGCGGCGCGATTTTGCCGAGGGGCGGTTGGCCGGCCCTCTTGGCGCTGATGTGATTGATGCTCTGGTGATGCGGGTCACCTGCCGTGATTTCAACGTCGATGCCAGGCGCCATCGTGGGGGCCTCGGATTGGACGGGGCTTTTTGAGGTCCCCAAATTAAGCACCCATCTTCAGCGGTTGCTGGCAGATAAGGGCAGCCACTG
>JAQTYQ010000108.1 GCA_028688225.1 Opitutaceae bacterium | reverse complement strand
ATTTTCAGGGTTCTTTTGATTCTGTCGGTGTCTTGATCGGTCATCTTGTTTGCCTGTTCTTGGATTTATGGTTGTCTGTTTTGGTCAACCGCCTTCCTGCGGCTGGAGGCCGGGCCATTCCGTCTCGCCGTCTTCGTCGGCCGCGTCGTTATCCTCGGTCGTGGTTACGTTTGCGGGGAATCATCCTGCATCGAAGTCAATCTCAAGGTTCCGCCCGGAGGGCGGGACGCATTGCCGGTCCGGCGCGGCATGTCCGGGGTTCGCGATTTCCAGCAAGACGTCGCCGTGGCAGGGCCTCGGCGCGCAGAAGCACACCAGGTCCCTGCCCGCCAGTTCCCGCCTGGCCGCCTCGATCAAGCCGGGCTGGCCGGCGATCCATTCGCGGAACTTGGCGATGACCGTTTCCCGGTCGCCGTCCTTTCCGATGGCAAACGGGTTTCCCCATTTGGATGGACGTCCGATGTAGACCGCGCCTTCCGGGACGCCGGACGGGAAATGGTGCTTGTTGAGGATCTTGGGCATTCTGTGGATCACATCGAAGGGGCGTCCGATAAGTCTTGCTGGATATCGGTCTCAAAACGGTTTGCGCCAAAGTCGTCCGGCATGGACACATCGCTCGCCTTGTCGAATATGGCGATGGCATCGCGGGCGGCAAGGATGGCCCGCTGTTCGGGTGTGTCGCCGGGGCACCGGCCATTGGGTCCGGTGAAGTACGGCGTAGCCATCTCCGTCAGCCTTTTCAATGTCTCCAGCAGGACGGCATCGGTCTTGTTGGCATCCTGGCAGCCTTTTGGCTTTCCAGAGAAAGCATCGTCTTCAGGCTCGTGCCCGGACCCGTAGGACCGGCTGTTTTTATAGCCTTCGTCGCCGGCCTCATCCACTAGGTATCCCGCGATCTCGTCAGCGTAGGCGACCTCGGCGATCTCGCCGCGCAACTTGTCGTGGACGTCAGGACTGTGGAACATCCGTTGGCAGGCAACGTCCAGTTCGTCGGCAAGTATCGCATCGGCCTTCTCCATGGCCTCTTTGTGCGACCGCGCCTTGATGCCGCAGACCTTGACTCGGACCGTGGCATAGGCATGGACATGATAAAGGGCTTCGGCGTCTGTTGTGTCGGGTTTATCAGTCATTGCATGCCGTTTTGGATTGATGGTTGTTTCATGGTTAACCGCCTTCCTGCGGCCGGGGTCCGAGCCATTCAATTTCGCCGTCTTCGTCGGCCGCGTCGCCTTTCTCAAATTGTGCGACCAGGTCGCGCACGGCCGCCGCGACCTCTCCGCGGGCCTCTTCCACCAGCGCCTTGGCCGCCTTCGACCGCCCCAGGGCCATCCAGGTGGACTCCCTCAGCGGCGGCTCGTAGCCGTTGGCCTTGGCGAACTGGGTGACGGCCTCCACGTCCCAGTCCCGCTGGTAAAAGTCCGACGGGTTGGCGGCATGCCGTTCGATGAACGCGCGGGCCTTGGCCTCGTCCAGATTCGCGGAAGGCGGTTTTTTGAGGTTGTTGGCAAGGTCGTCTTCACGGAGGCCGGATCGCGCCGCCTCCGCCTTCAGGATGGCCTCCATTGCCTCTTTGTCCACCGCCGTCCGCGTGCCCAGCGCCATTGCCTGCGTCGGCGCCTTCAGCCGCGCCAGCGATCCGGACGGCGAATGGCCCCTGAGCAGATCCAGCAATTCCCCCTCGGCGGCCCTGTACAACTCCTCCGCCTGCACGGTGGCCAGTTTCAACATGAGGCAGCGGCTCTCCAGCGCGTCCACCTTCGTCTGGTCCTCTGGTGACAGGGCGTCAAACTCGATTGCGGGCTTGGGCTCCGGACGCCACGCCTGGGGCAGCGGGACGCCGTCCACCACATGCGCCCAGAAGGTGTCGCCCGCCGACAGGCAGGCTTCGGCCAGCGGGGCGCTGTAGGGCACGTCCACCGGCAGGACGGCCCCTCTTTCATAGTCGAAATACACGTTCAGCAGGCCGTCGCAGGACAGCGGGCCGTCCACTATCGGGTCGCCGTCCTGGTGGAAGCCCATTCCCGTGGCCAGCAGGTAGTCGGACAGGTGCAGCTGGGCCGCGTAGATCGTCAGGCTTTGTTCCGAGGGGTTGGACGGCGCCTTGTAGTCCACCAGGCAGCACCTGCCGTCCAGCATGACGGCGTCGTCGATGTTCACCGCGGCCCACGGGTGGGCCGCGCTGCGGGCCGCGTTGCCCGCCGACACCACGCTGGACATGGGCTCCGCGCCCCAGTCCTCGCAGAATATGCGCTGGATGGCAGGCTCCATCAGGATGCCGCGCCGCATCGCCGGGCTCGGCGGGTCGGGCGGGAGCGCCATCAGTTTTTGCAGGGCAAGCATACGGGGCGTCTTGAAGGTCGCGGACATCCCGAAGGACGCCTGGACGATCTCGCCGATCTCCGACCCGCCGATGCCCGCCAGCCGCCGGAAGTGCCAGGCGAAACGCTCCGGATCCTGGTCCGCCACCGCCTCGCGCCAGCGCAGGGCGTCGTCCCGGTTGATGCGGGCGGCCTGGGGCAGCAAGGGCAGCCATTCGGTGGCGAACGTGTCTTCGTCCGGGATCCCGGAAAGCTTTCTGAGGGTCATGGTGTGCCTGGGAAAAGGTTTGGGTTTTGGAATCGCAGGGAATCGGATGGGGCATGCCCGTCAATATCGGCAAAGCCGCCCATTCCGTGATCGTGCATGGACATCTCTTGGAATCCGCGCTTGTCACGCAACTAGCCGGTCCTTCCGGCTAACCGCATGACCGCATTCGGTTCGCGCTTCAACGGGCTCCGTCGGCAGACCGGGCTGCCCCGCCCTCCTCCGGGTGTTCAGCCCTCCACGCGCATCGGGGTTTATGCCCCCCTCGCCGGTGCCCCCGGCTATGGCGAATCTGAGGATGTTCCTGGCCGCGTTCACGTCGCGGTCGTGGCGTTCGCCGCAGGCGGGGCAGTCCCACTCGCGGACATGAAGCCTCAACTCTTGCAGGCGATGCCCGCAACACGAGCATGTCTTGCTCGTCGGGGCGAAGCGCCCGGTCAGCAGCAAGGTTCTGCCGTGCCAAG
>JAQTYQ010000056.1 GCA_028688225.1 Opitutaceae bacterium | reverse complement strand
GCGGCCCCTCCGGGAACTCCGGGCCCGATACGCGCTAAGGCGTCCCCGGACTATTCCGGGTCCCCGGGTTTCGCCCAACATACCCTAACTGGGTCAGGTTCGCGGGGGCAAGCCTCCGGCGCCGGCCGGTAACTTGGCGCCATGGAAAACCAACGCGAATCCTTTTCCTGGCCCCGCCCCGGCAAGTCGCACCTGCAGCATCCCCGGCCCGGTCGCCCGGCTTATCTCGTGCGGCATGACCGCATCGTCTTCAGCGCCGACCTGGTGTTCCTTCGCGTCTCCGACAACCTGGTTGCCCTCCAGCCGCCAACCAACCTCACGGGCCTGGACCTGGACTTGTTCCTGGCCAAGGCCAATGGGCTACGGGAGATGCTCGCGGACATGGAAATCACGGCCGTCATCGGCACCGCCGCCCAGAAACCACGGCACCTCTGGATGACCCGCGAACTCCTTGATGCGCGGGGTTTCGCCTGGAGCCTTTTGCGGACCTACCTGCGCGATGGCTGCGCCCGCTGTCATGCCGGAGCGGTCGAGGACCTCGATGCCGTGCTCCGGTGCACGGATTGCAGCGAGCACACCTGCCTCTTCGCGGACCTGGAACAGAGCGGGCAGCGACTCGCCGCCGAACTGTTCGCTGATGGCCTCACCCCCAGAAACATCGCCCGCCGGCCCAAGGCTCGCGCCTTCTGGACCGGCCTGGGGGCGGTCTTGCGCCGGATCAACGGAAATTTCCGACACATCAAGCTCCCGGCGGCGGTGGAGCAGACGGCCCTCGAATGTTTCGACCGGCAGGCCAGGGCGGCATGAACCGGAACCGCCGCCCCCCATGAAATACTTCGTCGCCGGGGCCAAGCCCAATGAGCGTACGTTCTCCGGGGTGCGCGCACTGCGGTCCTACCTCGCTTCACACCCGGAGATCGCGACGGTGACGCGCCATTGGTGGTGCGGCAATGACCTCATCGATTGCGTCGAAATCCCCCGCGCAGATATCCTGCAAAAGCCGGCCACAGACCTGAAACGCGGCCAGACCGCCCAATGGGCCTGCGATCATGGCAACTTTCCCGCCAGGCCGGCCCCGCCCTCCAATCGTCCAGCCCCGTCATGAACGCCATCGAGATCAGAAAGCCCATCCCAACCAGGCTCAAGCCGTCCCCGATTCATCCCGCGGTCGACGAGCTTGTGAATGTCCTGTGCGCGGCGGCCAGCAATGCCAGCCTGGCCGAGAAAGCCCTGCGGATCCCCAATCATCAGGCGGCCGCACAGGCCCTTCAGGATGTGGCGCTCGACCTGCAGCGGTGCAACGGGATCGTCCCAGTAGCCCTGTGGGAGTGCTGCAAACGCGGCGGAGCCGGACGAAAAATGCTCAAGTTCCCACCGGCCAGCATCTCCCGGCCAAAGACGACGGCTTTGGGCCAATAACCTGACGAGCGGGCCGCTATCATGGAGCCATGACGAACGGCATGGTACCAGCGCTGGCCATCGGAACCTCGATCGATGTGGAACTTCCTTCCCATCCACTCGTGGGGACCTGCATCCGCGTCAAGAAAGGGGAATGGCGTGGCGCCTCGTTTCTGGTACGCAAGCCGGATGGCGCCGAGGTGTGGTTGCCGGCCGCGAAATTCAAAGAGGCGGTCGGGCGCGCGACCCCGAAGAATGTCAATCTCAGCCTCCCGGAGGCGCGCGTTGGCCAGCTGGTGTTTTGCACCGGAAAATTCATGGAGCCGTTTATCGTTGACAGGGTCGTCGCCCAACCGGTCGGTTGCGGCCACATCATGGCGGTGACCCAAAAGCAGGTCACCGCCATGGACCCGTATTTTCTCCGCCCGTTTGTCCTCGAATCCATCGAGAAGCCGGCCCGCGATGAAGTCTGGCGGTGCTGGGAAGCCATCGCCACCCGGGACGAGGCCAGAATCGCGGCGGCCGCCAGTGAATTGTTTCATGACGAGCAGGACATGGTTTTCGGCCTCGGACAGTGCCCCCATCCCGCCAAAACCCGAAAAGATCCGGCCGGCGGTACGGCCCGAAATGCCGATGGCAATGATATTGACGACCTTGAACGCCGGTTGTGCGGCGAGCCTTCGAAGCGCAGTCCGGAGTTCCGCCCATAACCCGGCCGCCTGACCTTCCGGCTCGAGTACTAACTCCGCCTCGATGGACACGACGACTTTCCACTACCGCAAGTCCACGGCCAGGCTGCGCGTCATCCACGACGCCTTCGCCGGCAAGGCGGCGGAACTCCTGCCCCACCTGACGCCCGAGGCAGCGCAGCAGGCCGAGATCTGGTGGGGACCACGCCCGGCCTTCCTCGACTACAATGAGCGGGGGGAAATCGCCAATCTCATCACCCGGTTGGAGCGCCGGATCAAGCGTCTCCAGGACGCCGCCAAACGAGGGCCACTGACCACGGACCTCGACGTCAAGATTGACGGCGAAGTCGCGCCGCAATTCGCCAGAGTGCTCGCCGCCTTCAGGAAGATCCCCGGCATCAATGACCCGGGCAACCGCATCACGGTTGGCAAGACCCATGTCGTGCTCTCCTGGAGCTCCGGCGCCTATACGATCCATCGGGGTGCCGTGACGGGCAACAACCCGGATTTCGCCAGCTATGCCGGTCCGATCGAATTCGAGGAAATCCTGCTGCGCCGGGGCGGACCGTTCCAGTTCGAGATCACGACCGACAGACTCCGGGCGATCGATCTCAGCCAGAAGGTATCCACCTGGCGCATCTGCCTCGCGCTCATGCGCGAGAAAGGTGCCCGCCGGGGCGGGTTCATCCATGAGGATATCCTACATCGTTTCCGCGGCGGCAACGCCGTGACGTTCAAGACTGAGCAGCGACACGGCCGGACCTGCACCAAGGTTACGATCGCGGCCGGCAAAGCCGATCCCGCATGGGTGAAGCAAGTCGCAACCGCCATCCAAACCGCCGCCGCCCGCGCGGAGCGGTTGAAAAGATTCAAGGCCCAGCTGGAGGACCTCGGCACCATCGCGGCCAACCAGTTTTGTGCAAACGAGGAGCGCGCCATGGAGAACCTGCGCCGCGAGCTGGCCGCGGCCGGCGCAGAATTCACCCTCGCCGCCGCCGCCCTGCATGCGGCCATGCAAAACGCCGTCTACAAGAAGGACCTCCCGGCGGCGCCCTACGCAGCCATGCCCAAAGCGTTTCCGGCCCGCAAGGCCGTCACGAATGGCGTGCTCCATGTCTACAACCGCGCTGAACGCTCATTCACGCAGGCGTGGGAACGGTTGACCGCGGCCCGGCAGGCACTACCAGAATCCGAATGGCCCGCCGACCAGAGGCTGGAGGCGGTCGCGCAAAAACTGGCGGCGACGGAAATGCCCGTCGGGCAGGTGACGTTCGCGTTGGAATGAGCGGCCGGCGGCTAACTTGACCGCCATGCGCTATTCCATCATCGAAACCGCCTATCCCGACCGGGATCCGGTCACCGATTGCACCCGGCGATTCTACAGCGGTTTCAGCCTCCTGCTCGCGGACGAAACCGGCCGCACGCAGCGGATCGCGCTCCTGCGCAACACCCCGCGGAGGGCGCGCGAACCGGATACCTATTTCGCCGCCTTCAGCCTGCGCTGCGGTCCATTTATCTCCCGCCGCCAGTGCCGCAGCACGCATGAATATATCGCGCTGAGCGCCGAGGCCCTGCGCGAGGCCGATCTCGCCATCGCCCCCGCCGCCGCGCCCCTGCTTGACCGAATCGACGCGGCGGGACGTTTTCATTACCTCACGGCCCCGCTCGCGGCGTTCACCGACGAGGAATGGAAGACCGAATTCCTCGCGCCCAGCCTGGCCGAACGCGGCTTCTTCATCTTCGGCTTGAACAGCCACCTCGGGCAGACCCGGGAAACCATCTCGCTCGGCGTTTGCGGCATCCTATTGAATACGCATGGCCCGAGCACGCTCTACCAACTGGCGCAACTGGCCTTCGATTGCGAAAGCGGGACGGTCGACATTGAATCCATCCATCCAGGGATGGAGAAAAGTCCGATGCTCCTGCGGCTGGAGACCTTGATCAAGACGCACAACGCCATCGCCCGCGACGGCGGCAAAGCGACGCTGCTTTTTTCGGAAGCCGGCATGGAAGGACTGAAAACCCGCTTTGCCCGCGATGTGATTTGCGCCATGTGAATGGGAAAGAACGAGGTTTGACAGCCACAGGCATCGTTCAAGCATGGGCCCAGGCCGGAACCGCCGGCCACCAACCGCAACCAACAAGGTCCTATGTGAGAGACCCCGGAGCAATCCGGGGTCTTGTTTTTCCCCGGTAACTTACCGGGGTGAAGCGCAGTCCCGTCACCCGCGAAATCCTGGTCATCGTCCACCCCAGCCGGCCCTGGGAGTATCGTGATGAGATCCAGTCGAGACGCCGGGCCGCGGTTCTGAAACGCGCGGAACTCATCCTGGAGAAGCTCGTCAACCGGCTCAGGCTCAAACGGCGGCCGTATACGGTCATGGTCGGACCATACCTGAACGTGGGTTGCGGGCTCTCTGAGCACGCCATCGATCAATTGCGCAGGCTGGCCCGGTTGGCCGATGTACGGCTACCAGGAGGTCGCGACCGTGATTCGCTCTATGTTGCCGGCATCCGCATCGGTTGCCATGGCCTGCGGCCCAGACGCGTGCGCGTGGCCGGTTTCTATCGCGATCTCTGCTGCGAGGCCGTGGCCGACGGCATCCGGGCTCGATGCGCCCATGAAGTGATCATCGACCGGCACCTGACCCGCGCCTGCCCGCCCGGTCTTTAGCCGGTACCTCCCGCCATGAAGTCCGTGACGCCATCCGCCATCCTGTCCCCGGTGCTCAGAGCGCGCCTGGAGCATCTGGATCGCCCTGGACAAAACCTGGTCCGACAGGGGCTCGACGGATTGCGCCACCAGCGCCGATTCCCGCTGGCCTTCCCGGCAGTTCTCTCATCCCGGGAAGCCAAACTGGGCCTGCGTGCCATTCGGCACTGGCACGGGGGATGGCACGACCGAATGGAGCGGGTCATTGCCCAAGCACTCATCCGCCGCCTCGCCAACCGGTTTATCGCCACCGGCCGCATGCCGGAGTCCGCTGAGTCCTAAACAATTGCATTCCTAACTTGCTCCCATGCCATCCAACAGCCCGACACACCCGCCGACAGTGGATCCCGATCAGGTCGGGATCGAGGCGGCGGCCATCCTCCGGTCCAAACACCGGCTCACCGCGACCTGGGAATATCCCGGTTATATCCACGTCCTGTTGCTTGCCGGCGACGAATCACTGGCATTCGGCACCGCCAACGGCGAGTGGGGGTATGATCACCATTGCCCCGAGGGAATCAACATTAACAGCGGCCTCAACGAGGTTCTGCCGCTCACCGCCACGGCGGAAGAGGTAGTGGCCTACATGCTCAAGGCAGTCGCCTTTCACCATGAGGAGCATTGCCGGCGGCAGGGTGGTGGAGTGCCGCGGGCAGACGGATAACCAACCGGCCGCTATCATTACCCTTATGCACGACATCAGCGAACCGCCATCCGACAACAGTTCCGCCATCCCATCGCCGCTGACGGAACCCCAGGCCGCCGTCGAGAAAAGCCCCAGCCTGCTCAACAAGACCAACGTACGCCAATATGCCTTCGACGTACTCCAGTCGGACCGGCCCGGGCTCGTGGGCAAAATCACCCGCGTCTCCGAGGATTTCTATACCGCCATCGAGGCGGCCACCCGGAAAGCCATCATCAACCGGATCAACGCCCATCCATCCGTCGGCAAGACGCTGATGTAACCATGAAAACGACCGCCGCCAGATCCCGGCCATTGCTGATCGTCGTCCACCCCGGCTCCCTCTGCGGCAGCGCCGACATGCATCTGCGGGGCTGGGCCGAAAGCACCCGGGACATGATCGCCCACGAAATCTCAAAGTGGATCGGCGACGTCGCGGTGATCGTGGGTTTCCTGGACGAGGAACTTGATCGGCCCCAATACGCCGGCCTCGAGGAGGCGCTCCGGCGCGCCACCTATCGGACTTTTGGCGAACCGTTATCCGAATCGCTTCGCCATGCCGCCGGCAGGATCGCCGAGCATTTCGGGCTGGGCAAGGGTGACCAGGTCACCGTGACCGGCGCGTGGAATGATCGGGACGGGACCGGGTGCGTCACGTCCGTGGCCAGGGCCCTGCGGAGAAAAGCGTTCGACGTTCGGATCAGTCCGAACGCCCCGGCTTCCGACGCCATCGAATGAATCATCCGGATAATCCCGGGGCGCGCACCGCCGGTATCTTTCGCTCATGACATCCCCGGCCGAAACCGCCAGCCAGACCAGCATTGCCCCCATGGCTCCGGGCAGGTCGACAGATGGCAGGCAGCCCTGCAAGACCTGGGATTTATTCTGCGGCGGGAGCGGAGCGGGCACCGGCGTCCTGCGCGGCCTGCGCCGGCTCGGTTACGCCCCAAAATGCACCGGCGTCAACCACAACAAGCATGCGGTGGCGACAAGCCGGAAGAATCACCCGGAGCACACCTTCCTTTGCTCCGGCGTAGATGAGGTCGCTCCGATCAAGTTGTATCCCCAGCGCGACGTGCTGCTGGGGTGGGGGAGCCCCCAGTGTATTTTCCATTCGGTGGCGAGGGGAGGTTGCCCGATCAATGACCAGGAACGCAGCACCGCCTACTGCGTCTGGCGTTGGGTGCACCAGACCAAACCCGTCCATATCCTGGTGGAGAATGTCCCTGAATTCGAGTGGTGGGGACGGCTCATGCAGAAGCGCAAACACGGCAAACTCGTGTGGATGCGTCGGGTGATGCGCAACGGGAAGTGGGTGCAGAAAGAAGGCAAGTGGCGCACGAAAGAAACCACGGAGGTCCCAATACAGCAATGGTCCCGCACCGAGGAACAGTATCGGCGCGACTTGAGCCGGTGGGGCTATGAGCCGTGCATGATCAAGGACCCGGCCTTCAAGGGGGAAGAATTCCGGCGGTGGGTCGCCCGAGGCCGGGCGCTCGGCTACCTGGTCGATTGGCGGGTGCTGAATGCAGCTGACTACGGCGACCCGACTTCGCGACGGCGCATCTTCATCCAGGCCGTCCGCGCCGATTCCGGCTTAAAGATCGTCTGGCCGAGCCCCACCCACGCCAAACCCGATCAGCACGGGCGCGTTCCCAATGGGCTAGAACCGTGGCATACGGCCCGGGAAATCCTCGATCTGAACGACTATGGGAAGTCGATCTTCGACCGCCCGCGCCCGCTTTCCCCGAAGACACTGCGGCGTATCCTTATCGGTTTGCTGAAATACGGCCTCGGTCCCTTTAGCACGCCGAAACAGGGGTGTCAGTCCCTGGCGCCCAAGGGCAGGAGGAACGGGATGATTCAGCCATCAGCCTTTCTGCTGCCCGGGTTCGGCGAACGCGACGGACAGGAGCCACGCACCCGCAGCTTCGATGAGACGATGCCGGCGGTTACCGCCCAGGGCCATCTTCACCCCGTGAAGCCGCTCCTGATCTGCATGGAACATCAGGGCAAGGTGTGCGGTGCCGATGAAGCGCCCTTGCCGACGATCACGACCGCCAAGGGTGGGGCCATGGCCGTGGCCCAGCCGTTCATTGTCCCGAAACTCGGCCTCTACCAGAACAACGGCTGCAGAAGCGTCGATGAGCCCCTCCCAACGGTCATCACGGACGGCCGGATCAACATGGCCACTTCGTTCATCATCCCACAACAGAGCAATCCCACGCCCAAAGGCATTGACGAACCGGTGCCGACAGTGGTCGCCGAAGGCAGCGGCCACAAACTGGCCACCTCGTTCCTGCTTCCGCAGCAGCGCGGCGGCAAGCAGGTCAAGGGAGTGGACGAGCCGGTTTCGCCCATCACGCGCACCGGGGCGGAGGCGATGGTCACTTCTGAATTCCTGGTGCAGGTCGCGCACGGCAATGACAAGGGCAAGTCGAACGAAGACAACCGCCGGGCAAGACCGACCAATACCCCGTTGCCTCCCATCACCGGCAGCCACGAATTCGGCCTCGCGTCCGCCCTCGTGAAGCTCAAGGGCACCGGCACCGCGAACAGCCCGGATGAGCCTCTCGCCGCCATCGGAGCCTCCGGCCAGCATCACGCGCTCATGTCGAGCGTCGTGAAGTATTACGGGACCGGCACGGCCAAGCCGACGACCGTCCCCCTGGATGCGTTGACGGCCAAAGCCAGGCTCGCGCTGGTCCAGCCCGAGATTTCCAACCACTGCATCGTGCAAACCGCGCACGAAGGGGCGGACGAATCCCGCGTGAAATCGGCCGACGAGGCCCTACCGGCCGTCGCCGGCAACCGGGGCGACGTCGCGGTCATCTCCTTTCAGATCCCATCCCTCGACGGCCAGGATACCCGCCAGGCCATCCTGCACCTCAACGGCCTCCGGCCCGGCGGCAAGGGCCGGCCCGTGCTCGAGGTTGGCGTAGACCACTACGAAATCGAAATCTATTTCCGCATGCTGAAGGTCGCTGAACTGGCCAGGGCACAATCCTTTCCCGAGGGCTATCAATTCTGCGGCTCGAAGACCGACGCCATCAAGCAGATCGGAAACGCCGTCCCCGGGCAACTGGCGGAAGCCCTGACGATTGCCGCCGTCAGCCAGTGCGAGGACATTCGGCCCTTCCTGCTCCTCGATGCCGCCTGAACCATCCGCCCACGTGAATATATCCGACCAGATCCGACAACTGGCTGACGCAGAATCCCCGGGGTTCCATATCCTCGCCAGGCGGCAGGGCGACCTTTCCCGGCCCCTGCTCGTCGTTGTGCATCCCGGCGATATCACCGAAACATCTTCTGCGCCCCAGATGATCGCCGCCCGAAGCTCCCGTTTTCAACGTCAATTAGCCCAAACGATCACCGATTGGCCGGGAGAGGTGGCCATCCTCCATCGTTTCAGCTGCTACGAGATCGCAGGTCGCACCCCACGGACCGCAGCCGAGCTTTGCACCGCCATCGAAGCCGCCCACCACCGCGCGGTGGTGGTGGCGTATGGCGACGACCTGCCGGCCTTCGCCACCCTCCTTGGTGAGCGGGCGAGAAACCGGCCGCGGTTCCTCATCACGGGCGCCTACCGCGATCCCCGGCATGGCTGCGTCGACACCGTAGCTGACCTGCTCACCCGCGCCGGCGGGCGGGTCGAAATCGATCCGAACGCCTATACGGCACCGTGAAAAGTTCCTCCGAACTATCTTCACCCGTATGCCTGCCATCACCGACGCCACCAACGCCAAGGTTCATCCCACCCTTCAGCAACTGAAGGACGCGGGGGAGAAGGGCCTGATCGTCCGCAACCCAGACAACGGGCTCATTTTCCGCGCGGTCTACGCCACCTGGGAGGGATGTCTCCACGGCGTTAAAATCTTCAACCTGCACCAGCGCCGCCCGGTCAAATCCCCGCTCATGCACCCCGACGACATTGAAACCTGGCTCAGCGGACTCGAAGCCGTTCCGGCCTGACCAGATCCAAAGTCCCCGACATGACCCGAGACCTTGAGGTTGCCTCCGCCTTCCTCCTCCAGGGGGACAAGACTTACGTCAGCCGGCGCAGTGATCGGGTCGCTTTCGCCGGCCTGATCCAAAACCCGGGCGGCAAGATTGATCCCGGTGAAACCCCGCGCCAGGCCGTCGTCCGCGAAATCGCCGAGGAAACCGGCCTCAAACTTCCGCCGGAGCGATTCGTCTCCCTCTGCCAGACTCGCGTTGAACTCGGGAACGGGCGCAGGGCTCGGGTGCACACCTTCGTCGTCCATCTCGCACCAGGCGAGATCCCGCGAATGATCGAATACGATAAACAAGGACCGTGGATGCCTCTGGGCATCGACATGCTGTGCCGGTGCCCCCTGGGCTTTACGCCGGCCATGGCCACGGTCTTCCCGCACCTCCAGGCGTTTATCTCGGCCCGGGTGGTATCTTTTCCCGCATGAATTCCCAACTGTCGCTCTTCCCCCCGGCGCCCGTCGCCGTCAATGCCCGCGTGCGGGTCAACGCCACGGACCGCACCGGCCGCAACCGGCACCAGATGCAGGGCATGGTCGGCCGGATCACGTCCATCATGCCCACCCAGATCGGCGACCTTGCCGTGATCGCAGTGGACGGCGCAGACCGGATAATCCGAGTCTTGACCCGGAATCTGGAGCCGGCCTGATCGCCACCGCTCCGCTGTAATTGGAGCCACCACCCCTTGACCAAGCTTTGCATCTTCGTCGGCAGTACCGTCCTCAGCTCCCTTGGCTGGAGCCTGGGCGCGGTGTTCGGCATCTGGGCCGCCTTCGGCTTAAGCGGCCTCGGCGCTTTCGCCGGGATCTACCTCGGTTGGAAATTCGCCCAGCGGTTCGAGTGAAACCCCGGCATGGCTATCTTCGCCCGTATGCAAATCGAATTTCCCGTCGATCAGGTGGCCGCCGGCCGTAACGGATGCTTCTGCGACGCGGCCGTCAACATCGACCTGGACTTGGGCGAACTCTCACGCACCGAACAATGTTATCTCGTGGCCCATATCGAGGACGGGGTCTACACCGGATCCGCCATTGAAACCCCGGACTGCGACGCCGCTTTTGCGGCCATCAAGGCCGACGCCTCGCGCGCGGTCGAAGAGGAATTCACCGGCAGGATGGCGCGGCGGCGGGATGACCGCATGCTGCAGGGACTGAGCCTGACAACCCTGGAGATGAATATCTACGCGATGCGCGAGGCAAACGGATGCTACCGGTATAGCACATTGTCCCTTTCTCCATGCGCACGGGCAGGCATAATCGAGGCGGCGGCGAAGTGCACCATCCTGTCGGCTGATTGGTCGCTTTCCGCAACAGGTGAGGGTGGCGCGAAGCGCGCAGAGACAGTAAAATCCATCAACGACTGGATCAAGTGGGAGAACAAGCGTCGGGAGGCGCGGGCGCAGCGCGAGGCGAGAAAGACCCTGGTCGAAATGGAGATCCGGCAACTGCAGACCGAGCATCAGTGCGGCTGAGTGGAAACGGCGCATGCGGATGGGTACTCGAAGCAACGGACTTCCTTGTCCTCGGTGTTCTGCGCGCCGGATAGCCGGCACCCTCTCGGTGGTATCTGTCCCACGATATCCGTATGAGCCTTCGGTTTTGACGCGAACCATCGGCGATCATCGTTTGACGCGAAGGTTGGCCCCGAAGTCGGCCGAAAACCCGCCCATTTCTGTCGTCGATGACGCATAGCTTGGCCAGGGCCTCTGCGGGCGTCACAAAGGTTGGCCTAGCGGGCGCCGGCTCCGTGGCGCCCATTCGGGACCCTGTTCTAAGCGAGCAGGCCTCTTTGGGAGTAGCACCCAAAGCGCGGCTTCCGATGTGAACGCGTTCCGTCGCCCCTAGTGGTCCACCTTGGTTTGACTGACCAGCTTGCCGTCTTCAAACGTGTACATTCGAGTGCTTAAACCGGAGTCATACCACCAGATTTCCAATCGATGGCCGTAGCTGTCGGTGACGGATTTTCGGTCGGGTATGTAGCTATTCTCCTTGGCGAACACGGCGGCTTTGTCGGGACTATCCTTTAGAGCGGCAATCTGCTCCTCTTCGTAATTGGCCAACATCGCCTGGTTTCTTGCCTCTCGTTGCGCGGTTTCCTCCGGAGTTTCCCGGTACCAGCGTCCATCCTTCATGACGACGCTCCCCTTCGTGAGGTCCTCGCGGCTCGTCGATTCAGGCAAGAACCCCATCGGCAGCTTCTCCTTAACGGGAGCAGTGGCGCACCCGGCGAGGACAATGAGGCAAACCAAAGCTGCGACTTTCATGATCGCGCGCGTCTACCCCGGGATTACGCACGAAATTGCGAAGAGGACAAGCGTTCGCTCTTACTGTGCAAAGTGGCCTTGCGGAATGCCCAATCTCATCGACTCGCAGTCCCGCAGATATTCAGCGGCCGTGAGGAAGAACCCGGTGCAGTGAGCCCCCGCTTCCCTTTGAAGACGTAGAGTCCGGCCTCCGACAACTGATCGCGGCGACACGCGATAACAATGTCCCCTTGCTCAATGGTGGGGGCCATTTGGTCATCTCGTTGCACCAGCCAAATATAGTCGGCGGATGGCAGGAGTGCCAGAATCGCAAGAATAAGTTGGCTGGCGGCGCAGACCCGATCGATGCTGAGGAAAGTGCCGGTCGCTGGATCGCAGCCCGCCTGGCTCAAATCCGCCATGACTGCAACGGCGCCCCGGGAACCGACCCCTTTGTATTTCAGGTCGATTTCCTGGAGGTCCCCTTCGAGCAGCCAACGGACATTCCCAGTTATGCCGGCAAGGGCGGCCACCTCGCCAAGACTCGGAACTGCGGCTTCCTCGAGCGCCTGGATCCGTTCCGCCGAAACGCTATAACCAGGCTCGCGTGCACACCGGCCGCCTCGAAGTCCGGATGGGCAGCAAGCCATGGGCCGATGCGACCCGCCACCGGTTCTCCGACCCTTATGGCAACGAGATCCTTGCCTCCCGCGCAATCCGGCGGTAAAAAACCGCAACTCATGCCGGCCGCAATCGAACGCCAATAACACGCCCCAACGAATCAGCTGTTGTCGACGGGAATGAGCTA
>JAQTYQ010000024.1 GCA_028688225.1 Opitutaceae bacterium | reverse complement strand
CCCCGCGCTGTACACCCGGCTGCATTCGTCGTGTGTGACCAGCGAGACCTTGCGGGGCTGCGACTGCGACTGCGTCCAGCAGCTCGAGGGTGCCTTCAAGGTCATCGCCGCCAAGGGGCACGGCATCCTCTTCTATCTCATGCAGGAGGGGCGCGGCGTGGGCTACGTGGCCAAGGCGCGGGACCGCATGCTGGTGCAGGCGTCGCACGACCGGCTCTCGACCTTTCAGGCCTACCGGGTCATGGGCCTCAAGAAGGACCACCGCCAGTACGAGAACATCTCCCACATCTGCCATCTGCTCGGCATCACTGCTCCGTTCATCGTCCTGACCAACAATCCCGACAAGGTGGCCGCCCTCAAGGCGCAGGGCTTGCCGGTCGCCGGCACCGAGCGGCTGGAATTCGCGCCCTCCCCCTTCAACCTCGCCTACCTGACCTCCAAGGCAGACGCCGGGCACATCCTCGTTCAACCCGAGCAATCCACTCTGCGGCACGCGCTGCCGCCGGAGCCGGTGGTGCCGTTCCGGCCCCACGCCCTGCCCGAGGCCCGGCGCTTCATCTACTCCGCGGCCTATTTCCTGCCCGTGAAACCGGTCGACAACGATATCCTGCTCACCGGGGCGCAATTCAGCGAACTCACCCGTCACCACGCTCTCGACCGCTACCAAGTCGGCCCGAAGCCGCTCGTGCTCGACTGCCAGCCCATCCGTGACGGCCGTTGCTTCGTCAAAATCGACGCCGACCGCCTCGCCATCCACAAGCAGGAGCATCCCGCCGACACCATCGCCGACCTGCTCACCACGCCGTACTGGTTCCGGGTTCACGTCTACTACGACATCGTCACGTCGCAGGAATTCGTGGTGCTGACCCACGGCCATCCGCGTCCCCACGACATCCCCGTCGTACGCCTGCAGAGTGAATCGCTCTTCAACCGGTTTCCGCTGCGCAGCGTGGACAACCGCGACAAGTTCAAAAGCGCCGTGAAGCACATCGTCACCTACGGGGTCGGATGCATCCTGCTGCTCTACTACGACGGACGCGGGGCGGGTTTCGGCGCCTACGCCACCGACCTGATGCTTAGCGAGCAGGGCCTCGCCGCCTCCTCCGACGAGGCCTACCGCCGGATCGGGGTCGGCTACGACAGCCGGGACTACGATGCCTCGATGCTGTTGCTCCGGCACCACATCCCCGGCGGAAAAATCCAGATGGTGATGAATTCACCCGAAAGCCTGGTGAAGAAGAAGGAATACGCCGAGGCCCTCAACGAGCATCAGATCAATGTCGAGAAATGGATCTTCCTCGACGAAACCACCCTGGCCGGATGAAGGCGTGCGACGAAATCACCAATCGTAGGGGCGCAGACTTGCTGCGCCCCCAAGGACGCCTTGGTAGGGACGATCTTGCCTGCCGGGCCGAAGCCCCGCGCGAAGGCCGGTCGCGCCCTGGAGGATGATGGGCGCAGCGAGCTGCGCCCCTACGTACCTCCGATCCCAGTCAAGACAAGACCGCCGTCATGCCCCCGAATTCCGACCCCCGCGGCCACTCCTTGCTCGCGAACCGCCTCGCGCAGATTCCGACCGTGCTGGCAGAGATGCTGGCGAAGCCCCCGGCGCCGCTCAAGCCGGCCACGTTCGCCTCGACGCATTTCATCATCACCGGCACCGGCAGTTCCGAGGCCCATGCGCGCTATCTCGCGACGCTGCTCAATTTGCACACCGGGCGCACCGCCTCCTACCTGCCCCTCTCGGGTTTCACCGCCACCCATCGCAAGGCCTTCGCCGGCAGGACGCTCGTCGTCTTCAGCCAGGGCGTGTCCCCCAATGCGCAGATCGCCCTGAACCAGCGGCGGGAGTTCGCCCACACCATCCTCTTCACGGCCACGACGCCCGCCGTGGCCGCGACCGCAGGCAAGCCGGACCGCGCCGCCCTGCTACGCGGACTGACCGAGGCCGGCGGCGAACTGGTCGTTTTCCCGCTCGCGGAGGAATACACCACGCTCATCCGCTTCGTCGGTCCCATGGCCGGTTATCTTGCCTGCCTGCAGTTCACGGCGCAGCTCGCGGGCTGCCGCTTCCGTGGGCCGCCGCCGGAGGCCGTCCTGCCTCTGCTCGACACCGCGCCGCCGGCGGATCTGCAGCGGGCGATGCTGGATGCGCCGGAAAACTTTGCCCGCGGCTTCAACCTCGTCTGCGCCGCGCCCATCTCGGAGTTCGCCCAGAACCTCGCCTGCAAATTCATGGAGGGCGTGTTCTGGCCTTGCCCGCCGATCTCGGATTTTCTCCAGTTCGCCCACGGCCCCTTCCAGCAGATGTCGGCGCATCCGCATCCGGTCGTGATTCTGCAGGGCGACTCGCCGATCGAGGCCGAACTCGTACAGCGCAGCGTGCGCATGCTGGCCGGGGCCGGTTTGCCGGCTTACGTCGTGCAGGTCAACGCGCCGCCGCTCTACTCGATCTTCGGCTTCGAGTCCGCTTTCAACCGGCTGGTTTTCGCCCTGATGCAGCGCCTCGGCATCGATCAGGTCAACTGGCCGGGCAAGGGTCGCGACGATCTGCTCTACGGCTTCTGCCCCGACGCGTGAGCAAGCCTCCCGGCATCGGTTTCAGCGAAATTGTAGGAGCGTTCTGGCCAGCAGAATGCTCGCGAACGCAGGGGATGAATCGCCTGCAAGCAGGCTCCTACAGCCTCCGCCAAGCGGTCGAGGAAATTTCGCTTGAGATCATAGCTCGATGCACGAGTCTGTCGGTCAGCGCCGGACCGGCTTCAGCAGCTTTCTCAGGCGCTGGGTGGTCTGGGCGCGGTCCAGGCGGGAGGCCGCGACGTCAATCACGAGCGATTCCCAGGCCGGACTGTCGGGCCTCGGTTCGACTCCGTTCAAACGGAGAAAGACGATCGCCGCGGTCATGGCTGTGCGCTTGTTGCCATCCTGAAAAGGATGGTTGCGGCAAAGATAAAAGAGGTAGGCGGCCGCCACCTCGGCCAGATCGGCATAGGGCGATTGACCGAATGCACTCGCTTGCGGGGCCGCCACGGCGGCTTCAAGCAGGCCCTGGTCGGCAATGCCGCTCAGGCCGCCAAACTCTTCGAGGACGGCGGCATGAATCTCACCAATCTGCGCGACAGTCAGGTGCACGCAGTCATTGGGTCCGGAATGCATCAGGCGAGGTTGGACAATGTCTTCCGGTAATCCTTGACGGTGCGGCGAATGGCAGCGGTCACTTCCGCCGGCTGCGCCTTGGTGCGCACCGGTGCCAGGTAGATGGCCCCGCCCTCGTGCACGGTCAGGTTGACCTGGTCGCCGACCTTGAGGCGGGCGAGGTCCATCAGCGCCGCGTCGAGCATGATGCCCTGCGAATTGCCGATCTTGGTGATGGTCTTGATCATGACGTCAAACATAGTTTGACCCATCGCCAAGTCAAGGCCACCGATGTTCGATGACGTCGCCCTGGTTCTCTCGGACCGGACGTTGTCTTCTGCCGCCGCCCCGGCGGTTCCCCTTCATCCGCCTGCACTCCCGTCGCGGACCAGAATTCTATTCTCCCTGCTTGACTGCACGCATCTATATCAACGACGGCACTCACCGGCGCGAAGACCGCCGCGCTTCGCTACGGCGGTCTTCGCGTACGGTGGGGTGTATGGTTGGCTGGTTCTTCTTGCCGGTCACGTCGAATTCAAACAACTCCGCCTTGGAGTTCCTCTTGCGAATCTTCACGATCTCGACGTCATGGAAACCTGCCTCTTGAAGCATTGACTTGAAAATGGCTTCAACCGGGAGCAGTGTTCCGTAGAAGGTGGAGTTGCCGACAACGTAGTGAACCTCGGCCTCTTCAGTTAGGACGGTACCGATGTCCGACAGGTGTCGCCACATGTCCTCGAAATACTTTGCCACATAGTTTGCCAGGAGACTGCCGTTGTCGTTCTTCGGGTCTGCAATCCCCGCCAACGCTTTCTTTAGATCTGGCGGCGTGAATGCTTTGCCGGAAGGTTTCCAATCCGTCAAACGACTGGTCGCCACACCCCACGTTCCGCCTATGGCTTGCCAATCGTACTCGCCCGCATCCCGTCCATTCGTGAGGAACCCCAGCCAGTACATGTACGGCCGCAGTTCGCGGATGTACGAAATCCGGTTGGGATAGGGCGGCGACGTGATGAGCATGTCGAACCTGTCATGAAGAAAACGCGACGGCTCCCTTGCGTCTCCTGTCACGACGGACGGTTCAATGCGCGGGTTGTCCGCCGCCCCGTCCAGAACGAGAGTAAGTTCCTTGCGAAAGACATCGGCATTGTCGCGCGTGAACGCGAACAATTGCGGGGCTTCGTGCGTGGTCTTGAAGGACATGGACTGATGATTGAAGGCGGCATTCGACAACGCGATAACGACGCGGCAGAAGGCCACGAGAAGAAGATCGCGCTCGTCGGTGCCCTCGTCCGAGGTATCGAGAATGCACTTCTTCAACCGGCAGAGAAACCGGAGTTCGGCGTCATTCCACCACCGTTCGACGTTGTGAATAGGCGGCGGCTCGACAGAGGGCGCGCCGTCCGCAGATGATGCGACGGCAATGACAGCGCCGAGACTCCGCGCCTTTTCGATGGTCGCGGGCGAGAAATGCCGGAACTTCACGGAACTGAACCACACCAGAAACGGGTTGATCTCCAATCCGGCCCCTCGTAGCCCCATGTATGCCGCGCAAAGAGCGGTTGTCCCAGTTCCCGAGAAAGGGTCAAGCACTGTTGCGGCGTACCTGTGCCCGTCCAAAATGCCCCTGACAAGCGGGACTGAGTAGGCGGGAGTCAGGCGCAGCCAACCATGCCGCCCGTTGTGCTGATTGTGCTTGAACGTCAGATGAGCGTTCTGCCGTTGCGTATCCAGAACTGTGGCAAGGGTTGTGGTCATTGGGACGACAGCAGTTTCGTGAGAACCGCATGGACCTCCGCCTTGAGGGTGGCGGAGTGCCTTTGGAAGAACGCCGCCAAGTCGTAACCAACGACCGTGCGCATGAAGGCATACAAAGACTTGCCAGCGTCATCTTCTGCTGTGGTTCCGGTCAGGAGTGCCCACTTTTCGTTCCGGTAACGAAGGGCAATGTCGTCGTCGATCTGGAGCGAGAGAATGGCAACGCAGGGAAGGTATCCCTTGGTGTAGGCCGTTGCCGCATTTGCGATGTCGGCATTCTGTCGTTTGGAGTCCTTGCTCTTGTATCCCTGACGGACCTCAAAGACGACGCCTTGCAGCGTGGCGGCAACGCGGTCGCTCACTTCAAGTTCGGCGGCACAGCCTGCTATCCAGTTCTTGACGGCTCTCCGCTTGGCCGTGTCCGGGACCGAGTCAGTCGGAATCCGGGCATCGAGGTACAGTGTCCTGGTCTTCCCTCGCCCCTTTCGGACTGTGTACGACCATTTGACATCGTCTTCCGTCAAGGCCAAGGCGTCCTGAACGACTTTGCGGAACAGGCTCTCGCAGCCGATTCCAATCTGGCGGTAGATGCTCGTCATACCCCCGGCCACCTTGTGGGCGGCATACATCAAGGGGTTGTCGAGACCGACCCAGTTATAGAACGGGTCGCTCCGATACATCTTCTGGAACTCGGCAAGAGAGTAGCCTTTGTCGGCTCCGTGTCCGAGTTTCGGACGGTAGTCCGCGCAAACGCGGATGGCATTGACAATGTATGCCAGATATTCGCGGTCTTGTTCCTGCTGATTCATGGATGCCAGTGTATCGGACACGGGGTCGTTCATCAATTCATTCCTCTCAGCCAACGCTGTTTAGGCAGACCAATGTGTGGTATTGCCAATTGAGATCATGGGATAGGCAGAAGCGCCGCAGCGCGCAAGCAAGCGGGAGGTAAATTAATGGGTCAGGATGCGTGGCGAATTGATGCAAGGCGTTGCCACAGCTTGTCGGTGGGCTGGAGGTGCCGACGGTACTGAGTGAGGTTCCGGCTAAAAGCGGCCGGCACGCACGATGCGAACCAAGCACCGATTCTGCGAGATTTGTTGAAGCAGCGATCCATCAGCTCCATCGGACTATGGTGGCCGCCTCAATTGAATTGACGTTTTGACGGGAGCGGATCGAGGCGGGGACGGTCAGATCAAGACACGCAAGCCGTTCTCGATCAATCTCGGAATTTCCTGAATTGAGGTTTCTGCGGTTGAGGTCAGTTCCGAGAAAAGCGCAGCAGAATGGCGGCGTTCGGCTTGTCCCGTCATAGCTAGCAGGTGACGGCGGACGACGACGCCCTACAACCGCGTCCCCGCCTGGTCGCCGCGGACGACGAGGAACATGTCAACTATTAGTTGACATGTTCCTCGTCGGGATTGCGGGACTGAAGCCGCCTCGCCAAAGTGGCCCCGAATTAATCACTCTGTTCATCATCCGTGTTGATCTGTGTGCATCCGTGGTTCCTACTGATCGGTTCCCATGTTTGAATCGCTCACGGAACGTCTCGGCCAGGCCCTGCGCAACCTGCGCGGCGTCGGCAAGCTCACCGAGGAAAACATGGCGGACGCCCTCAAGGAGGTGCGCACCGCCCTGCTCTCCGCCGACGTCCACTTCAAGGTCGCCCGCGAGTTCGTCGAGCGCGTCCAGGCCCAGGCCGCCGGCCAGCAGGTGCTGCAGTCCGTCACTCCCGGCCAGCAGATCGTCAAGATCATCCACGACGAGCTGGTGAAGCTCCTCGGCGAAGGCGCCACCGAGCTGAGCGCGAAGCGTCCGCTCAAGGTGCTCTTGGTCGGCCTCCATGGCTCGGGCAAGACCACCTCCACGGCCAAGCTCGGCCGCCTGCTCAAAAAACGCGGCTACCGGCCGTTCGTCGTGGGCTGCGACGTGCAGCGGCCGGCGGCCATCGACCAGCTTGAAATCCTGGCCAAGCAGGAGGAGCTTGGTTTCTACGCCGACCGCGTCTCCAAGGACGTGCCCGCCATCGGCGCCGCCGCGCTCCAGGCCGCTGCCGCGGCCGGCGCCGACGCCATCCTCTTCGACACTGCCGGACGCCTGCAGATCGACCAGGAACTGATCGAGGAGGTCAAGCGGCTGAACGCCGGCATCGAGCCCGACGAGGTCCTGCTCGTGGCCGACGGCGCGCTGGGCCAGGAGGCGGTCAACGTGGCCCGCGCCTTCCACGACGCCCTCGCCCTCACCGGCCTGGTGCTGACCAAGCTCGACGGCGACGCCCGCGGCGGCGCGGCGCTCTCGATCAAGGCGGTCACCGGTGTGCCGATCAAATTCATCGGCACCGGCGAAAAAGCGGGCGACTTCGACACGTTTTATCCCGACCGGCTCGCCTCGCGCATCCTCGGCATGGGCGACGTCGTCTCACTCGTCGAGAAGGCGCAGGAGAGCATCGACCAGGCGCAGGCCGAGAGAATGGCCGAGAAGTTCCGCAAGGCGGACTTCAACCTGGAGGACTTCCTCGCCCAACTGCAGCAAATCAAGAAGCTGGGCTCGATGGAGTCGATTCTCGGGATGATGCCGGGCATGAGCGGCGTGAAAATCGGCGACGGCGCCGAGAAGCAGCTGGGCCGGACCGAGGCCATCATCAAGTCGATGACGGTCCAGGAGCGCCGCAATCCGTCGCTGCTCAACGGACCCCGCCGCATGCGCATCGCCAAAGGCGCGGGCGTGAAGGTCGTCGATGTCAACCAGCTGCTGAAGCAGTATCAGCAGATGCACAAGTTGATGAAGATGATGAAGGGCGGCGGCGCGAAAAAGATGATGCGCCAGATGGAAGCGATGAAAGGGAAAGGTGGTTTTCCGGGCATGTAATTGGGACCGTCTGCCAGCAATTGCCACTAATCGTGGCATGGGAAGGCACATTGATCTTACTCGTCTGTAACTATCGAGGTGGAGATTTGCAGCGTTCCACCGGCGCCATACGGGATATTGGTGCTCTTCGGTTCGATCCGAAAGTCCGCGTTCGCTTTCACAAACTTTGCAATCCAAGGCTGTTCCTTCGGATAGAACACGATGGTCTCGGCACATCGAACAATGAGTCGATTGATTTCGACAACATCCCGATGATTAAGCGTAGGCGTCCTATATCTAAAGCTAGCAAAATTGTCGGTGATTTTTCCGTTATCCAATTGTTTGGGACATATCCGAACCGCGAGATCCGGCGCGAGTGGGACGACTTTGTTTAGGATACCCGGATGGTCGCTGGGCTCAATTGCAACGGGATAATCACTCGTAAAAAATGGGCTATCAGGAAACGGGTTTTTCAAAATCTCCCAATTGAAATTTCCTAGTGAGTAAATCTGACGTTGCAGAATCGTGACGCCGATTGCTTGGGGATATTTCGGATCAACGTTTATCCTGGCCTCTCCCTTATCGAGCATTTCCGTTAGGCTGACTCCACCCATTGAGGTGGGCGCCCTGGGCATCTTGCCTTGGGCATCCAGTCGTCGGCCCACCTCATCCAGGGTATGTTCCATTGGGTCCTTGTTTATCCGCATGCCTGCCGGAGAAAACCACATCATGTAGGCAATGAACCCAGAGACGACGAAGACGGTTTCGGGGTCGATGCTTCCAGTCCTAATCTTCTCAATCGATTCGTTGTACTTCGGCTCGATAACTTGGAGAAAATCTTCAATGGCGCGTTGCTCGGTCAGGTACTTATTCGTGCTGTTATCCTCAATCCGGCAGAAGGCTTTCGCGTGGTTCGTAAAAGTCTTTTGATCACGCTTCAGCATGGCGTGAAGCACGCCATCTGAGTTGTTGAAGTTCTTGAGGTGAACTTGGGGAACGTAGTGATCGAGAGCCATGAAACCGGTGTATAACTAACTCGAAAGTGCTCTAGGTAACGATCCGCCCTAATCGACGCTGCTACGGCAGCTTTGCCTGGATCAGCTTGCCGGCGGCGCCGAAATCGATCGCGGCCGCCTCGGGGCGCTTCTTCAGCGCGGCCATCACCTTGCCCATGTCCTTCTTGGACGCCGCGCCGGTTTCCTGGATGACCCCGACAACGAGCGCCTCCAGCTTTGCGGGGTCGAGACCCTGCGGCAGGTATTTCTCCAGCACCTTGATCTCGATCTCGTTGGCCGCGACCAGGTCGGCGCGGCCGCCCTTGGCGAACTCGACGTTGGCGTCAGCCAGATTCTTGACCGCCTTGCGCAGCGTGGCCGTGGCCAGGGCGTCATCGATCGGCTTGTTGCCGTCCAGCGCCGTCCGCTGGATCGCGGCGTCGGCCGTGCGCAAGGTGGTCAGCGTGGCACTGTCACGCGCCTTCATGGCGGCGATCACGTCGGCCCGGAGTTGTTCATAGATGGTGGGCATGGAATTCAACAGGGAATTCGTTTTTGCCGCAGAGTCCACCGCGAAACCCGGAATGGTTTGGACCACGGATCAGACGGGTGGACACGGATAAGTCGGTGCTGCTTCTGTGTTAATCCGTGAAATCCGTGGTGCATGCTCTTAACCTAAAAACCGCAATTGAACCACAGAGGCACTGAGAACACAGAGGCGGATCGGCACTGGAAGGCGGATTAATAGATTCACCAGTGAGGTGAGGCCGCGCTGGAGCGGTTTAGGCATACAAGTTTCTTTCTCTGTGTCCTTTGTGCCTCGGTGGTGCAAACCCAACTACGGAATCGAAGCTTATTCCGCCGAGGTGGATTTTCGCCCCCCCACCGCGAAGCGAAAACCGAAGTGGCGGGATCGTTCTGCTGGCCAGCAGAACGCCCTACATTTGGGAGCATCAGAACAACTCGCCCTGCGGCTTGGGCGGAGGGGGTGCGCCGAGAAACCGGCCGTAGCGCTCCAGCCAGTCGTCGAGTTTGTCGAGGTAGTACTTCGGATCGTAGGGCGCCTGTTCCCGATCGTAGGACCCCAGCGGCCGCGCCCGCTGCCAGTCCGACGTCTGGCCTTTCGACTTGGGCGCGATGTAATAGGCGACGCGGTCGCCCATGCGCGGCCGGGGCTTGAGCTGCAGGGCCACCTCGGTCGGGGCCCGGCGGGGCTTGCCGCCTCCGGCCACGAACTGCTCGTAGGCCTCGGGGTTCTGGCTGAGGATTTCCGACTTGGCGATTTCGGTGATGTCCACCTCGCGCGCCGTGATGCGCCGCCGGTATTCCTCCAGCAAGTCGAGCGGCGAGGCGTCGCCCGCGCCCAGCAGGTGACGGATGAGCCGGTCGGTGAGCTTTTTCAGGTAGGGCTCGATGCCGCGCGAGCGCAGCGCCGAGCCGCGCAAAATGATCTTCCGCCCGTCGTACAGGGCGTAGTTCTTGGCCTTGTAGCAGAACATCGACGCATAGCTGCCGTCGAACTCCAGCTCGATGCCCGGCGGCAGGATCTTCGCGACGTCGGCCAGCAGCCGTTCCGGCGCGGCAAAATGCTCCGCCGAGGACAGGTAGATGCCGTCGGTGTCGGCTTCGAGGATGGTGCAGCCGTGCTTCGTGAACTCATCGATCAGGGCCTGCAGCAGCTCGCGGCCGCGACGCGTGACCTCGGCCGCCAGTTCGCCGTCGCCGAAGCGCGCGGCAGAAAACCCGAGGTAGCCATAGAAGGAGTTGATAAGAATCTTGAAGCTGGCCTGGCGCGCCTGGTATTCGGCGCGCAGCTCCTCGGTCGGCGCGGTGCGGGAGAGCTGCTTGCAGTTTAGCCGGTAGTCACGCAGGCGCGTGAGCAGCGGGATGAAGATGCCCAGCGTGTCGCCGCGCGGGTTGCGGCCGATGGCGAGCAGCAGGCTCGGATAGAGCGACGCCACGTCGAAGTGCAGCACATGCCGGAACACACCCTCCTGGAAACTGCGGGTGTAGCCACCCTCGAAGGGCGCCACCTCGGTCGACAGCTGCGGGCAGCTCTGACGGGCATGGTAGTATTCCTCGAGGAACAGCAGGTCGATCTTGGCGGTGGTGCCGCGCAGGGTCGCCTCCTGCAGCAGCAGCGGGAACGTCTTCACCTGCTCGAAATAGGTCGGGAGGAGCAGATCGGCCACGCCCCGGGTTTCGCGCAGGTCGTCGGCGAGATAGGCCTGGAAACGCGCCCGGTCGGTGCGGAAGACCTCGTGAATACGGTTGCCCTCGATGTAAGTGCGTTCACCGTCGGCTTCCTCGGTGATGCCGAAGTAGACGGCCACGTCCTTCAGTCCATAGGCGAGCATCTCGCGCGCGGTGATGTCGTGGAGCTGGACGAGCAGATAGGTGTCGACCACGGCCCGCCCCGGCAGGTCGCAGCGCGGAAAATCGATCCAGCGTTCGGCGATCTTCAGGCGGCTGTTGCGGAACACCGCCTTCTGTCCGAAACGCCCCCAGGCGCACGGCACGCGGTGGTGCCGGCAGCGCAGGCGCAGGTAGTCGAGGTCGAACTTGAACAGATTGTGCCCCTCAATGACGTCCGGGTCCTCCGCCTCCAGCACCTCGTTGAGCTCGAGCAGCAGGCGCTTCTCGGCAACGTCGGTTTCGTCTTCAAGCACGAGCAGGCGCTGGCGGGCGCCGAACTGCAACCCGATGGCCAGCACGCGATCGGTGGCGTTGCGGGCGTCGCTGAAGCCCCCGTCCACCCCGTGCCCCGTCTCGATGTCGAGCTGGCAGCGCCGGAGCTGCGGGAAGATCAGTTCGCCGTACAGCCGCCGGCGGCTCTGCAGCAGATACTGGTTTTCCAGAGGGCGGATCCAGTCGACCGTCGCGCCGTCGGGCGCCTCCTTGACCAATTCATCGAAGGCGGCGCCCCCCCCGGCATGCGCCAGCCAGCGAAAGACCCCGTCGCCCTTCAGCGCTTCCACCTCCACGCCCGTCACGCCGCCGACCACGGACGCATCGCCCAACCAGGCAAACGGCCGGAATTCTTCCACCTGCTCCGTGCGGCCGCCGTCCGCGGTGGAAACCGAGCAATGCACGCGGCCCTCGTCGTCGACCCAGACGCCGCAGAGTTCGCCGGTGGGCACCGCGTTCGGAGGGTCGTCAGGTGTTTTCGCCGTCACGGCCGCAACCTAAGCCATGTTGTCCGCGAGGCAACCGGCGAAAGCAGCGGAGTGTATTGGGTCCCCGTAGGGGCGCGATCTTGTCGCGCCCCAGGAAATGGGCGCAGCAAGCCTGCGCCCCTACGATTCTTCAGAGGTTTTCGGAGAGCCGCTACTACCTCTGACATCCGATGTCTGACATCTGGCTTCCGGCCTCTGGTTTCCGACTTCTGTCCTCTGACGTCTGATATCTGTCTTCTGACTTCCGCCTCAGAACGGCTTCACGTAGACCATGGCCACGGCGGTCACGGCCAGGATGAGGGCCACCCCGGCGAGCAGGCCCGCCTTTCCCCGTTTGCGATAGGCAATCCCGGCGAGCGCGGAGAGGCCGAGCCAGCAGATGAGCTTCACGATCAGCCAGCCGGCCGGCGCGAACCCGTAGAGACCCTGCCACATCCGCAGGCCGGTGAGCAGCATGACGAGGCTGGCCCCGCCGGTCCAGATCAGCACCCGTTTGCGCGTCTCCGGCGCGGCGGCGAAGGCGTAGAACGTATAACCCATGAGCACAAGGGCGGCCGCGACATGCAACAGATGAAGGATGATGGATTCGTGCGGATTCATGATGGCGCGGGAGATTAGTGAGGGGAATCGATCCGTGCGGGTGGAAGCTGAAAATAGCAACACCCCGCCTGTGCCGTGTGCTCAAAGGCTCTAGTCCTTTTTGTGGTAAGGTGGGCGCCGCCGGGTGGTTTATTGCTTTCCGGTTTACGGCCTAGCAGCCGCCACCGCGGTTTTTGGCTCCCTTAAATTATCAAAGGCAAAGAGCGGTTTTCGAACGCAACACGAACACCGCAGGGTGTCGGCGCCAACCCTAGGGGCGCGGCGCGCGCGGTCAAACCGGAAGCGTCTTTTTCCGGGCGAATTTTTGCTTGCCCCAGCCGCGTCCCAGCCAGAGCCCCAGCGCCGCACTGGACGCGACCGCGCCGCCCGCGGAGAGCGGCGGCCAGATCGCCAGCGCCAGGCCTCCCAGCGTGGCCAGCGCCACCAGGGCGTCGCTCCAGCGGCGCACCGGGGCGCGCCAGATGCCCGTCGCCAGCACCGCCCACACCAGCACACCCAGTCCCGCCGAGATCCGGGCGAACAGCAGCGCCGGGACCGCCCGCTGCTCGCGCGCCAGTTCGGCGGCCAGCGTCCAGAAGAGCACCTGGTTGAAAAGGGCAAAGCCCACCCCCAGCGCCGCGACCAGGGCCGGCGTCACCGGAAACTCCCCTCCTCCGCCGGCCGCCGGCAACCGGCTGACGAGCGCGCAGCCCGAGCAGCAGTAATACGCGCGGCCGGCCTCGATCTGCCGCACGTTGAAGGGAAGGCCGCAGTAGCTGCATTGGACCCGGGGCATGGGGAGTTGGAATGACAGGAAAAGCAAAAATGCGCCAGCTTGGAGCCATGGCGTTCCCGCCGCCGTGGTGCACCTGACTAACCCGGTTATTTCACACCCATAGTGAACATGGTGGACAATCAGCAAACTGGAGCAGCGACGCCCCCGTCGCCCTTTTTCAAGGGAACACGCGACGAGGGCGTCGCGTCTCCATAAAATATCAGACCTAAACAAGGCGAGCGCGCCGCGTTCCCTGAAAACTACCCGCGCCGCGAGCCGCTCTCACCCCTCCAGGATGGCCGTGTCGAGGTGCTGGATGATCAGCTCCTGGAGCGTGGCCAGAAAGATGTAGCAGAGGAACGCCTTTTGTACCAAGTCGCCGAGCTGGGCGACATCGACGCCGCCTGACTCGATCATCTCGTCGGAAAGACTTTTCAGCTCCTGCTCGCGCAGTTGCAGGCGGATGGCCGTGCAGGCGCGCAGGACGGGCTCGGCGTTCGCCTCGTCGAAGCTGACGGTGCCGTCGGCAAAAAAATCCCGGTCAAACAGCGCGAGAAACCGCCGGCAGTCGTCATTCTGGCCGCTCAGGAGGTCACTCCGCCAGTCGGCGCGCAGTTCCTCGTCGAGATCCGGCAGTTGCGGCGGGGCAGCCAGCCGGCCCTGCAGGCGGTCAACGGCCGCCTTCATGAGATCGAGCAGCGGGGCGACGACCTGGAGGCTGAGTTTGACTTCAATTCTTTTCATCCGATTCGAGGGTCGCGGAGAGGTGCCATTGCTGCAGCGTGAACACGTAGGCCTCCGCCTTCTCGCGCACGCCGGCCCACACGACCGAGCGGCCCTGTTCGTGCACCTCCAGCATATGGCGGCGCGCCGTGGGCTCGTCGAATCCGAACACCCGGCGAAAGACGAGGACCACGTAGGACATGAGGTTCACGGGATCGTTGAGCACGACCACGCGCCACAACCCCTCGAGGGTGAGTTCAGTCTCCGTCCGGCTGGAAGGGGCAACCTCGGTCCTGGCGGTGCTAGTGATCATGACTCTACGGATTTCACCGGCCACAGTGTCAAACGTCAGATCCTCATGGCCGCGGATCGCACAGATGAACACGGATTGCGTCTCGTCCTCATCCGTGTCTATCCGCGGCATCCGTGGTTGATTTTGGGTTGGATGATCTGCCCTGTTCACGATGAGTCTCTGCGTCCAGGAAACGTGGTCAGGTTTGCTCGTCAAAAGCTGGTGGCACATTCGGAGAACAAACCGGGAGTCTCAGATCGGCGGCGAGAATCTTTTCCTTGACCGCGGCTTCAACGCGTGCCGTCGCCTCGGCCAGCGGCACCTTGGTCACCGCTTTTTCCGTGCGCCACTTCATTTCCACAATGCCCTCCTTGAGGCCACGACCACCGATGGTAATCCGCAACGGCAGGCCGATCAGGTCGGCGTCCTTGAATTTGACCCCCGGGCGCTCGACGCGGTCGTCCAGCAGCACGTCCGCGCCGGCCGCCTCGGCGGCGGCGCCCAGCTTCCGGGCAAGATCGGCGGCTTCCGGCAGTTGCGGATCGAGCAGCACGATGAGCACCTGATAAGGCGCCACATTCCACGGCCAGGCGATGCCATCGGCGTCGTGGCATTGCTCGATGACCGCCTGCAGCGTGCGACTGATGCCGATGCCGTAGCAGCCCATGACCATGAGGTGGCTCTGCTTCTTGTCGTCGGTGTAGGCCGCGCCGAACTTTTCGCTGTACTTGGTGCCGAGCTTGAAGACGTGGCCGACCTCGATGGCGCGGCGGATCTGCAGCGGCCGGCCCGATTTCGGGCAGGGCTCGCCCTCCCGCACACGGCGAAAGTCGCCGAACCTGGTGACGGCCAGATCGCGCGTGACGTTGACGTGGCGCAGGTGGAAGCCGTCGCGGTTGGCCCCGGTGACGCCGTTGCCGATGAGGCGGATGGCATGATCGGCGAAGACGCCGGCGAGCGCGCCGGGGTTCTTGATCGTGCCGCGCACGGCGCCGAGACTGCCGGGCTTCGCGCCCATGACGGGTTCGATCTCCTCCGGCGTGGCCGGACGGAAAAGCGCGAAGCCGAGGGCGCCGAGCTTGGCCTCCTCGAGTTCGTCCTCGCCGCGCAGCACGACTGCGAACAGCCGGCCGTCGCCGACGTAAAGCAGCGTCTTGAACTGCCGGCCGGCCGGCACGCCGTAGGGCGGCTGCCCGAGCGCGGCGATGGTGAGCACACCCGGCGTGGGAAATTCCTCAAGCGCGCCGTCCGGAGCCGCATCCGCGAAACCGGCCGGCACGAGGCCGCTCGTCGCCTTCTCGCGGTTGGCCGCATAGCCGCCCTCCGCGCAGTAGACCACATCGTCGTCGCCCACCTCGGCGGGCACCATGAACTCGTGCGAAAAGCTGCCGCCCATCACGCCGGTGTCGGCCTCGACCGAGATGGTCTTCAGTCCGCACCGGGCGAAGAAGCGCGTATAGGCATCGCGCATCGCGAGGTAGCTGCGCGTGGCGCCCTCGTCGTCGGCATCAAACGAATAGGCGTCCTTCATCACGAACTCCCGGGCGCGCATCAGGCCGTAGCGGGGGCGGATCTCGTTCCGGAACTTGGTGGCGATCTGATAGAAGTTTTTCGGCAGGTCGCGGTAGCTGGTGATCTCGGTCTTTACCAGCGGCGTGATGATCTCCTCGTGGGTCGGGCCGAGCACGAACTCGGGCTCCGGCGGAGGACGCCGGCCCGCCCCGGCGTGGTCGGCGCGGTACATGATTTCCCGCGCGGCGTTCCAGCGCGGACCCTGCTGCCAGAACTCCACCGGATGCAGGTGCGGCATCCCGAGCTCGATCGCGCCCGCGGCGTCCATCTCCGCGCGGCAGAGCTGGGTGATCTTCTGCAGCGATCGCAGGCCGAGCGGCAGATAGGTGTACAGGCCGCCGCCGAGCTTGCGGATGAGGCCGGCGCGCAAGAGCAGCTGGTGCGACGCGATCTCGGCGTCGGCGGGCGTTTCCTTGAGGGTGGGAATGAAATAGTGCGACCAGAGCTTCATGCAGCCCTGCCAAGAGAGCAGCCGGGGAACGCGGAAGCAATTTGATTTGCGGCGCCCGCCCCGCCGGGAAATAGATTGCCCGCGATGCCCGCCTCCCGCCCCTCCTCCCAGCCCTGGCCGCTGCGCTGGATCGTGCTCGCCATCGTGCTCTTCATCCTGGGCTACACCGTCCTGCGGCTGCACTACGGCAAGCGCGGCCGGTCGTTCGAGCCCTATCACGACCTGGGCGAGCGGGCCACGACGGAGCGCCTGCTGCGGCTCGGCTACCAGCGCATCCCGGTGGAGATCGAGCGCCTGGCGGATCCGCTGCCGCCGGCCCGCTTTGCGCCGGCCATCGGCGAGGTGGTGAACGCGCTCGGCGGCCTGCCGGAGGAACTCGGCGGCGCGCTGGCCTTCAAGCCGGCGCTCCCGGCGTCGATCACGGCCGTGACGGCGCCGCGCGAGGCCGCCCCGAGCGGTACTTATGTCCTGCAGTTCACCTGTGCGCAGTCCGACTACCGGAGCCAGATCCGTGGCGTGCTGCTTTACCGCAAGGACCGGCAGCTTTTCCTCCTGCCCGACTACGAGAAAATGTCCGGCCAGCTACTGGCCCGCTCCAAGGAGAGCGTCGTGCGGGCGAGCTTCCCCACGCAAAGCCTCAAGCCCGGCCGCTACGCGGTCACGCTGTGCGGCGCCCGCACGTCCCGGAGCTGGAGCCTGATTGTGAAGTGAATTCAGAGATCAGATGTCAGAGGCCAGATGTCAGATGTCGGAGGCGCCCGCGTAACCGACTATCTGCGGTTGCAGGCGGGGTCGCCGGACCCCGCCAAAGCGTACAAATCGGCAAAGACAGATGGCGGCATTCGGCGATGCCGCCCTACAACGAGGAAGCTACGCGCCACGGACGCGAATCCTCTGTCATTGACGCGGCCGCGTGATTCGACGAAAACCCCCACGCCACCTCGATGAGCAACGGCCCCACCACCATCACCACGATCAAACCCACGGATCTCCGCGGCATCCTCAAGTACGTGCCGCGCTTCCAGGGGCAGATCTTTGTCATCGCCCTCGACGGCGCCATTGTCGCCGACGAGAACTTCAGCAATCTGCTCATCGACATCGCGGTCCTCCGCAGCCTCGGCATCAAGGTCGTGCTGGTCCACGGCATCAGCCAGCAGATCGAGGAACTGTCGGCGGCGCGCAAGATTGCCATCACTGATTCCCGCGGCACCGGCGTGACCGACACCGCCACGCTTGACCTCGCCATCCGGGCTTCCGCCCGGGTGTCGCATCTCATCCTCGAAGGCCTCACGCAGAACAGCCTGAAGTGCGCCATCACCAACGCGGTCCGCTCCGTCCCGACCGGCATCATCAAGGGCGTGGACCAGCAGTTCACCGGCCGGGTCGACCGCATCGACAAGGAGTTCGTCCTGCACCTCATCAGCGCCGACATCGTTCCGATCCTCTCGCCCATCGGCTTCGCGCCCGACGGGCACTCGCTGCGGATCAACTCCGACCTGCTCGCCGCCGAGCTCGCCGAGGTGCTGCAGGCGAGCAAGATCATCTACCTGGCGCCGCTGAGCGGGCTGATCATCAACGCCGAGCTGCGCCGCGAAATCTCCGTCGAGACGTTGCGCGACCTGATCAAGGATCACCCCGAGACCATCGCCGAGGAGTCGCACAGCAAGGCCGTGCACGCCGTCAAGGCGATCGAGACCGGCACCTCCCGCGTGCACCTGCTCGACGGCCGGGTCTTCGACGGGCTGCTCAACGAGATCTTCTCCAACGAGGGCGTCGGCACGCTCATCTACGGCAACGACTACCAGCAGATCCGCAAGGCGACGCGCCGCGACGTGCGCCACATCTACAACCTCACGCGCAACGCCGTGAAGCGCGAGGAGCTGATCTACCGCACCCAGCAGGCGATCGAAAAGAACATCGACCAGTTCTTCGTGTTCGAGATCGACGAGAATCTCATCGCCTGCGTGTCGCTCACCACCTATCCGGACAAGCCCGAGCTCGCCGAGATCGGCTCGCTCTACGTGCTGCCCTTCTACCAGAACCGAGGCATCGGCCGGAAGATGGTCAACTACGCCTGCATGGTTGCCAAGGAGCGCGGCGCCACGAAAGCCCTGGCCCTGTCGACGCAAAGCTACTCCTTCTTCATCTCGTCCTGCGGCTTCACCGAGGCCGACAAGGAAATCCTGCCCGAGTCGCGCCTCAAGGGTTACGAGGAAAGCGGCCGGAATTCCAAGATCCTGGTCAAGCCGCTGGCCTGAGCGGCAGGCGTGCTTCAGCTCTGAATGCTCGTCAAGCCCATAAATAAGCTGCTGATTATTTTTTTGGTCATCACAATCGCTGGATGCACCTCGACCGGACCGGTCACTGCTCACCCCGCGATTCAGAGCCATGTCGGTAAAAGGATGGTGCTCACCACCCGCGCGATTGTCGTCGAAGGAAAGGACGGCGTGAAGCGGTTGGAGGAATTGAAGGAAGGCCTCATTAGTGGCGATCGCGTCGTCGCTCATGTAGACGCTGGCGAACAGGTCGAAGTGATTGCTGCGATATATCGCAGCCGTCCCCTGCAGCTTCGTTACTTCCTCAAAGTGCGCTTTCTGCAGAATGGCCAGGAGACCGTAGCCGAGTGCAGGGTTGCACATGATGGGACATGCATTCTGCGTGAATTGTGAGAGCGCCCGACCAATACTTGTGTGCACCGGACACGGGAATTCAGGTCGTGGTCAGAGCTCGACTGCAGATCATCGATTGATTATCCGCGTCCATCCGTGAAATCCGCGGACTCAATTGCGTCTTATCGGTTGAGGCAGAACACTACTGTCCAAAACAGAGCGAATTCGAGAGGCACTTACCTCTGAAGAAGGACATAAAGTAGAAACGAGGTTGCCATCACGATTTCAGAGTGAGACGGACATTTATTTTGGACAGTAGTGAGGCAGGAGCGGAGGGGTCAGGCCGAAACTCTAAACAAGCAGCCGGCGATGCGTGTCCGAACGAGGGCAGTGACACCGCCTTCTTCGCGCCCTTCGCGGACTTCGCGTGAGGAAAGATCCCTCCGCCTCACTCCCGCTTTCCCTGCCACAGGCGATCGACGAAGACGGCCACGATGATGACGAGGCCGATCACAAGGCGAAAGGAGAGATGTCGAACGTGCCGGGGGCTTCGTTCATCGCACCGGTCTTCTTAAAGTGCTCATGCGACTTCTCGAACGAGCCGAATGGAATCTGGCCATTGATCCCGATCATCTTGTGGGCGAACGCCACGAAGGGGTCCGGATCACTGCGCAGTGACAACGCCCCCAATACCCCCAGGTAATCAGTGCGAAATGACGTCGGGATGATTAGCCGCGCCTGGCCGGCGGCCTCCAACTCAGCATTCATGCACAGGCGCGATATCCGGCCATTGCCGTCATTGAATGGGTGCACCTCGGAGACCAGAAAGAGCATGTAGAAAGCCCGGGCCGTGGCGGTCGGCAGGTTGTAGACGGCCGGCAATCCTCGCCGCAAGGTCTCCTCGACCATGGCGGGCAGAACAAACGTATGGGACCCGACCGAATTCGGCAGGGCTTTAAAAACGCCAGGTGCAACGTCCAATCGGCTGGACATCATGCGGGCATGCCGTCGCTTGATCAGTTCGATAAAACTGTCCGCCGACTTTGGCAGTTCTACGCTAATGTTGGGATCTATAATCAGCCGGTGGGTTTCCGCTATGTCGTGTGCATCATGGGGCCGCTTGCGGTTGATGTCTTTTGCGGCGGTGGGGTTATAGACAATCGCGTGCGCCTCCTCGACCGTGAACTTCGTTCCCTCGATGTAGTTCGAGAAGTACGCCTCCCAGAACGCGCGGTTGTCGACTTCTTCGGCCGGCATCCGGGGTAATGCGCGAAAACTCTCGACCGCAAGACGGGCGTGGAGCAGTCCGAAAAGCGTCATCCGCTCCGGGTCAAAGGGAGTCCCACGGGCCCGCGCCTGGGCCACGTCGGTCACCAGGTGAATCGGCGACGACGCGCTCTTGAACGCAGTCACCAGCGCGGTGAGCTCACCGTACTCCCGATTCCAGCCCAGGCGCTGGGCCACGGTCTCGGCTTGGGACAGCGTCTGGTCCAGCCAGGCAGGACCAAACACCCGGATCTGGCGGTCGATCCATCGATCGAGTTCCTCTTGCGAGAGAGTTTTCGTTTCGTCATCTGCACGCGCGCGCGCAATCTGCATATTTTCGAGCAGCGCCCGCGGCTGGCTGGCGGTGTAGAGTCCCATGCCGGTTCCGAAGCTGGTTTGAATGTCGTCCGGTTGCGCCGCAGGCCCGTTCCAGATGCGGATTTCCAGACCCGGAAGAATCCGTTTCGGTTGCGCCGCTCCTGGCAAAGTCAGGTGAAGTTTACCGCGGGGCGACACATTGGTTTCGATCGCAGACCGGTGACTGATGACCGCGCCCGGGTAGAAATGCGCAACGATTTCCAAGCGGTGCCGGCGCACAATGTCTTCAATGGGCGTCGTGAGGTCGTCCGTGTAAACCTTCGGCGCGATCTTCCTGGCCTTGTTCGCAGTCACGGCGCGGGAGATCTTATTCGACTGCTTCGGGTCCGAGGTTCCAAAAAAGACGGCCATAGGTTTTAACGGATTATGCGCTTATCAGTCATCAATACGCCAATTTTTGCAAGATATAATGGATAAATTGCCAAATTTGGCATTTTAATATGCCAATAGAGTATGGGCATCAGTGCTTAGAAGCAGCACTATAGACATCGTTTAGCCCAACAAACACGAAGAAATAGGACATTTGGATCGTCTGGCGCCAAAAACCACCGGTTTAGCGGTCGCCAAACAGCGCAGCCCCGCCTCACGCCTGTCTTCCCTGCCGCAGACGGTCGACGAAGACGGCCACGATGATGACGAGGCCGATCATGATTTCCTGGAAATAGGTCGGCCAGCCCATCTGCTGCGAACCGTTGCGCAGCACCGCCATGATCAGCGCGCCGATCATCGATCCGAGCACGCTGCCCACGCCGCCGTTCAGGCTGGCCCCGCCGATGATCACCGCGGCGATGATGTCGAGTTCCAGGCCGAGGGCCACGGTCGGGTCGCCCTGCCGCAGGCGGGAAAGTTGGAAGAGTCCGGCCAGCCCGAAGAAGCAGCCGGCGAGCAGGTAGATGCCGACCTTGAGCCGCCGCACGGGCACGCCGCAAAGCCGGGCCGCCGCCTCGTTGGACCCGATGGCAAACACGTACCGTCCGAACACCGTCCGGCGCAGTACGAGCGCCGTGAGCACCGCCAGTCCCAGCGCCACCCAGACGCCGGCCGGCAGCTGCCAGCCGAACGGATCGGCCGTGACCATCCAGCCGTTGATGGCGGAGTGGTCGTAATTGACGGTCTGGTTGTCCGCCAGCCACTTGGCCGCGCCGCGCCCCACCCCCAGCGTGCCGAGGGTGATGATGAACGGAGTCATGCGCAGGCCGGCGATGGCCGCGCCGTTGAGCAGGCCGATGAGCCCGCCGGCGCCGATCACCGCCAGCACCACGGCCGGATCGCTCCACCCGTACTGGATGAGCCGCGCGCCCACGACGCTGGTGAGAGCCACCGCCGAGCCCACGCTGAGGTCGATGCCGCCGCTCACGATGATCAGCGTCATGCCCAGCGCCCCCACCGCCACGATGACCGTCTGCGTGAAGATGATCTTGAAGTTGTGGTAGGTGAGGAAATAGGCGCGCACCTCCCCGTTCAGGGAGAAGAGGCCGATCACGACCATCAGGCCGAGAAAGGGACCGAGCTTCGCCAGGATTTTCTTCAACGTGTCGTTCATGAAATTCTCCAGAGAAGCCGCCATCCACGGCGTCAGGCGTTCCCTCCCGTCGCCGCCGCCATGATGGCGGGTTCGTCCCAATCGCTGCGGGGCCGGCAGGCCACGACCCGGCCGCGGCACATCACCGCGATGGTGTCGCACAGCCCGAGGAGCTCGGGCAGGTAGGAGCTGACAAAGATCACCGCCTTGCCCTGGTCGGCCAGTTCGCCCATGAGGGCGTAGATCTGCGCCTTGCTGCCGACGTCGATGCCGCGGGTCGGCTCGTCGAGCAGGAAGATGCGGGCGGGGTGCTCCAGCAGCCGCGCCAGGGCGAGCTTTTGCTGGTTGCCGCCGGAGAGTTCGCCCGCCGTCTGCCCCGGTCCGCGCGCCTTGATCTGCAACTGCGCCAGGCGCGCAGCCGTGGCCTGCGCCTGCCGGGCCCGGCTCACCCAACCACCCCAGCCGAAGCGGTTGAGTTTGGTCAGGGTCAGGTTGTCGGCCAGCGTCTGGCCTAGCAGCAAACCCTCCTCTTTCCGGTTTTCGCTCAGGAAACCCAGGCCGGCGTCCCAGCGCCGGCGCGGCGTGGTGCGGGTGGCCTCGGCGCCGGCCAGGAGCACTGTTCCATCCTCGACGCGATCGAGCCCGAAGACCGCGCGCAGCAATTCGGTGCGACCCGCCCCGATCAGGCCGGCCACACCGAGGATCTCCCCCGCCCGCAGACGGAGGGTCCCCCGGCCCAGCCCGCGGGAGGTTTGAAGGTCCTTCACCTCGACGACGACGGCTCCGGCGCGCCGCGCGCCGCGCGGATAGAGGTCCTTGACCTCGCGCCCGACCATCAGCCGCACGATCTCTCCCAGGGTCGTGTCCGCGAGGGCACCCCGGCCGGCGGTCTCGCCGTCCTTGAGCACGGTGTAGCGGTCGGCGATCCGTTTCACCTCCTCCAGAAAGTGGCTGATGTAGATCACGGCCACGCCCTGTCCGCGCAGCCGGGCGATGACCGCGAACAGCCGTTCCGTGTCGGCCTGGCCCAGGCTGCTGGTCGGCTCATCCATGATGAGCACCCGGGGCCGGCCGGGCAGCGCCCGGGCGATTTCGATGATCTGCTGCTCGGCGATGGCGAACGTCCCTGCCGGCCGGTCGAGGTCCAGGTGTTCGTGGCCGAGTTGCGCGAGGGCAGCGCGGGCTCGCTCCCGCGATTCGCGCCGCCGGAGCCAGCCCAGCCGCGATGGCTCCGCGCCCAGCAGGATGTTGTCGAGCACGCTGAGGTGGGGCGCGAGGGTGAGTTCCTGGTAGATCATGGCCACACCGCGGGCGCGGGCATCGAGGGGGTCGAGCGGCGCATAGGGCACGCCGTCGAGCGCCATCGATCCGGCATCGGCGCGGTGGGCGCCGCTGAGGATCTTCATCAGCGTGCTCTTGCCGGCGCCGTTTTCCCCGATGAGCGCATGAATCTCCCCGGGCGCGACCTCGAGGGAGACACCCCGAAGCGCCCGGGTCGCCCCGAACGATTTCACGATGCCGGTGAGCTGCAGCCGCGGAGAAGGCATCACTTTAGGTTGGTTTAAAAACCACGGATTTCACGGGCAGCCACGGATGAAAAGATACCCGGATCCGTGTCAATTCGTGGAATCCGTGGTCAAAAAATTCCCCTTCCTTTGGATAGGCTCAGCCGCACTTACTTCAGATACTGGTCCAGCGGCGGCGCCAGTAGTTCGGCCATGGCGGGATCGGTCATGTTTTCCTTCGTGACAAAGTCTACTCCGGTGTCGATGACGGCGGGCACCGGTTCGCCGCGCAGCACCATCACCATCGTCTTCACGCCGAGATAGCCCATCTTGAAGGGATTCTGGACCACGATGCCCTGCAGGTCGCCCTGGCGGAGCCCGTCCAGCAGCACTTCGCCGGTGTCGAAGCCGACCAGCTTCACCCGCCCGCCGGCGAGTCCGGCGTCGCGCAGGGCCAGCAGCATGCCGGCGGCGGAGGATTCGTTGACCGCAAAAATGCCGTCGACCGTCCGGCCGTAGCGGTTGAGCAGATTATCCGCGACCCGCCGGGCCGTGTCGCGGGTGCCGCCGGCATACTGGTCGGTCGAGATCAACTTGATGCCGGGGAAGTCCCGCCCCATGACCTCGAGAAAGCCCGCCTCGCGCGCTTCCGTGCTGGCCGAGCCCACGGCGAAGCGGAGCAGGATCACGTTGCCCTTGCCCTCGAGGAGCCGGCCCAGATGGCGCGCCGCGAGGCGGCCGCCCTCCTGGTTGTCGGTGGCGATGAAGCTCGACGGTGCCGGCGAATCGAGCGCGGAGTCGATGGTGACGACCCGGATGCGGCTGCGCACCGCGGTCTCCACCGGCTCGACCAGGGCCTTGCGGTCGAGCGGCGCCAGCACGAGGCCGTCGACCCGGCGTCCGATGAAGTTTTCCACCACCTGGACCTGCTGCTCGCGGTCGTCCTCCCGGAGCGGCCCCTGCCAGATGATGTGCACCACCTCGCGGCCGGCGGCGGCATTGAACTCGCGCCCGGCTTTCACCGCCCCGGCATGGATGGATTTCCAGAATTCATGCGTCGTGCCCTTGGGAATGACGGCGATCTGGTAGGGTTCGCCGGCGACCAGCGGAGCAGCCATCAGGCCGCCGAGGAGCAGGAGGGGTATCTTCATAAGCGGGAAGGTCAGGAGACGGCGCGGGGGATCTATTTGCGCTGCGGACTGGAAGGCGCGCCCGTTCGTTCCAGTTTTCATTTCCCTTCGGTCGGCACCGCAAGATTAATCCTTGCATCTCGTTCTTGCCCCATCCGGCTTCCTTTGGTTGAGAGAACAAATTTGTTATATCCGCCTGACCGCAAGCTCCGACATCCGGCTTCTGTTATTTGCCTTCCGGCTTTAATGTGGCAAACTGGCTGCAGGCCTTTGACTTCTGATATCTGACTACTGACCTCTGATCCCCGATCGCTGCCTCCGGTTTTCGACTTTCGCCCTTCGACTTCCGACCTTCCCATCCTTCCATGTCCAAACCCGATCTCATCCGCCCCTACTCCTCCATCGTGCACGACGGTCCCGACCGCGCACCCAACCGTTCCATGCTGCGGGCCGTCGGCTTCAAGGACGAGGATTTCCAAAAAACCGTCGTCGGCATCGCCTCGACCTGGAGCATGCTCACGCCGTGCAACATGCACATCGACGCCCTGGCCCGCGAAGCCGGTGCAGGGACCGACGCGGCCGGCGGCAAGTCCATCATTTTCGGCACGATCACGGTCGCCGACGGCATCAGCATGGGCACGCTGGGCATGCGGTATTCCCTCGTGTCGCGCGATGTCATCGCCGACTCGATCGAGACCGTCTGCGGCGCCGAGGGATTCGACGGGCTCGTCGCCATCGGCGGCTGCGACAAGAACATGCCCGGCTGTGTCATGGCCATGGCCCGCCTCAACCGCCCGTCGGTTTTTGTCTACGGCGGCACGATCCTGCCCGGCATCCATCCCGATTCGAAGAAGGACTGCGACATCGTGTCGGTGTTCGAGGCCGTCGGCCAGTATGCGGCCGGCAAGCTCGACGCGCAGGGACTGCAGACCATCGAAGCCTGCTCGATTCCCGGCCCCGGCTCCTGTGGCGGCATGTACACCGCCAATACCATGGCCTCGGCCATCGAGGCGCTGGGCATGAGCCTGCCCAACAGCTCCACCCAGATCGCGATCAGCGAGGAAAAGAAACTCGACTGCCGGCGCGCCGGCGCGGCCGTGCTCGCGCTGGCCAAGGCCGGCATCCGCCCGCGCGACATTTTGACCAAAAAGGCGTTCGAGAACGCCATCACGGTCGTGATTGCGCTCGGTGGATCGACCAACGCCGTGCTCCACCTGCTCGCCATCGCCCACACCGCCGGCGTGAAGCTCTCCATCGACGACTTCACCCGCATCGGCCGGCGCGTGCCGGTCCTGGCCGACCTCAAGCCCTCCGGCCGCTACGGCATGGCGCATCTCTCGCGCATCGGCGGTCTCGCGCCCTTGATGAAGATGTTGTTCGACGCCGGCCTGCTGCATGGCGACTGCCTCACCGTGACCGGCAAGACCGTGGCCGAAAACCTGCGTGAGGTGAAACTCTACCCGGCCGACCAGGACGTCGTGCGCCCGCTGTCCAATCCGATCAAAGCCGACAGCCATATCCGCATTCTCTATGGCAACCTCGCGCCCGAGGGAGCCGTGGCGAAGATCACCGGCAAGGAGGGCCTGCGCTTCTCCGGCAAGGCGATCGTATTCGAGTCCGAGGAGACCGCGCTCAAGGCCATTCTCAACGGGCGTGTGAAGCCCGGTCACGTCATTGTCATCCGCAACGAGGGTCCGGTCGGCGGACCGGGCATGCGCGAAATGCTCGCGCCGACCAGCGCCGTCATGGGCAAGGGCCTGGGCAGGGAGGTCGCGCTCATCACCGACGGCCGCTTCTCCGGCGGCAGTCACGGCTTCGTGGTCGGCCACCTCACGCCCGAGGCGGCCACCGGCGGTCCCATCGCCGTGATTAAAAACGGCGACCCGATCACCATCGACGCCGAGCAGAACCAGATCAGTCTCGACCTGCCCCCGAAGGAGCTGAAGGCGCGGCTTAAGGCCTGGAAGCCGCGGAAACCGCGCGAAACCCGCGGCGTGCTGGCCAAGTACGCCCGGCTCGTCGCCACCGCCTCCGAAGGTGCCGTGACGGACAAATATCTGGACACCGTCAGGCGCTGACCAACCGGAAGGCCCCCGGAACGCCAAACCACTTTACGCGGCCCGGCCTCTTCCCAGGTGAGCGGCCGCGTCACTCGCGGACCGCAGGCGGGTGCACGAAGCCGGCGAGGGCGTAAACCAGCGCGGCGTTCCAGTTGAGGGCGACCTCGTTCGTGCGGAAATCCCGCCAGTCGTCGTGCCAGGCGCGCCCGTCCGGCCAGGGTCCGCCCACCAAGTAACCCGGCCACGCCGGTTCGCCGCGCCGGTCGTGCGGATGCTCCGGAGGATTGAAACCGAGGCCGGTGACATAGGAGCGCCCGTAATAATTACGGCCGCACAGATAGGCCAGGGCGGACAACGTCCCCTCGCGATAACGCTGTTCCCGATGGAGCGTATTGGCGACCTGGAGAATATACGTCTGCGCTGCCACCGCTCCATTGTCACCCCAGAAAAAAGTGCGGGGTTTGTCCCCCAGCGGCCGTCCGTAAGCGTTCTTTTTCGCCACAGCAGCGATGGCATCCGCCTGGGTCAGCAGGCTCGCGGTCAAACGCCCGACGAGTCCCGGATCGCGCGGCTTCGGGTGTCGGGAAAGCAGGTAGGTGCCCAGCGCGAGGTCGCGCACGTCGCGCCAGCTGGGTCCCTCCCAGCTGAACGAAAATCCCGCCGCGTGTTGCTCGAACTCCTGCAACGCGACTGGGTCGCCCGTGGTCTCCCAAAACTCGGCGTCCGCCCACAGTCGGTGCGTGGCATCGGCACTGTCATAGGCCCCGGTGTGGAACGCACGCAGATCGGGGCGGACCTCTTCGGGGCGGGCCGCCAGGCAGGCGCGGCTCAGGCGCGCGGCCGCCAGACAGCGGTCGGCGAAAGCCGGATCACAGGGCCAGTAGACCCGTGACGCGACGGCCATCATGGCGACCATGTCGGCGGTGGCAGCCGTACCCCACGGGGAAAAGTAGCGGGGATCCTTGTCATCCTCCGGCGGACCCCAGTAGCGGAAATCGGTCGAGCTGAGCTTGTGGTAGACGCGGCCGTCGGGCCGCTGCATCTTGAACAGCCATTCCAGCTCCCAGCGCACTTCGTTGAGCAGGTCAGGCGTCCCGTTGCCGCTTTCCGGCAGGTGCAGGCCGATCGGCGCGAGAGAATCGTGGTACTGCTCCCAGGCCCGGAGCAGCAGACCCACGGTCACAGCCGCATTGACGACATACTTGTTATAGTCGCCCGCATCGTGCCAGCCACCGGTTCCGTCCCGGTGGACATGCCCCTCCCCCGTCGGATCCAGCCAGCCATCATCCAGGTGACAGGCGGCGTGCGCATAATGCCGGCCGTTCCAGTCTCCCGCCACCGCCGTGCCGCAACGCCAGAGATAAAAGGCGCGCATGACCGCGATGAACGGCACGTTCCACACGTCCGTTCCAATCGTGAAGTCGGCGGACCGGCCGACCCCGGCCACCTCGACACGATACCGGCCGGGAGTGGTGAGCGCACTGAAATCGGCCACGTGCACGGTTTCGTCCGTGTCGGACTTTGGGGTGACACTCGCCGGTCCGACGGTGCCGCGGAAAACGACCCGCCCGGTTTTCACATCGCGCACCGAAAATTTCCGGCAGTCGGCGGCGACCGTGGCCCGTTTCTCTGCGCCGGGCGGAAACCCGATCGTGTTCACCCGTACGCGCGTGTCCACACCGGCGGGAGGGTCGACCGCCACGGCGGTGCACCCCATCAGCAGGGCGGCACACGCGCCTAGAATCGGAAGGCGGGAAAATCGCGCCGGGAACATGGGAAAAACGGCCGGGCGGCCATACGCGCAGCCGGCGACAAAAACCGGCGCCTGTCAAAAAAAAACACCCGAATCGCCCGGGATGCCATCTTTTGACTTTGCCCGGCTCCGCGCCTTTCATACCCTTGAGCCCTCCTACCGATCATGGTTCATCGGCCGCTGCACCCGGCTCGCCACTCATCTCCCGCTCCCCGCCATTTTTCACCATGTCCTGGACCCGCTTCAAGCAACACTGCTATCCCTACCCAGCGCTCGGGCTGTCGCTCGATCTCAGCCGTTTGCCGTTCCCCGACGACTTCCTCGCCTCGCTCGAGCCGAAGTTCCAGCAGGCGTTCGCCGACATGGCGGCGCTGGAGAAGGGCGCCATCGCCAATCCCGACGAACAGCGCATGGTCGGCCATTACTGGCTGCGCGCGCCGGAGCTGGCGCCAACCAAGGAGATTGCCGATGCCATCACCGCGACCCTGGCCGCCATCAAGTATTTCGCCGCCCGGGTGCACAAGGGCGAGATCAGTAGCCCCGACGGCAGGTTCCGCGAACTGCTCGTCATCGGCATCGGCGGCTCGGCCCTCGGGCCGCAGTTCGTGAGCCATGCGCTGGGCCGGCTCAAGGCCGGTCGCGACAAGATGCGGGTGCATTTCTTCGACAACACCGACCCCGACGGCATGGATCTCGTGCTCAAGGAAATCGGCAGCCAGCTCAAGCGGACGCTGGTGGTCGTCATTTCCAAGTCGGGCGGGACGGCGGAGACGCGCAACGGCATGCTGGAGGCCGCCGCCGCCTTCAAGGCCGCCGGGCTCGATTATCCGAAGCACTTCGTCGCCGTGACCGGCGCCGGCTCCAAGCTTGAACAGACCGCGCAGGCCGAGGGCTGGCTCGCGCATTTCCCCATGTGGGACTGGGTCGGCGGCCGCACCTCCGAGCTGTGCGCCGTGGGCCTGCTGCCCGCCGCGCTCCAGGGCCTCAAAATCGACCAGCTGCTGGCCGCCGCCGCCGCGATGGACAGGGTCACGCGCAAGCCCGTGCTGCTGGAGAACCCCGCCGCCCTCCTGGCCGCGGCCTGGTACTGGGCCACCGGCGGCCGCGGCTCCCGCGACATGGTGGTGCTGCCGTATAAGGACCGCCTGCTGCTCTTCTCGCGCTACCTGCAGCAGCTGGTCATGGAGTCGCTGGGCAAGGAGCTCGATCTGCATGGCCGCGTCGTCAACCAGGGCATCGCCGTCTACGGCAACAAGGGTTCGACCGACCAGCATGCCTACGTACAGCAGCTCCGCGAAGGGGTGAATAATTTCTTCGTCACCTTCATCGAGGTGCTCCGTGACCGCCAGGGCGGCAGCCTCGAGGTCGAGGGCGGCGTCACGAGCGGGGACTTTCTGCAGGGTTTTCTCCTCGGCACCCGCGATGCACTCAGCGAGAAAAACCGTCCGTCCGTCACCCTCACCATTCCCGATGTTTCACCCCGCACCGTCGGACTGCTGATCGCCCTCTACGAGCGCGTGGTCGGCCTCTATGCCTCGCTCATCGGCATCAACGCCTATCACCAGCCCGGGGTCGAAGCGGGCAAGAAGGCCGCCGGCGGCGTCATCGCGCTCAAGCTCAAGATGGTCGAGGCCCTGCGCGCCGCACCCGGCACCCCATTCACCGCCGAAGCCATCGTCGTGAAAATCGGCCAGCCGGAAAAGACCGAGCTGGCGTACAAGGTGCTCGAACACCTCGCCGCCAATCCCGGCACCGGAATCCGCAAGGTCGGGAAAGCGCCCTGGTGGGAATCGACCTATGCTTATGCCGGTTGAATGAAACCCGCGCGCCTGGGCGCCGTCTCACCGCTCCAGCTCCGCCTTCCGCCGGAACCGCTTGCAGCCTCCCGCCACATCGACAAACTAGCCTTCCATGAACGTCCTCAAGAAACCTTTCCTCGCCGCCTTGCTGGTTGTCGCGCTGGCCGCGCTCTTTGCCGGTTGCGTGGACCCCAAGACCGACTCCACCATTCCCTGGAGCCGTCCGGCCGACTGGGAAGGCCGCATTCCGGGCATGGGACAGTGAGCGAGTCGCCGCTTGGGACTGGGCGATCTGTTGTTGCAGCGCGCCATCGAGCGCGCGCCGGCGCTCGGCCTCAAGGTGCTGGTTGGTCTGATTTGGGCGCACAACGAGCCCAGCCTGCGCCTGTGCACCAAGTACGGCTTCGAGCGATGGGGACACCTGCCCCGCGTTGCGCTCCTCCACGGCCTCGAGCGCGACCTGATCATCGTCGGCCGCCGCGTCGCGCCGTGAGCGCGATGACAAGTGGCACCGGCTTCCAGCCGGTGAAGCCTGCGGCTGGAAGCCGCAGCCACTGCGGTGGCCAATTCGCCATCACGGATGAAACAGCGAACATGAGTGCGCTTTGGTTTGATCAAATGCCTCGGGGCTTGCCCTGAGGATCTCTACTCGCAGACGCCCATCCACGCGACCACGGTTGCTACCGAAACACAGACAATTTGGCCCTTTCTCGCGGCCACCTCCTCTGGACCGGCGTTGGTCGCGGCACTGCTGTTCGATTCCCGGTCTTGAATATTTCTGCGCCCGGCGCTACGAACGATGGGCATGCTAACCATGGAGGGCATCCTGCCTCTCGTACCCCGACCAATCTCGGCGAGATCCCGGCCCTAAAACGTCCACTTTTGAGTGCCTATCCCGATCAGTTCACACTTTTTCTCTCGTAAACAACGTTGGCCGGAGAAAGCACGTGCTCCTCGAACATCAAAAATCAGCGGTTCGCTATTGGGAGAAGCGACGCCTCATTTTCAACGCGCTCATTTTTGCACAGGCGTGGATCGGTTGGGGTATCTCGAACGCGTTTAATGTCGGCATAGATGAAATCCCCGGCGCGAGAATTACGGATGCTGGCGTGCTGTGGCAGTTCGTGAAGATCTTTGCCGTCCTGAATATAGTGTTTAGTATGGGTTACGTTGCGGAGTTTTTCAGTCAGTCTCACGCACCCCGTAAATATTGGCCCGACCCTTTCCGCGCTCTGCTCCTGGTTTTCCTGTGCCTGGTTTGCATGTGGGGCCTGGGTGCGCGAGCCGGCAAGATTGCGAAAGAGGCGGCCTATACAAAAGCCGGCGTATTTGGATTCGGAGAGAAAAAAGAGGCCAACCAGCAGCAACAGCAGCAACGCCCTTGAACACACCTGATTTGCCGATGATGCTGGCATCCCGGGCGGGCTTGCGTGACCGGAGGTTTCGGCCGAAGTTGGCGGCATGGCTGATTCCACCTTTGGCCTGGTCGTCCATGGCGGCGCCGGGGTCATTCTCCGCCAGGATTTGACGCTCGAACTCGAGGCCGAATACCACACCCAACTCGAGGCCTCGCTCGCCGCCGGCTACGGCGTGCTTGAGCACGGTGGCGCCAGCCTCGAGGCCGTGGTCGCCGCAATCAAGGTCATGGAAGATTCGCCGCTCTTCAACGCGGGCCACGGGGCGGTCATGAACGCCGAGGGGGTCTGCGAACTCGACGCTTCGATCATGGACGGCCTGACGCTCGACGCCGGTGCGGTGGCCGGCCTCCAGCATATCCGCAACCCCATCGCCCTCGCACGCGACGTCCTCGAACGGACCCCGCACGTCATGCTGATCGGCGACGGTGCCGAGGCGTTTGCCCGGCAGGTCGGCTACGAATTCGTCCCCAACGAGTATTTCCAGACCGAGCGGCGCCGCCGGCAGCTCGCCCTGGCGCGGGAACTCGAGGCGAAGCCGGGAGGCCACCGGCCCGCAGGACGCAAGGAACGGGTAACCTTCGCCACGGTGGACGACAACAAGTTCGGGACGGTCGGCTGCGCGGCGCTGGACCGGAAGGGGAATCTCGCCGCCGGCACCTCGACCGGCGGCATGACCAACAAACAGTACGGCCGCGTGGGCGACTCCCCCATCATCGGGGCCGGCACGTATGCCAGAAATGCGACCTGCGCGCTCTCGGCGACCGGTCATGGAGAGTTTTTCATCCGTTCCGTCCTCGGCCACAACGTCTCCGCCCTCATGGAATACAAGGGCCTGCCGCTCGCAGAGGCGGCCGGCGAGGCGCTCCGCCAGCTGGAGGAGCTCGGCGGCACCGGCGGACTCGTGGCCATCGACCGCCTCGGCCACGTCGCCATGCCTTTCAACACGCCCGGCATGTACCGCGGCTGCCGCGTCGCCGGCCAGGCGCCGGTCGTCGAGATCTTCGGCGCGGAGTACCGGGCGCAGACCATCCGGTCGTAGCGCAGGCTTTCCGCCTTCGCGGCTCGACGGCGGCCAGCCTGTAGTTTCTGCAGCCAGGGATGGCTGCGCTACTTCGCGGCAGCCGGCCGGATCAGCCCAACCTGCGCTGCCGGGGAAAGATGGGCCGCAACGTCAGACTGAGCTTATCCTGCAGAGCCTGGAATTCGCGATAACGCGCCGCGTTGGCCTTGTCGGGCCGACAGCGGGTGGCCTCATCGGGAGCCACAATGCCCACGGTGAAATCGGTGAGTTTGACTTTCTCACCGTCCAGAAGCGCGGTGCACCATGCGGCCTGCAGCGCGCCGCCCAGCGCCGCGCCTTCATCTTCGACCATGGCCACCACCGGCACGCCAAAGATGTCGGCCATGAGCTGCCGCCAGACGGGCGACCGGGCGCCGCCACCGGTCACACGGATTTCCCTGGCCTTTACGCCGAGGTCGGCCAGCCGGCGCAGGCCGTAATTCATGCCCAGCGTCACGCCCTCCATCGCCGCACGGGCCATGTGCCCGGCCGTGAAGGTTCGCTGATTGAGCCCGAGGAGCACTCCGGATCCCTCCGGCACGTTGGGGGTGCGTTCGCCGGCAAGATACGGCAGCAGCACCAGGCCGTCCGCCCCCGCCGGCACGGCAGCCACGGCGGCATCGAGATCCACGTGATCGTAACCGAAGAGCGCCCGCACCTGCTCGGTAACAGTCGTGACGTTCATGGTGCACAGCAGCGGCAGCCAGCCGCCGGTGGATGAGCAAAACGCCGCGATTTCGCCCTGCGGATCGACTACGGGCTTTTTTGCGAAGGCGTAGATCGTGCCGCTGGTGCCGAGGCTGGCCGTGACCACGCCGGGGACAACGTTGCCGGTGCCGATGGCGCCCATCATGTTGTCGCCCCCGCCGGCGCTGACGACCACGTCGTTCGTGAGTCCGTACCTGGCCGCGAGGTCCGGCCGGAGCATGCCCGCCGGCTGGTGTGAATCCGCCAGCGGCGGCAGCCAATCGGCAAGATTACGATCGATGGCGGCGAGCACGCCCCGGGACCAGATGCGCCGGCGCACGTCCATGAGCGCGGTGCCGGACGCATCGCCATACTCCATGAAGAAATTCCCCGTGAGGTGGAAATTGAGGTAATCGTGCGGCAACAGCACATGGCGGAGCCGCCGGTAGTGCTGCGGCTCGTGCCGCTTCAGCCAGAGGATCTTCGGCGCGGTGTACCCCGGCAGGAACGGCAGGCCGGCCCGGCGGATGACAGCCCTGGGTCCGTCCAGTTTCCGGGTGAGCAGGGCGCACTCGGCCACCGTGCTCGTATCGCACCAGAGCTTCGCCGGACGGATCACTTCGCCCTTCTCATCCAGCGGCACGAAACCGTGCTGCTGACCGGAGATGCCGATGCCGCACACGCGGGAACGGTCCACCTTGGCGGCCACCTTGAGGATCACGGTGTCGAGCGCCGCAGCCCATTCCTGCGGGTGCTGCTCCAGGTGGCCGACGGGCAGGCCGCCGATGAGCCGGTGGGGGGCGCGGGCCGCCGCGACCACCTTGCGTTGTTCGAGGTCCAGCACGACCGCCTTGACGCTCTGCGTGCCGGAATCGATGCCGAGGTAGAGGGACATGGGGACGGGAGTTCACCCAGGTTCTAGCCGGTTTGCCGAAAGCGGTAAACCGGAAAAGGGAAACCACTGGTGGAGTCGTGGTCGCCCCTCCAGTCACCGCTCGGCCAATCATTGGCTTCGCGCAGCAGTCCGCCGTTTGGAGGTAGGGCGCTCTGCTGTCCAGCAGAGCCGGGCACGCCGAGAAGCATGGACGGCCAGCGGTCCGTCCCTACCCGTCAGAATGCCGGATCGCAGAGCACGGGCCGGCGCGGGCAGCGCGACGGCCATCAGCCTCATGCGCTCACAGATTTTTGATCATCTCGGACGCAAACTCGCTGCACTTGAGCTCGGTTGATCCGGGAATGAGACGCGCCAGATCGTAGGTGACGCGCTTGGAGGCGATGGTCGTCTCAAGGCTTTTGATAATGAGGTCAGCCGCCTCGGCCCAGCCCAGATAGCGCAGCATCATCTCGCCGGAAAGGATGAGCGAACCCGGATTGACCTTGTCCTGGTTGGCGTACTTCGGCGCCGTGCCATGCGTGGCCTCGAAGACGGCGTGCCCGGTGACGTAGTTGATGTTGCCGCCCGGGGCGATGCCGATGCCGCCGACCTGCGCCGCCAGCGCATCGGAAATGTAATCGCCGTTGAGGTTCAGGGTGGCCACCACCTCGTATTCCCCCGGCCGCGTCAGAATCTGCTGCAGAAAGGCGTCGGCGATCACATCCTTGATCACCAGGCCCGCACCGGGCCGGCCCTCGGGAATGCGGCACCAGGGACCGCCGTCGATCTCGACGGCGCCATAGAATTCCTTGGCCACGCGGTAACCCCAGTCGCGGAAGCCACCCTCGGTGAACTTCATGATGTTGCCCTTGTGCACCAGGGTCACGCTCTTGCGCTTCTGCTGGATGGCATAGCCGATGGCGCTGTGCACGAGGCGCTCGGTGCCGAGATAGCTGACGGGCTTGAAACCGATGCCGACCTCAAGGCCGACCTCGCGGTGCGGAGCGCCAATGCCCTCGAGCTGTTTCTGCCAGGCCCGCACCTTTTCGGTCGAGCCGAAGCGGACCTTGGCGAACCCCTTGGGAAATTCCCGGGCGAGAAAATCGAGCACCTTCTGCGCCTCGGGTGTGCCGGCCGCGCATTCGATGCCGGCATAGATATCCTCCGTGTTCTCGCGGAAGATGACCATGTTCACCAGGTCGGGGCGTTTCACCGGCGTTTCCATGCCTTTAAAGTAACGCACCGGGCGCAGGCAGACATAGAGGTCGAGTTCCTGCCGCATGGCGACGTTGAGCGAACGGATGCCGCCGCCGACCGGCGTGGTCAGCGGGCCCTTGATGCCGACCAGGTACTCCCGGAAGGCGGTGAGCGTGTCCCCGGGCAGCCAGTCCTGGAGCTTGGTGAAAGCCTTTTCGCCGGCATACACCTCGAACCACGAAATCTTCCGCCGGCCCTTGTACGCCTTCTCGACCGCGGCGTCGAAGACGCGCACTGACGCCCGCCAGATGTCGGGACCCGTGCCGTCGCCCTCGATAAAGGGCACCACGGGATGGTCCGGCACTTTAAGGCGACCGCCGGCAATCGTGATTTTATCGCCGGCGGGAGGAGTCACATTGGTGTAGGGCATGAGGGAGGATGGTTAAAGGTGACGGGAACGGCTGGGGATTGCCGGAATCATGGCGCATTTTGGCGGAATCGCCACCCCGGGGGAAGAAAACCGGACCGGAGACGCGCTCAAAGCGTGCGGCAGAAGTTGGCGAGGCGGGCCACACCCTTGGCGATGACCTCGTCGCTGGTGGCATAACTGAGCCGCAGAAAGCCCTCGGCGCCAAATGCACTGCCGGGGACGGCGGCCACCTTTTCCTTCTCCAGCAGACGCGTACAGAATTCCTGCGAGCCAAGCCCGAACTTGGCGATGCTGGGGAAGAGATAAAATGCGCCCTGGGCGAGCAGGCAGGAGACGCCGGGGATCTTGTTCAGCTCGGTGTGCAGGAACCGGCGGCGGCGGTCGAAGGCGGCGAGCATCAGGGCGATGGCCGTCCGGGCCTTTTCCCTTTCCCGGAGGGCGGCCAGCGCGCCGTATTGGGCAAAGGTCGTGGCGTTGGACGAAATCTGGCTCTGGAGTTCGGCGCAGGCCTTGGCAATGGGCGCAGGCGCCACGAGCGTGCCGAGACGCCAGCCGGTCATCGCGAAGGGCTTGCTGAAGCCCGAGGCGACGAGGATGCGCGCCTCGGCCTCCTTGCTGAACGTGGCCGGGCAATGGTGCTTCGCGTCGCCGTAGACCAGATACTCGTAGATTTCGTCGGAGAGGAGGTAGAGGTTGTGCCGGAGCGCGACGGCGACGATGGCCTCCAGTTCCGGGCGCGTATAGACCGCACCGGTCGGATTCGAGGGGGAATTGAGGATCAGCAGCCGGGTCTTGGGCGTGATGGCGGCTTCGAGCAATGCCGGAGTGAGCTTGAAACCGGTCGCTTCGCCGGCCAGCACCTGCTTCGGCACGGCGCCGGCAAGCTTCACCATCTCGGGATAGCTCACCCAGAACGGGGCGGGAATGATCGCCTCGTCCCCCGGGCTGCACGTCGCCAGGATGGCAAGATAGCAGGAAAACTTTCCGCCCGGGCTCACCACCACCTGTCCGGGAGCGACCTTCAGCCCGTAGTCGGCGCCGTAGCGTTCCGCCACCGCCTCGCGCAGCTCCGCGATGCCGGGGGTCGGGGCGTATTTGGTCTTGCCGGCCCGGAGCGCCGCGATGCACGCCTCCTTGATGAAGTCCGGCGTGTCGAAATCCGGCTCGCCGGCGGCGAAACCGCAGACGTCTTCGCCGGCGGCTTTCAGCGCCTTGGCCTTGGCGTCGACCGCCAGGGTCGGCGATGGCGAGATATTACGGGCCCAGAGGGAAAGTGGCGGAGGGTCGGAGTGCATCAAATCGGCGATCACTAAAGAATCCCTGCCCCCAAAGGCAAGCCATCGCATGCGACCGGGCCCCGTTCCGCTCCTCCCGGGTGCCGCGGAACCGGTGCGAAAACGACGGCCGCGCGCACGGGAAGGCGTGTCGGTGCGGTGAGGAACACCGGTCGGGCGGTTATTTCCTCTTCTTCCGGGCCGGTTGCTTCCGCGCCGTGTTCCCGGCGGCTTTTCTGGCCGGGGCGCCCCGTTTGGCCTGCGACGGGCGCGGCAACAGGGCCTCGAGCGCGGATCGCAGCAGCACGCCAGCGCTGACCTTCTTCCGGCGGGCATGATGGAAAAGGATCCGCTTGCCGGCCGGGGAAAGGCGCACGGATATCTGGCATTGCTCCCGCGGCAGGGGGTTGAACGTCGCAAAATCAAAATCGTCCAAGGCCCGGCGGATCACGTCGCTGACCGACTTCAGGCCGAGGCCGCGGCGGCAGGATTGAATCCGGTCGACGAGGGCGCGCGGGAGTTCAAAAGTGAGCGGAGTCGAGGCGAGGAGGGGTTGGGAGGCCATGCAAAAAAGGAGTGAATCCCGCGAGGCGCACGTGCACTGCCGCTTCAAAAAGCCGCGCCCTCTGCGGGAGGCAATGCTAAAAAGCATCCGCCAGATATGGCATTGACTCACTTTGCCCTTGCTGGATGTTCACGTGCCGGCGGCAGCTGCGCCGGTGTCATGGCCAAAGTCGTCATCGAGAATCTGCTCAAGATCTTTCCCGAAAAAAACGGTCCGGGTGTACGCGCTGTCAATGCGATCAACCTCCTGGTCGAGGACCGCGAGTTCATGGTGCTGGTTGGCCCCTCCGGCTGCGGCAAGTCGACCACGCTGCGCATGATCGCCGGGCTGGAGGAAATCACCGGCGGCACCATCGCCATCGACGGGCGCGTCGTCAATCAGGTGCTGCCCAAGGACCGGGACATCGCCATGGTCTTTCAGAACTACGCCCTCTACCCCCACATGTCGGTTTACGACAACCTGGCCTTCGGGCTGAAGTTGCGCGGCCTGCCGAAGGCGAAAATCGCCGCCCGGGTGCGGGAGGCCGCCGCCCTGCTCGGCCTGGAGCCGTATCTCGAACGCAAACCCAAGGCACTCTCCGGCGGGCAGCGGCAGCGGGTCGCCGTCGGCCGCGCCATCGTGCGCAAACCGAAGGTGTTTCTTTTCGACGAACCACTGTCCAACCTCGACGCCAAGATGCGTGTCTCCACCCGCACCGAGATTTCCAAGCTCCATGCCCGCCTCGGGGTCACCATGATCTATGTGACGCACGACCAGGTGGAGGCCATGACCATGGGCGACCGCATCTGTGTGATGAAGGACGGCAACATCATGCAAGTGGCCGAGCCTCTGACGCTCTACAATCATCCGGAAAATCTTTTCGTGGCCGGTTTTATCGGCAGTCCACCGATGAACTTTTTCTCCGGCACGGTCGAGCGGGACGGCCACCAGCTGGTGTTTTCGGAGACCGGCAACAGCGGGACGCCGCTGCGGATCCGGCTGAACGATGCTCTTTCCCGGAAAGCGGCCGGTCATGTCGGCCGGCCGCTGACCCTCGGGATTCGGCCCGAGGACGTGGATGATGCCGTCGCGGTGACCGAGGCCGATCCCGGCCGCACCGCCGAGGTGAAGATTGAAGTGGTCGAACCCATGGGCGCGGAAACGTATCTCTACCTCGACACCGGGGCGACCTCCTTCATCGCCCGGGTCCGGGCCAGCGATCGCTTTGACACCAATCACCGCTTGAAGGTCGTGTTCGATGTGGAGAAGGCCCACCTCTTCGATCCGACCACGGAGCAGGTGCTGAAGTAGCGCCAGGAGCGGATTGGACTTCGTCCACCCCCATTCCTTAACCAAAACGGCGGACCGTTTTGGAGAGTGACCCGGCCTCCGGGGATTTCCGTTGTCTGGCAGCCAGGAGCATCCGGGGTAGCGAAGCCGAGGATTACCCCGGTGCAGCACACTCTTCTTCGCTTGGTGCATCCACTTTCCGCCATTGTCGAACGCGGAAAGGCGGCTGACCTCCCATCAGCTGCTGACGTCGGCTGCTACCGGTACGCCCGACGGTCGCGCCCGCGCAGCACCTCCGCCCGCACCCGGGTGAAGGCGGCCGTGGGTGTCGCCGCAATTGCCCGGGGATACTCCCGCAAACCGGGAGCGAGCACCCGATGGTGCGCAATCGCCACCATGGGCATGCCGGCCTCACGGCCCCCCTGCACATCCTGGTCAGAGTCGCCCACAAAAAGCACCTGGTCCGGAGCCAGTTTCCAAGCCCGGAGGATCTGCAAAAGTCCGGATGGTTCTGGTTTGTGGGACGGCAGATCGTCCCCGCAAACAATCTGGTCAAAATACCGGTCCACGGACAAGGCCTGCAGCCGGGCCACCGTCGATGCCCGCTCCCGTCCGGTCCAGAGGCCAAGCCGCACCCGGGCCGCGTGCAGGTCCCGCAGCAGCGGGAGCGCCCCGCGAAACGGGCGCAGCAAATGCTCGTGGCTGCGCAGAAATCGCAGGTAGGCGGCCAGTGCGGCCGCAACGTGCGGCCCGCCGGCGAGCAGACGCCGCACACAGGCCTCCGATGGTCCGCCCAGGATGCCCATGATTTCCTCCAGGGCCGGCCGGGGACGATAGCGCCCCACGGCCGAGGCCAGCCCTTCCAGCACCTGCGGCATGCTGTCGATCAGCGTGCCATCGAGATCGAAAACCACGCCGGCATAGCGGGAGGCACCACTCATGGCGTCAAAGGCACCAGGTCCGCCCGGGCCGGAGCAGCGGCCGGTGCCGCCAGATTGGCCGGCGCAAAAATCTCCGCCGGGAACTTCTGATTGAGGGCGGCGGCCGTCACGGCAAACCGGGTCTTGTTGCGGATGGTTTCATCGCGCAGGTCGATCGATTTGACGATCCATTGATCGCCGATTTTTTTGAGATCGAGGATGCTGAGCACCTTGGCGAGGCGATTCTGGACGTCGATGAACTCGACCTGGACGAGGGCGGTGTACTGCGTGTCCAGGTAGGCGCGTATGCCCGCGAGCGTTGGCCGCCGCTCCGAGATTGCCGGGGGCGGGTAGAACAGGAACTGGTGCGCCGGCCGGCCGCGCATCCGCGCAAATCCTTCGTAGACAAATTCCGGCCAGTAGAGGAACGGCATCTGCAGGTCGAACGGCGTCAAATCGGTGCCGGCCACCGGGGCAAACAGCGCGTCGACGCCGGACTGAAGGATCGGGCTGCCGGCTTCTCCGTTCCAACGCCAGAGCGCCGGCGCGGCGCCGCTTTGCACCAGCAGGCGTGTTTCCCCGGCGGCCCCGGCCGCAGGCGGAAACACGCTGACCCGCGAAATCGGTCCGCTGGCATTCCGCGAACCCCAGAGGCGCCCGCTGAGCACGCGTTCAGGATCATGCCGGGGCAGCACCCGCAGCTCGAACTCGAAATAATAATCTCCGGCGATGCCCTGCCGGCGGAATTGATCCAGGATCTCCCTCCCCTTTTCCTGGTCGGGTTTGTCAAGCTGAAGGTAGCTGGGCGGGGGACGATGGCCCTTCTGCGCCAGTGCCAGGGATGGAAGGAGCAAAATCGTGAGCAACAGCCAGCCGGACGCCCGCCAACCAAAAGATACCGAACTGCGTCGCATCCCGGGCCGATCAGGGCTTCTTCTCAGCCGGAGCGCCGCTCTGGGTGGTGGTCGTGGCAGCATCGGGGGCGGCAGTGATCGGGACGGTTACCGCGGGAGCAGCCGCGGGCGCGCTGGAGGAAGGCACCGCCGGAGCCGCCGGAACCGGGATGTTGGGAAGCGTTCCCTTGGCTCCGGTGGGATGACCCCGCACGTGGATGTACCCAAGGTAAACGAGGAAACTCAGGACGAAAAACACGATCGCACCCCGGATGGTCAGGCGGCTCAGGATATTGCTGGTATCAGGGCCAAAGGCCGACTCCATCGCACCACCGCCCATCGCGGCCATGCCGCCGTCGGATTTGGCGCGTTGGGCCAGCACCACCAGGATGAGGAACAGCGCCACCAGGATGAGCATGAAGGTGGCGATACCGATGAAAACCGAGATCATAAAAGGCGCATGACAACAGGCTCCGGTGCGCAATGTCAACCTGCGTTCTCGCCCGAAACAGCCGGGGCTAAATCTCGTAGTCCTCCGGACGCGGCGGCGCTCCGGCCGGTGTCGCGGCGTCCCTCACCTTCTCGTGTTGGCGCCCATAAAAGAGCCGGACACCGGCCCGGCGCGTCTGGAGCAATAGGGTGGCCCGGACCAACGCCCGCTTGGTGCTGATGGTCGGGTTGGACTCCGCCGGGAAAACGTTTTCGCTGCCGATCAGCTTCAGAAGTCCGCTGTTGCGCACGACCCGCTCCACCTCCGCGTTGACGCCACTGATGAGCAGATGCCGGCCGGTCTTCTGCAGATAATCATGAAGGTTTTCCAGCGCCATCACCGCCGAGGCATCCAGGTGCCGCGCGTTCTTCATGCGCAGGACAAAGACCCGGATATTGTCGTCCTCGGCCACATAGCGCACCTGCTCCTGAAACAGGTCCGCGGCGCCAAAAAAAAGCTCCCCTTCAACGTGAATGATGGAGATGGAGGGGTGCGCGCGTCTGGCCGGGTCCGTGAGTTCCGCCAGGTTGCCGCTCTCATTAAAGGTGTATTCGACCAGCAGCGGCGTGCTGGTCTTTTGGAGGGCCAGGGCCAGGGCCACGCCGATCCCCACATAAATCGCCGTGTCGAGCTTGAGCAAAAGGCAGGCCCCGAGGGTGACCGCGAACACCGCCGCATCCGACCGGGTGGACCGGCACGCCACGCGGATTTGATGCCAGTTGATCATTCTGCCCCCCACGCGGATCAAATGGGCGGCCAGCGCCGCCACGGGAATGTAATCAAAGACCGGCGTGACGAACAGCAGCACGCCGAGGACCACCACGCTGCTCAGCATGGACGACAGCTGCGTGGCCGCGCCACTTTGAAAATTCACCGCCGACCGCGCGAACGACGATGAGCCGGGCACGGCGCCAAACAAGCCGCAGGCGATGTTGGCCACACCCATTCCGGCCAGCTCCTGGTTCGGCTCGATCTTCTGTCCGCTCCGGGCCGCCAGGGACTTGGTGATTGAGACCGCCTCCAGCATGCCCAGGATCGAGATCGCCACCGCGGTGCTGGTCAGCCAGGGCAGCGCCTGCAGCTCGGCCGGCCCCCAGTGCAACCCGGCGAACGACGGCAGGACGGCGCTGAGGGCGCCTTCATCCTGCACCAGGGCAAACGGCAGCCTGGGGTGAAACAACGCGGCGACCTTCGCCGCGCCGCCCATGACCGCCAGGCCGATCAGGGCTTCGGGCCAGTTTGGCCGAAGACGGCGCACGCCCTCAAAGATCACCAAGGTGCCCAGGCCGATACCGAGCGCCCAGAGGGAAATCTTCTGCTCCAGCAGCAAAGTCGCCGCCTGCCAGAGGTTGAGCAGAAACGATTGCCCCAGCTCGACCCGGAAACCCAGCAGGTTGTGCAGCTGGCTCGCGACCAGCAGCACGCCGATGCCGGTGCTGTATCCGACCACCACGGAGCGCGAGATGAACTTGGTGACCTCGCCAAAATTCAGCAGGCCGGCAACCAGCTGGATGGTGCCGATCATGAGGGCGAGGAGGATGGCCAGCTGCAGCGGCGGCAGGCTCGGACCGGTATAGGACGCGATGGTGGCGGCCGTGATCAGGCTGATCGAACTGGTCGGGCCGAAAACGTGATGGTGCGAGGAGAAGAACAGGGCGCCGAAAAAACCACCGACGATGACGGACACGATCACCGGGACGGGGGGCAGGTTGAGAATCAGCGAAAAACCGATCGCCTGCGGGATGGAGACCAGCGTGAGCGTGGCCCCGGCAATGAGGTCAGCGCGAAACTTCGCCGCGGAATAGCGCCCCAGCTCAGCCACGAAGGGAAAGCGCAGCCGGAACATCTTGGCCCGCAGCGCCTGGGCGTCGGCCAGCGTCTCCCGGACAGTTTCCGCAACACTCATGCAGGTGATCGCGCTACCTTACGTCCCCACTCCGATTTTATCCAGTATCCGCTGCAGATCCTCGTTCCCGGCGTATTCAATGACAATGCGGCCGCGCTTCGGCGTATGATGCAGCGCCACGCGCGCGCCCAAGTGCCCGGTCAGCCGCTTCTCGATGTCGGCCACGGCGGCCGCCTCGGCGGGGGGAATCGCCCTGCCCCGGCCCCGTCCGGAGCGGGCGGTCCTGTGCCCCGACGCCAGCTTTTCGAGGACCCGCACACTCAGCCCCTCCTCGATCACCCGGCGGGCGAGGATACCGCGCTTGGCCGAATCCTCCACCCCCAGCAGGACTTTGGCATGGCCGACACTGAGCAGCCCTTTGGCGAGGTAGCCCTGGATCGCGGCGTCGAGCGCCAGCAGGCGCAGGGAATTGGCCACCGTGGCGCGTCCCTTGCCCACGCGCTCCGCCGCCTGTTCCTGGGTGAGATCAAAGTCGCGGATCAGGCTCGCATAACCATAGGCCTCCTCGATCGGATTCAGGCCCTCCCGCTGCAGGTTTTCGATCAGGGTCAGCGTGGCGGAGGAGGCGTCGCTGGCTTCGAGGACGCGGGCCGGGATCGACTTGATCTTCAGCTGCTGGAAGGCGCGCCAGCGACGTTCGCCGGCGATCAGCTGATATTTTTCGCCGGCTTTGCGAACGACGATCGGCTGCAAGAGCCCCTCGGCCCGAATGCTTTCCGCAAGTTCATCCAGTTGTTCGGCATTGATGTCCTTGCGCGGCTGATAGGGGCTCGGCTCAACGAGATGGACGGCGATTTCCTGAAATCCGGACGCTGGCGGTGACGGAGCGTCAGCCGGATGGCCAGCCGCAGCCGGCGCCGCCTTGGATTCAAGTTTCGGCGCCGCGGTCGCTCCGCTCGCGATCAGCGCCCCCAGTCCCCGGCCCAACCTGGATTTCGACGTCGCCATGGTGAATGCTTATTTGCCCTGCGGGATGAACAAGGTCTGCCCGACCTGCAGCTTGGTCGGATCGGCGATCTTGTTCGCATTGATGATGTCCTGCATCCTGGCGTTGGTCCTGTGCGCGATGCTCGAAAGCGTGTCGCCCTTCTGGACCGTGTAACTGACCCCCTCCTTGGGATAGTCCTCGGAGAAGGTCGGCGGGCTCACCGCCGGGCGCGTGGCGGCGTTCCGCGCGAGGGCGTTGATGGCCGCCTGCGTCTCGTTGGCCAGTTTTTCCAGCTGCACGCTGACCTGTTGCAGCGTCTCGCGCTTTTGTTCGCGCAGGGCGGCCTGCACGGTTTTCTGCAGATCGGCGATGGCTTCGTTCAGTTGCGCGAGGGTGACATAGGTCTGGCCGGATTTCATGCGCAGCTCGCCGCTGTCGCGTTCGAGCTGCTCGATGCGAAGACTGAGTTCACCCACCCGCTGGTTGAGCAGGCGAACGTCTTCGCGGAGACTGGCCAGTTCAAAGGCCTGTGGGTTGTTGGAGCCCTGGGCGGAGAGAGGAGCGAGGCTGAGCCACAGGACGGGAAGAAATCCGAGCAGACAGCGAATCCAAATGCGAGGCGGCATAGGCCTGCAGCATTGAAAAAAAAACGGGCAAAAACAAGCGAAGAGTCCCTGGGTCGCCGCCGGCGGCAACCGGGCCCGTTTACCCGGTGGGGCGGAATGGCCGGGCGCTGACCAGCGGACGCATGGGCTGGGACGGCAGGACTGTTCCCGGGGCGACCGGAAATCCCCGCAAAAACTCCGGCGCGGGCAGCAGCCGGCCGCCTGGACGCTGCAATCCGCACAGACGTAGAATTCCCTCCCCCGTCATCACCAGCAATCCCCCGGCATCAGCGCCCAGGACCGTGCCGGCGGCAGCGTCCCGGACCGGGCCGGATGCCACATCGGCGGGGCCCAGCTTGACCGCGACACCATGAATTTCCACCGTGCAACCGGGCCAGGGGAAAAGGCCGTTGATGCGCGCGGCCAGCGCGGCGGCCGGCGCCGTAAAATCGAGCCGCCCATCCTCCTTGGTCAGACGCCGGCAAAAAGTCGCCTGCGCCTCCTCCTGCGGAACAAACACGAGTGAACCTTCGCGCAGTCGCGGCAGGGCCCGGGTCAGCAGCGGCACGCAGGCCTCCGCCAGTTTGGCCTCCACCGCGGACGCGGTCTCCCGCGGTCCGATGCCCACCCGCTCGGCATCAGCCATCGGTCCGGCGTCCAGCCGGCGCACAATCCGCATCAGGGTGACACCGGTCTCGCGGTCACCGCCGGCGATCGCAGCCGGGATGGGCGATGCCCCGCGGTATTTGGGCAGCAGTGAAGCATGCAGGTTGAGCGCACCCAGCCGGGGCGTGCCGATGAAATCGTCGCGCAGAATGTGTCCGTAGGCCATCACGAGCGCCACGTCCGCCTGCAAGGCCGCGAACGGCGTGCATTCGTCCGGTGTGAGCTGCTCCGGCTGCCGGACGACCAGGCCGCGCGCCTGCGCCCATTGCTTGATGGGGCCGGCCGCTGTTTTCTGTCCGCGGCCGGACGGACGATCCGGTTGGGTATAGATCGCGAGCAGGCGGGCGATCCCGCTCCCCGGCCCCGCCAGCCATTCCAGCGACGGCAGCGCAATCGGGTCGGAACCCATGAAGACGAGTTTGAGCGGTGCAGGCATGATGCTGGCTGAGCGTGGAGAACGGCGGACGGTTCGTCCATCGTCTACGCCCCCCATTGGAGAGCCGGGCCTCCCGGCGTCAAGAGCCGCCGCAGGGCTCGCTCAGCCGCCTGAACAAACGGCTGGTGTTTCCGATCCTGGCTGCGCGCCCTGCGCCATCGGTGCCGACCTCTGCCGGGCGGACGAGGGCCCGCGGCATCAATCGTCCTCGGCTTCGTGACCGCCGGCAAAAGCCACGCGGGATTTCTTGCCCACCAGATCGAAAAGCATCGGACATCCGTCGAGCCCGAACTCGGCGATGATGCCCGCCTCGAGATACCGGCGATACGACTCCGTCAATCGCCGCTCCTGGTTGCAGAACAGCCGGATGCGAAACGGGCGATTGCCGGTCTGCACGCAATAGTAGATCCGGAAACGCTTGCCGCTCACGGCCGGCGGCGGGGTGCGTTCAGCCAGGCGGGTGATGGTCTGGTTCAGCCTCGCCGTCGGCAGCTTCAGATCGAGCTGCCGATGGAGCTTCACTGCGGCGTTGAGCATGCGGTCGACCTCGTAGCCGGTCATGGCCGAGGCAAACACGACCGGCGCGCCGGGCGTGAAGAAGAGGCGTTCGAATAGGGCGTGCTCGAATTTTTCGCGAAACTCCCGCTCGGTTTCGTAGCCCTCAATCCCCCCCGGCTGCCGGAAAGCGGCGTGCACCAGGTCCCATTTGTTGACGACGATCACCACCGGCTTCGCCTCCTTCACCACCTCGCCAGCGATAGCCTTGTCCTGCTGCGTCACGCCGTCCATCGCATCGAGGACGAGGAAAACGACATCGGTGCGCTTGATCGCATCGAGCGAGCGCAGACGGGAAAAATACTCGACGGAGGAGGCGAGCTTGGTGGCGGCCTTGATGCCGGCGGTGTCGATGAGCCGGAACGGGTGGAGCCGCCCGTCGCGCCCCCGGAATTCGAACGGCACCTCGATGGCGTCGCGCGTGGTGCCCGGCTCATCGTTGACGATCAGCCGGTCGCTCCGGATCAGCCGGTTGCTGAGGGAGGATTTGCCGACGTTGGGCCGGCCGAGGAAACAGACGCAGAGCGGTTGGTGCGCGGTCCTCGCCTCCGGGGGCTCCGCCGGCACGGGGCCGAGTTTGTCCAGAACGGCGTCGCGCAAGGCGACCTCGCCTACGCCGTGTTCAGCGGACAGGAACAATGGTTCGCCAAGGCCGAGTTTGTAGAAGTCCGGATTGTCGCGGCGGGCGTCATGGAAATCGATCTTGTTCACCACGAGCAGCACCGTCTTGTCCTTCCGGCGCAGGCGCTGCGCGATGCGCTCGTCGAGCGCCGTCACGCCGTCCTTCGCGTCGACCACGAGAAGGATGACCTGGGCGGTATCGATGGCGAACTGCACCTGCACCTCGGTCGCGGCCACGATCTGCGTCGAACTCTCCCCCCCCTTGAGACCGATGCCGCCGGTGTCGAGCAGCGTGTAGGCCCCGTCCTTGACCTCGGCCGAGATGACATCGCGCGTGACGCCGGGCTGGTCGTGCACGATGGAGATGCGCTTCCGCGTCAGCCGGTTGAAGAGGCGGCTTTTGCCGACGTTGGGCCGGCCGACGATGGCGACAGTACGGGACATGGAGGGCCAAGAATCCAGCATCCTCCGGTGGAAGCCAGAAGGAAATGCCGGCCGCGGGTCCCGTCGGACGCGAGCGCGGCTCCCTAGCGCAGACCCTGCACGTAGCGATCGATGCGGGTGCACGCCTCGGCCAGAAGTTCATAACTCGTGGCGAAGCTGGCACGGATGAAGCCGCGTCCATTCTCCCCGAAGGCCGTCCCCGGCACCACCGCCACCCGCTCCTTTTCCAGCAGACCAAAGGCGAACTCGCGTTCCCCGAGCCCGGTGGCTGCAACCGAGGGGAAGGCATAAAATGTTCCGCGCGGAGAGTAGCAGGTCAGACCGATCTCGTTGAACCGGCGGATCACCAGATCCCGCCGGCGTTGATATTGCTCACGCATGCGCTTCACCCCGTCCTCGCCGCGCAGCAGCGCCTCGATGGCCGCCTCCTGGCTGATGATCGAGGCGCACATCATCGAATACTGGTGCACTTTCATCATGGCGTCGATGAGCGGCGCCGGCCCGCAGGCATAGCCGATGCGCCAGCCGGTCATCGCAAAGGCTTTGGAGAAACCGTGGAGAAAAATCGTCCGTTCCTGCATCCCGGGCAGGCTGGCGATGCTGATGTGTCCGCCCTCATAGGTGAGCTCGGAGTAGATCTCATCGCTGATGACCAGCAGGTCCTTCGCGACGCAGAACTTCGCGATCTGCCCGAGCTGCTCGCGGCTGCAGGTTCCGCCCGTGGGGTTGCACGGCAGATTCAGCAGGAGCACCTTGCAGCCCGGCTGCCACGCGGAGGCAAGCGCTTCGGCCGTCAACGCGAACTGGTCCGCCGCATGCGTCGGCACGGGCACGCCAACGCCGTGGGTCAGCGTGACCGAGGGATGGTAGGAAACATAGCAGGGCTGGTGAAACAGCACCTTGTCGCCGGGGTTGACCAGCGCCCGCAAGGCGATGTCAATGGCCTCGGAGACGCCGACCGTCACCAGCACCTCGCTTTCCGGCTGATAGGGCATGCCGTAGTGCCGGCCGACGTAGTTGCAGATCGCCCGGCGCAGCTCGATGAGGCCGAGATTGGAGGTGTAATGGGTCTTGCCCTTCTCGAGCGCGTAGATCGCCGCCTCCCGGATGTGCCAGGGCGTGACGAAATCCGGCTCGCCGATGCCGAGCGAGATCACGTCCTTCATCTTGGCCACGATCTCGAAAAAGTCCCGGATGCCCGACTTGGGCAGCGTAACAACGTGGCGGGCGATGAATCGGTTGGAGTCCATATGGCTAGGCGGCACGGCTGGAACGGAGCAGGGAGCGGATCCCGCGGGCAGGGTCAGCGCTGGCGGTCAGCGGTTATGGGGTCACCGTGAGGCGGCCATTCTCCTCCGCGGGCACATCCATCAGATATCCCTGCTCCTTGTAGGAGCGCAGCATGAAGTGCGTCGACGTGGAGAGCACACCTTCGATGGTCGACAGTTTCTCCGACACAAATGCCGCGACTTTTTGCAGGCTCGAACCTTTCACGAACACCAGCAGATCGTAGCCTCCGGACATGAGATAACAGGAATCCACTTCATCGAAGCGGCTGATGCGTTCCGCAAACCGGTTGAATCCCCCGCCCCGCTCGGGCGTGATCCGCACCTCAATCACGGCCCGCACGGCGCCGGCGTCCTCCTTGGAAAGGTTCAGCACCGGGCGCCAGCCGAGAAAGATGCGCTCTTTCTTGAGCTGCTCCAGGTGGCGGTTGATCTCGGCCTCGGTCAGGTTCAACACCTGCGCCATCTGCGCGGTGCTGAGGCTGCCGCCTTCAAGCAGGAGTTTGAGTACCGGATTCATAGGAACCGGCGATGTTCGCCAAAAACCCCGGCAAATCCACACTTATTTTGCGTCGGGGCGGCACAGCGGCTTCGTTTTCGGCACCCCGGCTGTTCATCGGCTGCGCCGGCCGTTTTCGCATCCCGGGCGGCAGGTCCGGGTCAAGCCGGGCTCAGTGCCGGCGCCGGGGCGCGCGGCTCGACCAGTACCGTGCGCAGGCAGAAATCGCCGAACTGTTCGCCGGGCGTGCGCTCCAGCGCGTAGCGACGCAGGATGGGGGTCACGATCTCCACGAGCTTCTCGGGCGTCACGGACTCGACAAACAGCCGGTTGAGCCGCGTCCCATCGTATTTGGCGCCGAGATAAAGGTTATATTTGTTGGGCGCACGGCCCACGATGCCAATCTCGGCGAGGTACGGCCGGGAGCAGCCGTTGGGGCAGCCGGTCATGCGGATGCTAATGGCGTCGTCGCGCAAACCGCACTCGTCAAGCACATGCTCGAGCTTTTCGAGCAGCGGCGGCAGGGCGCGTTCGCTTTCGGCCAGGGCCAGACCGCAGGTGGGCAGGGCCACACAGGCGAGTGCGTTGAGGCGGAGGCCGCTTTGCCGGTTTTGGTCGGCGAGTCCGTGTTTGGCGAGAATCGCCTCGATGAGAGGCTTCTGCGCCTCGCTGATGCCGGAAATGCTGATGTTCTGGCTGGGCGTCAGACGGAAATCGCCCCGGTGAATCCGGGCGATTTCGCGCAGCGCTGCTTTCAGGCGCTGTGGCGGTGTGTCCTTGATCCGGCCGCTGAGGACGAACAGGACGAAATACCATGAGCCGTCGGCGGCGCGATGCCAGCCATAGTCGTCCGCGATCTTCGTGAACTGGTAGGGACGCGCCGGCGCGAGCGCAAAGCCGGCCCGACGCTCCACCTCGGCCTTGAACCATCCGATGCCGCGGTCCTCAATGGTATATTTGAGGCGCGCGTGCTTGCGGTTGGTGCGATCGCCGTAGTCGCGCTGCGTGGTGATGACGGCCTCGCCGATGGCCAGGACCTTGTCGCACGAAATAAAACCGATGACGTCGGCAAGGCGTGGAAAAGTTTCGGCATTGCCATGGCTCATGCCCATGCCCCCTCCGACCGCAACGTTAAAGCCGGCCAATCGCCCCTCCGCCACAATGGCGATGAAGCCGAGGTCCTGCGAAAAGAGATCGACATCGTTGGACGGCGGGATCGCAAAGCCGGTCTTGAACTTCCGCGGCAGGTAAGTCGCCCCATAGAGCGGCTCCTGCTCGGTTTCGCCGCCGGCGGCAAGTTCCTCATCGAGCCAGATCTCGTGATAGGCGCGCGTCCGGGGCAGCGCGAACTCGCTGAAGGCGCGGGCCAGTTCGTACACCTGCTGATGCACCGCCGAGTGCTCGGGGTTCGGCGGCGCCATGACATTGCGGTTCACATCGCCGCAGGCGGCAATGGAATCGAGCAGCACGGTGTGCATGCCCTGGATCAGGGGCTTGACGTTGCCTTTCAGGATCCCGTGGAGCTGAAAGGTCTGCCGGGTGGTGAGGCGGAGCGTCCCGTTGCCACGTTCATCGGCGAGCCGGTCGAGCACGAGGTATTGCTGCGCGGTGCAGCGTCCGCCGGGCAGACGCACGCGCAGCATGAACATAAAGGCCTTTTCGAGATTCTGCTTCCGGCGCTCACCACGCAGATCACGATCATCCTGCAAATAGAGGCCGTGAAATTTGGTCAGCTGCGCGTTGTCGTCGCTGATCGCACCGGTGGAGGGATCCGCAAGATCCTGGGTCAGCGTACCCCTCAAAAAATTGCTGCGCCCCTTCAGCTCCTCATTCGCGGAAAGTGGCTTTGCTGTTTGCGGTCCCTGCTGTCCCGAGCTCATGGCAGGGTTTATTATTAGTTATCCAGGACACTTAGTCTAGATAAATGATCTAATTATTTCCCGCACAAATACATCTGCGTACAGAAACGCTCGCAGAACAGCGCCGGGCCAGAAATTAATAGCGGTAATGCTCCGGCTTGTACGGCCCTTCCGGTTTCACCCCAAGATAGTCCGCCTGTTTTTGGGTAAGCTTGGTGAGACGCACACCGATCTTCGAGAGGTGGAGCCGCGCCACCTCCTCATCGAGGTGCTTCGGCAACCGATAGACGCCCACCTTATAGGCGTCCCGATTCTTCCAGAGATCGAGTTGGGCCAGGACCTGGTTGGTGAAGCTGTTCGACATGACAAACGACGGATGCCCGTGCGCACAGCCGAGGTTAACCAGCCGTCCCTCGGCCAGGACATAAATGGCATGGCCGTCACGGAACAGGTACTTGTCAACCTGGGGCTGGATGGTGATCTTTTGCACGCCATCCTCCGCGAGCAGCCGGGCCATCTGGATTTCATTGTCGAAATGACCGATGTTGCAGACGATAGCCTGATCCTTCATCCGGCGCATGTGCTCCAGGGTGATGACGTCGCAATTGCCCGTGCACGTGACGTAGATGTCGCCCTCCCCGAGGGTGTCCTCGATGGTGGCAACTTGAAAGCCCTCCATCGCGGCCTGCAAGGCGTTGATCGGGTCGATCTCCGTGACGATCACCCTGGCCCCAAAGCCGCGCAGTGAATGCGCCGATCCCTTGCCCACGTCGCCATACCCGCAGACGACCGCGACCTTGCCGGCGATCATGACATCTGTGGCGCGTTTGATGCCGTCTGCCAGTGACTCCCGGCAGCCATAAAGGTTGTCGAACTTGGACTTGGTGACCGAGTCGTTGACGTTGATGGCGGGGACCAGAAGTTTGCCGGCCTCATGCAGCTGGTAGAGGCGGTGCACGCCGGTAGTCGTCTCTTCGGAGACGCCGTGCCAATCCTTGACGATGGCATGCCAGCGCAATGGATTCTCGGCGTGGATGCGTTTCAGGAGATTCTTGATCACCTGCTCCTCATGAGCCGCGGATGGCGTGTGCACCCATCCACTGCCCTCTTCCAGTTCGTAGCCCTTGTGGATGAGGAGGGTGACGTCGCCGCCATCGTCAACGACCAGCTGGGGGCCCTTGCCATCCGGATGGAAAAGCGCCTCGCAGGTGCAGTCCCAGTATTCCTCCAGGGTTTCCCCTTTCCAGGCAAAGACCGGGATCCCGGTTTTGGCGATGGCGGCGGCCGCGTGATCCTGGGTCGAAAAGATGTTACAGGAAGCCCAGCGAACCGAGGCCCCCAGCTTCACCAGCGTTTCGATCAGAACGGCGGTTTGGACGGTCATGTGCAGGGAGCCGGTGATACGCACCCCCTGAAGCGGCTTTTGCCGGGCGTACTTTTCGCGCACCGCCATGAGACCGGGCATTTCCTTCTCCGCGACTTCGATCGCGCGCCGGCCCAGATCCGCGAGTGCGATATCGCGGACCTGATAGCCCGGCTTCCTCGTATTGGTTGTGACAGTCGGCATTTTGATCCTGATTGATGGAGAATCCTACCGGCAAATGCGGCCAGGTGTCATTTGACCGCGGCCACCAGTTCCTTGGTTCTGTCGGTCTGCTCCCACGGGAGTTCAGATTTGCCGAAGTGCCCGTAATTGGTCGTCTGGCGGTAGATCGGCCGGAGCAGGTTCAGCTGCTTGATGATATTGGCCGGCTTGAAACTAAAAACCTTGGCGACGGCACGGGCGATGACGATGTCCGGGACCTTTCCCGTACCCATGGAATCAACCCAGATGCTCACGGGCTCGGGATGGCCGATGGCATAGGCCACCTGGAGTTCACAGATCTCGGCCAAGCCCGAGGCGACGATATTTTTTGCCACCCACCGGCACATGTAGGCCGCTGAACGGTCGACTTTCGACGGATCTTTTCCGGAGAATGCGCCGCCGCCATGCCGGCCCCAGCCGCCATAGGTGTCGACGATGATTTTCCGGCCGGTGAGGCCCGAATCGCCTTCCGGACCTCCGACGACGAAGCGTCCGGTCGGGTTGATCAGGTATTTCGTGTCGGAATCCAGCATCTGGGCCGGGATGACCTTCTTGATCACATGCTCGATGAGAAAGTCACAGATGGCGGAGTGGCGCACGTCCTTGGTATGCTGGGTGGAGATGACGACATTCTCCACCTTCACCGGCTTGTCGTTTTCATAGCGGATGGAGACCTGCGACTTGGCATCGGGGCGCAGCCAGCCGACGACACCCGCTTTGCGCAGCTTGGTCAGCTCACGCCCGAGCCGGTGGGCATACATGATCGCCGTCGGCATCATTTCCGGCGTTTCATTGCACGCATAACCAAACATCAACCCCTGGTCGCCGGCGCCCTGCTCGGCCGTTTCCTTCCCTTCGGCCGCGCGGGCGTCCACGCCCTGGGCGATATCAGGCGACTGGCGGGTGAGGTAATTGTTGATGAAAACCCTGTCGGCATGAAACACATCGTCCTCGTGCACATAGCCAACGCTCCGAATGGCCGCACGGACAATTTGCTCGTAGTTCAACTGGGCCTTGGTGGTGATTTCACCGGCGATGATGACCATGTTGGACTTCACCATCGTCTCGCACGCCACGCGGCTTGGGGGGTCCTGCTCCAGGCAGGCATCAAGCACACTGTCGGAGATCAGGTCCGCGACCTTGTCGGGGTGACCCTCGCCCACGGATTCGGAGGAAAAGACGAATGAATTAGACATAGCGATGCCGGTAGCAAAGGCCGACCGCTGCCCTGGTGCAAGTAGAATATCATCATATACGGATTCAATGATATGTTTAATGCAACGCCAGGAAGATGCCGGCGTCATCCTCTCACCAAGGCCACGACGCCGGAGGTCGCCAAGAGGTACTCCGGCCGGGCGCCGGCGTCCCTTTTTGATTGCAGAACAACAGTTCGGCGATGGCATTGCTTGCGTCTCTTCGACGCAGCCGTACCTGCCCTCTTGTGTCCCCTATCGAATCCACCGCCATCGAGGCGCTGCGCGCCCTAAACCCGGGTGACGACTCCTTCCTGCGTGACCTGATCCAGATTTATCTGGACGATGCACCCAAGCGCCTCGACGAGATCGAGCAATCGGTCAAACTGGGTGACGCCCAACTGCTTGCCCTCGCAGCCCACAGCCTGAAGGGCAGTTCCGCCAACTTCGGCGCCCGCCAGCTCCGCGCGTTATGCGAGCAGTTTGAGGCCGCCGGGAGGGCGGCGGCTCTGGACGGTCTTTGGCCCCGGATTCCCGCATTGAGAGACGAATTCAACCGGGTGAAGGCGGCACTGGAGGCTTTGCTGCCAGACAAGGGGCCAGGGCCTGTCTTGCCCAGCCCGTAAAAAGGCGCCGGGCAGAAGCCCGGCGCCTTGGAAGACTGACCTGCCCGCGATCAGCGGGCGGGGTGTTTTCCGGCAAGGATCAGGGCTGATTCTCCTTGTTGGCCGCCTCGTCGAGGATGTCGCCAAGGTTCATCATATCGCTGCCCGTGCTCTGCCGGTTGAGCATGTCGTAGGTCGCGGTCTCCGCGGCCAGCTGTTCCTCGGAATAGTTTGCCGCCTTGATGGAAAGACCGAGACGCCGTTCATCCCGATCGATCTTGATGACCCGGGCCGTGACCTCCTGGCCGGGCTTCAACACATCCTTCACCTTGTCGACCCGATCCTCGCTGATCTGCGAGATATGAACCAGGCCATCGATGCCGTTGGCCAGTTCAACGAAAGCCCCGAACGAGGTGATCTTGGTCACGGTCCCCTTCACCACATCGCCAATCCGGAAGACGCTGTCGATGTCCGACCAGGGATCGGTCGTGAGCTGTTTCATGCCGAGTGAGATGCGCTGCTGCTGGGGATCGACATCGAGGACGATGGCGTCAACCTCGTCGCCCTTCTTGAGCAGCTCGCTGGGATGATTGATCTTGCGCGTCCAGGACATGTCCGAGACGTGCACCATGCCGTCGATACCCTCCTCGAGCTCGATGAAGGCGCCGTAGGTGGTCATATTGCGCACCTTGCCGCGGACACGGGCGCCGGTGGGATAATTATGCCGCACCATATCCCACGGATTGGGTTCCAACTGGCGGATGCCGAGGGAGATTTTCTGCTCCTCCTTTTGGATACCGAGGACGACGGCGTCGAGTTCCTGGCCGACCTTGAGGATTTCGGAAGGCTTGGTGATTCGCTTCGTCCAGGACATCTCGGTGATATGCACGAGCCCTTCCACGCCGGGCTCGATTTCGACAAAGGCGCCGTAGGGCACGAGATTGACCACCTTGCCGCGGACCTTCGCGCCGACGGGAAACTTGTGCTCGATGTCGTCCCACGGATTCTTGGTGGTCTGCTTCAAGCCGAGCGAAACGCGCTCCTTCTCCCGATTGACCTCGATGATCATGACCTGCACCTCCTCACCCTGCTTGAGCATTTCGCTCGGATGCGAGATCCGGCCCCAGCTCATGTCGGTGATGTGCAGCAGGCCATCCATGCCATCGAGATCGATGAAGGCGCCAAAATCGGTGATGTTCTTGACCACGCCCTTCCGGATCTGCCCGGGCTGGATGCTCTCGAGCAACTCCCGGCGCTTTTGATGACGCTGCTCCTCAATCAGCTCGCGCCGTGAGAGCACGATATTCTTGCGGTCCTGATTGATCTTGAGAACCTTGAAATCGTAAGTCTGACCGATGTATTGATCGAGGTTCTTCGGCGGCTGGATGTCGATGTGGGAGGCCGGCAGGAAGGAGTCGACTCCAATGCTGACAATCAGGCCGCCCTTGACCTTGGTTTTCACCCGCCCGGAAACGACCGAGCCTTCCGAACATTTCTGGAGGATGTTTTCCCAGTTTTTCTTCTGCTGCGCCAAATCGTAGGAGATGATCGGATTGCCATTCCGGTCCTCGAGTTTCTCCAGCATCACCTCGATCTGCGAACCAATCTGCAGTTCACCCAGATCGCCGAACTCCGAGGCCGGAACGACTCCCTCCGCCTTGCCGCCGATGTCAACGACGACCTCGTTTTGCCGGATTTCGGTAATGACGCCCGGGACAATTGCGCCTTCCTTCAGGGTGTCGAAGGTGCTCTGCGCGAGCAGCTCTTGCATGACTGAACTCATTTTCGATAAGCGTTGAGCGCCCGCCTGCTCCGCAGCGGTCACCCTCCGCGCCGGCCTTGCGGCCGTTTGGTTGGAAGTTAACTGACGTCGACCACCCGCGGGAGCGTTGCGGCGGTGCACGGGTGGTGCCTGTAATTGCCGCAAACCGGCAAATTCCCAGTCGGACCCATGGGCCGCAAGCTCAAAAACATCCTTCCATCACCCAAGGACACGGTCTTTTTTGTTTGGTCCGGAAATGGTTGAGGAGATGGGCCATGGATTTTGGCTAGACACCGGACCCGGTTTCTGTTCTGGTAGGGGTGGGATGAAGTCCACCGATCAAACACCTCCTTCCAA
>JAQTYQ010000107.1 GCA_028688225.1 Opitutaceae bacterium | reverse complement strand
CATAAACACATGATAGCCGCCTACCGGCGCCCCGGTTGCTTGGGAGCGCCCAGCAGTTCAACGCGTTCCTGATTAAGTTCCTCCCGATAGAATTCCGGCCTCGAAGAGTCGGCCAGGGCCACCATCCGCCAACCCGTGGGATTGGCGGGTGATGGGCCGAAACGCTGGAAGTAGGCCGAGAGAAAGACCTCGGAGGAGCTGCTCTGCTCGGTCTCGACCACGGTGAGCCGTCCGCGCACGAGCAACTGGCCCTTGGTCGCGGTCCGCCGGGGAACCCGGTCTTCGACCACGGTCAGGGCGATCGTGAAAGGCCTGGCCGCGTTCTTGTGCAGTTTCTGCTCCACCAGGGCCAGGGTGTCGGGCGTGGAAAATTCCTCCAGGCCGGGGATCGTGCCCTTTTCGGTCCGGGCCAGATGGGCCTCAAGAATCTCACGCCAGATCGATCGCTCCATGTCCTCGGTGAGGACGAAGTCCCTGGTCGGGCCGCCGAACACCCAGCCGTCCTGATTGACCCCGAGCACCGGATGGGGCCGCAGGACCAGGGCCGCCTCCTGCCAGGCGCAGTAACCAGCGACCGCCACGGAGACGGCCAGGGCGCCGAGCGCGATCCTGGTGCGCCGCCGCACCTCGCGCAGGTACGAGGCGTCCGCGCGGACGGCCTGTTCAGGCTGCCAGAGGGGATGGCGCTTCAGTTCGTCACCGGCCAGAGAGTTTGCCACGGCGTTCCTCCATTTCCTGGTCAAAGGCGGCCACGTTTTTGCGGCCGAATACCTCCCGCAGGGGCGAGAGGAGAAAATACCCATGCCGGTTGATCTCGCTCGGGGGCAGCACGTCCAGAATGGCGCGCGCGCGATACTCGACCGATTGCACGAGCGGGACGCCCCGCTGGGTGGAGGCGGCGCGCAATTCGATCTTACCCACGATCGTCGCCCCGACGCGGCGGGTGGCCTGGTCGAAGTCGAGATCCGTAATCTGCTCGATCACGAGCGACTGCACCATCGAACGGCTTTGAATCGTGGTGAGATTGCGCAGGATCTCGGCCTGGGCGTCGCGAAAGATGTCCGCTGAGACCAGACCCTGCAACAGCGGCAGAAACGGCGCCCCCGCCGGCGACACCTCGTGCTTGAGCGTCAATACCAGGTAGAGAAAGCTGACGATGTCGTCCTTGCGGACCCCCTGGATGTCGACATGCCGGCGGATCTGCTCGCGCAGGTCTCCGGCGCTCGTGATCTGCTGCAGCGGCCGGCTGCGGGCCACCTGGTAGCCGACGGCGAAGATGCCCGCCAGAAGCACGTTCGCCAGGATCGCCACCTGGGTCACGCGCAGGAGCACCGCGACCTCCGCCTGGTTGCGCGCGCCAGCCAGGGCATGCGGCGGGGCGGAGGCCTCGGTCAGGGCCTGCTCCACCGCGGCAACCGGGGCGGGTGCCGGCGCCTGGCGGCGATGGACCAGCCGGGCCACGAGGTCTCGGGCGCTAGCTAGGAAAGGGGAGGGCATGCTGGGATTAATGATAGCCGCCTGCGGGCACCCCGGCAGGCGGGGTGTAAAAGAACAAGGCGGGTCCCATGGCCCGCCTTGAAAAGCCTGGTCCGGCCGCGCCGGTCGGCGCGCAACTCCCCGACCTTCACGGAGTGAGGACGGTGACAGTAAAGGCACCGCGATTGCTCGATCCCTTCGGGTCGAACGTCACGGCATAATCGGTGTCGATCACGCATTGGCCCGAGGCGTTCATGGCGAAGGGACGGCGGGCCTCGATCCGGATGGCGCCAGGCAGACTCTTGCCGTTGATCATCTGCTGCGTCTCGTCGACCCAGATGTCGCCGCTGCCATGGGCCGTACCGGCATCGTTGGGCGCGCTCGATGCCACGGTGAGCAGATAGTTGGCCATCGCCGCCTGATCGGTGGCGGTGGAATTGTGGACCCCGCCGGAAGTCGTCCACTGGATGTACCAATTTTGCAGGGTGTCCTGGATCTGCGCCGCCTTCGAGTCCTTGCCGCGGCCGAGGACGCTGCGCACCTCGGGGGCGAGGACCGCGATCGCCATGCCCGCGAGGACCATCACGATCATCATCTCAATCAGGGTAAATGCATTTATTGATTTCATGGGAGTTGTTTGGGCTGCCTTCATGATAGCCGCCCGCACCCCCCCCGGCCTTTTCCGGCAGGCCGCTATCTTGGATGGGGATGATGAACCCCATTCAGCTAGCAGCCTATCGAAGGCTCCCCTCGGTGAGCGCCCGGGCGGCGTATCTGGTGCAAATCCATGAGGCTGAAGACTTCAGCGCCGCCATCACGCAAATCAATCGACGCCGGTCGGAGATCAACCGGCAACGGCGGGAGGCGCTCCGGGCGCGCCTCGATGCGCTTGAAGCCAAGCGCCGGCAGGCCGTCGCGATCTACTTTGATTGAGGGGGGAGGAGAACCAACCGTGCTTAAGTCCCCCCAGCCGCCGACGCCCTTAGAGCTCGCCGCGCCCGAGCGGGTTATTGCCGCCGCGGTCCGATGCAAGGGGGAGGTCTTTATCGATCAAACCCATCCGTCGATCCTCATCGACCTGGTCGATGCCGGATACCTGCGGGAAACTGATGCCCATGACATCGTGGGCCTCAGGGCGGAAGGTTTCTGGACCAGCCACGGACGTTATGTCAGCCGGACTCTCGCCCACCGCGTGGCCATGCGGGCCAGACAAATGGCGAAAGAGCCCGCCGAAGCACTGGAGGCCATCACCTTTGATGAGGCGCGGCTGGACCAGATCGAACACGCACTGATGCCGCCGGCCCGTTCAGCCCTGCCCGGGCTGGGCGGCTGAAGCCACGGGATGATGGCCCGCGATCTGGGCGAGATCAGCCCAGGATCGCCTTTGTTGCAAGACTGGCGCCCCGGTATCTTTCCCGGCATGAACCTGCAAGGCCTCCAGTCATTCATGCAGCAGAACATCAGCGGCCTGCCGGCCTGGATCTGGCTCACGGCGGCCATGCTGGTGTTCTTTGTCACCTACCGGGTCTACTCGCTCATCCGCCGGATGTCTTTTTTCTTGAGGCTGATCCGCACCCTCGCCGGCATCGGCGCCTATGGCGGGGTGACCAGCTGCACG
>JAQTYQ010000106.1 GCA_028688225.1 Opitutaceae bacterium | reverse complement strand
AGACCAAGGGCATCATCAACTCGCCGCTCGCCGCGACCATTTCGGCGGCCTATGGCGCGATCGGCATCCTGCTGGGCGGCGGGCGCATTCCCGTTAACGATGGCCTCTACCGGCCCATCCGCGCGATCGACGTCCCCTATGGCAGCTTCCTCAACCCCAGCGAGCCGCGCGCCGTGCGGGCCCGCAACAACGCCTGTCACCGCGTCTACAATGTCATCATGCTGGCGATGTCGGAGGTCGCCCCGAACCAGGTTCTGGCGTCCGGGCACGATACCACCAACGCGATCGGCATGGGTCACATGTCGGCGGACGGGTATCGGGTCTACATGGAGGTCGTGGGCGGCGGCTGGGGCGCCTCGGCCGGAGCAGATGGCGCGGACGTCGTGGACGGCTATGTCGGCAATTGTTCGAATGTGCCGGTGGAGTCGCTGGAAGCGGACTATCCGTTCATGCGGATCGAGGAATATTCGCTGCGGCGGGGTTCTGCCGGCGCGGGCGAGCGTCGCGGCGGGCTCGGCGCCCGGCGGGTCTACCGGATCCTGGCCGACGACGTCATGTTCAACTCCTATTCCGACCGTTTCAAGATTGCGCCCTGGGGCCTGTTTGGCGGCCAGAGCGGTGACTACTCACGTTTCACGGTCGAGCGTGATGGGAAGTTCCTCAAGCTTCCGTCCAAGGGAAATACCGAACTGCTCAAGGGCGACCGTCTGATCATCGAGACGGCCGGCGGCGGCGGCTACGGCGATCCCAAGAAACGAGACCGCGACGCGCTTGAACGCGAGATCGCACAGGGTTTGCTCACCGTCGAAGACGCAGCGAGCGTCTATGGCCTGTCATAGGCGGGCCGGACCAGGCCCCCTTTTTGCCGGAGGACATGAAGTCTGCACCGGAGCTCGCCATCCCCGAAGGAAAACCTCGCCTGCGGCGAGGTGACCTGGCGGTCCCTACCATGACTCACTGGCCTGCCATGCGGGCGCATTCGGAGGTTTAAAATGACAAATCAGGGCAACAACAGACTTTCGGACAGTATCCTGTATCCCTTTGCGAACGCCGGCCACCTGGCCCGGAATCCTCCGGTCGTCATAGAGAGCGGCGAGGGCGTGTACCTTACGGACTCGACCGGGAAGCGCTACATCGACGGCCAGGCCGGTCTTTGGAATGTCAACGTCGGGCACGGGCGGCCCGAGGTCAAAGAGGCCATCAAGGCCCAACTCGACCGGATCAGCTATTACACCATATTCGGCGGCACGACGAACATGCCCTCGGTCGAACTGGCGGAACTCCTGTGCCGGCTGACCGAGCCGGAGGGCATGGTGCGCGCTTTCTTTTCCTCGGGCGGCTCCGAAGCCGTGGAAGCCGCCTTCAAGCTGGTACGCCAGTATTGGCGGCTTCGCGGCGAGGCGACGAGGACCAAGATAATCTCGCTCAAGCGCGGATACCACGGCGTCACGCTCGGCGCCTTGTCCGCGAACGGGATCACGCCCAATCGAGAGTATTTCGAACCCCTTCTGCCCGGTTTCGTGCAGGTGGAAACGCCCCATCTGTATGGCAACCCCTACACGGACGATCACGAGGAGCTGGGCCGGATATGTGCCGACATGCTGGAGCGCGAGATCCAGTACCAGGGTCCGAATACCGTCGCGGCCTTCATCGCCGAGCCGGTCCAGGGTGCGGGCGGGGTAATCGTGCCGCCCCCCAACTATTGGCCGCGCGTGCGCGAGATCTGTGACAGGTACGACATCCTGCTCATTGCCGACGAAGTTGTGACAGGATTTGGCCGGCTGGGGACGATGATGGGCAGCCGCCACTGGGGGGTCAAACCCGACATCATGACCTTCGCAAAAGGGATCAACAGCGGGTACGTCCCCCTGGGCGCCACGATGATGAACGCGAAAGTGGCGGAGGTTTTCTTGACAAGCGACACCGCCCAGTTCAGCCCGAAAGCCTTTGCGCATGGCAATACCTATGCCGGGCACCCGTTGGCCTGCGCGGCGGCACTCGCCAGCCTGAAGATTGTGGAGGATGAGAAGCTGTCCGAGAATGCGGGCCGGGTCGGGGCGTATTTTCTGCAGCGCCTGAAGGACGTTCAGAGCCGCAACAAGATCATCGCGGACGTGCGCGGCCAGGGGCTGATGATCGGCGTGGAACTTGCAAACCCCGAGACGGGCCAGCCGTTCGACATCTCGCTCGGGGTCGGCAGCCGCATTTCCGACCATTGCAGAGAGAAGGGCGTCATCATTCGCAACCTTGCCGACATCTTCATCATCTCCCCACCCTTCATTCTTGAGACGGGGCATGTGGATGAGATGGTGGAGACGTTCGAGGAGGCCGTTGTCAGCTCTGCCTAGGTTTTCGGCCCCGGCGATTGGCGGACCGTGGCCGTCTGAGCGCCTATGACCGCACTCCGTTGGACATCGGGAGGCACCGACCTGAAAGGCCATTATTCATTCGTATTTTTCACGCAGTAGAAGAAAAATGCCCTAGTATGTGAAGGAAATTCCCATACCGGATGCAAGCCATGTTGAATCTGACCGCGCTGAATACCTTCCACGAAGTCGCCCGAAACGGCGGGATTGCGGAGGCGGCTTCGCAACTCAACGTCACCGACGGCGCCATCCGCTACCAGATCAGACGGCTCGAAGAGGATCTGGGCGAGCGTCTCATCGTGCGCAGCAAACGCACGCTCACGCTGACCTCGGCGGGCCTGTCGCTGTTCCAGAGGCTGAACCGTTCCTTTCAGGACATGGAGAGGGCCTGCCAGTCCCTGACGTCCTCTTCCGGCATGGACGGCGAGTTGAACATCGCCTGCGCCCCGGCGTTCGCGGGCTCGCGGCTACCCTCGGCGATCAAGGCCTACTGCCGGCAGTATCCCCTGATGACCGTGCGTGTATTTCCCATCGGCATGGCCGACGACAGCATGGATGTGGTCATTTCATACGGTGAACGTCCGATGCCGGGAACGCGCGAGGCGATCCTGCGGGACGAGATGTATTTCCCGGTCTGCCGGCCAGAGGTCAAGTACGAGTGGAACATCAACGGCCTCGCCGACCTGGTCCACTGTATTGCGCTTCATGCCGATCAGGGGGCGGACTGGAT
>JAQTYQ010000105.1 GCA_028688225.1 Opitutaceae bacterium | reverse complement strand
GTTGTTGATGTCTTCCGAGGTGCAGGCGAAGTGGATGAATTCGGAGGCCGCGACCAGTTCCGGCACGTCGGCCACTTGTTCCTTGAGCCAGTATTCGACCGCCTTGACGTCGTGGTTGGTGACCGCCTCGATGGCCTTGATGCGGGCCGCGTCGGCTTCCGAGAAGTCGGCCGCCATTTTGTCGAGCAGCGCGCTCGCTGGCGCCGAGAACGGCTTGATCTCGGCGAAGCCGGCTTGCGACAGCGCTTGCAGCCAGGAGATTTCGACCTTCACGCGGTGGTGCATGAAGCCCGCTTCGGACAGGATCGGACGCAGCAGGTCGGTTTTGCTGGCGTAGCGGCCGTCGAGGGGGGACAGGGCCGACAGCGTGGAATAGGGAGGCGTAGAAGTCATGGAGGCAACCAAGTAAGAAAGAGGTGGTAAGCGGGCCGGCGCGGACGCGGCGCGGCGGGTAAAGGCGAGATTTTACCACTGGTGCGGGCCGGAAATCCGGCGTTTGGGGCGCCGCGAAATCTCCGGTTCGCCCCATATTGGCACGGTCAAGTGTCGGAAATAGGTCTCGGGGCCGGGTGGAGCGTCCGTCAATGTCCGTGTGTCGGCGGAGGGCGCACCATTGAAATAACTCAAACCCTCGGCGCGTGGCGCTCCTATGCTGAAGCCAGAGGATGGGTTTTGACATTCAGCAATAAATTTGGACGAGTGGTGTCGTAGTTGTTCACTTCCCCTGACGAAAAAGCCAAATAAGTTCACTGTGGAAACTGATTGCATTGTATAGTGAGCAACAATGCCAGCTAAGCCAATCCTTCCACTTACCGATCACGATCTTCGCCAGATGAGCGACGAGTGGGTGAGTTCGCTCACGCCCTCGCAGAAGGACGTGTTATTGGTTCGGGCTCTTGCGGAATTGCGCAAGTCGCGGGATCGGCTCAATCAAACGCCAAACAACAGCTCCAAGCCACCGTCGAGCCGTTCGCCATGGGAATCGACCTGCACCGATACGGAGACCGAAGCGAGCGCGGCGCCAACGGCGGTTGACGCGGGCGCGACCAAGCTGCCAAGTGACGCGACCAGTCCTGCGCCGGCGCCAAAGGTGTCGTCCGGTAAGCCAAGCGCAAAAAAAGCCGGCAAGCAGGTCGGCGCCCAAGGATTTGGCCGCACCCAGAAACTGGCGTACACCGAGGCGTCACCCCATCATCCCGACAGTTGTGCCGGCTGCGGCCAGAGCCTTTCGCCCGATGGCGCCATGGCCTACACCGCCTGGGATGCTATCGACATCGCCGAGAAGCTTGCTGGCCAGGCTGGGCTGTTTCTTCAAGTCACCAGGCACACGCTCTATGCCAGCACCTGCTCCTGCGGGCATGTGACGCGCGCCGCGCATCACGTCGCGCCCGACGATCCATTCTGGGACAAGGTCGCGCTCGGGCAATGGCGCCTGGTCGGGCCGCGCTTGGCCGGCGCCATCGTGTTCCTGGCGCTGCGCATGCGCTTGTCGCGAGCGCGCATCCGTGAATTCTTGATCGAACTGTTCGATCTGCAACTGAGCACCGGCGTGCTCGACGAAACCATCCGCGAAGCCGGCCGCGCCGTGGCGCCGCTGGAAGACGAAATGGTCCTCGACATCGAGCAAGCCGTCCTGCTCCACGTCGATGAAACGCCATGGAAAGAGGCGGGTCGGCCATTCTGGCTGTGGGCGTTCGTGGCCAGTTACACGACCTTGTTCTTCATTTGCTCGCGCGGACTCGAAATCCTGTCGAATGTACTGACGGCCAAGTTCACAGGCAACTTGATGAGCGATGGTTATCAAGCCTACCGTCATCTGGGGCGGCGCCTGCGTTGCTGGGCGCATTTGATCAGGAAGTGCCAAGGCTTGATCGATTCCACCGACTCCAGGGTGGCGCGCACCGGAAAGGGCATGCATGAGGTGCTATGCATTCTGATGGAGGCGATCTATGCCGCCCGTGCGGCACAGGCCCAGCCCATCGGCGCACTGACGAGCCTTCACGCGACCGACATCGCGCGTCTGCAAGCACTCTGCGAGCGACACCGGGACGATGGCAATGACAAGCTGCGCGCCCTTGCGCGTGAATTTCTGCTCGACTGGGACGTCATTTTGCGCCAGGTTTCTGAACCGGAGCTTCCCTTGACGAATAATGCCGCAGAGCAAGCCTTGCGTCATTGGGTGATCGCGCGCCGTATCAGCATGGGCACCCGCAGCGAAGCCGGCACGCGCGCGTTCGCACTCCTGGCCAGCGTCATCGAAACGTGCAGAAAACGCTCGGCTTCCTCTTGGACCTATATTGCCAGCGTCATTGCCGCAGCCCGACGCGGTTTGGCTGTGCCTGCGCTGCCGGCGATTCCGGTCGGGGTGTGAACGCCTACCGTCGAGGTGGCGGCGATGGACCGGCCGGCTGAGCTGGTCGAGCGGGTGGAGTTCGCCGGCGCCGCCGCCGAGGACGCGCGCGTCTATCTGGCGCGGATGAGCAAGCAGGAGATGCGCAAGGCGTCCGAGGGCGCGCTGGTCAAACGTTATCCGGAGGCGCAGCTGGCGGACGATCCGCGGATCGAGGACGACCGCGAACGCAACCGCTTGTCGATCGAGGTGCGCCACACGATCCCGAACCTGTTCGCGGCCACCCCGAACGGCGACGGCTGGAGCATGCATTACGCCGCCAGCAACCTGGCGGAGTTGTTCGCGCCGCCCGGCAACGCGCGGCGCGGCTTTCCGTTGGCGATCCCGCTGTTTCCGGAGTCGCGCGAGTACGACTTGACGGTGACTCTGCCGGCCGGCTTCGCCATGACGCCGGATCGGGTCTCGCGCACGGTGGACGACCAGGCGTTCCAGCTGACCCGCACGCTCGAGATCGGCAAGCGTTCGCTGCATCTGAACCTGGCGCTCGCCGCGCGGGAGGACCGGGTGGCGCCGGCGCGCATGCAGCCGTATCTGAAGAACATGCAACAGTACAACGACATGTTGAGCGGCACGCTGCACGCCTTTAAAGCCGACCTCGCCGGCGCCGCGCCGGCCAAGGCGCCGCCACGCCAGAGCGACGCGGCGCGCCTCGAGCAGGTCGTGGCGAACGGCGCGCGCGTGATCGCCGACGCCGAGGCGCTCGGCCGCGATCCCTCCGGCGCCCTGTGCGAGCGCGCGCTGGCGGCGGCCTGGCTGGGGCGCGGGGCCGAGGCCCAGAAGGATGTCGCGCGCATCGTCCA
>JAQTYQ010000104.1 GCA_028688225.1 Opitutaceae bacterium | reverse complement strand
CCTCCCAGCCGCCGTCACTCCTGGACAAACTGGCGGTGGACCTTCGGGGGGGGCTGATCGCCAAGATTCCCCTGAAGCACAAGACCATGATTGGCCTGCTTCTGGGGCCGGCGGCCTGGATTTGCCGGGCCTACCTCCCCGACCTGTACCCTGAGCACGCTGATGACCTGGAGGCGGCCTGTACGTGGCTGCTCTATGCCGGCGGGGCGCTGTTTGGAATCGGATTCACCCACAAGGCCCTCAAGGCGGACCCCAACAGGATCAAGTGATGGCATCGGCGGAGCTTGGAAAACGAGAGTCGGCGCGGCTGCGGAAAAGCGTGCGGGCGAGCTATCGCGACCTCTCCAAGTTCAGAAAGGCCCGCTACGAGCGGATTTCGTCGTACATCGGAAACGCCTTCTGCCGGGAAGGGAAGAACACCAAAGACCGGACCCCCCTGAACCTCCTGGAATTGGCGGTCAGCACCTACACCCAGAGCTTGATGAGCGCCAACCCGCAAGTACTCGTCACTTCCGACTGGTCGAAGCTGCGCCAGCACACGGCCCAACTTGAAGCGGCCCTGAACTTCCTGGTAAGGCGGATCAATCTCGAAGAGTCCCTGGCGGAAGTGGTCTTGAATGCCCTCTTCGGCATGGGTATTGCGAAGGTCGGACTCGACCGGGCGGGCTCGGTGCATGAGGATCGCCGCTACTTCCGGTCCGGACAGCCCTTTGCCGACAGCGTTGACCCCGACAACTTCGTCTATGACACCAGCGCCAGCAAGTGGCGGGACTGCTCGTTCGCGGGAGATCTCGTGCGCGTCCCGATCGACGAACTGGAGATGGACCCGGAGATGGACCAGCGCGTCGTGAAGCGGCTCCAGGAGATGGAAAGCCGCCGCGACAAGGCCGAAGACGCCGAGAGCGAAGAGACGGTTCGGACCCTTAGCGGAAACGGCGGTCCCGAGAACGACGAGTACGGACGATGGGCGGCCCTGTGGAACGTCATCCTGTATCGCGAGCGCGTCGTCGTCATCCTTCCCGACGCCGACCTGTCCGAAGGGGACAATGACGTGCTTCCGCTCAAGGTCTCGCCCTGGGAGGGGCCGACCGGAGGACCCTACCGCCTCTTGCGGTTCGGTGCGGTTCCAGACAACATCGAGCCCCTGGCCCCCCTCTCGGTCCTCGAAGACCTCCACGACCTCGCCAACACCATCTACAACAAGGTCGCCCGCCGCGTGAATGAGGCCAAGCAGAATGTACTGTTCAGCGCCGGAGACGAGGAGGATGCCCGCCGACAGCAGGGGGCGAAAGACCTGGAGTGGATACGCGGAGACCCGCAAACCGCCAAGGAGGTCAGCCTGGGCGGCGTGGACGGACCGATGCTGGCCTTCGCCATGAATGTCGTCGAGGTTTTCAAAAGCATGGGAGGGAACCTCGACGTCTTGGCCGGACTGTCCCCGGCGGCGGGAACCCTGGGGCAGGAGCAGTTGATCTCCGAGTCGGCCGGGAAGCGAATGAAGCAGATGTCCCGGCAGGTCACGGCGATGATCCGCGGGGTGGTGCGAGACCTCGGCTACTACCTGTGGACCGACCCGCTCATCGAGCTGCCGTTGACGCGGCCGATGCCGGGCTACGAGGAGATCGAGATTCCCTTCCTGTGGACGCCGGACATGAAGGTGGGCGACTACTATGACTACAACATCGACATCGACCCCTACAGCCTGACGGAATCGACGCCGACCGAGCGGCTGGCCGCGTTCCAACAGTTCTGGCAGGGCGCGGTCATGCCGATGATGCCGCTGCTGGCTCAACAGGGGATCATGGTCAATATGATGGAGGTCCTGAAGTACGTCAGCCGCTGCCTGCGGATTAAGGACATGACCCGCTTCCTGGAGACCGGGGCGCCGATCCCCGAGAATGCCGAGCCGCCGGGGGCGCGGCATACGCCGGCGGCGACCAGCCGGACGTATAATCATGTGAACAACCCCGGGAATCCCCAGAAGAGCAATAGCCAGCGCATGCTGGCGTCGCTGCTGTCCGGCGGAAACGGGGTATCGGCCGCGAGCGGAGGGCCGCGCTAATGCTTGCCGCCGTCCCCGCATTCAATCCCACCAAGGTCGCGACCGGATACTTCGGCGCGGGTGACACTCCGATTACCAGCGGGGGAACGCTGGGCACGAGCGGCACGCTCGCGGGCCGCGTGCTGTTCGGCCGCTGGGGCCGATTGTGGATTACGGAGCCCGGCCCCCTCCATCTGACCAAGGCGGTTACATACCTGAACCTTTCTGGTGCGGGCGTGACCTGCGATCAGATGGAATTGATCATCGTCCACTGCCGCCCCGATGCCGTCTATGGCCCGGACACGCTCCTGGATGCTGGGACAGAGGTTTTCTACAAGTTGCTCGGCACCGGGCCGTGGTCGGCAGCGGGTAAGGTGGAGTTTGCGCTCAATGATGACCTGGTGATTCCGGCGGCGGCGGTAACGAATCGCAACCTCTACTATACCATCGCGCGGCGTAAGCCGGCGGGCGCTACCGGAGTAATCGGCGATCGGCGCTACAACGTGCAGATCGGGCCGAATGTTGGGGTACTGTACAATAATGACGCGGCCAGCATCCGCGACCTGCTGGCGACTCATCCGGGTTCGACCGGCTACCAGCCGCTCAATCGGCTGGAGTTCACGACCAAGTCCCGCGTGCTCTACTCGTTCGCTGGGAAGGGGCTCCAGACGGCGGCGCAGAATAACCTCATCCTGCCGCGGATCACTGACCAGACCGAGTGGCTGAAGATGGAGGGTGTCGTCGGCGGCGGGGCAACGGATAGCGTGGGCCTGTCGCTGCGCACTGTGGCCGATGATGGTGTGACCCTGACCGAGATCGGCGGGTGCTTGCTCAATTTCGATGCCAAGACCGTCGGATTCGGGGCTGGCGCAACCCGCAACACCTACGCAATGGGCGACGGAGACCCGCTCCCGGCCGAGGCGTACAACGACGCGGGCCGAGATATCTACCTTGCCATGAAGGTGGACGGCAAGGCGGAGTTGTTCGACTGCAACCGCACCCCAACGAAGGGTCAAGGCCCGATCGGCGGCTCGGACCGCGCGATGATCGCGCATGGCGTGGCCTACGGCGAGGCTCGCAACAACCCGATCACGCTGACCGGCGGCGTTACCCCGGAGGTGCTCGTGGTAGCGGGGGCCGCGGGTGCGCTGTGCAAGCTGCAATTCGGATGGAGATCGGAAGAGCA